>NWQT01000017.1 GCA_002798295.1 Lysobacteraceae bacterium NML07-0707 | reverse complement strand
TGGTTTCAAAGCCTGATTCTCCTGACATGTAGCTTTGCACTACACGCAGTTTGAAGGCCTCACTGTACTTCGCCATGAAAAACACCCCAAAGGTTGGATCGGCGTCCAACTTTTGGGGTGCAGTTCACAGTCCCGGCGTTTTTCATGAAGCCAGTTTCTCGATCTGAAAGTCATAGCCGTTGCAGGCTTTCGGAAAGCTTCTCCAGCAAGGTATCCAGCATGACGCGCTCATCCTGACTCAAACCAGCCAGCAATTTGTGCTCCATTTGCAGCGCCAGTGGGGCGATTTGCGTGTAGATGCGTTTGCCGCTGGCAGAAAGCGCCAGCACCGAGCGGCGACGGTCATCGTCGTCAGTGCTGCGCGCAATCAGCCCGCGCTCGACCAGACGCGCCAGGGCACGACTGACGGCCACCTTGTCCATGGCGGTGCGCTCGGCCAACTGGTTGGCCGACAGGCCGCTATAACGGCCAAGCACGGCAATCACCCGCCACTCGGTAATGCTGATGCCAAAACGCTCGGCATATAACTGGGCGATGCTCTGGCTGATGCGGTTGGAGAGTACCGACAGCCGATAGGGCAGAAAGCTGTCCAAATCAAATTGCGCTGATGACATGCAGGGCTCCGGCAGGCGATTGCGGCAATGCGTCTTGCCATTGGTTTCATTTGAAACTATAAAGTCGGCTTTGCCAACTTCCCCTTCAAGCAGGAGTAAGCCATGTCCGTAGCCCGCGCCGTGATTGACCAAGACATCGGGATGATTCCGACCACTTTCGAAAACCCGATGGGCATCAACGGGTTTGAGTTTGTCGAATTTGCCGCGCCCGCAGGCGAAGGCGCGCGCATGCGTCAATATCTTGAAAGCATGGGCTTTACCGCCATTGCCAGGCACAAAAATCGTGCCATCACCCTGTTCCGCCAGGGCGGCATCAACTTCCTGCTGAATGAATCGGAAGATTCGTTTGCTTCGGACTTTGCGCAAAAGCACGGCCCTTCTGCCTGCGGCTTTGCCATCAATTTCAAGAAACCCTCCAGCGAAGTGCTGGCGCATGTGCTCGCCAATGGCGGCGAAGCAATCGATTTCAAGGCCGATAGCAAGGCTGTGGATGCGCCGGTCATCAAGGGCATTGGCGACTGCATGCTGTATCTGGTGGATGATGGCAAGGCTGACCTGTACGCCGATTTTGAACTGCTTGAAGGCGCCGAGGCGCAGCCCAAGGGCTTTGGCCTGACCTTCATCGACCACCTCACCCATAACCTGTTCCTCGGCAATATGGACAAGTGGTCGGAATATTACGAAAAGCTGTTCAACTTCCGCGAAATCCGCTACTTCGACATCAAGGGTGCCAAGACCGGCCTGCTCTCCAAGGCAATGACCGCCCCCGATGGCATCGTGCGCATCCCGCTCAACGAGTCCAGCGACGAAAAGAGCCAGATCAACGAATACCTGCGCGACTACAAGGGTGAAGGCATCCAGCACATCGCGCTGTTTACCAACAACATCTATGACACCGTGGAAGCGATGCACGCACGCGGGGTGAAGTTCCTCGATACCCCGGACACCTATTTCGATGTCATCGACATCCGCGTGCCCAATCATGGCGAGGACGTGGAGCGGCTGCGCAAGAACTCGATCCTGATCGACGCCGACCCGGACACCAAGCAGCGCAAACTGCTGCAAATCTTCACCCAGAATGCGTTTGGCCCGATTTTCTTTGAAATCATCCAGCGCAAGGGCAACGAAGGCTTTGGCGAAGGCAACTTCCAGGCACTGTTCGAGTCGATCGAGCGCGACCAGATGAAGCGCGGCGTACTGTAAAAATTCGACCCTGAATTTTGCAGGGTGGGCTTGCCTGCCCACCTATGTGAACGGAGCATTGCGATGAATACAGCTTGGGTGGACTTGATTGCCGCACTGGCGGTAGTGCAGTTTGTGTTTTTCGGATTTCTGGTTGGGCGCGCACGCGGCCTGTACGGCGTGAAGGCGCCAGCCGTTAGCGGCCACGAAGGCTTCGAGCGCATCTATCGGGTGCAGATGAACACACTGGAAGTGCTGTTTGTGTTTCTGCCCTCGCTGTACCTGGCCGCACGCTACTGGCCAGTGACCTGGATCGTGGCACTGGGTGCGGTGTACCTGATGGGACGGCTGATTTACTGGCGCGCCTATGTACGCAACCCGGCCAGCCGCGCCTTGGGCTTCATGCTGTCGATGTTCCCGGCGATGGGGCTGCTCATGCTGGCACTTATCGGCAGTGTCCGCACACTTTTGGCCTGATTTTCAAGGAGCTTGCATGTCTCTTTCCTATATGAGTGGCTTTGGCAACGAGTTCGCCACCGAAGCCATCCCCGGCACCCTGCCCGATGGCCGCAATTCGCCACAGGTGGTGGCACATGGCCTGTATGCCGAACAAATCAGCGGCACCGCATTTACCGCACCGCGCCATCAGAACCGCCGCACCTGGACATATCGCATCCGTCCGGCGGCGATGCACGGCAAGTTCACGCCGTTTGCGCAGCCGCGCCTCCATAACGATTTTGTGCAAGGGGCGATTACCCCGGACCAATTGCGCTGGAGTCCGCTGCCGCTGCCCGAAGCGCCTACCGACTTCATCGAAGGGCTGTTCACCATGGCCGGCAATGGCGTGCCCAGCGCAGGCACCGGCATCGGCGTGCATCTGTATGCCGCCAACCGCGACATGCAGGGGCGCTACTTCTACAACGCCGATGGCGAAATGTTGATCGTGCCGCAGCACGGGCGGCTCATCATTGCCACCGAACTGGGCATGCTGGAGGTCGAGCCGCAGGAAATCGCGGTGATTCCGCGTGGCATCCGCTTCCGTGTGGCATTGCCCGATGGCGCCTCACGCGGCTATGTCTGCGAGAACTTCGGCGCCTTCCTGCGCATTCCCGACCTGGGCCCGATTGGCAGCAACGGGCTTGCCAATCCGCGCGATTTCCTGACCCCGGTCGCCGCCTATGAAGACCTGGAAGGCGACTTCGAGTTGATTGGTAAATTCCAGGGCTATCTGTGGCGTGCCGATATTGGTCATTCGCCACTGGATGTGGTCGGCTGGCATGGCAACCATGTGCCCTACAAATATGACCTGCGCAAGTTCAACACCATCGGCTCAATCAGCTTTGACCATCCCGACCCGTCGATCTTTCTGGTGCTGACCTCGCCCAGCGATACCCCCGGCGTTGGCAATCTGGACTTCGTGATTTTTGGCCCGCGTATCCTGGCGATGCAGAACACCTTCCGCCCGCCATGGTTCCACCGCAATATCGCCAGCGAGTTCATGGGACTGATTCATGGCGCCTACGACGCCAAGGCCGATGGCTTCCTGCCCGGCGGCGCCTCGATTCACAACTGCATGACCGGACATGGCCCGGACGCGGTTACGTTCGAGAAAGCCACCGTCGCGGACTTGTCCAAACCCGATTACATCACCGGCACCATGGCCTTCATGTTTGAAAGCCGTGGCGTGATTCGCCCCACTTCACAGGCGCAGGATGCCGAACATCGCCAACGCGACTATCAAGCCTGCTGGGCCGGACTCAAAAAACACTTCAAGGCGCCGTAACGGCCTGTTGAAGCGACCCACCAAGACGGCGCGAGGAATACCCCGCGCCGTTTTTTATGGCTATCTCGATCAAGCAGATGAGGGGATTCATCGGCCTTAATCATCACTCCAATTTTTCAGCCATCCGCTAGAATGTTGCGCCGCCTTGGCGGATTTTCTTTCCAAGTCAAACACTTCCGAGGCTTCATGCTTGGCCTGACCCTGCTGCTTCCATTTGCTGCCGCGCTGCTGGTACTGATTTCCGGCCTGTCCCGAAAACAGGTGGCATGGATTGCAGGCATGGCTCCGTTACTGGGGCTGGTGCTTCTGGGCATGCAAACTCCGGCGGTGCATGAGGGCAGCATTCCGCTGCTGAGCCATGCGTGGATACCGAGCCTTGGGCTGGATTTCACCTTGCGGCTGGACGGTCTGGCCTGGCTGTTTGCGCTTCTGGTGCTGGGCATTGGCGCGCTGGTGGTGCTGTATGCGGCCTATTACCTCAGCCCCAAGGACAGTGCCCCGCGGTTTTTCAGTTATCTGATGCTGTTCATGGGCGCGATGCTGGGGCTGGTGCTGGCCGGCAATATCCTGCTGATGGCGGTGTTCTGGGAGCTGACTTCCATCAGCTCATTCCTGTTGATTGGTTTCTGGTCCCGGCGTCAGGATGCCCGCCAGGGGGCGCGCATGGCGCTGGCGATTACCGGCATGGGTGGTCTTGCGCTGCTGGGCGGCATGATCTTGCTGGGTCAGGTGGTCGGCAGTTACCAGCTCGATGCGGTGCTGGCGGCCGGCGATGTGGTGCGCGCCAGCCCTTGGTATCCGGCGATCTTGCTGCTGGTGCTGCTGGGCGTATTCACCAAGAGCGCGCAGTTCCCGTTCCATTTCTGGCTGCCGCAGGCGATGGCCGCGCCTACGCCGGTCTCGGCGTATTTGCATTCGGCCACCATGGTCAAGGCCGGGGTGTTCCTGCTGCTGCGCCTGCATCCGGTGCTCTCCGGTACTGACCTGTTCTTCCTGGTAGTGAGCATGACCGGGGCGGCCACGCTGGTGTTCGGCGCCTGGAGTGCGATTTTCCAGCATGACCTGAAGGGGCTGCTGGCCTATTCCACCATCTCCCATCTGGGCCTGATTGTGTTGCTGCTCGGGCTGTCATCACCGTTGGCGGTGGTGGCGGCGCTGTTCCACGTCATCAACCATGCCACGTTCAAGGCCAGCCTGTTCATGGCCGCGGGCATCATCGACCACGAAACCGGCACCCGTGACATGCGCCGGCTGGGCGGCCTGATGCGGCTGATGCCGATCACCAGCACGCTGGCCATCATCGCCAGCCTGGCGATGGCCGGGATTCCGCTGCTCAATGGCTTCCTTTCCAAGGAAATGTTCTTTGCCGAAGTGCTGGAAATCGGTAACGACACGCCGCGCCTGATCACCGTGATTGCCGCATTCCTGGCCGGCACCTTCGGGGTGGCCTACAGCCTGCGTTTTGTGCATGACACCTTTTTTGGCGAGGGGCCGCGCAAGGTCAACCGCGAAGTGCATGAGCCGCCGCTGTTCATGCGTGCGCCGGTCATCATTCTGGTATTGCTGTGTCTGGCAGTGGGCATTGCTCCGGCAGTAACCGTGGCGCCGGTGCTGGCGACCGCCGTGCATGGCGTGCTGGGCGAGAATACGCCCGAATACAGTCTGGCACTGTGGCATGGCTTCAACCTGCCGCTGATGATGAGCCTGGGCGGCATGGTATTTGGCTGCCTGCTGTATTTCGGACTGCGGCGGATGTTCGATTTGCATGCAGTGGTGCAAAAAACCATTGGCCGCAATCTGTTTCATCGCAATATCGAAGTACTGTTCACGCTCGCCAATGGTTTTACCGAGCGCGTGGCCAACGGCGGCCTGCGGCGCAGCCTGCTGTGGCTGCTGCTGAGCGCAATGACGGTGGGCATGCTGCCATTCCTCATGGCCCCGGGCAGTTATCTGGCCAATGTCCATGACATGCAGGCCATGCCGCCGCTGGGCTGGCTGGTATGGGCGCTGCTGGTCGGCGGTACGCTGGGCACGGTGGCAACGCACAGCAAGCGTTTGACGACACTGATCATCATTGGCGTGGTGGGGCTGATGGTCAGCCTGATTTTCGTGTACCTGTCCGCGCCCGACCTTGCGCTCACCCAGTTGATGGTGGAAATGGTGACCATCGCATTGATGATGATGGCGCTGAACTACCTGCCCAAGCAGTCGCCGCCTGCGCCCAATCTGCTGCGCAAATGGCGCGATATCATCGTCGCGGTGATTGTCGGCATTGCCGCCACTGCACTGGCGCTGGCGATGATGACCCAGCCCGACCAGTCCATTTCCAATGAATTCCTGGCGCGCGCGCTGCCCGAAGGCCATGGTCGCAATGTGGTCAATGTGATTTTGGTGGACTTCCGTGGCTTTGATACCTATGGCGAAATCGTCGTGTTCGGCGTCGCCGCGCTGGTGGTGCATGCCCTGCTGAAATGGGCGCGCCTGACCCCGGATGAGGTCATCCCGGGGCCTGCGCCGAAATATCCGATTCCCGCCGACCTGACCCAGCTGCTGTTCCCGCTGACGCTGACCGTTTCGGTGTTTTTGTTCCTGCGCGGCCACAATGCGCCCGGCGGCGGCTTCATCGCCGGGCTGGCGATCGCCGTGCCGGTGCTGGTGAAGTATGTTTTGCAGGGCGCACGCACGGTGGAAGCGACTTTCGGCTTTGACTATCTGCGCGGCATCGCCTTTGGCTGGATCATCGCCACCGCCGGCGGGCTGGGCTCGCTGCTGTTTGGCTATCCGCTCCTGACCAGCGGCCATATCGACCTGCAACTGCCGGTGATTGGCAAGCTCTCGCTGGCCAGCGCACTGGTATTTGATACCGGCGTTTATCTGGTGGTGTTCTGTAGCGCCTTGCTGATGCTCTCAACCATGGGCACGGTCAAACAACGTCAAGCGGCGAGGGATAATTGATGGAATGGGCAATGGCAAGCGCCATCGGCGTACTGACTGGCAGCGGCGCGTATCTGATTCTGCGGGCGCGCACGTTTGACGTGATTCTGGGGCTGACCCTGCTCTCTTATGCGACCAATCTGCTGATATTCGCCTCCGGCCGCCTGCGCCCCGGTGCACCGCCGGTACTGCGCGATGGCATTGAGCACACCCTCGCCAACAGCGCCGACCCGCTGCCGCAGGCGCTGGTGCTGACCGCCATCGTGATTGCCTTCGCCATGACCGCGGTCACCGTGGTGGTGGCGATGCGCGAGCACCACGACCTGCACAGCGACCACGTCGATGGCGTGGAAGACTGTGACCGGCCGGAGCATTTCAAATGATGCAAACCCTGCTGCAAGGCCTGTCGCAACATCTGCTGATTGCGCCGATTCTGATCCCGATTCTGACCGGCGCAGCGCTGCTATTGCTGGAGCGCAAGCACGAAGTGCGCATCCTGCGCGTGGTCGCCTGGGTTGGCATGGCGCTGCTCACCCTGGCCAGCCTCGCCCTGTTGCGGCGCGCCCTGCAAGGCGACATCGACATCTATTTGCTGGCCGACTGGCCGGGGCAAATCGGCATCGTGCTGGTGCTGGACCGTCTGGCGGCATTGATGGTGATGACCGTCAACCTGCTGGCGATTCCGGTCTTGCTGTATGCCTGCGCGGGCTGGGACCGGCGCGCGCTGCATTTCCATACCCTGTTCCAGATTCAGCTGGCCGGTTTGAACGGCGCCTTCCTGACTGGCGACTTGTTCAACCTGTTCGTGTTTTTTGAAGTGCTGCTGATTGCTTCCTACGGCCTGATGCTCTCCGGCGCGCGCGGTCCGCGCCTGCGCGCCGGGATGCACTATGTGGTGTTCAACATCGCCGCATCGACCCTGTTCCTGATTGCCCTGGCCGTGTTGTACGCGGTGCTCGGCACGCTCAACATGACCGAGATGGCCGCGCGCATCGCCGTGGCCACCCCCACCCAGGCCACCTTGCTGCGCACTGGCGGCGGCCTGTTGCTGCTGGTGTTCTGCGCCAAGGCGGCCCTGCTGCCGCTGTATATGTGGCTGCCGGACAGTTATTCGCGCTCCCCGGCGGCGGTGGCTGCGCTGTTTGCCATCATGACCAAGCTGGGCCTGTATGCCGCGCTGCGCACCGGCACGCTGATGTTTGGCGAGCAGGCCGGTGAGCTGGCCGGTTTCGCCCGGCAATGGCTGTGGCTGGCCGGCCTCATCACCATCGTGCTGGCAGCGCTGGGTGTGCTTGGCGCAGCGCGTCTGCGCGCAGCCGTTGCCTATCTGGTACTGCTCTCGGCAGGCACCTTGTTTGTAGCCTTTGCGCTCGACACCCCCGGCACCCTCAGCGCCGGCCTGTACTATCTGCCGCACAGCACCTTTGCCGCCGCAGCCCTGTTTTTGCTGGCCGACCTGATCCTGCGCCTGCGCGGCGATACCGGCGAGCTGCTGCGCAAAATCGCGCCGATTGCCAACAAGACCGTGATGAGCATCCTGTTCTTGATCGCTGCCATGGCCATTTCCGGCCTGCCGCCGCTGTCGGGCTTCATCGGCAAACTGGCACTGCTGATGGCCGTGCCAGCAGATGCGCGCCTGGTCACCTGGGCGGTCGTGCTCGCCAGCAGCCTGCTCGCCATCATCGGTATCGCCCGGATGGGCACGCAGCTGTTCTGGCGTATCGAGCCGAACCCGGAAAACTATTCGCCGCCGCCGCTGCACCGCCAGGAAACCATTGCCGTGGTGATTTTGCTGGGCTATATCCTGGCCATGACCCTGGCCGCACAACCGCTGCTCGATTACACCCAGGCCACGACTGCGCAAATCCTGCGGCCGGCAGATTATTTGCAGGCCGTGCGCGATACCTTGCCGCTGCTGCGGGAGCCGATGCGATGAGAAGACGTTTTTTTCCCTCGATTCCGCAAAGCATCACGGTATTTGCGTTCTGGCTGCTGCTGGTGGATGTGGTGGACATGGGACATGTGCTGATGGCCCTGTTGCTGGCCGTCCTGCTGCCCTGGGTCTCGGAGCGGCTGGAGCGCGAATTTGCGCGGCTGGGCGAGCTGCGCCACCTGCCGAAAGTCGTGCTGATGCTGCTATGGGACATCGTCAAGGCCAATATCACCGTCGCCCGCCAGGTGCTGGGGCCAAACGACCGGCTGCAATCACAGTTTGTCTGGGTGCCGCTGGAGCTGACCAATATCCACGGCATCTCGGCGCTGGCAAGCATCATCACCCTGACTCCCGGCACGCTCAGCACCGAGCTGTCGGAAGACCGCAAATACCTGTTGATTCACTGCCTCAACGTGGACGACCCCGAGGCATTGATTGCTGAAATCAAGACCCGCTACGAAGCCCCGATCAAAAAGGTGTTCCCATGATTGATGCCGTCATCCTGGTCAGCATGCATATCGTCGGGGTGGCGATGCTGCTCTCGCTATGGCGCCTGCTGCGCGGCCCCACCGCCCCTGACCGCATCCTGGCGCTCGACACCCTGTATGTCAGCGCCATCGCCCAGCTGATGCTGCTGGGCATGTACATCAAAAACGAAATCTATTTTGAAGCGGCGCTGATTATCGCCATGCTTGGCTTCTTCGGCACCCTGGTGCTGACCAAATACGTCATCCGTCGGGACATCGTGGAATGAATCTCTTCATCGACATCCTGCTCATCGCCCTGCTTGCCGTGGGCGTGTTTTTCACCTTTCTCGGCGGCTTTTCGCTGGTCAAATTGCGCAGCTTCTTCCAGCGCATCCATGGCCCGACCAAAGCCAGCACCCTGGGGGTAGGCTGCATCCTGCTCGCCTCGATGCTCTACCACAGCGTTTACGGCGATGGCTTCCATCCGCGTGAGCTGCTGATTGCCGTATTCCTGTTCCTCACCGCCCCGGTCAGCGCACACATGATGGGCAAAGCCGCCCTGCATCTGGCACAAAAGGCCGACGCCCCGGTACCGCCACCGCCGGGTCAAGACACCCTCCCTGACGACAAACGCTAAGGCTCAGCGCCGCGCCCAGGCCGCCAGCAATACCGCGGTGGCGCTGGCGACATTCAGGCTCTCCACCCGGCCACTGCCGGGAATGGAAAGCCGCAGGTCACAATCTTGTGCCAGCGTGCGATTCATGCCGGTTTGCTCCGCGCCCAGCACATAAACCAGACGCTCCGGCAACGGCGTGGTGAATACATCATCACCACCCTCGACCAAGGTGGCCGCCAGGGTAAAGCTTGCCGCACGCAGCGCCTGCAGGGCGATGGCAGCATCGCTCATCTGCACCCAGCTCACCGCCTCGGCGCCACCCTCGGCCACCCGTGCGGCCGCGCCAGAAAGCTGCAACGGGCTGCGCTGGGGCAGTAGTACCGCACTGACGCCAAAATGCGCGGCATTGCGCAAAATTGCGCCCAGATTATGCGGATTGCCGACGCCGTCGAGCCAGATGGCACAGCACGGGCCTTCGGGCAGTGTTGCCAGCCAGTCCGGCAGCGGCTGCAATGGCTCGCGCACGACATCGGCCACCACGCCTTCATGATGGTTGCTGGCTGCCAGACGGCGCAGGTCGTCTTCGTCCACCAACCGATAGCCGATGCGATGTGCCGCACACCATTTCATCAGGTCGGCAAAGGCGCCGGCGCGGCCATGCGACAGGTACAGCTTGCGCAGGCTTTCAGGATGACGGGCAAACCGCGCCCGCACCGCATTCACGCCGTACAACCGCAGCTCACGGTGAGGCGCCGTGGTCTGGCTATCGCCGGCCGCCCGGCCGCTGCGCTGCCAGGGGCCGGGCTTTTCAATCTGCATTGCGGCCTGCCTTGCGCTCGCGCCAAAAGTCGGCATTTTTGATGCCCAGCGCATCCGGGTCGAATTCCGGCTCTTTGATGCCTGCCTGCTTTTGCTTTTCGTAATCACGCAGCGCCGCCAGTGCCGGGCGCTGAATCAGCAAGATGGCGATGATATTGAGCCAGGCCATCAACCCCACGCCGATATCGCCCAGCGTCCAGGCCATGTCCGCAGTGCGTACCGCGCCAAAGGTCACCGCCGCCAGCAACAGCAGGCGCAGCGCAAATACCAAGACGCCTGAGCGTTTGCCACGGGTGAGGAAGGTCACATTGGTTTCGGCCATGTAGTAATAGGCCATGATGGTGGTGAAGGCGAAGAACAACAGCGCCAGCGCCACAAAACCCGCGCCATAACCCGGCAGTACCGATTCCACTGCATTTTGTGCAAAGCCAGGCCCGACTTTCACTCCGGGCAGATTCTCCACCAGCATCGTGTCCACCATTTGGCCGGCGGCATCCTGACTGCGCTGGATGACGTTATAGGCGCCGGTGGAAAGCATCATGAAGGCCGTGGCCGAGCACACCAGCAGGGTATCGACATACACCGAAAATGCCTGCACCAGACCCTGCTTGGCCGGATGCGAAACCTCCGCCGCCGCCGCCGCATGTGGGCCGGTGCCCTGGCCGGCCTCGTTGGAATAGATACCGCGCTTCACACCCCAGGCAATGGCAAGCCCCAACATGCCGCCAAATGCCGCCTCACTGCCAAAAGCGCTCTTGATGATGAGCAGCCACATGGCCGGCAGCTTGTCGGCATTGAGCAGCATGATGACCATCGCCACCAGAATGTAGGCCAGCGCCATGAACGGCACCACGATTTCCGCCACCCGGGCAATGCGCTTGACCCCACCAAAGATAACGAAACCGAGCAATACCACCACCACGGTGGCGGTCATCTGCGGCGGGATATTCCAGGCATTTTTCAGGCCATCGGCAATGCCATTGGCCTGCACCCCCGGCAGCAACAGCCCGCAGGCCACCGCCGTGGTGATGGCAAACAGCCATGCGTACCACTTTTGCCCGGTGGCTTTTTCGATGTAATACGCAGGCCCACCGCGATAGCGGCCTTCGCTGTCTTTTTCCTTGTAAATCTGCCCGAGCGTGGATTCCACATAGGCCGTGGATGCCCCCAGAAAAGCCACAATCCACATCCAGAACACCGCACCGGGGCCACCGTAGGCGATGGCGGTGGCCACACCGGCGATATTGCCAATCCCCACACGCCCGGAAAGCGACATCGCCAGCGCCTGGAATGACGACACCCCGGCTTCGGAGCGATTATCCGTCAGCAACAGCCGCACCATCTCGCGCACCTGCCGCACCTGCACAAAGCGCGTGCGCAGCGAGAAATACATCCCCGCCCCCAGACACAGCACAATCAGCGGCGTTGACCAGACCCAATCATTGATGTTTTTGACCCAGGCTTCCAATGTGCGCTCCCGTTCAGGCGAAGGACAGGCGTGATTGTGACCGATTTTTGTCCGCTTGTTGGCTGCCACTCGGTATTAGCGGCTTATCAATGCAGCGCCCAAAGACATGCTCTCTGATATTCGGCAATTCCCGGCGACTCACTATCCCTGCACCTGCGGGGTGCTGGCCTCCAGGGTTTCCAATTCGTGTTTGAGTGCATCGGGTGAGCGGGTGAAGGGCGCCAGCAGGGCGTACAGGGCAGGCACCACGAACAGGGTCAGCAAGGTGGCGAAGGACACGCCGAAGATGATGACGATGCCGATGGCGGCGCGGCTGGCGGCACCGGGACCGCCAGAAATCACCAGCGGCAATGCACCTGCCACGGTGGCGGTGGAGGTCATCAGGATCGGACGCAGGCGCACGGCACTGGCTTCGGTGATGGCCTGGGTCACGCTACGGCCTTCATCGCGCAGCTGGTTGGCAAATTCCACAATCAGGATGCCGTTCTTGGCCGCCAGCCCGACCAGCATGACGATGCCGATCTGCGAGAACAGGTTGAGCGTGCCACCGCTTATCCACAGGCCAATCAGCGCCCCCAGCACGGCCAGCGGCACGGTGAGCATGATCACCAACGGATGGATGAAGCTCTCGAACTGCGCCGAGAGCACCAGATAGACAATCATCAGCGCCATGGCGAAAGTCAGCAGCACCGCGCTGCCGCTGCGCAGGTATTCGCGGGTTTCGCCCTTCCAGTCGATTTGCGCGTGGCCGGGCAGTTCTTCGCGGGCGGTCTGCTGCGCCCAGGCTATCGCCTCGCCCATGCTAGTGCCCGGCGCCAAATCCGCGGTCACGGTGATGGCGCGCAGGCGGTTGTAGCGGTTGAAGCGTCCCGGCTCGGCCAGCTCTTCAAGTGTGACCAGATTCGACAACGGCACCAGCGTGCCCGCCCGCCCGCGCACCTGGGTCTGGCCAAGGTCGGCCGGCGTCATGCGCTTGTCGCGCTCGCCCTGCATGATGACGTCGTATTCACGACCATCATCGACAAAAGTGGTCACGCGGCGGCTGCCCATCAGGGTTTCCAGGGTGCGGCCAATCTCGGTGACCGACACGCCCAGGTCGGCGGCGCGCGCGCGGTCAATCAATACCCGCATTTGCGGACGGGTTTCCTTGTAATCCGAATCCGGCGCCAGTAGGCCGGGGTATTCATCCATGCGCGCCATCATCCGGTCGCGCCATTGCACCAGTTCTTCGTAGTTTGGCCCGCCCAGCACCAGGCTGAAGCGGCCACCGCTGCGCCCGCCCACCAGCCCGCCGGGTGCGGAGGCACGCGCCTGCACGCCGGGCAGTTTGCCAAGCTCGCGGCGTACCTGATTGACGACGTCTTCAGTCGTGACCTGGCGCTTGTCCCAGTCCTGCATGAAGACGATGACATTGCCGGTGTGCATGTCCTCACCGCCGCCCCAGCCAGGCGCGCGCGAGTTGGCGCGCACAATCGGCTTGTCCTCGCCAATCAGCGGGCGCAGCACTTCTTCCACCTGCTGCACCTGTGCCACGGTGTAATCGAAACCGGCGCCTTCGGGCGCATTGATGCTGACAAAAAAGCGGCCACGGTCTTCGCTGGGAGCAAGTTCGCTGGGCACCCGTGCATACAGCCATGCAGCGATGCCAAGACAAGCCAGCATCACCAGCAACAGCAGTGCGCCAATGCGCGCCGGGGACAGCGACAGCAGGCGTGCAATGCCGCGCCCGTAGCCATCGCCCAACTGCTTGAGCTGGCGGTTCATCCAGGCATTGAAACCGGTTTGCTTGCCGTGGGCGCGCACCAGTTGCGCGCACATCATCGGCGTAAGCGTCAGCGCCACAAACGAAGAAATCGCCACCGCAGCAGCCAGTGCGATGGAAAGCTCACGGAACAGGCGGCCGGTATTGCCCTCCATGAAGCCCACTGGCAGGAACACGGCCACCAGCACGGCGGTGGTGGCAATCACCGCAAACGCCACTTGCCGGGTGCCACGTTTGGCGGCCAGCAGGGCAGGCTCGCCAAGGTCGGCACGGCGCTGGATGTTTTCCAGCACCACGATGGCATCGTCCACCACCAGACCGATGCACAGCACCAGCGCCAGCAGGGTCAGCAGGTTGATGGAATAGCCAAACACATACAGGGCGATGAAGGCGCTGACAAGGCATACCGGCACGGTCACGGCCGGTATGATGGCCGCGCGCAGGCTGCCGAGGAACAGCCAGATGACCGCCACCACCAAAATCGCCGCTTCCAGCAAGGTCTGATAGACGCGCTTGATGGAAGCATCGATGAAAATGGTGCTGTCATAGGCGACAAAGATTTCCGTGCCTTCGGGCAGGGTGTCCTGAATTTTCCCGGCCTCGGCACGCGCGGCGCGCGCCACTTCCAGCGCATTGGCGGTGGAAGTGCGCACGATGCCAAGGCCGACATTGGGCTGGAAGTTACTGCGCAGATAGGAGCGGCGCTCGGCAGCGGTCAATTCCACATCGGCAACATCATCAAGTCGCACCACATAGCCATCCGCACCGCGCTTGATCGGTAGCTGGGCAAATGCCTCGGCACTGGTGTAATCGCGCTGCATGCGCAGGGTGAAGTCACGCTGTGCCGATTCCAGCGTGCCGGCAGGCAGTTCCACATTCTCTGCCCGCAATGCAGCCTCCACATCGGCGGGCGCCAGACCGCGTGCGGCCAATGCATCGCGGTCAAGCCAGATGCGCATGGCGTAGTTCTGCCCGCCACCGACCTGCACCTGTGCCACGCCATCGAGCGCCGAGAGCCGGTCAACGATATAGCGGTTGGCATAGTCGGTCAGCGCCAGCGTATCCATCTGCGTGGAACGCATGTTCAGCCAGAGAATCACATCGGCATCCGACTCCACCTTGGCTACCCGCGGCGCATCGGCCTCCTGCGGCAAGCGCCCGGTGACCCGGCTGATGGCATCGCGCACATCATTGGCAGCGGCCTCGATATCGCGGTTGAGGCTGAATTCGATGGTCACCGAGGCGCGCCCGTTACGGCTGCTCGATTCGATGCTGTTAATGCCCTCGATACCGGCCAGTGCGCCTTCCAGCAGCTGGGTGATGCGGGTTTCCACCACGGCCGCAGACGCGCCCGGATAGCTGACATCCACTGAAACCACCGGCGGATCGATGGCCGGCAGCTCGCGTACCGTCAGCCGCAAGAACGCCATGATGCCCAGCACAATCAGCAGCAGGCTCATCACCGTGGCCAATACCGGCCGCTGGATGGAAATATCGGAAATCTTCATGGCTTGGCTGCGCCCGGCTCTTCAGCCCCGCCCCCGGCTTCCACCACACGCTGGCCGTTACGCAGCTTGCCCACGCCCTCCACCACGATACGCTCGCCCGCCTTCAAGCCCTGCACGATTTCCACCTTGCCAGCCTCGCGCTGGCCGGTTTCCACCGGGCTTTGCTGTACCTTGTTGTCGGCATCCACCTTCCATACATAACGCTCGCGCCCCACTTGCGTCAGGGCAATTTCCGGCACCATCAGCGCCGTTCTTTCTGCCTGTTGCAACTGGATGTTGAACAGCATCCCCGGGCGCAACGCACGGTCGGGATTGGCAAAATCCGCGCGCACCATGACGGCGCGGCTGACCGGATCAATACGGGTATTGATGGTCGTGACCACACCCTCGAAACTCCGCCCCGGCCAGGCCACAGTGGTGCCGAGCAAGCGCTGCCCAACCCCCAGCAATGCCAACTGCGACTCAGGCAGCGGGAAGTCCACATACACCCGGCTGATGTCATCAAGCGTGGTGATCACCGTACCGGGCGTGACCAGCGCACCGGGGCTGACCTGACGGATGCCCAGCACCCCGGAAAACGGCGCACGAATCACCCGCTCGGCCAATTGCGCCCGGATTTGCGCCACCTGCGCCCGTGTCGCACTGCGGCTGGCCACTTGTGCATCAAAGCTCGCCCGGGCAATCAGTTGTTGCTCGACCAGCTGCCGGTTGCGCTGATACAGGCGCTCGGCCTCCTCGGCATTGGCTTCGGCCGCCTGCAAGGCCGCCTGCTGCTGCTGACCGGAAAGCGTCACCAGCACGGCGCCGCGCGCCACTTGCTGGCCGCTTTCAAAATGCACCCGCTGCACCGTCTCGCTGACCTTGGCAGTCACCGTGACCGATTCGCGTGCGCTGACTGTACCCACTGCCGATACGGCACCGACAAAGGCCTCCTCCCGCGCCACCGCCGTCGTCACCGGCACTGCCGACGCCCCGCCCCGGGCTTGCCGTCCGGCAGGCTCGGACTTGCCGCAGGCACTCAAGAAAGCCACCGAAAGCAACACGGCAGCAACAGCAAAGCGGGATTTGGGCATCATGATGACGGATACGGAACGACTGGCGAATGGGAAATTCTATCCAGTTCCAGGCCAGATACCCCCTGCCATTGGACATGGATAGCCCAAGGCCAACGCATAAGGGTCGGATCGGTTTACAGCGGATCTTGGTGTTTTCTCCAAAAAATCCAGACTGCCCAACGCGGTTAGGCAATAGCGGCCATGACCAATTTTATGTGTGCGACTTTAGAACTTAGGCGCGCACAATCAGGGTGTCGGTAATGGAGGTCTCCAAAAGCCGTTTGGCGACGCTGCCAATCAGGGCATCCATGAGGCGATTGCGGCCGTGGGAAGCAATCACGGCCAAGTCCAGCTCGGTGTCGATACTGGCTTGCCGCAGCAGGCGCACCGGGTTGCTCAGCTCGGCACGCGGTTGCCAGTGCGGGGCAAACAGTTTGGGCAGGCTTTCATCACGCCATTGCGTCAGCTCCTGGCGCGCCTGCTGCTGTGCATCTGCCAGCGCCGCCTCCCGGGCTTGTTCATCGCCGGTCAGCTCGCTCAGGGACACGTCATAGCCATGCAGCAATACCCGGGTGTGGGCATCACCAAACCACTTGGCTGCGACCACAGCCGCTTTGGCGGCGGGCTCGGACAGGTCGGTGGCAAGGCCCACATGGCGATAATGCCCACGCGGACGACGCTGCACGACCAGCGTGGGGATCGTGGAGTGGCGACTTAGCCAGACCACGGTGGAGCCTAGTGAAACGCGCTGCAGGGCATCGCTGCGGGCAATGCCGGTGATGATGAGTCCGCAGCCATATTCTTCCGCCACGCGCAATGCGGTTTGGCCGATATGTGCGGATGCCTCCACATGCACTTCGATTTTGACATCGGTTTCAGGCAGCTCTGCCCGTACCCGGTCGGCAACCAGTTCTTCAGCCGTGGCTTCTTCATCATCGTCATCGCCCTGGCTGAAGTGATTGGGCTTGCTGAAGCTGCTTTCGGCAGAAAGTACCACCAGCAATACCAGCTTGGCCTGCCAGTGTTCAGCCAGTTGCAGTGCGCGATCGAAGGCGCGGTCGGAGCGGGCACTGAGGTCGGTGGCAAGCAAAATCGCTTTCGGGGTATCCAGTGGTTGCATGCTCATGGGCGCTCCTTGGGCGGCCTGATGGGGATATGCCGAGTTTAGCGCTCCCCTTGCAGGTTATGCTTTGCGCCATGTCATTTTTGCCATACCTGCCATGAAAACCGCATTGCTACTGGGGGGAAGCGGCCAGATTGGCCAGGCGCTACTGCCTCGTCTTCTGGGCGATGGCTGGCAGGTGATGGCGGTCTCCCGGCGCGCAGTGCAAATGCCGGAAATGCCGGGCGTGGCATGGCTTGCCGGCAGCTTGCAACAAATGCCGACACTGCCGCATCCGCCCACGGCCATCTTCAGTTGCGGGCCGCTGGATGCGTTCTCCCTCTGGTATGCGCAAAACATCAACCTGCCAGCGCGGGTGATTGCCTTTGGCTCCACCAGCCTGAAAATCAAACAGGACTCGACCGATGCGGCCGAGCGCGAGATGGTGGCGCGTCTTGCACAGGCAGAAGAACGCCTGATTGACGCCTGCACACAGCAGGGCGCGGGGCTCACCCTGCTGCGCCCGACACTGGTCTATGGCGCTGGCATGGACAAGAGCCTGACCCGGATTGCCGCGCTGGCCGCGCGTTTTGGTCGCTTCGTGCTGCCACGCACGGCGCGGGGACTGCGCCAGCCGGTGCATGTGGATGACTTGGCCGATGCCGTCATCGCCTGCCTGCATGAGCGCCGCACCATCGGGCGCAGCTATGACTTGCCCGGTGGTGAAACGCTTGATTACACCGACATGGTGCGGCGGGTACTGGCAGGCATCGAGCCTGCGCCGCGCCTGCATCTTGTGCCGCTGCCGGTGTTTTCTGCACTGCTGTGGCTGGCGCGCGCCAGCGGCAAGGTCAACGGCTTCAATGACGCCATGCTGGCGCGGATGCAGCAGGACTTGGTATTCGACAGCCAACCGGCGCGAGAAGATTTTGGTTACGCGCCGCGTGCGTTCCAGCCGTGAGTCAGGACTTTTGCGGCGTGTAATTGGCACGCTTGCGCAGGGCAATCACCAGTACCCCGCCCAGTACCATCGCGCCGCCCAGCCAGACTTTGAAGCCCGGTTTATCGCCCCAGAACACGATGCCAAGGGCAATGGCGATAACCGGGGTCAGCAACAGCCAGGGCATCAGCAGCGCCACCGGGTAGCGTTTGACCAGTATGAAATACAGTCCGTGCCCGAGCAGTGAGGAGGCCAGCGCCGCATAAATCACGCCACTCCAGGCCGGCAGGCTGACCTTGGGCAAAGTGGTCAGCGCGCCCGGCTCGAACACCAGAGACAGCAGCGCCAGTGGCCCGACGCTGCACAGCGCCGTCCATGCCTGCTGGTTCAACATGCCCACGCCGGAAAGCCCGCGCATCATCACCGTGCCGATGGCAATCGCCAGCGCCGAGAGCAGCAGGGTAATCACCGCCGCAGGTTTTTGCAGCACCTGCGGGTCAAGCGAGAGCACCAGCACGCCCAGAAAACTCACCGCGATGGCAAGCCCGGTGCGCCAGCCGAATTTCTCGCCCAGCCAAACCCAGGCCAGCACCGCCGTCATCGGGATATAGCTTTGCAGCAGGATGGCAGGCGAGGACAGCTCCCCGGCCAGCGCCACCCCCCAGAAGCACAGCGAAAAATGCACCACGCCAATCAGTGTGGAGACGGCAAACAGCCGCCAGCCCTGACCTGCGGGCGCGCGCCGCACAAATGGCAGCAGCACCAGTCCCAGGATGGAAAAGCGCAGCAAGGTAAAGGTGAGCGGCGGAATTTCGCGAAGACCAATGGCCGACATCAAGAAGTTCAACGCCCAGATGACGCACACTACCCAAAGCAGCAGCAGGTCGCGTCGGCTGATATGCGGCAGGCTCATGGGGCTTTAATACTTCCAGCCAAGTTTGCGGTAGAGCTTGTTCAGCACCCACACCGGGCCAATCAGCAAATAGGTCAGGTCAGTGAGGAAGCTCGGCCGGCGCCCTTCGAAATGATGGCCGATGAACTGTCCCACCCAGGCCAGCGCAAATACCGCCAGTGCCAGCCAGGCAAGGTTTGCCGTGCCAAGGGTCAGATGCAGCCAGCGCGTGCCCCATGCAAAGGCCACGAACACCGCCAGCATGCCCAAACCCAACGGCCGCGAATGGCGGTAATAGAACGACCAGGTGAGGAACATCGCCAGCGCGGCAAAGGCGCCGGGGCCAAACAGCGTGCCCGGCACCGGGATACACCATAGCAGCGCCACCACCGCCCACAAAATCAGCGGCACGCAAAACACATGAAACCATTGGTTGATTTCATTGCGGTGGTCGGCGGAATAGTTGTCGAACCACTGGCTGAGCCGGCGCCGAGCCTGTTCGCGATCGTGGCGCATTGTTTCAATCCAGACTGATGCCGGCGAGCTTTTGCAGCGCTTCGGCGTAGCGGGCGCGGGTGCGTTCGATGACTTCGGCGGGCAGTCTGGGGCCGGGCGGGGTTTTGTCCCAGGTCAGCGTTTCCAGGTAGTCGCGCACGATTTGCTTGTCATAGCTCGGCGGGCTGCTGCCAAGCCGGTAGTCTTCGGCTGGCCAGTAGCGGCTGGAGTCGGGGGTCAGCATTTCGTCCATGATGTAGAGCTTGCCGTCTTCGTCGGTGCCGAACTCGAATTTGGTGTCGGCCAGGATGATGCCGCGCTGGGCGGCGTAGTCGCGGGCAAAGCTGTAGATTTTCAGCGTGGCATCGCGCACCGCTTCAGCCATTTCCCGGCCGACCAGGTTGACTGCGGTGGCAAAGTCGATGTTTTCATCATGGTCGCCCACGGCGGCCTTGGTGGATGGGGTGAAGATCGGCTCTGCCAGTTGCTCGGCCTGTTGCAGTCCGGCGGGCAGGGCGATGCCGCTGATCTGGCCGCTGGCTTGATAGTCTTTCCAACCGCTGCCGATGATGTAGCCGCGGGCGATGCATTCCACCGGCACGGGTTTGAGTTTTTTGGTCACTACCGCGCGGCGGGCATAGCGTGCCGGGTCAACGGCGGCAGGCAGTACGCTGGCGACTGCATCGCCGGTCAGGTGGTTGGCGATGATGTGCTGGGTCTTGTCGAACCAGAAGTTGCTGATTTGCGTCAGCATTTCGCCCTTGCCGGGAATCGGGTCGGGCAGCACCACATCGAAGGCGGACAGCCGGTCGGTGGCGATGAGCAGCAGGCGGCCATCTTGCAAGTCAAAAACATCGCGCACTTTGCCGCGGTGCATGAGCTTGAGGCCGGGCAGGTCGGATTGGGTCAATGTAGTGGACATGGGCATCTCCTTGGGCGGCTGGCAATTTTAATGGGTCGCGGCAGGTAAAATCGCCGCCATGAAACGCTGGTACGGAAAAATCCTGGGAGCTTGTCTTGGCGTGCTGCTGGTGCGGGTCAATCCGCTGTTTGGCGCGTTGCTGGGCGTGCTGCTGGGGCATGCTTTCGATGCCGACTGGTTTGGGCGCGCCTCGCCCTATCGCGTGCTGGGCATCAGTGCCGATGCCAGTGATGTGGAAGTCGAGCAGGCTTGGCGCCGGTTGATTTCCCAGTACCACCCGGACAAGTACGTCAATGCCGCCCCCGAGTTGCGGGCGCGCGCCGAGCGGGCAGCCCGCGATATCAATACCGCCTACGAAAAAATCCAGAAACTCCGGAAAAAATCCAGATGAGCCGCCAAAGCACTGTCATTGCCCCGTCCATCCTTTCAGCCGATTTCGCCCGTCTGGGCGAAGAAGTCCGTAACGTGCTCGAAGCGGGCGCCGACTGGGTGCATTTTGATGTGATGGACAACCACTATGTGCCCAATCTCACCATCGGCCCGCTGGTGTGCGAGGCGCTGCGCAAACACGGTATTACCGCCCCCATTGACGTGCACCTGATGGTGGAGCCGGTGGATGCCATCATCCCGATGTTTGCCAAGGCCGGCGCCACGCATATCAGCTTCCATCCCGAAGCCAGCCGCCATGTGCATCGCAGCATCCAGCTGATCAAGTCGCTGGGCTGCCAGGCCGGATTGGTACTCAACCCGGCCACGCCGGTCGAGGTGTTGGACTATGTGCTGGACGAGCTGGACTATGTGCTGCTGATGTCGGTCAATCCGGGCTTTGGCGGACAGGCGTTCATTCCGTCCACGCTGGACAAGCTGCGCCGGGTGCGCGAGCGCATCGATGCCTCGGGACGCGCCATCCGTCTGGAAATCGATGGCGGGGTGAAGGTGGACAACATCGCGCAAATCGCCGCCGCCGGTGCCGATACCTTTGTGGCGGGCTCGGCCATCTTTGGTCAGCCTGACTACCGGGCCATCATCAGCCAGATGCGCGCGCAGGTGGCAGCGGTGTGATGGTGGCGCTGACTCCAAGCCTGCTGATTCTCAATGGCAAGGCCGCGCAGCGCGAGGAAGTGCGGGCGGCGGTTGAGGCGCTGCGCCAATCAGGTGCGCCGCTGGCGGTGCGGGTGACCTGGGAAGGCGGCGATGTCGCGCGCTTTGTGGACGAGGCGGTGGCGCTGGGCGCTCGGCGGGTGATTGCCGGGGGCGGCGATGGCAGCCTCAACGAGGCGGTGAATGCGCTGATGGCATTGCCCCGGGCACAGCGTCCGGCACTGGGCATCCTGCCGCTGGGCACGGCCAATGATTTTGCGGTGGCCGCAGAAATACCGCAGATCGCACTGGAGGCCTTGCAGTTGGCGCAGACGGCCATGCCGATAGCAGTGGATTTGTTGCGTGTGCGTGCGGGCGATCAGACGCGCTGGAGCCTGAATCTGGTCACCGGCGGTTTTGGCACCCAGGTCACCCTGGAGACCGACCCGGATCTGAAAAAGCATCTGGGGGGTCTGGCCTACTTCCTGACCGGCCTGACCCGGCTGGGACAGATGGGCGCCATGCAGGCGCAGTTGCGTGCCGAAAACTTTGAATGGCAAGGGGAGTTTGTGGCTTTGGCGGTGGGCAATGGCCGGCAGGCAGGCGGTGGACGGGTGCTATGCCCCGATGCCAGCCTCAATGACGGCTTGCTGGATTTCACCCTGGTGCCGGAAATGCCCGATGGCGGACAGATGCTGTCAATGCTGGGCACGGCATTGTCAGAGGGGCGCGAGGCCGCGCTGGCGCAGGCGGCGATACAAGGTCGCGGGCAATGGCTGGAAGTCAGTGCCGATGAAGGGTTTTGCCTGAATCTCGATGGCGAGCCGTTCGAGGCCGATGCCTTCCGCATCGACTGCATGCCCGCCGCCCTCTCTCTTTGCCTGCCGCCTGCCAGTGCATTGCTGTTGCAAGCGGTTTCCGGCACAGTAGCGCCATGAAACAGGTGAGCTTGCCAGTCTCGAACAACACTTGGCGATGGTGACGCAGTCCCGCGCTTGTTTTGCCTGCCCGTTGTTTGCCTGAGTTTTGTGCATGTCTGCTTCCAGTTTCGAGTCTCTGGCCGCCCAAGGCCACACCCTGATTCCTGTCGTGCGTGAAGTGCTGTCCGATCTGGATACGCCGCTATCGGTGTATCTGAAGCTGGCCGATGGCCCGTACAGCTATCTGTTTGAGTCGGTGGAAGGCGGCGAGCGCTTTGCGCGCTGGTCGATGATTGGCCTGCCGGCGCGGCGGGTGTATGCCTTTTATGGCAATACCCTGTGCATCAGTGAGCACGGGGTGGAAGTCGAGCGCCGTCAGGTGGATGACCCGCTGGCAGAAGTCGAGCGCATCCATGCAGCGCAGCGCGTACCCGGCGTGCCGGGATTGCCGGGCTTCTCCGGCGGATTGGTGGGCTGGTTCGGCTTTGAGAGCATCGGCTATATCGAGCCGCGCTTTGCGCATCATCACAAACGTGATGAGTTGGGCACTGCCGACATCTTGCTGATGCACAGCGACGAGCTGGCGGTATTCGACAATCTCAAGGGGCGGCTGTATCTCATCGTGCATGCCGACCCGGCCGAGCCACATGCCAGGGTGCGCGCCGAGCGGCGGCTGGATGCACTGGCGCACCGGCTGCGTCAGGCTGGCAGCGGCTACCCGGAAACCCTGCATGGCAAGGTGCTGGATGAGGCCGACTTTGTCAGTGGTTTCAGCCGCGAAGGCTTCATGGCCGCGGTGCAGCAGGCGCAGCGCCATATCCATGCCGGGGATGTGTTTCAGGTGGTATTGAGCCAGCGCCTGTCAGTGCCATTCCATGCCCGCCCGGTGGATGTGTACCGCGCGCTGCGGGCAATGAATCCTTCGCCGTATATGTATTTTCTGGATACCGGCGACACCCAGGTGGTGGGCTCCTCGCCGGAGATTCTGGTGCGCCAGCAGGGCGGCCGCGTCACCGTGCGGCCGATTGCCGGCACCCGCCCGCGCGGTGCCACGGCCGAGCAAGATGCCGCGCTTGAGGCCGAGCTTCTGGCCGACCCCAAGGAGCGGGCCGAGCATTTGATGCTGATTGACCTGGGGCGCAATGATGTGGGACGGGTCAGCCAGCCCGGCACGGTGCAAGTGGGGGAATCTTTCAGCATTGAGCGCTATAGCCATGTGATGCATATCGTCAGCGAGGTTACCGGCCAGCTGCGCGATGGCCTGAGCTATATGGATGTGCTGCGTGCGGCGTTTCCGGCCGGTACCGTCAGCGGCGCGCCGAAGATTCGCGCGCTGGAAATCATCCAGGCACTGGAGCCGGTCAAGCGCAATGTCTATTCCGGCGCGATCGGATATTGGGGCTGGAATGGCGATGCCGATACCGCCATCGCCATCCGCACCGCCGTCATTCAGGATGGCCGCCTGCATGTGCAGGCCGGCGCCGGCATTGTTTATGACTCCGACCCGGAAAAAGAATGGGATGAAACCATGAACAAAGGTCGCGCCTTGTTCCGCGCCGTGGCCGCCGCTGCCAGGGGGCTGTGACGTGATTTTGATGATCGACAACTACGACAGCTTTACCTTCAACCTGGTGCAGTACCTGCAAACCCTGGGCGCCGAAGTGCGTGTAGAGCGCAATGACGCGATGAGCGTGGCTGAAATCGAGCGCCTTGCGCCTGAAAAAATCGTGATTTCGCCAGGGCCCGGCACCCCGGACGACGCGGGGGTGTCGATGGCGCTCATCGAACAGCTGGGGCAGCGGGTGCCGATATTGGGCGTATGTCTTGGCCATCAGGCCATCGGTCAGGTGTATGGCGGCCATGTCATTCGCGCCGGGCGCATCATGCATGGCAAGACTTCCGCCATCCATCATCAGGGCAAGGGCGTGTTTGCCGGGTTGCCCGATGGCTATGAGGCCACCCGCTATCACTCGCTGGTGGTGGACAAGACGCGCCTGCCGGACTGCCTTGAAATCACCGCCTGGACAGAAAACGCCGATGGCTCGATGGAGGAAATCATGGGGTTGCGGCACCGCGAATATCCGGTGGAAGGCGTGCAATTCCACCCCGAATCCATCCTCACCCAGCATGGCCATGCGCTGCTGCGCAATTTTCTGGAGCGCTGAACATGCCGATTACGCCACACGAAGCCCTGCAACGCACCATCGAGCATCGCGAAATCTTTTTCGACGAAATGGTGGATCTGATGCGGCAAATCATGCGCGGCGAAGTCTCGCCGGTGATGAGCGCCGCCATCCTCACCGGCCTCCGGGTCAAGAAGGAAACCGTGGACGAGATTGCCGGCGCGGCCACGGTGATGCGCGAGTTCTCGCGCAAGGTGGATGTGCAAGACCGTCGTCATCTGGTGGATATCGTCGGCACTGGCGGCGATGGCGCGCAGACCTTCAATATCTCCACCGCCTCGATGTTCGTGGTTGCCGCTGCTGGCGGCCGCGTCGCCAAACATGGCGGACGCAGCGTGTCGTCGCGCTCCGGCAGCGCCGATGTGCTCGAAGCGCTGGGGGCGCGCATTGAGCTTGCCCCCGAGCAGGTGGCGCAGGCCATCGAGCGCACCGGCATCGGCTTCATGTATGCGCCGCTGCATCACCCGGCGATGCAGCAGATCGCGCCGGTACGGCGGGAAATGGGGGTGCGCACGCTGTTCAATATTCTCGGGCCGCTGACCAACCCGGCGGCTGCGGAAAACATCCTGATGGGCGTATTCCACCCGGATTTGGTCGGCATCCAGGTGCGGGTATTGCAGGCATTGGGCGCCAAGCGTGCGCTGGTGGTCTGGGGGCGCGATGGCATGGATGAAATCTCGCTGGGCGCGTCCACCCTGGTGGGTGAGCTGCGCGATGGCGTAGTGCGCGAGTACGAAGTCCATCCTGAAGACTTCGGCATCCACATGGCGCATACCCGTAACCTGCGCGTGGCCGATGTCGCCGAATCCAGGGACATGCTGCTCGGCGCGCTGGCCAATACCCCCGGCCTGCCGCTGGAGATTGTGGTGATGAACGCCGGAGCCGCGCTGTACGTGGCCGGGGTTGCCGAGAGCATGGCCGATGGCATTGCCCGTGCCCGTGCGGTGATTGCCTCGGGCGCGGCGATGCAAAAATTGCAGCAATTTGTGCAGGTCACACAGGAGCTTGCCGGTGAGTGATGTATTGCAGCGGATACTGATGCGCAAGCGCGAAGAAGTACGCGAGCGCAGCGCAAAACAGCCGCTTCCGGCATTGCAGGCGCAGCTTGCTGCAGCCCCGGCGCCACGCGGCTTTGCCGCGGCGCTGAAGACCAAAATCGCCGCCGGGCAGCCTGCGGTGATTGCCGAAGTCAAAAAGGCCAGTCCTTCCAAAGGCGTGATTCGTGCCGACTTCAACCCGGTTGAAATCGCGCGCAGCTATCAGGCCGGGGGCGCCGCCTGCCTGTCGGTGTTGACCGATGTGGATTTTTTTCAAGGCAGCGATGCCTATCTGCGTCAGGCGCGCGCTGCCTGCACATTGCCGGTGCTGCGCAAGGATTTTGTCATCGACCCCTGGCAAGTGACCGAGGCTCGGGTGCTGGGTGCGGACTGCATCTTGCTGATTGTCGCCGCGCTTGCCGATGAGTCCATGCGGGCACTGGCGCAGCAGGCGCTCCGGTTGGGCATGGATGTGCTGATTGAAGCCCATGATGAAGCCGAGCTGCTGCGCGCGCTGGCCGTGCCTGGGCTGGATGGCAACATGCCGCTGATTGGCATCAACAACCGTGACCTGCGCAGTTTCCATGTCAGCCTCGACACCACCCTGGGGCTGCTGCAGCACATCCCGGATGGGCGCCTGCTGGTGACTGAAAGCGGCATCCACAACCATGAAGATGTGCAGCGCATGCGCGCGGCCAATGTCCAGGCCTTTTTGGTGGGCGAGTCCTTGATGCGCGCTGATGACCCGGGGCAGGCACTGGCTGCGATATTCTCGGCGCCATGATGAGTAATCCTGCACGCGCACAGGCCAGCGGCGAGCTGGTGGTCTTTGATTTCGACCACACCTTGTACGATGGCGACTCCGGCACCCATCTGTTCAAATGGCTGATTGCCCGTAGCCCCTGGCGGGTGCTGCTGGCGCTGATGATTGCGCCGCTGGCGGCGCCGATGATTGCCTTTTTGCCCACCCGCCGCCGCGGCATTTCCGCCTTCGTCTGGGTGGGCACGGTGGGGCTGCATCGCCGTCGTGACCTGAATGACCTGATTGAAGCCTATGTGCGCCGCAATCAGGATGAAATCCGCAAAAAACTGCTACCCACCGCGCTGGAAGTATTCCATCGGCACCGTCAGGCGGGGCACACCGTGATTGTCGCCACCGGCGCGCCGCCCGCGTTGGCGCGCGCCATTCTGGCCTTTGTCGCCCATGAAGATGTGCCCGTCATCGGCACTGAGGTTGGACCGAGCTTCGGGGCGGTGGTGGCCACTCGCCATTGCCATCATGAGATGAAGGTCAGGATGATACGCCAGGCCGGTTTTACCCAGCCCATCGACCATGCCTATAGCGATAGCAGCGCCGACCTGCCATTGCTGATGGCCGCGCAAAAGCCGGTGGTGGTCAATCCCAAGCCCGCCGCGCTGGCCTTGTTCCGGCGGAAACTGCCCGCTGGCACGCCGATGCTCAATTGGGGGTGTCCGGGGCGGGCGGGTGAGCCGGTGGGCTGAACGCCTTTGCGCGGGCGCTCAGGCGCCCAGATATTTGACAAAGCGCAAGGTGCCGTCGCTATAGCCACAGGCGCGATAGAACGCCTGTGCATCCACGCGCTGCGAGCCACTGGTGATTTCAAGCCGGGCAGCGCCGCCCACCCGGGCGCGGCGCTCGGCTTCGCGCAGCAGCTGCCGCCCCAGCCCCTTGCCCTGGGCTTCGGGGGTCACCACCATGGCGGTAATCCGGCAGGTCGTGGTGCCAAGTGGCAGGTAGTACATGAAGTCCAGCGCAATCAGGCCACAGGCCACGCCCTCATGGCGCGCCAGAACCAGCGCCTGGCGGTCATTGGCGATGATGCTGTGGATGCGCTCGCTGGCATCTTCGCGGTCGCAGGGATAGCCCAGCTCGGAAAGCAGCAGGGCAACATCGTCCGCATCCATCAAGGTGGCACAGCGCAAATCGACATTTTCCATCTCGCCCTGCATGGGGTCTGTCCTCAGTTGGGTTGCCGGTAGATGACGATGGTTTTACCGCGTGCATGCAGTTTGCCGTCTGCCTGCAATTTTTTCAGCACTCGCCCGGCCATCTCCCGCGAGCAGCCGACAAGGCGTGCCAGCTCCTGGCGCGACACGCGGATTTGCACCCCTTCGGGGTGGCTCATGGCATCAGGCTCTTCGGCCAGGTCATTCAGGGTGCGGCTGATGCGGTCGCTGACATCCAGAAACGCCAGCCGGCCGGCTTTGCGGCTGGTATCGCGCAGGCGACGGCTCAGTTGGCTGCCAATGCCATACAAGAGCCTGGGCGCATCGGCAGCCAGCTGGCCGGTCAAAAGCTGCATGAATTCGCGATAGCCGATTTCGGCCATTTCGCAGGGCGTGCGCGTGCGCAATATCACTTCGCGCTGCTGTGATTCGATGAATAGCCCCATTTCGCCAATGAACTCGCCCGGGCCGAAATAGCCCAGAATCAGCTCGCGGCCATCGTCTTCTTCCACCAATACGCTGACCGAGCCTTCGATCAGGTAATACATGGTATTGGCAGGATCGCCCGGCCGGAAAATATAGGTGCGCGAAGGGTAACGGCGCTGTTGTGCATGGGACAGGAAGCGCCCAATGGTTGCGTTATCAGGCGCCAGTGGGCTGTCTATGCGACGCAGCGCGGTCTGGAGAGTGGCGGGAATTGTCATAACCGTGCCCATGGTAGCCAAACAGCAAGGTTAGTGGAGAGTGAGCGCTTGGGCAAATTCTCACGGGCGGCAGATGCGTCCCAATTGCCCCCATGAAAGGAGAGATGCTCCATAATGGCGGCCTGCAATCCTTATGTTCATGGAGTCCCGCCTGTGGTCAAGCCGCTGCCGCGCCTCAAGCTGCAAGGTTTCAACAACCTCACCAAATCGCTGTCGTTCAACATCTACGATGTCTGTTATGCCGCATCGGAAGAAGAGCGCCGTCGTTATATCGAATACATCGACGAGCAGTACGATGCTGACCGCCTGACCCAGATTCTGACCGATGTGGCTGAAATCATCGGCGCCAATATCCTCAATATTGCCCGCCAGGACTACGAGCCGCAGGGCGCTTCGGTCACCATCTTGATTTCCGAAGAGCCGGTCATTGACAAGGCTGATGCCAAGGGCGTGATTTCCGATGCGGTGGTCGCGCATCTGGACAAGTCGCACATCACCGTGCACACCTATCCGGAAACCCACCCGGACAACGGTATTGCCACCTTCCGCGCCGATATTGATGTCTCCACCTGCGGCGTGATTTCACCGTTGAAGGCGCTCAACTACCTGATTGAGTCGCTGGAATCGGACATCGTGGTGATGGATTACCGCGTGCGCGGCTTTACCCGCGATGTGAAGGGCAAGAAGCATTACATCGACCACAAGATCAATTCCATCCAGGATTATCTGCACAAGAGCATCAAATCCCGCTACGAAATGCTCGATGTGAACGTGTATCAGGAAAACCTGTTCCACACCAAGATGCACCTCAAGGATTTTGACCTGGACAACTACCTGTTCGAAGAAAAGGCGCGCAACCTGTCCTTCAAGGAGCGCATGAAGATTGAAGCGCGCCTGCGCCGCGAAATCGAGGAGCTGTATCAGGGCCGCAATCTGGCGGATTGACCGCCATCTTGCATTTCTGCCTGGGGGCGGGTATAGTCCCGCCTCTTTGCTGTATCCAATCCACAACGCGATGGCAAAGTTCCGCGCTTTAAGGCGCGCAATCAGCCCGACTATTTCCACAAGTTGAGTTTCTAATGAAAACTTTTACCGCCAAGAACGAGACCGTCCAGCGCGACTGGTACGTGGTCGATGCCGAAGGCAAGACCCTCGGCCGTCTCGCCGCAGAACTGGCTTACCGCCTGCGCGGCAAGCACAAGCCGGTTTACACCCCGCACGTCGATACCGGCGATTACATGGTCGTCATCAATGCCGAAAAGATTGCCGTCACCGGCAAGAAGCTTTCGGACAAGAAATATCACCGTTTCACCGGCTATGTCGGCAACCTCAAGACCGAAACCCTGGCTGAGGCGCTGGAGCGCCACCCCGAACGCGTGATTGAAATCGCCGTCAAGGGCATGCTGCCGAAGAATCCGCTCGGTCGCGCCATGTACAAGAAGCTCAAGGTCTATGCTGGCCCCGAGCATCCGCACGCTGCCCAGCAGCCGCAGGTTCTGGATATCTAAGGTCTGACGATAATGGCACTTCAACAGAATTACGGCACTGGCCGTCGCAAGTCCTCCACCGCCCGCGTGTTCCTGCGCAAGGGTTCGGGCAACATCACCATCAATGGCCGTCCGCTGGACGAGTTCTTTGGCCGCGAGACCGCGCGCATGATCGTGCGCCAGCCGCTGGAGCTGACCCAGTCGCTGGACAAGTTCGACGTGGTGGCAACCGCCAGCGGCGGTGGCACCACGGGTCAGGCGGGTGCAGTGCGTCTGGGCATTGCCCGCGCGCTGGTGGAATATGATGAAACCCTGAAGGCCGAGCTGCGCAAGGCCGGTTTCATGACCCGCGATGCCCGCGAAGTGGAACGCAAGAAGGTCGGCCTGCACAAGGCACGCCGCGCCACCCAGTTCTCCAAGCGTTAATCGCGACTGCATTAGCTGTTGCCCGCGTTATTATGGGCAACAGCTGAAAGCACTTTCGTTTGCAGCACAAAAGCAGTACAATGTACAGCCTCTAGCCCCGTCGCCAAGCGGTAAGGCACCTGACTCTGACTCAGGCATTCGGTGGTTCGAATCCATCCGGGGCTGCCAAATCCGAATACTCGCCTTGGGCGAGAACTCCGGTCAAAAAGCCCGCCTTCCGGTGGGCTTTTTTCGTTGCTTAGCAGGAGTTTCCCATAGCGATGTTTCAGCCGCCGTTTTCAACGCCCGCAGCACTGATGGCCGATGTTCGTGCGCAAGGCTATGTACTGTTGGCACCGGAGGACGTGGCGAGTTTGGTGGGCGTGAGTCTGGCACAACTGCAGGCCTTGCAGGTTGCCTGGGATGATTTGCCGGCAGATGAATACCTGCGCGATGGCGGTCGCTATCGCTCGCGCCGTCATGCCAGCTATCACTATCAGGCGGGGAAGCTACAAGACGTGCCGCACCGTGCGCATTGGCAATCGCTGGAGTACAACGCCCTGCATGGCGGCATGCAGCGCTGGTTTGCGCCAGTGACCGAGGCCACGCGCAACTTGCCCGCCTGGGAAAAGCTGATTGTCGGTATTGGCAAGATGTGCGATGCGCTTGCCGGCAGCCAGCGCTGGTCAGTGGAGGCGCATCAGTTCCGCATTGATACCGGCGATGGCATAGGCCGCCCCACGCCTGAAGGCGCACACCGCGATGGCGTGGATTTCGTCGCGGTTTTCTTGCTGGCAAGGCAGGGCATCAAGGGCGGTGAAACCCGCGTATTCGAGGCTGATGGCCCGGCTGGACGACGCTTTACCCTGGAAGCGCCCTGGAGTTTGCTGCTGATGGATGATGCAAGGGTGATTCATGAGTCCACCCCGATTCAGCCGGAAACGCCCGGGGTACTGGGGTATCGCGATACGCTGGTGCTGACTTATCGCGCCGGTGGCTTTCAGGATGAAGCCGCTGCCGCTTAGACGCCTGAACATTACAATGTAGCCAACTCATTTTTGGAGCTTGCATGAAACTTGGTTCTCTCAAAGAAGGTGGCCGCGACGGCACCTTGATTGTCGTTTCTCGTGACTTGGCTCGCGGTGTACGCGCCACCGGCATCGCCGCCACCTTGCAGGCTGCACTGGAAGACTGGAGCAATGCCGCGCCGCGTCTGAATGCCCTGTACCAGGCCTTGAATGAGGACAAGGCAGAGGCGGCGTTCGATATCGACATGAAGGCGCTGGCCGCGCCCTTGCCGCGCGCCTACGAGTTTGTCGATGGCAGCGCCTATCTGCCGCATGTGGAGCGCGTGCGCCGTGCCCGTGGCGCGGAAGTGCCGGAGAGTTTCTATGTCGATCCGCTGATGTATCAGGCGGTCAGCGCCGGTTTTTATGGCCCGCGCGATCCGGTCAAGGTGGTCAGCGAAGACTATGGCATTGACCTGGAAGCTGAAATCGTTGTGATCACCGATGATGTGCCGATGGCCGTGACCCCGGAACAGGCCGCCGCTCATATCCAGCTGATTGGTTTGGTGAATGACGTTTCGCTGCGCAACCTGATTCCGCCGGAGCTGGCCAAGGGCTTTGGCTTTTTGCAGTCCAAGCCGCGCTCGGCGCTTTCGCCGGTGTTCGTCACCCCTGACGAGTTGGGCGATGCCTGGCAGGACAGCAAGGTGCATCTGCCGCTTCTGACCCATATCAATGGCAAGTGGTTCGGCGCACCGGAAGCCGGTGTGGACATGCAGTTCAATTTCGCGCAATTGGTGGCGCATGCAGCCAAGACCCGACCGCTGTCGGCCGGCACCATTGTTGGTTCGGGCACCATCGCCAATGAAGACACCGCCAAAGGCGCTTCCTGCTTTGCCGAGCAACGCACCGTGGAAACTTTGCGCGATGGCCAACCGTCCACACCGTTCATGTCGTTTGGCGATGTGGTGCGCATTGAGATGAAAGACCGCGATGGCCGCGATATTTTTGGTGCCATCGAACAAGTCATCGAGCGGCAGGCCGCGCCATAACACCGCATCACGCAGGCGCCCATGGGCGCCTGCTTTTTTGAGAGACAACCCATGTCCGAGCTGGTTCTGTATTCCTATTGGCGCTCCAGCGCCGCCTATCGCGTGCGCATTGGCCTGAATCTGAAGGCATTGCCGTACACGCAAAAAAATGTGCATTTGCTGCGCGATGGCGGCGAGCAACGCAGTGCCGCCTACCGCGCCCTGAATCCGCAGGCACTGGTGCCTAGCTTGCAGCATGGGAATGTGGTGCTGAACCAATCCCTTGCAATTTTGGAATATCTCGACGACATCCATCCCGCACCTGCGCTGCTGCCGGATGATGCCGCAGGCCGTGCCCGCGTGCGCGCCCTGGCGCAATTGGTGGCCTGCGATATTCACCCACTCAATAATCTGCGCGTGGGGCAGTACCTGAAAGCCGAGTACGCACTGGCGCAGGCGGCGGTGGAAGACTGGATGCGCCACTGGATGCGCGAAGGTTTTGCGGCGATGGAAGCAATGCTTGCCCGGAGCGAGCAAACCGGCGCGTTCTGCCATGGCGATACACCGACGCTGGCGGATATTTGCCTGATTCCACAGCTTTACAACGCCCACCGCTTTGGGATTGACATGGCGGCCTATCCCACGCTTGCGGCTATCGAGGCGCGCGCGCTTGTTTTGCCAGCGTTCGAGGACGCCCAGCCGGAAAACCAGCCGGATGCGGCATAGCTCAAAGGATGAAAACGCCTCGCAGATGCGAGGCGTTTTTTGTCAGTCGTTGAAAGTCTTGTCGTCAAATCCCTGAGTGATGCCCGGAATATTGGTATTGAACACATTGGCATACGGGTCGTGTTCGGTCTGGCTACCTTCGGAAAGGCGGAATTTCAGTGCCAGCCCATCGGGGGAGTCTGCGGCATTGAGCGCCTCTTCCATTTCAATCCGGTCTTGCTTGTAGAGATTGAACAGTGCCTGATCAAAGGTTTGCATTTGTTCGGCCAGTGATTCTTCCATTGCCGGCTTGATCTTGTGGATCTCGCCGCGGCGCATCAGGTCGCGTACAAACGGTGTATTGATCAGCACCTCGACGGCAGGCAGGCGCTTGCCGTCCTTGCCTTTCACCAGACGCTGGGAAATCACGGCGTTGAGATTCAACGACAGGTTCATCAGCACATTCTTGTGGGCGGCTTCCGGGAAGAAGTTCAGGATGCGCTCCAGCGCCTGATCGGCATTATTGGAGTGCAGCGTGGCAAGGCAGAGGTGGCCGGTTTCGGAGAAGGCGATGGCCGCCTCCATGGTAGTCGCGTCCAGGATTTCACCGATCAGGATCACGTCCGGTGCTTCACGCATGGCGTTTTTCAGGGCATTGTGGAAGCTCTGGGTGTCAATGCCGACCTCGCGCTGATTGACCAGTGAGCGCTTGTGGCGGTGCAGGAACTCGATCGGATCCTCAATGGTGAGGATATGCCCGGTCATATTGTTATTGCGGTGGTCAATCATCGACGCGAGTGTGGTGGATTTGCCCGAACCGGTCGAGCCTACTACCAGCACCAAACCGCGCGGCCTGGTGATGATGTCGCGCAGCACCGGCGGCAATTGCAGCTCCTCAATGCTGGGAATTTCCGTACGGATGGTACGAATCACCATGCCGACCTCGCCGCGCTGGCGGAATACATTGACGCGGAAGCGGCCGGCATCGGGGATGAGCACGGCCATGTTCATTTCCATATCGCGCTCGAAAGCCTCGATCTGGTCTTTGTCCATCATCGAATAAGCAATGCGCTCAACAAGACCGGAAGGCAGATTGGTGGTGCCAAGCGGATACAGGCGACCTTCCACCTTGATATGGATAGGGGCGCCGGTTGAGAGAAACATGTCTGAACCATGTTTCTCGGTCATCAGTTTCAAAAAGTGAGTAATGTCCACAACCGCTCCATTGCAAGGCTTAGGGAGATATTTTCTAGCCAACGATACCGGTTGCTTGCCCGCTGTTCCAGTGGCAAGTGGATTTCCGTATGTAGATCCACGCGTACATGTATGGGATCACAGAATCTTATATCAGCTTTCTGAGAGCAATTTGCAGGCAATATTGACCGGAGCCTGACCAGCCTTGGAAAGGGTATCCCAGTAAAATTCGCAGCCCAAGATGTTTTCCTTGGAGACTTTCATACCCGAGGTCGTATTGATCATGATCTGTGGCTGACCGATGGTTTTCTCCAACTGATCCTTGTTGATCACATCCTCGGACAGGAGGATGGTTTCGGGGCCCTGGAGCTCTTTCTTGACGCGGCCAAGCTCAATCAGATCAAATTCATTGGTTTGTGACTGCGCCGAGGCTATCGGGTCACCACCGTAAATTACTTCGACCACAATGGTCTCACCACTTTGCTTGATTTCTTCCGCAGCCTTGGGAGAAAGCGTCAGATTGATGGTGACAGGGGTAATTTGCGGCGGGGGCGGCTCTTTTGGCGGCTCCTTATCGTCTTGGCGGGTGCTGCTTGGCTGTTGCTTGGGCTGCTGAGCCACGGTATCGGTATCGGCTTCTGCAGTTTCTGTTTCCCCTTGGCGAGCACAGCCAGTGACCAGGGCGACCGAGAGCAAGATCGAGTAAGCTGAGATCAAGCGGGTATTCATACGATATGGGCTCAATGGGTGGTTTTGGGGGTAGGAGTGTTGGTCGCCGGTGGTACCGGGCGGGATGGCACCGGGCCAGGCAATGGGACTGGTGGAGTCAGTGGCGCTTCAGCGGGTATTTCTAGTGTATTGAAGCTATCGATAATGGCTTGACTGATCGCGGCAATGGATTCGTCGGTTTCCACGATATAGGGCACGATCATGATTACCAGCTCGGTGCGAGCACGTTTCTTGGCATTGGTCTTAAACAAATTGCCAATTACTGGAATATCCTTTACAAAAGGTACGCCTAAGCTACCGCGTGTTTGGCGTTCCGAAATCAGCCCGGCAATCACGATCGAACCGCCGTCATTCAAGCTTAAGGAAGTATTGAGTGAGCGGTTGAAAATCGAAGGGGAGCCGCCAATGGTAGTGCCAGTATCGGTAACCTCACTGACTTCTTGGGAGATTTCCAGATCCACACGGTTATTGGACAGTACTGTGGGCTTGATGCTGGTGATGATGCCGGTTTTGCGGTATTGGATTGTTTGCAGTAAGTTGCTATTGCCGTTCGTGGTCTGATTGGATGTGGTCTGCATGGTGATGGTCGGCACCTCGGTGCCGATATCTATGTTTGCCTCAGTGCCGCTCTTGACCAGAAGGCGCGGGCTGGAGCGTACGGTGACGCGGTTGTCGTTGGCAAAAGCATTTAGTGCCATCCGGTTTTGTCCAGCAATATCTAGTAAATAGGTCAAGCCGTTACCTTTGCCATTTGGAGTGGAGCCAGAACTTACTCGGCCGTCAAAGCGGCGGAATCCATTTTTGGCGAACCAGCTGACTCCGATGGACAATTCATTGTCCAAGCTAACTTCGGCAATTGTGACTTCAATCAATACCTGACGTGGGGCACGATCAATTTGTTTGATCAAATGTTGCATGCGCTCCCATTCAGCCGGCGTGCCTTGAAAAATCAATGCATTGCGTGGCTCGTCAAGCATCAGGCTGTTGCTTTGTACGGATGGAATCGTTCCCGTCGAGTTTCGAGCTATGGACTGTGATGATGTGCCCGTAGTAGCGCCTGCTCCCGTATTGTTGCTGGTTGCGGCGCTGCTACTGGTATTGTTGATATTGGCAAGCACCTGTCCTGATGATTGCATGTTGTATGAGCTCAGGATGGTAAGGATGTCCGCAGCTCTTGTATTGCGCACTTGATAATAAAACAGTGACTTATCTCCAGCTGTGGGTGAGGGGCGATCCAGCTCACGCGCCCACTGTACAGCGTAATCCAAGGTCTGCTGGTTGGTGGCAAATATTAGGATAGTATTGCTGGTCTGCACCGGTAGCAGGGTAATGCTGGCAATGGTGCCGGGATTGCGGCTGACACTGTAGCCTTGAATAGTGAGTGCATCGTGCAGCTGTTGTGTCAACTGATCGGCTGCCACAAAGGCTGGATCAATCCGGGTACTAATGCGCCCGTTCATATTGGGGCGATCAAAGACCTGTATCACTGACATTGCCTGGCGGATTGATTCAGGCTTGCCACGTATCAGTAGAGAGTTACGTGTGGCATCGTCATTGATTTCCAGCTCCTCCCCAAAGATAGTAGTCAGCCAACGGCGCATGTCTGCGGAGCGGGCTGCCTTTAAGTCCATCAGCTGAAATACCGGTCGATGGGAAATGGGGGCATCCGGTAACGCACGCCCGCTGATTACCAAAGGAGGTAATGCAGAGGAGCCGGTAGGCGAGACCATGATACGGATTACGCCTCCTTCGCGACGTACTGCGATACCGTAATCGGCTAGTACTTGGCGGGCAACCACATATAACTCATGAGGAGGCAAGCGTTCCGAAGTATTGAGCGTTACCAGCTCTTTGAGATCAACCACCTGTGGGTCGATTTTGACCGTCAACCCCAGCAGATTGCCAAACACTTCGTTAGCAAAGACATTGATTGGAATGCTGTCCACATTGATGGTCAATGAGCCGGAGCGCGGCAGTGGTGGGATATCATCTTTTTCTTCAAGTCCAGCAACCGCTTGCGGGGCATCCTCAGCCTTGGGGGTTTGATGTTCGACCAAGGCTGATCTTGTAGTCCCAAGAGCGGTAGTTGGACTGGATTCCACTTGTGGGGTGTCTGTGCCCTGCTGAGCCTTGACGCTGTTGCAGCCAAGTACGAGTGCCAAGCTTATTGAGAGCGTGGTGGCGTTGAGTCGGCCTGATTTTGACATTGAAAAATAGCTCATTTCGTAATTTCGTTGGCTTCTGGCTGCTCTGCTTGTGGCTCTTCTTTCGGGCAGCCCTCACCGATTTTGTGAGTAGGCTCTTTGGCAAACATCATGTAGGTCATACGACATTGCTTGTCATCGACCTCGATATGGTGGTTGCCCACGGCTACAAGGCTGGCTCCATCCGGGAGTTTCTCACCAAGATTGACTCTTTCGACAGTTCTGGAGGTGGTGTCGGTAAGTTCAACCAGTGCTACTGGACCACTGGCAATGCCTGCTAAACGCCAAGGCTTCGGGTTGTCTGTTCCAGCGGGTTCAGACTGCCCTAACCAGATATTTCCGGCAGCAGTCCCTTTGGCTAAATCACTGCTACGTGTCAGATTCAAAGTCTCTGCGAACATCCAGTTGTCGGTTTCAGGTTCAGCCTTGGGCAACGGTGGCGGCGGTAGAGCCCATCCGGTAATTAAACCGCTCAGCAGAGCTATAGCTGGCCAGATGATCCAATGCTTGAGATATTTCACGGTGTGTTGCCCGTATCGGTTCCGACGCTACGATAGTAAGCAATGATATTGATCGTTGCACTGCGGTTGTTAGCAGTACTGATCACTTGCGAGGTTTCCACCATCGCTAGGTTAGTTGCAGATTCCACTATGTCCATGAAGGCAAAGACATGGGATGGATGCGAAGACATGGTTACTGTGGCGCGGATCCGGTAAATGCCGGGGTGCTCCTCCATTTCAATTGGTGCAGAAACGGAAATCCTCATTTCTCTATCTACTTCCAAGTTCCTGCTCACTCCTTGCAGCCAAGTTTGCATTTGTGCTTGCGCCATACCGGGTGTGGCAACACTTGGAATTTCTTCCAGTATTGTGGTTTTGGCATCGGCTGTTTGCTTACTACGACCTTGCCAGATGTGCTGTTTTTGCATTTGCCGAGCCTTGCGCAGATCAAGCTCGCTTTCGATGGCTTGCTGCTGTTGGGCTTTGCGCCAGCTATCCAACGCCTGCACGAGGATGGCAAATGCCAAGATCATGGCCAGCAGCAAACCGATTTGCAAGCGCGAATTGCTGCCCAGCTGTTGACGCAGGCGCTCCATTGAGCTCATGGTGCAGTCTCCATGGGCGAATACTGTTGTAGTACCTGAAATGAAGGCAGGATCTTGGCGCGGACAACGATGCGCTGTGCCGAGTTACTGTCGATATTGGCACTGACTGAGCTGAACATTGATGATGCTTCCCAAGCACTGACCAAGGCATCAGGTGTGGCATCGGGCATGATGAACGCCACTTCAAGCTTGCCGGGCTCGGGCTGCGTCCAGTTATTGATCTGCCAGTTGGATGTCGGCATAACATTTCTGACCTCTGCCAGCAAAGTGCTTTGTGTTTGTATGGGACGCAGTCGTAGTAGTTCAAGCAATTCGCTGGCATTGGCCTCAGCTTCGGCTTTGGCAACTAAGACGGCTTCAACCTGTGTGTCTAATTGGTCTCGTGCTTGCTCGGCACCGTGCAGATCAGTTATGCCGCGCAAGCCAGCGCCAAGCTGAAGGCCGACTGTCAAACAGCCGAGTGATATTAGCGCAATGGCGGTAGGCTTCAGCCAACCAGAGCTGCTGCCAATCCCGGAGCGGCGAGCGCCGGTGCGTTGAAACCAGGATTGTTGCTGATATTGTGCTTGTGAAATATCAGGGATGGTGCTGGCCGATAGGCCAGCACTGCGTACAAAAGTAGTCCATTCGGCTTGGTCGGGGATGTCGCGCCACCAACGGTCTGCCAGTAGACGCTGCTGATCCCAGACTCTGCCGTTGTAGCCATGCTCCAGTTGCAGTAGTTCGACGCCACCATCAGTGTTGACCATTGGAGTGATAAAACCCGATTCGGCCAGCACAGGGGAGTCCGTTGGAACACCGGTTCCTAACAAGCTTTTTACTCGAGAACGTGGCCAGTACCAGATGGCAGCGCGCGAGCCAAACCAAGTCAAGTCGTATTCGGGGTCTGGAAATGGCGCTGCGCGACGCACGGCCAACTCAATGAATTCCCGTCGCTGCTTGGCAGCGATGCGTGATGCATCAATACTTAAAAACAGGCAAAGTTCACGGCCGACCAAGACCAGTAAGCGGCGAGATGAGCCGCCGCCCGGCAAAAAAGCAGTTCTGTCAGTGCCGGCTCGTATTCTCTTGGGGGAAAAGTTCCGACGTAGGCGTTTTATCCAAGGACTGGCCTGATTCTTCATTGCGTGGAAGCTCGATCTCGTAGTCGATCCGCCAAGGCGGAAGGCCATTGGGAAGAGACGAAAGTGTCCAGTGAATCAGCCGTCTTCCGCCCCTGTGACGATCCCATAGAATAAGATTTCCGGACGGATTTGGGAAGAGGGTCAAGGAGTCTTCGGAAAGCGTATTGAGGGGGAAATTGGTCTGTACGCTGTGGATTGACATGAAAGGCATTTCATTACGGATCAGCATCATTCTGCGCACACTTTCTTCATCCATGCCTGGTAGTAAGCGCAATACCTCCACCGGAGCGGTATTGAGATTGAGCTGCGGGGTGCGGGCAACGGTCATGATTTGTAGCAGAGAGTCGTTGCTCATCGGAGCCAGTAAATCGCTCCACAGCAGGATTCGCCGCAACTCAAGTGGAGTTGTGAGGGGTTGGTTGCTGGGGGGGGGCAGGCCAGCTGCTTGGTACTGTTCTTGCTCGGCACCATTCAGAAGGCGAAGATCGTCTTCGTCCTGATAATCTTCCAATGTATTCAAATATTGCGTATAGCGCTCAGGCGCGACACCCAGCATTTTCAGCATGTTGTGGATCATGAATGGATCCCCCCAGTTCGGATTCAACAAGCCTCGATCATCCTGAAGCGCAAAGGCAGCCTTGCCGATGCCGATATAGGCACGGCGATCCAGTCGGATCTCGTTGCCAGTGATAACACTGCCAAACATGTCGATGCTGTCTTCATCGAAAAACTGTGGCGGGCTGACATAGCGTTCGGTGCTGAGACCGGCGGCATTGCGTGGTTGGGTGGAGAGCATGAATAGCAAAGTGTCACGGGTAGACAGCATGTCTAGCTCTCCCTCGAATATATCCAGCTCCTCTTGCACACGATCGATTGCAGTTTGGGTGGTTAGTGCGGCGCTACCAGCAAGCAAAGTCAGGACTACTAGTGTCAACAGGACGATGATCAGCACAAATCCACGCTGTCGAGCCGGTGGTAAAGTCGGATGCGACATCTTCACTCGAAGTCTTCCTCGATTGAAAATACTCTGTAATAAGGGTTAAGTGGACCAATTACATGGGCTGCCCAACTGCGTTCTTCGCCGTTGCTGTAACGGATGTTGAGTCGAATGGCCTGTGGTAGCTGGGTAGGGGCTTCACCAAGTACCTTGGGGGGCCATTGTGGGTGAATGCCGCCATCTCTGTCCATATAGGCAAACTGTGCTGTGGCTCCTCCGTCGATCGGTAAATTATGAATGCGATTATTCTCTTTTAAGACAAGCCGCATGCCGTTGCCTTCGGTATTTTCTAGCACCTGCCAGTGGATCGGGGTCATTGCGCCGGCTGTGGAAAAAATCGGGTTGTTGGTAAAACCCGAAAGGCTGCTGGCATTGCCCCAAAAAGGTGTTTTTTCCACCGGCATCAGGCCGCGCATCGAACTGCGCCACCAAGCTGCAGTCAAAGTATTGGCTTCAGTTTCATTGCCAATACGTGAAAAAGTGGCTTCGGCCTGCTGCCACTGCATTAGTGACTGAAAGCCGAGCATCACCGCCATGCTGGAGATCAACAACACGACGATCATCTCCATTAGGGTAAAGCCACGAGCAGACAGGTGACGTATCACGGCTCGTCTTCCAAAAGCGTCATGGTTGCAAGCCAGCCGGCCTTGCGCAGACTGAAATCATGAGTGATCTGCCCAGCTCGCAGGGTTTCCACATGCAGTTGATACAAGGTGAAGTCAAACGGAGCTGCCGAGCCTGACTGAGTGATACCAGTGCGACGGTCGGTGATCGGCTCAGCTTGCCAGCGTACTATCATCTCGCCAACTTCGCGACTGCCGTTCTGTTCTTGCATCGGGTTAATGCCCTCAATCACCTCCAGTGCGGCTCTGGCATCAGTCAGCCCGTCACTGGTCGCTTGCACTCGGGCGGCGGCAATAGTATTGCTGCCAAGCCAGGCATAAAGTGCGAGCAAGGTGGTGGCCATGATCACCAGTGCCACGATTGCTTCAAGGAGGGTAAAGCCCGTCTGTCGGTCAGGATGCATTGCAGTAGGGCGGAAAATGAGCATGTACTGGGAGTCAGAGCAGTATCGGTTGACAGAAGGGAGTTTGAATACGTAGACGCAACTCCTGTCGGGACGTGGTCAAAGTGGCATCGGTTTGCTCACAGGCACCACTGGCATGGATTTTCAGTGGCTGATCCAGTTCCATTTGCCAGCCGGCTGGCAGCGGGATCAGTTCATGTACTTTTTCTGCTGATGTCGAACTATCCAGTGTGATCGCTATGCTGTTGCGTCTGACTTTGGCCGGTATTGCAGAAATTGCCCGCAATACTGATTGCACCTCATCACGTTCTTGCCAACTGGCAACCATACGCATTCCTGATGGTGCTACTAGAGCCATGGCAAGCCCCATGACGGCCAAGGCCACCATCAATTCCAGCAGGGTGAAGCCGCAAGATGCGCGCGGGAAATTATTGCCGATCCGGAACGTAGCCAATATCCGCGTCATAGCCTTCACCGCCGGGCTGGCCGTCGGCACCTAAAGAATAGAGTGAGAAGGGCGAAGAGCCGCTGGCGGCAGGGGAATATTGATATGGGTTGCCCCAGGGATCTTCAGGAAGCGCCTCATCCAGATACGGGCCACGCCAGCGTTGTGCAATGCGTGGGTCGTTGGGAGCAGTATTGAGGATGGCAAGTCCTTCTTCGGCTGTTGGTACTCGGCCAATATCCAGTCGCATGGTTTGCAGGGCGCCACGCAGCATTTTGACCTGGGTTTCGGCAGTCTGCACCTTGGCCTTGTCGGCCTGTCCAAACAGCCGTGGTCCGACCAGACCCATGATCAGGCCGATGATGACCAGTACTACAATCATTTCAAGCAGGGTAAAGCCGCTTTGGCGGCGCGCTAAGGAAAATGGGGCTTTGCGCACGATCAATCCGTCATTGCTCCGGGAAACTGCCGAAGTATAAGCGCAGGCTGAGCATGAGAGCTGAATTTGTGCCATCGCCTGTTACTCTATGCGTCCTTCTTGCACCCGTGCTGGCTTGTCGGATGTCCCAGCCCCCGCTTTCCTTGTCCATGCCTTTCTATCAGCGCCTGATGCGCAATTTCTCGCTGTGGCGCACGCTGGTAGCGCAGGAGATGGCAGCGCGTTATCGCGGCACTTTGCTGGGGCGTTTATGGCCGATATTGCTGCCGCTGCTGATGCTGGCGATGTACGGTTTTGTGTTCGGCTCCATCTTCCGTGCGCGCTGGCCGGGACTTGCCGAGGGCGACAATCTGGGTTTTGTGCTCAACCTGTATGTTGGTTTGTTGGTGCACAGCATGTTGGCCGAATCGGTGGGGCAGGCGCCGGGACTGATGCAGCGGCATAGCAATTTTGTGCGCAAAATGGTGTTTCCGTTGCCAGTTCTGGTGGCCGTGCCGTTGGGGGTTGCGCTGATCCATGCGCTTATTGGCTTGTTGCTACTGGGTATCGTGGCGGCGCTTTTTCACGGCACGCTGCATCTTTCCGCGCTGGCAGTGCCGCTGATTTTGCTGCCGTATCTATTGCTGCTATACGGCCTGTCGCTGCTGATTGCTGCATTGGGTGTATATCTGCGTGACCTGGGGCAGGTCATCAATGTGGTGATCACCATGATGCTGTTTACCGCGCCGGTGTTTTATCCGCGCAATATGGTGCCGCAGGTGCTGCACGGGCTGGTCGATTACAACCCCATCACCTGGCCGGTGGCAGCGATGCGTGAGGCTGTTTTGCACGGGCAGTGGCCTTCGCCCTCGGGCTTTGCCATTTATTGTGTTGTTGCTGTACTGCTGCTGGTTCTCGGGCAGCGTGCTTTTGCCGTATTGCGTCGGGGCTTTGCCGACCTTCTTTGAGTCACTATCCACATGACCGTATCCACCGCACAACCTTTGGGGCAATTGCTGCTGGCACGTCAGGCCATTACTGAGGCCGACCTTGAGCGTGCGTTGGAGTTGCAGCGTGATGTCGGCGGCCGCATCGGCAATCTGCTGATCCGTATCGGCGCATTGTCAGAAGAACAATTGCTCGATGCGCTGTCGCAGCAGCTGGGTTTGCCGCTGCTCGGGCGCGACCTGGAGCCGCCTTCGATTTACGAATGGTCTTTGCCCGAAGGCACTGATCTGCCCGGCGACTGGATGATTGACCGTCAAGCACTGATTTGGCAGGACAGCGAGGGCAGGGTGCTATGTGCCAGTCGTGACCCGGCAGCGCCGGAGTTGCGCGAGGCGATGGCCTATCTTTTCCCCGGTCACGAACATATCTGGGTGCTGGCGCCCAATCAGTTGCTGGAGCGCCTGCTCGATGCCTTGGGGCATGCACGCCGTGCTGATGCCAGTCATGCCGATGATATCCGCCACTTGCGCGAGCTGGCCGAAGAAGCTCCGGTGGTGGAGCTGGTCAATAGCCTGATGGCACAAGCGGTAGAGCAGCGCGCCTCGGATATTCACCTGGAGCCGGGCGAGCATGAGTTCGTGGTGCGCTTGCGTATCGATGGCGTGCTTTACAGTCGCCTGCATCTGCCGCGTGATCGCTTCAATGCCGTCGCCTCGCGCCTGAAGCTGATCTCCGGCATGGATATCGCCGAACGGCGCCTGCCGCAGGACGGTCGCCTGACTGTACGCGCCAGTGGCCAGGCCATGGATATCCGCGCCTCGGCGCTGCCTGGCGTGCATGGCGAATCCATCGTATTGCGCCTTTTGCCGAAGGAGCGCAAAGACCTGGGGCTGGAGCGGCTGGGCATGGCGGCCGACCATTTGCACACCTTGCAGCAATGGAGTCGTGAGGCACATGGCATCGTATTGGTCACCGGCCCCACTGGCTCGGGTAAGTCCACCACGTTGTATGCCACTTTGGCGGCCAGCAATGACGGCCTCAAGAAGCTCATCACCGTCGAAGATCCGGTGGAGTTCCAGCTTGAAGGCATTACCCAGATTCAAACCCATGCCGATATTGGCCTGACCTTTGCCAATGTGCTGCGCTCAATTCTGCGACAGGATCCAGATGTGATCATGGTGGGCGAAATCCGTGACCGTGAAACGGCGGAAATCGCCATTCAGTCCGCCCTGACCGGCCACCTGGTGATGTCCACCGTGCATACCAATGACGCTATCGGCGCCTTTACCCGTCTGATCGATATGGGCGTGGAGCCGTTTCTGGTAGCCGCGCCGATGAAAGGCTTGCAGGCACAGCGGCTGGTGCGGCGGCTGTGTCCACATTGTGCCCGTCCGGCTCAGCATGTATTGCCGGCAATCGTCGAGGAAACCGCACCGTGGGCGGCCAAGGTATTGCCCGGGCAGGCGCCGCAATGGCGTGAGCCGGTGGGCTGCGCGCATTGCCAGCACACCGGCTACCGTGGACGGGTGGGGATTTATGAAATGATTCCGGTCAGCGAAGCCATGCAACAGGCAGTGGTGGCTGGTGCCAGCCATCAAGAGCTCAAAGCCATGGCGCGCGCCGAAGGTTGCCGCTTTCTGCGCGAGGATGGCCTGCTCAAAGCCTGGCAAGGCATCACCAGCGTGGACGAAGTGCTGCGCGTGACCGCTGTATGAAGCCCGACTTGAACCCGCATCGGCAAAGGCAGGATTGAAATGCGTCGCTTCCGTTATCAGGCCCTGAACCCCGAAGGTGTCAAGCTCGACGGTGAAATCGTCGCCGCCAGCGAGCGCGAAGCTGCACGCGATATTGAGCAGCGTGGCCTGATGCCGCTTTCGGTCAAGCCTGCCGATGAGCAGGCAGCGCCCCGTGGCGTACTGGCAGGGCGTAAAGCCAAGCTGGGCGCCCAGGACATCATCCTGGCCTTGCAGGAACTTTCCACACTACTGAGCGCGGGGGTAGGACTGGCAGATGCCGTCAATGCCCAGGCGCGTTCCAATCCGCACCCGAAGATGCGCGATGCTTTTACCGGCATCGCCGCTGCCTTGCGTCAGGGGCAACCGTTTTCTGAGGCGCTGGCTGCGGCCAAGCTGCCGTTGCCACGCTATGTTGATACTTTGGTGCGCAGCGGCGAAAAAGCAGGACTGCTGGCCAAATCGCTGGCCGATGCCGCCGCACAGATGGATTACGACCGCAGCGTGCGCAACGAGATGCGCCAGGCGCTGACCTACCCGATGGTATTGGTGCTGGCAGGCATTGGCGCGGTGGTGATGATGTTCACTTATGTGGTGCCCAAGTTCGCCACTTTGCTCAAGCGGGCAGATGACCTGCCGTGGCTGGCTTCGGCGGTGCTCAATACCGGCATGTTTGCCCGCGAGAATTTCCTCTGGATCAGCATCGCGCTGGCAGGCATCGTGTTTGCCGCAAGCCTTGTCCTGCGTCGCCCTGCCGCGCGTGCCAATTTGCTACAGGGGATGGAGCGCATTCCGGTACTTGGTACCTGGCGTATTGAGGCCGAAGTCGCCGCCTGGGCGCGGGTGCTGGCCACCTTGCTGGGGAACCGCGTGCCCATGCTCGAAGCCCTGGCATTGTCGGCAGAAAGCGTGGCCTCGCCACGCCGCCGCGCCCGCCTGGAAGAATCCACCCGCGCTGTGCGCAGCGGCCGTACCTTGGCCGACTCCCTGGAAGAACAAGGTACGCTCTCGCCTACCGGCTACAACCTGATCCGGGTGGGCGAGCAGTCCGGTGAGCTGCCGGCCATGCTTGATTCGCTTGCCAAGCTCTACCGCGAATCGGGCCGCACCCGCATGAAGCAATTCCTCACCTTGCTTGAACCCATCGCCATCCTGCTAATCGGCGGCGTGATCGGCGTCATCATGACCGGCATCATTCTTGCCATTACCAGTGCCAACGATATTGCCGGATAAAATACATCTGGGTTTGTGTCTTTGCTCGGACGCATTGGCGTTGTGCTATAGGAAAAGTCTGAAAGCTGAATTTTTTTCTTGAAAATTACTTTGGAATCAGTGTGTTAAGTTGAAAGATGGATCCTTTTCAAGGACTTTAAAGTTGAGGAATTCATCAAGAAAAGTAATGTTTCAATGCTTGACATCGCTGCTAATGTCCCGTTAATCTGATGGTGTAGCATGTTGGGATGGGCATGTATTAGGGGGCGAGTAGAGCTCGCGCACAAAACATCGCTCTTTCGACTTTTCTGCCATCTGTGAGCTTTTGCCAGCATTGGAGGGTGGATAGGTCGCTGATCAGGCTACGATGCTCGAGTACTTTTTCCAATGGAGTTTAACAATGTTTAAGCTGAATAAGCGTCTGATTGCCTCTGCAATCGCTGCTGCTGTAGTTCTGCCGGGTGCTGCCTCCGCATCTGATCTGATTTGGGCGCCGAACACTCAAATCACCTTTGCTCGCGAACTGATCGTCAATGATGGCATCAGCCTTGTGACTCCGCATGGTCTGCGTCTTGATGCGCATCCTGCGGATGCCCCGCAGATGGCAACTGTTAAGGCTGGTAATGTGATCCGCTTCAAGGTCACCTTGGAAGATAAGGTAGTCTTCAACGAGAACGCAATGCGTCCGTTGGCTGACATCGTTGGTAGCTATGTGCTGGGTGCAGAGCTGGGTGGTGACGGCGTGACTCCGCTGTCTGCAGGCACCAATGGTGAAGTGGTTAACTATTCTTACACCACCGGTGGTTCTGAGCTGATCTTTGATGTCCGCGTCCCCGGTGATGGCAAAGTGGTCACCCCGACTGAGCCGAATGGCTGGGCAATCTCGATCAATGGCCTGGATATCAAGAATCTGGTGAAGACCATCGGTAAGGATGCTCCGGGTCTGGGTGGTGTCACTGCGGAAATCACCGCGCAGGTTTGGGATGGCTCTGGTGGTCGTCAAATCCTCTCTGGTCGCCAGGTGATCGCCAAGTCCAAGTGGGGTGTGGTCTATAGCTCGCTTGATGCAACCAACAAGAATGCTCGCATTGACGTGGTTGGCGCTAATAGCTTCCTGTGCTGTGGTCAGACTCCGACCGCTATTGAAGACTTCAATGGTCGCGCCCGTTTCTCGCCGACCGGTGAAGTGGGTGGTGCCAGCGCTGCCGGCCTGACTGTGAACGATATCCGTCGTTGGAGCCCGGGTGGCGTCCGCATTGATATCGCCAAGGCTGCGGCTGAAAATGGCGGCGCCCTCCAGTACGTGCTGAACTTCAGCGGTGACGGTACCAGCGGTACCCGTCAAGCTTGGTGGAATGTTCACACCCGTGCTGTGTTTGACATCAAGGTGATGGGCACCAACTTGGCTGCCTTCAGCAATCCGGGCGGGGAAATGTTCCTGTCGCGCAGCACTACTTGTGCAGATGCTGATCGCTTCCCGGCGGGCGTGACTCGTGCTCTGAGTGCTGACAAGGCTACCTATAACTTCACGCTGCCGGCCACTGTGATTTCTTCGCTGGGTGGCACCCAGGTCACCAGCAATCCTCCGGGTCCGACTGACGTCTACTTCTGCATGGTCAGCAATGCCAAGGACAACGTGATGGTCGTGAATGAGAAGCTGGTTGGCGATATCGGTGTGGACTACAGGCTGGCGACCCAGCGTCTGACCCCGCCGCGTGGTCAGTTCAACCTGCATCCGCTGCTGGAAAATGGCGTCAGCATGGTGTTCCAGAACGTCAACCCGGGTAAGAATGCTACGGCTCAGTCGTTCCTGCGCCTGACCAACAACAATGCTTTTGACTGCCCGGTCTTCATCGACGCTAAGGACGATGCTGGCAAGCACTCCGGCACGTTCAGCTACACGCTGGCACCGCATGCTTCCGAGCAGTTCAACATCGACACACTGGAGACCGGTAAGGATAGCCGTGGTCGCGCTGTCAAGGGCGCCCTGGATCCGAACGATCGCGGTACTGGTAAGTGGTATGTCCGCGTCACCGCAGGCTGCGGTAACTTCAAGGGCTCTGCTCTGAACCGCAACGCCACCAATGGTACGGTCACCAACTTGACCCCGGAAAAGACCATTGGTAACCAGTGGCTGACCCCGCCCGTAAAGCTGTAATTCGTAGTACACAGCCTTAGGGTTAAGCAACAAAGAAGCGGGTGGCGTAAGCCGCCCGCTTCTTGTTTTGCTTCTGGGTATATTTCGCTTGTTGGCTACCCGGCTGGTTGGTGGTCTTCCCCGGTATAGACTTTTCTGTGAAGAATGACGCTATGCTAAGGCCTATAGGGTCGCGGTGAGTCATGCGCTGGCGTATACTTCGCAAATATTCCTCCTTCGCACCTCTCTTTCATGAAATCTCCTCCGATTGCTGTCTTAGTATTGGGCATGCATCGTAGCGGCACTTCACTCGCAACTCGCTTGTTGAATATCTGTGGGGTATATCTGGGCAGTAAGTTGATGCCTGCGGGAGACGATAATCCGCTGGGCTTTTGGGAGCATGCCGAAGCAGTGGAAATCAATGAAAGATTGATGTTCGACTTGGGTAGGAGTTGGGATGATGTTCGCCTGATGCCTAAGGATTGGTTAGATAGTGCAGCGGCTAGGCAGGCGGCGGAAAAAATTGCCGATTTGATTGAACGCGAATTTGTTGGGCATGAGCTATGTGGGTTGAAAGATCCGCGCTTATGTCGTCTGGCACCATTGTGGATAGATCAGTTACAGCGCCAAGGTATCGAGCCAAGGGTGCTGCTGGTGAGCCGTGACCCCTCAGAAGTAGCTCAGTCTCTGCACAAGCGGAACAAAGTGCCGACAGCTGTGGGTGAATTGCTTTGGGCAAGGTATATGCGGGAGGCCGAAGTTGTCAGCCGCAGGTTGCGTAGGTCTTTCATTAGCTATCAGGGGATTTTGCAGGACTGGCGTGCCGCGCTTGAACATATTGGCAGGGATTTGGGGCTATTGCTGGCACCAGATGCTGCTCAATGTGCAGAAATAGAAAAATTTTTGCGTCCGCAGCTGCGGCATCATCATGCTTCTGGGCATGTAGAGCTGCCGTTGTTGGTGCCATTGCGCGATTTGTATATCGCTGAAGTTGGACAAATGCAGCGACAACAAATTGAGGACAGCGTGGATGTGGTGCTTGATCAGACGAGTTCCGTTGTAGATGGACTGGCTGAAATGTTGGCTGATAGTCGCCAACAAGTCGATGCTGCCAAGATCGAAAGCGCGATCTTGCAACAAGCGCTGAATAATTCGGATGACCGAGTAGTCATGCTAGGTGAGCGGCTCCAAAACCTGGAACATGAATATCAGCGTGCGTCCGCTGAACATGAGCAGACGGTACTTTGGGCCAGAAAGCTAGATGGTGAGCTGCAAGTCTTGCGCGAGCAGCATGGTAGTCTGGTGAGCGAGCATGCGCAGGCGATTGGTTGGGCAAAGAAGTTGAATGTGCAACTGGATAATTTGCGTGAGGTTCATGGCGAGGTTGTGGCTGAGCATGAGCAAACAGTTGCTTGGGCCAAGGCGCTAGATATGCAGCTAGATGATTTACGTGAAGAGCACGGCAAGGTTGTGGCTGAGCATGAGCAAACAGTTGCTTGGGCCAAGGCACTAGATATGCAGCTGGATGATTTACGTGAAGAGCACGGCAAGGTTGTGGCTGAGCATGAGCAAACAGTTGCTTGGGCCAAGGAGCTAGATATGCAGTTAGATGATTTACGTGAAGAGCACGGCAAGGTTGTGGCTGAGCATGAGCAAGTGGTCGCCTTGGCCAAGAGCCAATCCAAAGAACTGGAAAGCTTGCGCGGGGAGGTGATGGATCTGGTGCAGTTACGTATCGAGCGCAAGCATGCTTTGCTGCAAGTGCAAAGCCTGGAAACGGAATTGCTCAACAAGCGTGCTGCTTTGCAACATATGCAACACCAGTTCAACCTACAAAAAGGTTATGCCGAACAATTACAGCAAGCCTTGCAAATGCTGCTTGCTTCCAGATCTTGGCGTATAACCTCGTTATTACGTCGCATGAAGGCGAATATTAGCGGAGCACATGCTGAATTCAAAATTCCCGAGCCTCCATCGATGTTGCCGTGGAGCATGCCACAGCCGTTGGAAAACGGAAATTCCGATTCCAATGTGCTAGAGGATGAATGTTCTGTTCAGGGCTTAGCTTTCGCTCAGTGGAATTCCCCCAAGGTGTCGCTGGTCATTCCAACTTATGGCAAGCTGAATTATACCTTGCGCTGTCTGCGCTCAATTCAAGCTTTGCCCGATAATGCAACCTATGAAGTAATTGTGCTGGAAGACTTTTCAGGTGATTCGGCAATGGAGGTGCTGCGTACTGTGCCGGGTCTGCGCTATCACGAAAATGCTGAAAATCTAGGATTTTTGCTTTCCTGTAATCAGGCATTGGTGCTTGCTCGTGGAGAATATGTGTGTTTCCTCAATAATGATACCGAGGTGCAACCGGGCTGGTTGGATGCAATGCTGGAGGTATTTGATACTCATCCAGATGCAGGTATGGTAGGTTCGAAGCTGATTTATCCCGATGGGCGATTGCAAGAGGCTGGTGGAATTATATGGAGTGATGGCTCGGCTTGGAACTATGGCCGGCTGGGAGATGCCGATGCGGGTGAATTTAATTATGTGCGCCGCGTTGATTATTGTTCGGGCGCATCGTTACTGATTTCAGCAGTGTTGTTGCGGCAACTGGGTGGCTTTGATGAGTATTTTGTGCCTGCCTATTGTGAAGATTCCGACTTGGCATTCCGGGTGCGTGATGCCGGCTTTGAAGTGTATTACGCGCCACGTTCGGTGGTGATCCACCACGAAGGCGTATCGCATGGCACTGATACTGGTAGCGGCATTAAGGCTTATCAGGTAGAGAACCAGAAAAAACTGTTTGCACGCTGGCAAGGAAAGCTGAAGGCGCACTATCCCAATGCCGAAAATATTGTTCGGGCGCGTGATCGGGCGTGGGCAAGGCCGGTGGTTTTGGTAGTCGACCACTATATTCCACAACCTGATCGTGATGCTGGTTCACGCACTATGTTGGCCTTTATCCGTTCGTTGGTGGACGCAGGATGCGTGGTCAAATTTTGGCCAGAAAACCTTTTCTATGATGCTCAGTACGCGCCCGCTTTGCAAACGATGGGGGTGGAAATTTTCCACGGCATACGTTGGTCAGATGGCTTTGAGCGTATGCTGGATGAGTATGGGGCGCAATTGGATGCAGTACTGCTGTCGCGCCCACATGTAAGCCGCCCATTGATTGGTGCCGTGCGTAGTAAGACTCGTGCCAAAGTGGTGTATTACGGTCATGATCTGCACTTCAAACGCATGCAAAGTGAAGCAACAGTCGTGGGTGCAAATTCGCAATTAGCATTGCAGGCTGCTGAAATGGAGAGCAATGAGCGTGAACTTTGGCGTGAATCAGATGTGGTGCTTTATCCATCCGAAGAAGAAGCCAGTGAAGTACGCGCACTTGAGCCAAAAGTCGATGCGCGCGCCATCAATGCTTATGCTTATGACCACTTTGTTGATGATGCAATCCCCGAGAGTCGGGAAGGCGTACTGTTTGTCGCAGGTTTTGCACATCCGCCGAATGTGGATGCGGCGCTGTGGCTGGTCAATGAAGTCATGCCAATTCTGTGGAAGCGTCATCCGCAATTGAAACTGTGGCTGGTGGGTTCCAATCCGACTGAGCAGGTGCGTGCTCTGGCCGGGTCGCAAGTGCAAGTAACAGGCTATGTCAGCGATGAAGTACTAGCGCAGCATTATGCCAATGCCCGTGTTGCGGTCGTGCCACTGCGTTTTGGTGCGGGTGTCAAGAGCAAGGTGGTAGAAGCCTTGCAGCAAGGTTTGCCGCTTGTTACTACCGAAATTGGTGCTCAGGGACTACTTGGTATTGAAGGCTTTGTGGCAGTGAAACAAGCGCCAGAAGAAATTGCCTCAAGTATCGAGCATTTATTAATAGATGATGATACATGGCGCATGGCATCACAGGCAGGTGTGAATTATACCCGGCAGCATTTTTCCCGTGATGCGGTACGCAAGGTATTGCTGGATGCCTGTGGTATTCGGGATGAGGTAAGGAAATGAAATTGGTACGTGCCCGTGCTCCTTTGCGTCTTGGCCTTGCTGGCGGAGGCACTGATGTAGCGCCTTATTGCGATCTGTATGGCGGTTTTGTGATGAATGCTGCCATTGACAAATATGCTTATGTCCTGGTACAGGAAAGTGCCGATGAGTATTGGCATCTGGAATCATTGGAGCATAATGCGCACTGGTCGGGTGCACAGGGTGGCCTGGACGATAAGGTAATACCTGGTGTACTTACGCTTTTGGCAGGTTGTTGTCGGCGTATTAGCCGTGATTATTTGAATGGTGAGTTGCCACCAATTCATCTTCGCACCTGGTCAGACGCACCACCTGGTTCTGGGCTTGGCTCCTCATCCACTCTAGTGGTTGCCATTATTACGGCGTTGTCCGAGTATTTCTCATTGCCTTTGGGGGAGTACGAAGTTGCTCATCTTGCTTACGAGATTGAGCGCAAAGATTTGGGGCTTTCTGGTGGAAAGCAAGATCAATATGCAGCGGCGTTTGGCGGCTTCAATTTTATGGAGTTTCATCCCGGAGACCGTGTCATCGTTAATCCATTGCGTATTAAAGAATGGGTGGCTCAGGAGCTGGAGGCCTCGCTATTGCTGTATTTCACCGGTGTATCGCGAGAGTCGGCGCGAATTATTGATGAGCAGGTGAAAAACGCTAGTGCTGCGAGTGGGCACTCAATTGAGGCCATGCATGAGCTGAAACAAGAGGCTGTGCTGATGAAAGAAGCACTGCTAAAAGGTGATTTCGATGCCTTTGCTGACACCTTTCAGCGTGGCTGGCTTGCTAAAAAACGTACTGCCAATTCCATCAGTAATCCGATGATTGACAAAGTCGAGCGTGTGGCAATGGCTAATGGTGCGCGCGCCACCAAAGTTTCGGGGGCTGGCGGCGGCGGCTTTATGATGTTCGTCTGCGACCCATGTGATCGTATCCGGTTGGTGCAGGCATTAAATGGAGAGGGCGGCAAACTGATGGACTTTCATTTCAATCCGCAGGGTGCAGTTGCCTGGAGAGCACAACGATGAAAACCATGATTGCCGCTGAGTTTGACAGGGCGTTGGCAAATTTTCGAACAATGTCGCAAGACGTTATGCTGGCGGAAAGTCTGCAGCAAGCCGTACTCATATGCTGCAAAGCATTGAATGATGGCGGAAAACTGATGCTTGCAGGCAATGGTGGTAGTGCTGCCGATGCCCAGCATTGGGCGGGTGAGTTGGTCAGCCGTTTTTATTATGACCGTCCAGGTTTAGCTGCAGTAGCATTGACCACTGATACCAGCATTTTGACTGCAATCGGTAATGACTATGGCTATGACTATGTATTTGCCCGCCAGATAGAAGCGCTGGGTAAGGCCGGAGATGTGTTCATCGCCATTTCCACTTCCGGCAATTCACCGAATATCGTGAATGCGGCAGAGGCTGCCCACGAGCGTGGTATCAAGGTGATTGGTTTTACCGGGCAGGGGGGCGGCAAGTTGGCGACGCTGTGCGATATCTGTTTTCGCGTGCCATCCAATGAAACCCCGCGCATCCAGGAGGGACATGAGTTCATCGGCCATATGCTGTGTGCACTGATCGAGGCTCGGGTGTTCCCGCATGAAAATATTTGAAGAAGCCATCGTTCTAGTCGGAGGGCAAGGCACCCGGCTACGCAGTGTGGTCAGTGATGTGCCTAAACCACTGGCACAGGTCGCAGGCAAACCATTTTTATGCCGCCTGCTCGACAGGTTGGTGGCGGATGGTATGCAGCATATCGTGTTGGCCAGTGGCTATATGGCTGAAAAAATTCAGGCAGCCATTGGTAATGAGTGGTGCGGCATCAAGATCAGCCATATTATTGAAGATCGCCCCCTGGGCACTGGGGGAGCCTTAAAAAATGCGGCATCTGCCTTGCAATCGGATACTGGTGTGCATGTATTCAATGGCGATACCTGGCTGGAGTATTCGCCCGCCGTCTTGCGTGAGCGCGTAATTGCCAATGGAGCCGCGATTGGTATGGCCTTGGCACAGGTGGATGATGTTGGTCGCTATGGCGCAGTGCGTTTGCAAGACGAAAAAGTCATAGGTTTTGAAGAAAAGGGCGGGCAAGGCGCAGGCTATATCAATGCCGGCTGTTATTTTATTACTGTGGAAGCTTTGGTCACCATGCAAATTGAGTCGCCATTTTCATTTGAGCAGGAAATATTGCGTCCAAGATGCTTCGCTGGGGAGGTAGTGGCATTTACGCAGACTCGGGGCTTTATTGATATCGGAGTACCGGAAGACTATCACCGCGCGCAGGAGTTATTCGCATGAATGTTGCTACAGTGCGCCCACCTTATATCGATCCGGCAGCCAAAGAAATTTTAGCTGCCGCTGACACGCCTCGTCGAGCTTTGTTTCTTGATCGTGATGGCGTAATCAATATCGATCATGGCTATGTGCATCGTCCAGAGCAGACTGATTGGATGCCTGGGATCTTCGAGCTGTGCAGGCAGGCCTGTGAGAAGGGTTATTTATTGATCGTGGTCACCAATCAGGCAGGGATTGGAAGAGGTTACTATAACGAACAGCAATTCCTTGAGTACACTGCCTGGGTGCATCGTATATTTTCTGGGAAAGGAGTCCCGTTGTTGGCAACTTATTACTGTCCACATCATCCTGAAGCTGGTATTGGAGAATATCTGGCGCAGTGTCGGTGCCGCAAACCACGGCCGGGAATGTTGCAAGCGGCAATGCGCGATTGGGACGCCGATTCGACATTGTCACTGATGCTGGGTGATAAGGATACTGATATGCAGGCAGCGCAAGCGGCGGATATAGGTCGTGGTTATAGAATAGCTAAAAATTTTTTGGAAAGGCAAAGATGCATATTCAAATAATTAAAATTTTGGTTTTTGAGGGACTAATTAATGTTTAAATCCAATCTTAGCCTGACTCCCTTGTTTGGAGTGACTCATGTTGGTGATGGGGATGGTTGGCAGCATTGGCAGTGCGATAATAATGATCCGCAGTTCTTGTTGATGCATGAAAATGGCTGCCAGGATTGGCTGGCTGGCTGGTATCGTATTGAAATAAAATTGCGTAGCGCTCCGGAGCAAATTCTTTCACCTTGTCTTTATCCTGATTATGGTGAAGGTGCCTGCGAATCGACTCTAATACCATTGTGGTACCGCCAGGAAGGGCAGCGGATCGACTGTATTGTCGTGTTGTTGAAGCCTGCGCGCAGTCTGCGCTTTGACCCGACAATTCAGAAGGCGAAATTTTCACTTGGGCAGGCCAAGATATCCCGGTTGAGTCGACCGGTTGCTTATGCTGCCATGATTAAGGCACTATGTTTCGAGGTTGATGAATCTAGGAAATTAAAGTTCTTCCATCTGTTTGGAGATATTTTTCTTAATGCTCGACAGTATGGTCTGAAGTATATGGTAGAGGAGCTTAAGAAGCGTTATATTAGATCTTTTCCTGGCGTTGATTCTGATTATTTAAGCTGGCTGGGGATATTTGATGCGTTGGGCGATAAAAAGGTGAGTGAAATATTGTCTGGATTGAAGAGGAAGCCATTAATTTCAGTTCTTCTTTCAACTTATAATACTCCAGATAAATGGTTGCGTAAGGCGCTGGATAGCGTTCTTGCTCAGAAATATCAGAACTGGGAGTTGTGTGTATCCGATGATGCATCAAAAGAGGCTCATGTTGTCAAGGTTCTTAATGAGTACGCAAGGAAAGATCAACGTATTCGTCTGATTTTTCGAGAGGAGAATGGGCATATCTCTGATTCTTATAACTCGGCACTGGCTATTGCTAAAGGTGAATTTCTTGCGTATCTAGATCACGATGATGAGCTGCATCCTGAGGCGCTACTTTGTGTTGTTGATGCCATCAATAAAAATCCGAATGCTAGGATTTTTTATAGCGACGAAGATAAAATAAACGAAAAGGGTGTGCGCTTTGATCCATATTTCAAGTCGGACTGGAACTACGACTTGTTGCTTGGGCAGAATTGTGTTTCCCATCTTGGTGTATATGAGGCTGCGCTTGTTCGTGAAATTGGCGGGTTTCGCAGGGGGCTGGAGGGTTCTCAGGATTGGGATATGACACTGCGCTGTATAGAAAAAATTCGACCAGAACAAATCGTGCATATTCCCAAGGTGCTCTACCACTGGCGCACAATTCCAGGGTCAACGGCATTGGGCGTCGAGGAAAAGAGTTATGCTGTAGTAGCGGCACAACGCGCGGTACGGGAGCATTTGCAGAGGGTTGCAGTGCAGGCAGATGTGAGTGTCGCAAAGGGAGGGTATTTGCGGGTGCGTTATCATATGCCTAAAAATGAGCCTTGGGTAAGTCTGATAGTGCCGACTCGTGATCGGGTGGATTTGCTAAAAATTAGTATAGGCAGTATTTTGGAGAGAACAAGATATTCGAATTTTGATATCTTGATAATGGATAATCAGTCAAAAGAGCAGGGGACGCTCGATTATCTGGATCAGATTGGGCGGCATGAGCGAGTTAGAGTTATTTCTCACGATGCGCCATTCAATTATTCAGCAATCAACAATCATGGAATCTTGGAGTCCAAGGGTGAGATTATTGGGTTAATTAACAATGATGTTGAGGTAATTTCTGAAGATTGGCTTTCTGAAATGGTTGGGCATGCAATACAACCAGGTGTGGGGGCAGTCGGAGCGATGCTTTATTACCCTAATGACACTATCCAGCATGCCGGGGTCGTAAAAGGCGTTGGCGGGGTTGCAGGGCATGTTTACTGCGGAGAGCCCCGTGGCAGTGATGGTTATTTTGCCAGAGCCCGACTGGCACAGTCCATTAGTGTGGTCACCGGAGCTTGTCTTCTGGTTCGTCGCAGTGTGCTGGAGCAAGTTCAGTATCTAGATGAAAATCTGGCGGTGGCCTTTAATGATGTAGACCTATGTTTGCGGATACAGCAGGCGGGTTATCGTAATGTTTGGACACCGTATGCAGAATTGTATCACCATGAATCGGCTTCGCGAGGTTGTGATGATACTCCGGAAAAACTGGATCGCTTCTTCAAAGAAGTTGATTTTATGTATAATCGTTACGGGGACTCGCTTGAAAATGATGTTTTCTACAATCCGAACCTTTCCTTGGATCAGCCATTCTCTTTGGCATTCCCTCCAAGGCGAATGATTTAATTTGAACATGTAAATTATGTGGCTTGTGCTCATCGGTGACGGGCTATAATTCTGCGCTGTATTTGCAAGGCATGGGCTTGGCATCAGTGGCAGTGGAACAACTTGAAGTGCCTGCGTTGCAGGTACAAGACATCAGCAAGCGCTATCGGCTCTGGGCAAGTCCTTCCAGCCGGCTCTGGCTGCCGTTGCTTTATCGCCTTGCCGGGCTGCTGCCGGCCGGGTTGAAGCGCAGATTGCAGGCGCATCTGCAAGCCCAGGTGCATGAACACCAGGCACTGGAAAACATCAGTTTCACCCTGCCGCGCGGGGCGGCGTTAGGCATCATTGGTCATAACGGCAGTGGCAAGAGCACGCTTTTGCAAATCGTTGCCGGGGTATTGGAGCCAACCGCTGGCAAGGTTACGGTTAATGGCCGGGTAGCGGCATTGTTGGAGCTGGGCTCGGGCTTCAACCCGGAGCTGACCGGACGCGAAAATGTGCGGGTCAATGCCGCCATTCTGGGCTTGAGTCCGCAGCAGGTGGATGAGCGCATGGCGCAAATCATCGCCTTTGCCGATATTGGCCAGTATATCGATGAGCCGGTCAAAACCTATAGCTCGGGGATGGCGTTACGACTGGCATTCGCGGTACAGGTGCATACCGAGCCGGATATCCTGATTGTGGACGAGGCGATGGCGGTGGGCGATGCCGCGTTCCAGGCCAAGGCGATGGCGCGCATGGACGAGATTCTCTCGCGCGGCACCACGTTATTGTTTGTCGGCCATGACCTCAATGCCGTCAAAGCTTTTTGCCACCGGGCGATGTTGCTGGAAAAAGGCCGTATCGTGCTGGAAGGTCTGCCTGATGAAGTGATTACCGAATATCTGCATCGTACCCATAAGCGCGCCCTGCAGGCGCGCGGCGATGCCAGGGTGAACAGGGTAGAGCGTCTGGCCGATGGTTACGGTCTTGCCGATAGCTGTGTAGTGGCAAGCCATATCAATGGCGGGCTGGAGCATGTCAGCCTGCGCTATGGGCAGCGGCTGGAATTCATGCTGGAAGTGCAAGTCGGCGAAGGGGTGGAAAAGCCTCAGCTGATTTTTGACGTGATGGATGGCCGTGGCTTGCAGTTGACCGGGCGGCGTATCAGCCTGCCTGCGCAGCCGGGTAGAACCCGGATAGCTATCGGGATGGCGGCAGAGTTTCAGCAAGGTATTTACCGTATCCGCACCCGGGTGGTGGATGCGCCCAGCATCGAGCAAACCACCGTACTGTCCCGGCAGGAAGGGCGCCTGTCGTTTGAGTTGGTGGACGATAGTCGCGAGCGCTTTACCGGGCTTTTTGCCGTGCCGATGCAAATCGAGGTCACGCATTTGTGAGCAAGCGTGTGCTGTTTCACCGCGATTTCCGCCAGTACAGCGGCGGTCATGGCAAGGTCTGGGATTATTTCAATCATCTGCGTGCGCTGGGCTGGCAGGCGCAGGTGTATCTGACGCCACAGTCGCGGCGTGATGCCAGTAATCCGTGGATGCAATGCCCGGAGTTGATTGCGCCGCAGTTCAACCCGCAGGAGGCTGATCTTTTGTTTCTTGCCGGGATGGATTGGCAGGCCGTACCGGAAAACAAGGCACTGCCGCCGGTCATCAATCTGCTGCAGGGAATGCGTCATGCGCAAAGTGCGCCAGCGCTGCCGCTGCGTGATTTTCTCTCCAATCCGGCATTTCGTATCTGTGTCAGTCAGGCCGTGGCCGATGCTGTGCAAGCGACCGGGCAAGTCAACGGCCCGTTGCGGGTGATTCCCGCCGCACTGGATATGACGGTGAGTACGCCGCAGCCGGAGCCGGATTTGCATGGGAAGGTGTTTATCAGCGCGCATAAGCAACAGCCGCTGGCGGTGGCGCTGGCTGCATGGCTGTTTGCGCGCGGCCATACGGTGGATTTGCTGATGGACATGCTGCCACGCACGCAATATCTGGCGCGCCTGTCACAGGCGGCTGTGGTGGTCGTGCTGCCATTGGCAGAGGAAGGATTTTTCCTGCCGGGACTGGAGGCGATGGCGCTGGGTAAACCCGTGGTGATGCCCGCTGCCGGGGGCAATCTGCAATATGCCCGGCATATGCAGAACTGCCTGATGCCGCTGCCGGATGTTGAGTCTTTGGGGCAGGCGGTTCTGCAGCTTTGCCAGGCGCCAGTTTTGCGCAAGCAACTGGTGCAGGCGGCGCATCTGACCGCACTGCGTTTTACCTTGGCAGATGAGCGCCAGGCATTGGCTGCCGCCTTGCGTGAATGGGGATTGATGTGAGCACTGGCCGCGATATCGTTCTGACTGGCGTGCCACGCTCGGGCACGACGCTTTCTTGTCGGCTGCTCAATGATGCGGCCGATGTCGTGGCGCTGTTCGAGCCGATGCAGGTGGAGTTGCTGCCCAAGCATGCGCCGGTTGCAGCGGTAGCGCAGATTCATGAATTTCTGGCGCAAAGCCGTAGCCAGCTACGGCATGAGGGGCGCTGCTGGTCGCAACATGTGGATGGCCAGGTGCCGGATAATCCGGTGTCCAGCGAGCGTGCGCAGGACGGCAGCCGGACACATCAGGCGATACGTGGACAAATACGCATCAACAAGCCGCTTTCGCCGGGCTTTACGCTGGCCATCAAACACAATGCGGCATTTACCGCCTTGCTGCCGGAACTGGTTAAGCGTTATCAGGTGTACGGCATCATCCGCAACCCGCTAGCGGTATTGGGCTCCTGGCATTCGGTGAGCCTGCCGGTGTCACAAGGTCGCCTGCCTGCCGGTGAACGGCTCTGTCCACGCCTGCAAGCGCAACTGGCCGGCGAGCCGGATCTGCTGGCACGGCAGCTGATAATTCTGGACTGGTTTTTTGGCCATTTTGCCGAGCATCTGCCTGCTGCGCACGTCAGCCGCTACGAGCAACTGGTGCAAAGTCATGGGCGGTCGCTGGCTGCGATGCTGGACTTGCCACTGCCAGTGCGAGATTTGCAAAGCCGCAACAGCAGCCGCCTGTACAATGCCGAAGCCTCGCAATATTGGGCGCAACGCCTGCTGGCGCGTGGCGGTGCCTGGTCGCACTGGTATGGCCGTGAGGCGATCTTGGCTGCTGCGGCCGCACTGGCTGGCAGTTCATGAGCAAGACCATGCCCAGGGTGCGTTTTGTCATTGGCGGGGTACAGAAGGCTGGCACCACCGCACTGGCGCAGTATCTGGCGGCAATGCCCGGTGTGGCGCTGCCCGGTGGCAAGGAAGCGCATGTATTTGATGCGCCAGACTTTGAGGAAAGCTGGCGTGTGGATGAGATCAATGCCCGTTATGCCGGACATTTTTCCCAAAGTCCGGACAGTGGGCTGCTACATGGCGATGCCACCCCCATCTATGTTTTTCATCCACGACTGGTAGCGCGTATCGCCCGCTATAACCCGGCGATGCGCTGGGTGATATTGCTGCGCGATCCGGTGGAGCGAGCCTACTCGCAATATTGCATGGAGCGCGCCCGTGGTGATGAGCATTGGCCCGCCTGGGCCGCGTTTTTGTTTGAGCGCTGGCGACTGCGCGGGCATGGCGATAATTTCTCGCATGGTTCGCCATTGCGGCATTACAGCTATCGCGCGCGGGGTGATTACGCCCGGCAATTGCGCGTGTTGTACCAGCATTTTCCGCACAATCAGGTATTGCTGATAGATAACCGCGCGCTGGCCGAAAACCCGCAGGCGGTGACTGCACAGGTTTGCCATTTTCTGGGCTTGCCTGCGCAAGGGGTGGATACCCTGAGATTTGCACGTGTGTTTGAGGGGCAGTACCAGTCCTTGGGGGAGCGCCCCTGGCTTGCATGGCTGCTGCGTTGGCTGCTACGCCGCGAAGTGCGGCATGCCAGGGCGATTCTGGCAAGTCTCAATCGCCGTTAAGGCAGAGCAGAGATATTTACAGGTCTTGCTGGTAGCGCACGTAAGGCACGGTGCCTTCGTCCTCGCCCTTGCCGGGGGAGGCAAATGGGCTGCGGCCACGAGAGACGACATTCTCGGCGCCGACGCTGAGCTGTCCGCTCCAGGGCGTGCGCCAGGTGATGCCTACGCCGAAGCCTTCCCATTTGCCGGGTTGACCCGCGACATCCACGACACGACCGAAAACATTGGCGCGAAAGTTGCCAATGCCTGCACCGAGCGAGAGTCCCAGGCTGTTCCAGTGACCAGAGGTCTGCGGGAGCTCCGATGCGGTCATCAGGCGCGCTTTGGCCGTGGTGCCGGCAATGGAAACCACACCGTTGCGCCCCAGGTTGTATTCGGCAAACAGGGCAAAGTCGGTTTGCTCACTGCGGGCGTGCCGGCCTTGAGCCAGCCAGCCGGGAAGATGATTTTGGCTGCGGCCAACGGCCACGCCTACGCGGGCATTCTGATTGCCAAAGCTGGCACTGGCCGGGCCAATGGCACCCAGCGCGCAGCTGCCGGACAGGCGATCCATGCGGCTTGGGATACCGCCCTGACCATCGCATAGCAGCGCCAGCGACTGGCCTGAGGAAAGCCCGAAGGCCGATTCCAGCGTATTGCTGCCAAAGCGCCAGCGGGCATTGCTGGCAGGCCGGCCTGCCGGTTCCAGTGCGATAGCGCCTTCAACCTTGCCGCTCTTGCTGTTGACGATGGGCAGCACAGTCAAATCGCCCTGCCGCACTTGCGCAGAGGCGCTCGCCACTGTCAGGACAGCGGCAAGACTTGTCAGCAGCAGTGGCAGGCGGCGTTTGCTCATGTGCTATGGACTTCGTTGGTGACGAAAAGTTCCCACTCCCAAGCAGGAGTTACAACATACCGGATTTATGTTTGTTTAACAATCAATTCCGGGGAAAAACAGCAGGGTAAGCGGGTATTGGCAGGTGAGGGTTCAGCTGCACATCCCGTCGTGGCAAACAGTTGTGGCGCGATGGGGTTATTGCAATCTGGCGGGGGCGTCGCTGGTGGCTGCTGGCCTGCTGAACAATGCCTCCACTTCACTCAGGCTGAAGTGGTAGCGCTCGGCGCAGAACTCGCAGCGGATTTGTGCCTGACCATTGCTACCGGCGGCAACGGCCGCCTCGGCTTCTTCGCGCCCCAGGCTGCGCAGCATCTCCTCGACCCGCTCACGCGAGCAGGAGCAGCCAAAGTCGAGTGTGCGCTGACCCAGAAGCTGCAGGCTCTCCTGATGAAACAGCCGATGCAGCAGGGTGGCCGCATCCGTGGCTTGCAGCTCTTGCGCGCCGAGGGTGGCGAACAATTGTTGGGCGCGCTCCCAGCCATCCACATCGGCAGCGGCTTCACCCGGCAGCTTTTGCAGCAGCAGGCCGCTGGCGTGCTGCCCATCGGCAGCCAGCAGCAGGCGGGTGGAGAGCTGTTCGGAGCGCTGGAAATAATGCTCGAAGGCTTCGGCCAGTGTCGGCCTCTCCAGTGGCACCAGGCCTTGATAGCGCGTCAATTCACCACTGGGACTCGGGTTTTCAATGGTGATGGCGATGAGTGCGCCCTCACCTGCAAGGCGCAAGTCTTGGGCAATGGCCTCAAGCTGTGCGGGCTCGGCGTCTTCGGCGCTGCGAATCAGCCCGCGCAGGGTGCCTTGCGCCGTGCATTCGGCAAACAGGCTGCGCAAATCACCGGGGGCGCGCAGTTGTACCGAAAGCCTGCCGTCGATTTTGATATGCGCGGTCAAAAGTGCAGTGGCGGCAGTGGCCTGTCCGAGCAGTTCAAGGGTTTTGCCGTTTGCATCACTCTTGCCGGCAATACTCTGCCAGGCGCTGTCCAGGCGCACATGCGCGCCGCGCACACCGGCTTCGGGCAGCAGAAAAACGGTCAGCGGATTGGGGATGTTGTCGTTCATCGGGGAGAGTGCAAGCGAGGCGGCATAATTATCAATGAATTCTCTTATGGGGGCGCGGTGAGTAAAGTGCAAGCAGGCAAAAAGCGGCATTGGCTGCGGCGCATGTCATGGCTGCTGGCGTTTGCACTGGCCTTTCCGGTTGTGCAGGTGCTGGCGTTGCGGGTGGTGGAGCCGCCGTTTTCCAGCTTCATGCTGATTCGTCAGATGGATGCCTGGCGTGCGGGTGACTGGCGCTTTCGTACTGCCTACGACTGGCGCGACTTGCAGGATATTTCGCCGCACCTGCCCGTGGCGGTGATTGCCGCCGAAGACCAGTTGTTTGCCGAGCACAGGGGCTTTGACAGGGGCGCGATTGAAAAGGCCATGCAAACCAATCAGCAGGGCAAGCGTATCCGTGGCGGCAGCACCATCAGCCAGCAGACGGCCAAAAACTTATTTTTATGGCGCGGTAGTGGCTGGAATCGCTGGCTGCGCAAGGCGCTGGAGGCCTATTACACCTTCTGGATGGAGCTTTTCTGGCCGAAAACACGCATTCTGGAGATGTATGTCAATGTCGCCGAGTTTGGTGATGGCGTGTATGGCGCACAGGCAGCGGCGCGGACTTACTACCGCAAAGAGGCCGTGGCGCTACAGCCTGCCGAGGCGGCACGCATGGCGGCAGTGCTGCCCAACCCCAAGCGCTACAGTATTGCCAAACCCGGCGCCTATGTGCAGCGGCGCGCGCGCGCCATCCAGCGACAGATGGGCAATATCGGTGGCAAGGCTTATTTGGAAAAGTTGCAATGACTGAATGTTTGACCGTCGTGGTAGCGGCTTTCAATGAAGCAGAATCTCTGCCCCTGCTGCATGCCCGGCTGCGGCCAGTACTCGATGGCTTGGGTATCAAGACCCGCGTGCTGTATGTCGATGATGGCAGCAGTGATGCCACTTGGCAGGTGATGCAGCGGCTAGCCGCAGAAGATGCGCAAGTGGCGCTGCTGCGCCTGTCGCGCAATTTCGGCAAAGAGATCGCCCTGACTGCCGGGCTTGACCAAGTGCACGAGGGGGCGGCGATGATTCTGGATGCCGATGCGCAAGACCCGCCGGAGCTGATTCCGCAGTTTGTCGGCAAATGGCGCGAAGGCTTTGACAATGTCTATGGCAGGCGCGAGGCGCGTGCAGGCGAAACCATCGCCAAGCGTGCCAGTGCGTCCATGTTTTATCGGCTGATGGCACGACTCTCGCCTACGCCGATTCCGGAAGATACCGGTGATTTTCGCCTGCTTTCAGCGCGCGCATTGGCCGCACTCCGGCAGTTGCGCGAGCGCCATCGCTTCATGAAAGGCCTGTTCGGCTGGGTGGGCTTCAATAGCGCGGAAATCCGCTATCAGCGCGAAGCCCGCGTGGCAGGCAAGAGCAAATTCAATTTCTGGCGACTATGGAATTTTGCGCTGGAAGGCATCACCAGTTTTTCCACCATCCCACTGCGGGTGGCGACTTATCTGGGGCTGATGACGGCCGTGCTGGCGATGGGTTACGGACTGTTCGTGGTCGCCAAAGCGCTGCTGTATGGCGACCCGGTAGCCGGCTGGCCAACGATGATGGCGGTGATTTTGTTCCTGGGCGGCGTGCAACTGACGGCGCTGGGCACGATTGGCGAGTACCTCGGCCGCATGTATCTGGAGGTCAAGCAACGCCCGCTGTATCTGCTGGCGGATTGGCAGCCGGCGGCCGAACCGGCGTATGCTGAAAACCTGTCCACAGCCAAGGAGCCGTTATGCGCCAGATGAAACAACTGCTCGAAGCCAAGGCAAACAAGGAAGTGGCCTGGATAGCGCCGGATGCCCCTGTGATTGATGCGCTGCGGATGATGGCCGAAAAACATATCGGCGCGCTGCTGGTGATGGATGCAGGCAAGCTGGTCGGAATTTTTTCCGAACGCGACTATGCCCGCAAAGTGGTGCTGCTGGGGCGCGCCTCGGCCAATACCCCGGTCAGCGAGGTGATGAGTCGCCAGGTATTGTGTGGGCGGCTGACCGACAGTGTGGAGCACTCCATGCAATTGATGACAGAAAGACGCATTCGTCACCTGCCCATCGTCGAGCACAAACAAGTGGTGGGGCTGGTGTCGATTGGCGACCTGGTCAAGGCGGTCATTGAAGACCAGCAGCAAGAGCTGCGCCATTTGCAGGACTATATTTACAGTTGAACAAGCACGCTTACCAGCCCTCCTGAGGAGGAGGGCTGGTAAGCGCTCAAGCTAGCGTTTCGTGATGGGCATGTTCGCGGGTGGCAAGGAATTGCACTGCCGGGGCGCGCTCCTCGGCCAGTTGCAGGTTGACCCGGCTGGGGGCGAGATAGACCAGCTCGCCGGCGGCATCCACGGCCAGGTTGATGGCGTTCTTCTCGCGGAACTCCTCCAGCTTTTTGGCATCTTCGCACTTCACCCAGCGGGCAGTGGCGATTTGTACCGGCTCGAAGCTGGCATCCACGCCGTATTCGTCTTTCAGGCGGTAGGCGGCCACATCGAACTGCAGCACGCCCACGGCGCCCAGAATCAGGTCATTGCTCATCAGCGGGCGGAAGAACTGGGTGGCGCCTTCCTCGGAGAGCTGCGCCAGGCCTTTTTGCAATTGCTTGAGCTTCAGCGGGTCGCGCAGCCGGGCGCGGCGGAACAGTTCCGGGGCGAAATTGGGGATGCCGGTAAAGGCCAGCAGCTCGCCTTCGGTAAAGGTATCGCCAATGGCAATCGTGCCGTGGTTGTGGATGCCGATGACATCGCCCGGATAAGCCTCGGCGGCGATTTCGCGGTCGGACGCCATGAAGGTCAGCGCATTGGCGAGCTTGACTTCCTTGCCGGTGCGCGGCTGGAAGGCCTTCATGCCGGCGCTGAATTTGCCCGAGCACACGCGCATGAAGGCCACGCGGTCGCGGTGTTGCGGGTCCATATTGGCCTGAATCTTGAACACAAAGCCGGTGAGTTTTTCCTCACCAGCTTCGACCGTGCGGCCGGTGGTGGCGCGTGCCTGCGGTGGCGGTGCATGTTCGACAAAGAAATCCAGCAGCGGCTCAACGCCAAAATTGTTCACCGCCGAACCAAAGAACACCGGCGCCTGCTCGCCTGCCAGATATTTTTCCCGGTCAAACGGGTGCGATGCACCTTCCACCAGCTCCAGCTCCTCGCGCAGCTCGGCGAGCATGTCGGCGCCGATGGCATCCAGCACGCGCGGGTCGTCCAGCGACGGGTAGATGGTGGAATCCTGGCGGGTGTGGTTCTTGCCCGCCTCGTACAGATGCACCTCACCGCTAATCAAATGCACCACGCCACGCAGGCGCTTGCCCATGCCGATCGGCCAGGTCACCGGCGCGCACTGGATTTTCAGGATGCTCTCCACCTCATCCAGCAATTCAATCGGGTTCTTGCCCTCGCGGTCGAGCTTGTTGATGAAGCTCATGATGGGGGTGTCGCGCAGCCGGCAGACTTCCATCAGCTTGATGGTGCGCTCCTCCACGCCCTTGGCCACGTCAATCACCATCAGCGCCGAGTCCACTGCCGAGAGCACGCGATAGGTGTCCTCGCCGAAGTCGGCGTGGCCGGGGGTGTCGAGCAGGTTGACGATGCGCCCCTGATACGGGAACTGCATCACCGAGCTGGTGACCGAGATGCCGCGCTCCTTTTCCAGCGCCATCCAGTCGGAGGTGGCATGGCGCGCCGCCTTGCGCCCCTTGACCGAACCGGCCATCTGGATGGCGCCACCGAACAGCAGCAGCTTTTCGGTCAGCGTGGTCTTGCCCGCGTCGGGGTGGGAGATGATGGCGAAAGTGCGCCGCTTTGCGGCTTCTTGCTGGATTTCGGACATGCTTCTGGCGACAGCGCGCCGCCCGTTGGAAACGAAAGCGCAAATTATACGGTGCGTGTGTAGGGTGGGCATGCTTGTCCACCACGTTGAAGAGGGCTCAATCCACAACACGCGGCAGGCGCAGCTCGCCCTTGGGGCTGTCCATGCGGAAGGGGACCGATTGCAGCTGCTGGCCGTTATTGACCTGCACGACAAAGTGCAGATGCGGGGCGGTGGAATAGCCGGAATTGCCGCTGCGGGCGATGAATTGACCGCGGCGGACACGCTGCCCGGCGCGTACTTGCAGGCTGCGCTGCTGCAAATGGGCATATACCGCCATGCTGCCATCTTCGTGCAGGATGCGAACCAGATTGACGGCATCGCGCTGTCCACCATGGTCGCTGAAGCGATCCTCGGCCTGCATCACCAGGCCATCACGGGCAGCGATGACCGCTGTGCCGATGGCTGCGGCAAAATCAATGGCATCAAGATTTTCTGCATCGTGATGGCTGAATGCAGCGCCCGGCAGTTGGCTGATGCGGATGTCGTCCAGCTGCAAGGGGTAGGCATACAAATAGTCTGACTGGTGTTTGGCTGCTGCGCCGGGTGTGGCGGTGAGCCGTAAATCCAGCCGGGCAGTTTGCGCCACTTCGGCAAGCAGATATCGCCCTGGTGTGTCGAGGATGCGCTGTACGGGGAGTCCGGGCAGTGGCTGAGGGCTTTCGATGCGCACTTGCACCGGGCCATGCAGGTCGTTTTCCACCCAGATGCGCTGCAGCGTGTGGCGGCTCTCGATATGCAGCCGTACCGCAGCGGCAGGTGGTGCGGCTGGTGCAGGTCTGTGGGCTGCGGGTTTGGGAGGCCAGGACAGCCATTGCGCCGCGATACTGGCGGGCATGCCGGCAAACAGCAGGCAGGACAGGGCGAAGGCGGGGCGGGTAAACATGGACAGCAGTATCGCCGGATTGTGCATGCCAAACAAAAATCGCTTCATGCGCATAAAGCGATTGACTTTTTTCAGGGTGGCTGACATGCTGCGCGCCATCCATCGAGATCGGCGGAGGGACAGGCCCTTTGAAGCCGAGGCAACCCGGGATATTCCCGAAGGTGCCAATTCCTGCGGTGAGGCGTTCACCGCGCAGATGGTTGCGCTGCTTGCCGGCAGCCCGACGTTTGCAGCCGCAGGACTCGATCGCCCAGGGAGTCCTGCCATGAGTCTGTTTGCCACTTTTGACAATGCCGAATCTGCCCAGATCCACTGCCAGTTTGCTGTGGAATGGCAGCCTGCGCCGCACAGCCGGCGTGGCGAGCTGCGTTGCCCAATAGGCGGGCAGGATGTGGGCATCGCCTGGGAGCTGGCCGGCCACGCGGATGCGCCGCTGCTGATTGTGGCCGGCGGTTTCAATGAAGGCCGCCATGTATGCGGCAATGACCTGGATGCAATACCCGGCTGGTGGCAGGCACATGCCGATTTGCTAAGTCGCCATAGGGTTCTGGCTATCAACTGGCTGGAGAACACCAGTACCGCTGCCCAGGCCGATGCCATCGCGTCGGTTTGCAAGGCGTTGGGGCTGCCGCCGGCGCGCGCTTTCATTGGCGCTTCTTACGGGGCGCTGGTGGGCTTGCAGTTTGCTGCGCGCCATGCCCGCCTGGCCGAGCGGGTTATCGCCATCAGCGGCGCGCATACGCTGTGCGCGGTGCAATGGGCCAGGGCCGGCATTGGCATCGCCACTCATGCACTTCGCCCGGAAACAATCGCCGTGCCGCTCGGGCTTATTGCGGTGGAAGGGGATAGCTTGGCGCCGGCCAGGACACTGGCGGAACTGGCAGTGCGCGCGCCCAATGCGTGGCTGCAAAAAATCGTCTCCGTACATGGCCATGCGGCCTATTTGAAAGAAACTGCGGCGATTGCCGCTGCCCTCAATACTGCTCTGGATGATTGAAATGACCCAGCCCCAGTTTGCCGCGCGCACGATGCGTGCCGGTATCGATATGAACTTTCCCATTGAAGCAAGCGAAAACTTGCTGGCTGACATGCGCAAGGCGCTGGACAAGGTGGCCGCATGAAACGCCTGATTCTGCTCGGTACCGGCACGGTCGGCAGCGCCTTGGTGCAGCGTCATGCGCGACTTGTAAAAGCCGGGGTGGCATTGCCGCCGATTGCCGCGATTGCCAATTCGCGTGGCTTGCTGCCGGTGGCAGCCGATGTGACGGCGGTGCTGGAAAGGCTGCGGCAAGCGCCACCCGCAAGCAGCAACTGGCTGGCAGAACACGACTTTTCCGCAGGCGATGTAGTGGTGGATGCCAGCAGCAGTGATGAGGTTGCCGCGCGCCATGCCCAGTGGTTGGAGGCCGGCGCGGTTGTCGTCACCGCCTGCAAACTGGGGCAGGGCGCAGCACTTGCCCGTTGGCAGGCGATTGATGCTGCACGCAAGCTGCCTGGTCGCCATTACGGTGATAGCGCCACAGTCGGTGCGGGGCTGCCCCTGATTCGGGAAATCCGCCGGCTTCGTCAGGGCGGCGATGCCATCCACGCCATCGCCGGGGTGTTGTCCGGCTCGCTGGCCTGGCTGTTCAATCAGTTTGACGGCAGTCAGCCGTTTTCGGCGCTGGTGCGTCGCGCCCGTGAGCAAGCCTATACCGAGCCCGACCCGCGCGATGACCTCTCCGGCGAAGATGTGCGCCGCAAATTGCTGATTCTTTGCCGCAGCGCCGGATTCGCTCTGGAAGCAGAAGCGGTCAAGGTGCAGTCACTGGTGCCACCGGCACTGGCTGCACTGCCATTGGCACAGCTGGATGCGGCTTTGCCGCAACTGGATGCTGCACTGGCGGAACAATGCAAGGCCAGCCATGCGCGCGGCGAAGTGCTGAAGTTCATTGCCCGCTTTGAAAACGGCACGGCTCGCGTTGGCCTGGAATCACTGCCCGCCAGCCATCCATTGGCACAGGGCGCAGGCACTGACAACCGTGTTGCCATCTGGACCGACCGCTATCACCCACAGCCGCTGGTCATCCAGGGCGCCGGCGCGGGAGCAGAGGTGACCGCTGCTGCGCTTCTGGATGATGTGCTGCAAGCTATCAGCGGCTGAGGAGTAAAAAACCGCGCTATTGTGCGCGGTCTTGCTTGGGGTGCGATTCAGACGTATTCCAACCAACCGTGTTCGTCGGGCGTGGTGCCGTCGAACAAGCCAAAGAACAGTTTTTGCATCTGCCGGGTGATGGGGCCGGCCACGCCCTCGCCAATCACGCGGCCATCGACCGAGCGGATCGGCGTGATTTCCGCTGCCGTGCCGCACATGAACAGCTCATCGCACAGATACAGGTATTCACGCGGCAGATCGCGCTCCACCACCTTGATGCCTGCTTTCTGCGCCAGGGTGATGATGGTATTGCGGGTGATGCCGTTCAAAAGCGCGGCGCTGACCGGGGTGGTATGCAGCTCGCCATTGAACACCAAGAACAGGTTTTCACCTGCGCCTTCACTGAGCAGGCCGGTGGCGGCGAGCGCAATGCCTTCGCCAAAACCGAGGCGGCGGGCTTCGCGCGCGACCAGCTGCCCGGAAAGATAATTGCCGCCCGCCTTGGCACCTGCGGGGATGGTGTTCGGGGCAAAACGCTGCCAGCTGGAAACACAGGCATCAATACCGTTTTCCAGCACGCCCTCGCCCAGATAGGCACCCATCTTCCAAGCTGCCACCGACATGTCCACTGGGGTGTCGGCCGACAGGCCAAAGCCGCCCAGTCCGCGGAACGCGAAGGGACGCAGATAGGCAGCGGTAAAGCCGTTCTTCTTCAACACCTCACGGCAGGCGGCGTTGATTTCCTCCAGTGAGTACGGCATCGGCATGTCGTAAATGCGTGCCGAGGCAAACAGTCGCTTGTTGTGATCGGTTAGGCGGAAAATGGCCGGGCCATTGGGCGTGTCATAACTGCGCACGCCTTCAAACACCGACGAGCCGTAATGCAGGGCATGTGCCATGACATGCGTGGTGGCTTCGGCCCAGGGTTTGATTTGTCCGTTGTGCCAGATCCAATCGGGGTAGTTCATATGCGGCTCCTGTGAGTGGAGGCGCATTTTCGCCTGCAATCGTCAGGGCAGCAAATTTACAGGCTGATCCAAAGGCAGCCCATATGTCGGCGCAGGCTGAAAGTCACCGCAGAGCTGCCAAAGCCATTGGACTGCAATACGCGCAGACCCGTAGGGGGATGACGTCTGGCAGGCAGCGGAGTCAGCTCGCCATCGGCGTTTTCCTGCCACTGTGGCTCCGATTCGCCACCGCCGACAGCAATAACATCAATCAGTGGCCGCTGCACGATGCGCTCCAGCCGTTGCAGGATGGCTTCGCCACTGCGGTGGGTTTGCCCCGGCCAGTGATAAACCCCGGACAGACGATTGGCATCCTTCAGATCAATGGCGGCAGCGACTTCACCACGCAACTCCTCCAGGCTGCGGATGCAGCTATCACGCAGCGGCGGTGGTTTGCCGGGACGCAGAAGGGGGGCGGAATGGCGCGGTTTCATGTTGGGCAAAGGGCGTGGGGTGTGCTCGATAGCGCCGATGGACTGGCAAGGTTTGTCGGTCAATACCAGACTGCCGTCGGCTGCGGTGCAGCGGCGGATGTTTTGCGCATTGGCATTGAAGGCCAAGGCGAGTAGCAAGACGGTGGCAAAGTAGGGCATCACCCCGGCAATTTACTGCAAACGCTTCAAAATGTTGCCAACCGGGCGGGCCAGGTTCAGGGTGTAAAAGTGCAGACCCGGTACGCCGCCGTGAATCAGCCGCTGGCAGAGTGCAGCGACCAAGTCAGCGGCGAACTCGCGGATTGCGCCGCTATCATCCCCGAATGCGCGCATCCGCTGTACCACCCAGCGCGGGATTTCTGCGCCGCAGCTTTCGGAAAAGCGTTGCAGCTGGCTGAAGTTGGAAATCGGCATGATGCCCGGCACCACCGGCACCTCCACGCCACGGGCGCGTACATCATCGACAAAGCGGAAGTAGGCATCGGCGTTGTAAAAGTATTGGGTGATGGCGCTGTCGGCGCCGGCATCCACCTTGCGCCTGAAGTTTTCGATATCGGCCAGTGCATCGCGCGCCTGTGGGTGGGTTTCCGGGTAGGCGGCGACTTCGATATGGAAGTGCTGGCCGAATGATTCACGGATAAGCGTTACCAGGTCGCTGGCATGGCGCAGCTCTCCCGGGTCAAGCATGCCCGAGGGCATATCACCGCGCAGCGCGATGATACGGCGCACGCCTTGTTGTTGGTAGTGTGTCAGCAGCTGGATGATTTCCTGGCGTGTACTGCCGATGCAAGTCAAGTGTGGCACGCCTTCGAGTCCATGTTTGCTGCCCAGCAGCTGCACGGTTTCGGCAGTGTGTTCGCGGGTTGAGCCGCCTGCGCCATAGGTGCAGGAGATGAACTGCGGTTGGTATGCCTTGAGCTTTTCCAGGGTGCGGTCAAGCTGGGCGCGCTGGTCATCGTTTTTGGGGGGATAAATTTCAAAGCTGATGGGGAGCATCGCGGCGGCCTGATTGGGAAAGGCGGAAATTGTATCGCTTTATCAAGATGGACGTGATTCTAATGGCCCGGACATTAAAAAGCCCCGCCGGAGGGGGAGCCGGGCGGGGCAGGGGAGAGAGCGGCATCTTGGGGAGGGATGCCACTCATAAGATCAACTCCAGGGGAGAGGGAGTGATCGGCGTCAGACATTGCATCTGACGGGCGATAGTTAAGCACGATGGACATGGATGCAGGCTGAATCCGGGTGTTAAATTTTCATTTATTTTCAATGGTTTCGGCATGAACTTCTCATTTAGTGAGCTTCGTCCCAGTTTTGCCCGCTGCCACAGTCCACGACCAGCGGTACACGCAGTTCGGCAGCAGCGCTCATCCGGCGGCTGACTTCGGTCGTCAATTCAGGCAGGAAGTCGTTTTCCACCTCGAACACCAATTCGTCATGGACTTGCATGATCATCCGGGCGCGGTTTGCCTGTGCTTGCAGCCAGGTATCGATGGCGATCATCGCGCGCTTGATGATGTCCGCAGCCGTGCCCTGCATCGGCGCGTTGATGGCGGCGCGCTCGGCGCCAGCGCGCTGTGCCTGATTGCGTGAGTGGATATAGGGCAGATACAGGCGGCGGCCAAACACGGTTTCCACAAAGCCCTGGCCGCGGGCTTGCTCGCGGGTGCGTTCCATGTAATCGCGCACGCCGGGATAGCGGCTGAAATACAGCGCGATATAGTCCTGTGCCTGGCCGCGCGTGACCCCCAGCTGGCGCGCCAGACCAAAGGCGCTCATGCCATAAATCAGGCCGAAGTTGATGGCTTTGGCGGCGCGGCGCTCATCGCTATCGACGCTATCGATGGGCTTGCCAAATACTTCAGCGGCGGTGGCGCGGTGGATGTCCGCGCCTTTTTCGAAGGCGGCAATCAGCGCCGGGTCTTCGGACAGATGCGCCATGATGCGCAGCTCGATTTGCGAATAGTCGCAGGCCAGCAGCTGACAGCCGGGCGCGGCGATGAAGGCGCGGCGGATGCGGCGGCCGTCCTCGCTGCGAATCGGGATGTTTTGCAGATTGGGGTCGGAGGAGGCCAGTCGCCCGGTAGCGGCGCCGGCCTGGTTGTAACTGGTATGTACCCGGCCGGTATCCGGGTTGATCATGCCCGGCAGTTTGTCGGTATAGGTATTGCGCAGTTTGGTGAGTGCGCGATATTCCAGAATGATGCGCGGCAGCTCGTGTTGATCGGCAATCGCCTCCAGCGCTTCTTCGTTGGTGGAGGGCGCGCCGCCCGGGGTTTTCACCAATACCGGCAGTTTCAGCTCGTCATACAGCAGGGCGCCGATTTGCTTGGGTGAATCCATATTGAGGCTGCGTCCGGCGATGTCCGTGGCGCGCTGCTGGGCATCGAGCATGCGCCGGCCAAGATCGGCCGATTGCTGGCGCAGCGCCTCGCTGTCAATCAGTACGCCATGCGCTTCGACACGCGCCAGCACTGGCAGCAGCGGCATTTCGATTTCCCGGTAAACCCGGGCAAGCGCGGGGACTTCGGCCAGTTGTGCCATCTGCGCCTGTGCAAGCCGCAGGGTGATGTCGGCATCTTCGGCAGCGTAACGGGTGGCGGTATCCAGCGGCACTTCGGCAAACGAGATTTGCTTGGCGCCCTTGCCGGCCACATCGGTATAGGCAATGGTGTCGATGCCCAGCAGGCGTTTGGCCAGACTGTCCATATCATGCCGCTGGGTGGAGTCGAGCACGAAACTTTGCAGCAGGCTGTCATCGGCAAGACCTGCCACCTCAACGCCATGGCGGCGCAGCACATGCAGGTCGTATTTGCCGTTCTGGGTGATTTTTGGCTTGCCGGCATCGGCAAAAAACGGCCGCAGCGCATCGAGTACTTCGCTCATCGGCAATTGCGCTGGCGCGCCGGGATATTGATGCGCCAACGGGATATAGCAGGCCTCGCCCACGGTGGTGGCAAGACTTATCCCAACCAGATGGGCGCGCATGGCGTCCAGGCTGTCGGTTTCGGTATCGAAGGCAAAGCGCGGTGCGTCGGCGAGCTTGGCAAGCCAGGCATCCAGCTCGGCGCGGCTGAGCACGGTCTGGTATTGCCCCGCCACGCCAAGCGCCGGGTCGATGGCGCTTGTGGCTTTTTCTGCCGGCATGCGGATGTTGCCCGTGGCCTTTTTGCTGCTATCGGCAGGGGCGGTGCCGTCCAGTTCCCGCAAGGCCTGGTTGAAGCCATAACGGCCATACAGCGTGCGCAGCGCGACTTCATCGGCAGCGCTTGGGGTGAGCGCATCAAAGCGCTGCGGTAATTCCACGTCGGTGCGGATGGTGGCGAGCGCACGGTTCAGCGGCAGCCGCGTGAGCACGGCGCGCAGGTTGTCCCCGACCTTGCCCCTGATATGGGTGGCGTTTTCGATAACGCCATCGAGCGAGCCGTATTCGGCCAGCCATTTGGCGGCGGTTTTGGGCCCGCATTTGTCCACGCCGGGGATGTTGTCCACCTTGTCGCCCATCAGCGACAGATAATCGACGATGCGCTCGGGCGGTACGCCGAACTTGTCCATCACCGCCTCGCGGCTATCCATGCGGCTGCCGCTCATGGTATTGACCAGCGTCACGCCGGGGCGTACCAGTTGCGCCATGTCCTTGTCACCGGTGGAAATGATGACCGCAACACCGGCTTCGGCGGCCTGCTGCGCCAGCGTGCCGATGACATCATCGGCCTCGACCCCACTGTGGCGCAGAATTGGCAGCCCCAATGCGGCGACGATTGCCATCAGCGGCTCGATCTGCGCGCGCAAATCATCCGGCATCGGCGGACGGTTGGCCTTGTACTGGGCATCCAGCGCATCGCGGAAGGTCGGCCCGGGCGCATCCATCACGAAGGCGATGTAATCAGGTGCCTCCTTGATATGGGCGCGCAGCATATTGACCACGCCAAACAGCGCGCCGGTCGGCTCGCCTGCGGCATTGGTCAGGGGCGGCAGGGCATGGAAGGCACGATACAGATAGGACGAGCCATCAATCAGAACCAGTTTTTTCATCAATTTTCCGGATGTTGAAGTGCAGCGAGCAAATCGCCTGGGCGGGCGCTGGCGGCAATGGCATGGGTTTGGAAATCCCGCTGCCGGGCCAGTGCGGCAAGGCGCGCGCTGGCAGCGATGATGCCGACCTTCTCGCGCAATGTGGACAAGAGTGTATCGGGCAGCAGGGTAAGGATATGTTCAAACGCCTCGCCACTGGAGAGTGCCAGATACTGCGGCCTGTCTGTTGTCAGAGCTTGGGCAAGGCGTGCGTGGTCGCGTGCGGACAGCGCCAGCGGTCTGCGCCGGTAGATATCGGCGCGCCGCACGTCGATGCCGCGCGCCTGCAATTGGTGCAGGATTTGGCCGCGCCCCCCCGGCGCGGTGACAAGCCCGACCTGTGCGCCTGCGGGCAGCTGGGCAAGTTCCGGCAGCGCCAGCAAGCCTTCGCTGTCCATCCGTGCCGGGGCGATGGCCTCCTGCAGGCCGGCGCGCAGCAGGGCGCGGCGTGTGCCTTCACCCACGGCCAGGCATTGCGCACGGCAGTCCGGGGCAAACGCCTCCAGAGCCACGGCGGCCTTGACGGCGGCGGGACTTGTGAAAATCACCTGCGGGCAGGCCATTGCCTGGGCAAGTGCGGCGCGCGCAGGCGCATCGGCCAACTGTTCAATCTGCCAGGGTGAGAGTGCCAAGACCTGCCCGCCATGGGCTCTGGCCACGCGGCGCAATGCGGCGTGCTCACCACGGGGGCGCAATGAAATCAGCAAAAATCGGCTATCGCTCATATCAACATTGGACGCTTTGACGGCAGGAAATGAAAGAGCCATTACCATCTGCAGCTTTTTGGGGGAGTGCTCATGCGCGATATTCACGCCTGGCTGCAAGGCAAGATGGCGGCGATGCCGCCGGTCGCCATGATGCAGATGCGCATTGCCGATATCGGCAATGACGATTTGAGCCTGTCTGCACCGCTGGCGGCCAATCTCAATGACAAGGACAGCGCTTTTGGCGGCTCGCTGGTGGCGCTGATGACGCTGGCCGGCTGGGCGCTGGCCTCCACGCAATTGCTGCGCGCGGGTTTCGAGGCGGATGTCTATGTGGCTGATAGCGAGGTGAAATATCTGCACCCGGTGAAGGCTGACCTGCTGGCGCATGCCACGGCACAGTCGCCACAGGCGCTGCAAGCCTTTATCGACACGTTTGCGGCGCGCGGCAAGGCGCGCATCCAGTTGCAGGTCTCGGTTGCGCTTGCCGATGGCACGCCGGCCTGCACCTTGAGTGCCCGTTATGTGGCATTGCCCTGTGCCTCGGCGGCAAGCGCCTGCGCATGACACAATCGGCGAGTCTGCCCTTGGAAATGGTGAAAATGAAAAAAATCCTTGTCCCGATTCTGCTGGCGATAGGGCTGGCTGCTTGTGCCAGCAGCGGCAATCAGACCAGCGCTCTGGAGCGTGCGCAATATGCCTATTCGGCGGCCATTCGCTGGGGTGATCTGGATGGCGCCTGGTCACAGCTGGCACCGGAGTTGCGCGCCCGCGGTGAAATGAGTGAAATCGAGCGCAATCGCTGGAAGCAGATTCAGATCACCAGCTACCGGGTATTGAGCAGCGAGGCCACGGCCGATGGCGGGGCAGTGCGCATGATTGAAATCGGTGTCGCCAATCGCCACACCATGAGCGAGCGCCAGCTGCGCTATCAGGAAGTCTGGCGTTGGGATGTCGCCAGCAAGACTTGGTTTTTGACTTCCGGCCTGCCGGATTTGTGGGGCGGGCAGTGAGTCTTGCCCGGCACTGTGTCAAAATCGCCCGCTTTCATTGCATCAACGGATTCCTGCCGTGACTGAGCTGTTTGCTTTTTTTGCCCGCCATCCGCTGCTTTCGCTGGCTCTGGCGGGGATTACCCTGGCGCTTATTTATACCGAGCTTGCCCGCTTCTGGCAGGGCTTCAAGGCGCTCAAGCCTGCCGAGCTCACCGCGTTGGTGAACCGCGAAAACGCCTTGGTGGTGGATATCCGCGCCATCAATGATTTTCAGCAAGGGCATATTGCTGGCGCCAAAAACGTGTTGATGAGCCAGTTTGACCCGGAAAACAAGCAGCTGGCGTCGGCCAAGTCGCTGCCGGTGGTGGTGGTCTGCAAGACCGGCATGACTGCGGTCGGTGCAGCCAAGCGTTTGGTCAAGGCGGGCTTTGAAAAGGTTTATGTGCTCGATGGCGGCATCAGTGCCTGGGAGCAGGCCGGCCTGCCGCTGGTCAAAGGCAAGCACTAAAAAATACTGCGCGCCCCTTGTCCGGGCGTGTGACAATCCCCACGTCTATCGTCTAACCCCTCATTACCCACCCTACGGAGTCCATCATGTCCGAAGAAAACGTCAACGGCGCCGCCGCTACCGAACAGCCCCAGCAGCAGGGCGCCAGCTTCTCGGTCGAGAAAATCTATACCCGCGATGTTTCGTTTGAATCGCCCAATGCCCCGGCGATGTTCAACGAGCAAGGCCAGCCCGAGTTGTCGATGAACCTCAACCAGCGTGTCACCCAGCTCAATGACACCGCATTTGAAGTCATCCTGGGCGTAACCTTGACCTGCAAGCTGGGCGATAAGACCGCTTATCTGGCCGATGTGCAGCAGGCCGGTGTGTTTGGCCTCTCCGGCTTTGACCCCGCAGGTCTGGATGCCATGCTGGGCGCGCACTGTCCGTCGATTCTCTACCCGTATGCGCGCTCGGCCATCAGTGAACTGATCAGCAATGGCGGCTTCCCTCCTTTCCAATTGCAGCCGATCAACTTTGAAGCCCTGTATGCCGAAGGCCTGCGTCAGCGCCTTGCCCAGCAGCAAGAAGGGCAGGGTGAACTCAACCAGTCCAGCGAAACCGCTGGCAACGCCTGAGCGGAAGCACTGGCTTGACGCAAGGCATTGCTAAGAAAGAGCCTGTCGCCGTCCTCGGCGCAGGCTCATGGGGTACGGCGTTGGCGGCGCTCCTAGCGCGCCATGGTCATGAGGTGACGTTGTGGGGGCGTGATGAAAGTATCACCGCCGCCATTGACCGTAAGCATGAAAACCCGCGCTATCTGCCCGGCATCGCCCTGCCGGACACCCTGCGTGCCACCACTGACTTGGCCGCTGCCCTGACAGGTGCTGCCTGGGTACTGGTGGTGACGCCATCCCATGCCTTTGCGCAAACCCTGCAAAAACTGGCGCCCCTGCGCCCGCAGACAGCTGGGGTGGCCTGGGCCACCAAAGGCTTCGAGCCTGGCTCCGGGCGTTTTCTGCATGAAGTGGCCGCAGAAATTCTGGGATCGGATGTACCGCTTGCGGTGGTTACCGGCCCCTCGTTCGCCAAAGAGGTGACTCTGGGACTGCCTACCGCCCTGACCGTGCATTCGGACAATGCCGCGTTTGCACAGACCGTGGCCGAAGCCCTGCACGGCCCGGCATTCCGCGCCTATACCGGCAACGACATGGTCGGTGCCGAGCTCGGCGGGGCGATGAAGAACGTGCTGGCGGTCGCCACCGGCGTCGCCGATGGCATGGAGCTGGGTCTCAATGCCCGTGCGGGCTTGATTACCCGAGGTCTCAATGAAGTATTGCGGCTGGCACAGGCCATCGGCGCCAAGCCCGAAACCCTGATGGGGCTGGCCGGCCTTGGCGACCTGGTGTTGACCTGTACCGGTGATTTGTCCCGCAACCGCAGGCTGGGACTGGCGCTTGGCCGTGGGCAGAGCATTGATGAGGCCGTGCGTGAAATCGGCCAGGTGGTGGAATCCATCCAGACCGCCGACGAAGTCATGCGTCAGGCAGACAAGCACGGCGTGGAATTGCCGATTTCCCGCGCCGTACAGCAAGTGTTGCATGGCGAGGTCACGCCCGAGGAAGGGCTGCGGCAGCTACTTGCCCGTGAGCAAAAACCCGAATACCCGCGCACGCTGTTTTCCTGAAAGTCGCTGAAAGCGGCTGCGCCCGCTATTCGTGGCTTGCCACCGGATAGCTTGTTTGCCAAGCACGCCATATTGACTTGCCAAGTCAAAAATGCCCGCAGATCGATGCGGGCATTTTTCGTGGTTGACAATGAGTGAATGTTCATTCACTATTTTTGCGTTTTCATATCCGGGTGCGCTATCGGCGTGCCCATTCTTTTCATTTGATGAGCAAGCAAGCCATGGCTTCCAAAACCCTGCGCGGCACCGCGCTGTCAACATTGATTGCATCTTCTCTTTTTCTTGCGGCCTGTGACAAGGCGCCTGAGCAGCAGGGGGCGCCGCCGCCGATGCCGGTCACGGTGGTGACCTTGAAGGCGGAAAACGTGGCGCTGACCCGGGAGCTGGCCGGGCGCGCCAATGCTTCGCAGCTGGCCGAGGTGCGTCCTCAGGTCAGCGGCATCGTCGAGCGCCTGATGTTCAATGAAGGCGGCAGCGTGCGCGCAGGGCAAGTGCTGTATCAAATCGACCAGACGGCTTTCCGGGCGGCGGCCAACAGTGCCCAGGCATCGTTGGCGCGTGCGCAGGCGGCGCTGACCACGGCGCGCCTGAATGCCGAGCGCTCGGCAGAGCTGGTGAAGATTGATGCGGTCAGCCGTCAGGAGGATGAAGCCGCGCAGGCGGTGCTGCGGCAGGCCCAGGCGGATGTCAATGCTGCGCGCGCCCAGCTGCAAAGCGCCCAGGTGCCGTTGGGCTTCAGTCGCGTGACGGCGCCCATCAGCGGTCGCATCAGCCATTCGGCGGTGACCCGCGGTGCGCTGGTGACCGCCGCGCAGGGCACGGCGCTTGCCACTATCCAGCAGCTTGACCCGATGTATGTGGAAGTGACGCAATCAAGCAGCGAGCTGTTGCAGCTGCGCCGTGAAATCGAAGGCGGCCAGTCGCAGGCCAGCGGCAGTGTGCCGGTGGACATCCTGCTTGAAGATGGCAGCGTGTTCCCGCATGCCGGGCAGCTGCGTTTTGCCGAAGCCACGGTCAACCCGGCGACCGGCAGTGTGCTGTTGCGCGTGGTGGTGCCAAACCCGGAACAACTGTTGCTGCCGGGCATGTACGTCAAGGCGCGCCTGACCAATGCCCAGCGCCAGGGGGCGCTGCTGGCGCCGCAGCAGGGCATCAGCCGCGATGCCAAGGGCAATGCCACGGCATTGGTGGTGAATGCCGAAAACAAGGTTGAGCCGCGTGAGGTCAAGGTCAGCCGCGCCATTGGCGACAAGTGGCTGGTGGAATCGGGGCTGGCCGCCGGTGACAAGCTGATTGTGGCCGGCTTCCAGAAGATTGGCCCCGGCGCCGAAGTGGTGCCGCAGGAAGCAGGCGCGCAGCCATCTGCACCGGTGGGCGCCAGTGCTGACAAGCCAGCTGCCCAGACCGCTGGCAACTAAGCAGGAGGCGCGCAGATGGCACGTTTTTTCATTGACCGGCCGATTTTTGCCTGGGTGATCGCCATCATCCTGATGCTGGCCGGCATCATGGCGATTCGCCAGCTTCCCATCGAGCAATACCCGGATATTGCCCCGCCGCAAGTCTCGGTGAGTACGGTGTATCCCGGGGCTTCGGCCAAGGTGGTGGAAGATGCCGTCACCCAGGTGCTGGAGCAGGGCATTCGCGGTGTGGATGGGCTGTTGTACATGACCTCCAGCAGCTCGGCCAATGGCGCGGCCAGCATCAATCTCACCTTTGCCAGCGGCACCAACCCGGATATTGCCCAGGTGCAGGTGCAGAACAAATTGCAGGCAGTCACACCCCTGTTGCCGCAGGAAGTGCAGCAGCAGGGGGTGAGCGTCGGCAAGGGGCGCAGCGGCTTTCTGATGGTGATTGGCTTCATCTCCGAAGATGGCAGCATGAGCAATGACGAGATTGGCGATTACATCTCCAGTCACGTGGTTGACCGCATCGCCCGCCTGCCGGGGGTGGGGGGAACCCAGCAATTCGGCACCCAGTATGCGATGCGTATCTGGCTCGACCCTGGCAAGCTCGATACCTATGGCCTGACCGTGGCGGAAGTGACGGCAGCGGTTCGCGCACAAAATGCCCAGGTCACGCTGGGGCAGCTCGGTGCGGCGCCGGCCGTGCCGGGACAGCAGCTCAATGCCACCATCACTGCGCAGTCACGGCTCAGCACGCCGGAGGAGTTCCGCGCCATCATCCTGCGCAGTGGCATTGATGGCTCGCGCCTGACCCTGGGCGATGTGGCGCGGGTGGAAATGGGCGCGCAAAGCTACGACAGCATCAGCCGCTACAACGGCCAGCCGGCCAGCGGCATGGCGGTGAGCCTGGCCACCGGCGCCAATGCACTGGACACCGTCGATGCCGTGCGTGCCGAACTTGCCAGGATGGAGGCCAGCTTTCCGGCAGGGCTGAAGTGGGAGGTGCCGTTTGATTCCTCGCCCTTCGTGCGCGTGTCCATCAATGGCGTGGTGAAGACCCTGGCAGAAGCCGTACTGCTGGTGTTTCTGGTGATGTTCCTGTTCATGGGCAATTTCCGCGCCACGCTGATTCCCACCATCGCCGTGCCGGTGGTGCTGCTTGGCACCTTTGCGGTGCTGTATGCGCTGGGCTTCACCATCAACATGCTGACCATGTTCGCCATGGTGCTGGCGATTGGCCTTCTGGTGGACGATGCCATCGTGGTGGTGGAAAACGTCGAGCGTCTGATGCGCGAAGAAGGCCTCTCACCGAAAGAGGCGGCGAAAAAGTCGATGTCGCAGATTACCGGTGCGCTGGTGGGCATCGGCGTGGTGCTCTCGGCGGTGTTCGTGCCGATGGCCTTCATGGGCGGCTCCACCGGCACCATCTATTTGCAATTCACCGCCACCATCGTGACCGCAATGGCGTTCTCGGTGCTGGTGGCGATGGTGCTGACCCCGGCGCTGTGCGCCACCATGCTCAAACCCATCCAGAAGGGCGAGGCGCACCACCATGGCAACGGCCCGGTGGGGCGCTTCCTTGCCTGGTTTGACCGCCTGTTCAACAGGGGCAGTGAAAAATACCAGCGCGGTGTGGCCGGGATGCTGAAGCGTCCGTGGCGCTTCATGCTGGTATTTGCGGTCATCGGCACCTTGGGTGGCTGGTTGTTCCTGCGCCTGCCCACCAGCTTCCTGCCGGAAGAAGATCAGGGCATGGTGATGGTGCTGGCGCAAACGCCGGTGGGTTCCACCCAGGAACGCACGCTTGAGTCCATCAAGCAGCTGGAGCAGCACTTCCTTGAAAAAGAGAAGGATCATGTCGCTTCGGTGTTTACCGTGACCGGCTTCAGCTTTGCCGGCCAGGGGCAGAACATGGGCATGGGCTTTGTGCGCCTGAAAGACTGGAGTGAGCGCACGGCCGAGGCCGCCAAGGTGCCTGCCATCGTCGGCCGCGCCTGGCCGGGGCTTGGTCAAATCCGCGATGCCTTCATGATTCCGATTGCGCCGCCCGCCATCATGGGGCTGGGTACCGGCTCGGGCTTTTCGTTCTATCTCACCGACAACGGCGGGCTGGGGCATGAAGGGCTGCTGGCAGCGCGCAACCAGTTGCTGGGCATGGCTGCGGCCAAGGAGCAAGGCTATATCGGCAGCCTGCGCCCCAATGGCATGGAAGATGCCCCGCAGCTGCGCGTGGTGGTGGATCAGGCCAAGGCGCAGGCGCTGGGGCTTTCCCCCGCCACCATCAACAGCACTCTGGCCACCGCCTGGGGCGGCAGTTATATCGACGACTTCATCGACCGCGGCCGGGTCAAGCGCGTGTATGTGCAGGCCGATGCGCCGTTCCGTATGACGCCGGATGACTTCCTGCGCTGGTCGGTACGCAATAACCAGGGGCAGATGGTGCCGTTCTCGGCATTCGCCAGCTCGCACTGGGAATTTGGCTCGCCCAGCCTGCAACGCTACAACGGTGCCGGCGCCATGTCGCTGGAAGGCACGGCCAAGCCCGGCGTCAGCTCCGGCGAGGCGATGGCCGAGGTCGAGCGGCTGGTTGCACAGCTGCCCGAAGGCGTCGGGCTGGAATGGACGGCGGCCTCCTATCAGGAGCGCGAAGCAGGCGGCCAGATTGTGCTGCTGTACTCGCTGTCGCTGTTGATCGTGTTCCTGTGTCTGGCCGCACTGTATGAAAGCTGGTCGGTGCCGACCGCGGTGCTGCTGGTGGTGCCACTCGGGGTATTGGGCGCGGCGCTGTTCACCGGCCTGCGCGGGCTTGATCGCGATGTCTATTTCCAGGTGGGATTGCTCACCACCGTGGGGCTGACCAGCAAGAACGCGGTGCTGATTATCGAGTTTGCCAAGCAGTATTACGAATCGGGCACCGAGTTGGTCAAAGCCATCATGATGGCAGTGCGTGACCGGCTGCGTCCCATCGTCATGACCTCGCTGGCATTCGGTTTTGGCGTGCTGCCACTGGCATTGGCCAGCGGCGCTGGCTCGGCGGCGCAGCGCGCCATCGGCACCGGCGTGCTTGGCGGCATGATTGTCGGCACGGTGCTCGGCATCTTCTTTATCCCGTTGTTCTATCTGGTGGTGGTGCGCCTGTTTGCCCGCAATAAAAAACCGGCCGCCGACCAAGGAGATATTTCCCATGTTTAAGCCTCATGGTCTGACACTGGCACTTGTGGCCGCGCTTTCCACGGCGGGCTGCGCCACCCTGGTGCCGGCCACGCCGGCTGCTGAAACAGGCATCCCGGCGCAATGGCAGGGCATCGAAGGCCGGCAGACCGGCGATGTCAGCACATTGGATTGGCGCGCCGTGTTGCAGGACGCGCGCCTTGAGCGCGTGGTCGAACAAGCCCTTGCCCATAACCGTGACCTGCGCGTGGCGGTGCTGAATGTCGAGCGTGCCCGCGCCCAATACCGAATCAGCCGGGCCGAGCGCCTGCCGTCTGTGGGCGGCAGTCTCAGCCAAACCCGCGCTGGCGGTGATGCGCCAGTGACCGAGAGCTATAGCGCATCGCTGGGGCTGGCCAGCTTTGAGCTGGATTTATTTGGCCGGGTGCGCAATTTGAGCCAGGCGGCCGTGCAACAGTTCTTTGCGCAGCAAGAAAATCGCCGCGCTGCGCAACTGAGTCTGGTGGCCGAAGTCAGCCGCGCCTGGCTGACGCTGGCGGCCGACCAAAGCCTGCAAGCCATTGCCGAGGACACTCTGCATGCCTATCAGGAAACCCTGCGGCTGACCGAGCGTCGTCATGAGCTGGGCGCCGTCAGCGGCTTGGAGCTGGCGCAGATGCGCGCCCAGGTGGAAACTGCCCGGGGCGATGTGGCGCGTTATGCGGCGCAGGTGCAGCTTGACCGCAATGCCTTGGACTTGCTGGCAGGCACGCCATTGGCTGCAGCCGACTTGCCGCAGGGGCTGCGCGATACCGACATCGCCCTTAGCCCCGTGCCTGCCGGACTGGCTTCGGAAGTGCTGTTGCGCCGTCCCGATATCCGCGCAGCCGAGCACAGTCTGCTGGCCGCCAACGCCCATATCGGTGCGGCGCGTGCGGCGTTTTTCCCCTCCATTCGCCTGACCGGCAGTGCCGGTACGCAGAGTGGTGAACTCTCCGGCCTGTTTGATGCCGGAACCCGCTTCTGGCGCTTCATGCCGCAAATCAATATCCCGATTTTTCAGGGCGGGGCACTGCGCGCCAATCTGAAAGTGGCCGAGGCCAACCGTGATATGGCGCTGGCGGCTTACGAAAAAGCCATCCAGAGCGGTTTCCGCGAAGTTGCCGATGCCCTGGTGCAGGAACAAGCGTTGAACGAGCGCCGCGCAGCGGCAGAAAACCTGCTGCAAGCCGCGCGTCAGGCCGAGCAGCTTTCCACGGCGCGGCGCGATGCCGGTCGTGACAGCTACCTCACCCTGCTTGATGCACAGCGCACCCGCTATGCCGCCGAGCAGGCCGCCATTGCCGTCCGCCTTGCCCAGCAAGCCAATCGCATCACTCTGTATCAGGTGCTGGGCGGCGGCGTAGAGGCGGATAACAGCCCATGAGCAAGCCCAGCCAGACTGCCCGTACCCGCCGGGCAGCACATAGCCAGGCACAACGTCAGCGCATCCTCGATGCCGCCCGGCAGTGCTTTGCCGAGCGTGGCTTCCATGCGGCCAGCATGGCGCAAATCGCCGAAACCGCCGACATCAGCGCCGGCCTTATCTACCGCTATTTCAGCAGCAAGTCCGAGCTGATTCACGGCATCGTCGAGGCACAGATGCAGGCTCTGGCCGCAGACATCGAGGCGCGCCAGCAAGACACCCGGCCGCCTGTGCCGTGTGTGATGGAAATTCTTGCCCAACCCTGCCACTTGGCCGGGTCGGGCGGCGATATGCCGCTGGAGCCGACGCTGAAGCTGGAAATCACCGCCGAATCACGCCGTGACCCCTTGATTGCCGAAGTGCTGGCGCGCTTCAGCCAGCAGATTGATGCGGCGATTGCCGAATGGATGAGCCGCCCGCAGGCCGAAGGCGGCTTTGCCGTGCCACCGGCAAAAATCGCCGCCCGCAGCCTCGCCCTGCGCGCCCTCATCGATGGTCTCAAGCAACGGCTGGTACGCGAGCCGGAGATGGACATGGCCGCCGTCGAGGCCATGCTGCACGATGTGCTGCCACGCCTGATGGGCGATTGAGCGCACACCGGCTTATTGGGTTGCCCCGGCAAAGCCCTGCTGGCGCCAGGCCTCGAACACCACCACCGCAACGGCATTGGAAAGATTCAGGCTGCGGTTGTCCGGGCGCATCGGCAGCCGCAGGCGTTGTATGGCCGGAATGGCGTCCAGCACAGTCTGTGGCAGCCCGGCGGTTTCACTGCCAAACAGGAAGGCGTCGCCGGGCTGGTAGTCCATTTGGTCATGGCGCACCGTGCCACGGGTGGAGAGTGCGAACACTCGCCCCGGCGCCACTGCTGCCAATGCATCGGCCAAGGTTTCATGCAGGCAGAGCGTGGCGTATTCGTGATAGTCCAGCCCGGCACGGCGCAGCTGCTTGTCCTCCAGCGAAAATCCCAAAGGCTTGACCAGATGCAGCTGACAGCCGGTATTGGCGGCAAGGCGAATCACATTGCCGGTGTTGGGCGGGATTTCCGGCTGGTGCAGGATGATATGGAACACGGCGGCAGTTACCAGGGCAGGGCGCTGCCATTGGCGTGCCAGAAGCTGCCGGTATTGGCAAGATTCAGCGCATCCACGCGCGCGGCCAAGCCTTCGGCAGCCTGTTCCGGGCTGACATCGCCCTTGCCGCCAACCATCTCGGTCGCCACCAGACCCGGATGCAGCAGGCAGACGGCGATGCCGCGCGCGGCCAAATCCACCGCCAGTGACTTGCCTACCGCATTGACCGCCGCCTTGGAGGCGCGATAGCCGTAATACGCCCCGGAGCCGTTATCGCTGACCGAGCCCATGCGGCTGGTGATGATGGCAAGCTTGCTGCCTTCGCCCAGTTGCCCGAGTACGGCATGGGCGGTCAGTAGCGGCCCCAGGGTATTGACTTCAAACTGCTGGCGGATGGCAGTGAGCGCGGCATCATCCAGCTTGTCCAGCGTTTCATTGCTGAAAATCCCGGCATTGAGAATCACCGTATTCAGCTGCACCCCGGTGAGCACTTCCGGCAGACGGGCGATGCTGGCGGCATCGCGCATGTCGATGCCGTCGATGACCTGGGCGCCACTGGCCGCCAGCGCCGGACTGGTATTGCGGCAGACGGCATACACCGTATCGCCGCGTTCACGGTATAGCCGGGTCAGCGCAAGGCCGATGCCGCGATTGGCGCCGGTGATGAGGATATTGGCCATGACAGGCTCCTGTATTCGGGGTTGCTTATGGTGGCGCAGAAGCGGGCAAGGTCAAGGGTGGAGGGACATGACTTTCGACCCGTGCGCCTGGCAGGGGCAGGGCTTAACATTAATCGTTTCAAAACCACAGGATGTTCCACATGATGCTCAAATCCGCTCCGCGCATGGCTGCACTGGCGTTTGCGCTTGCCACTGCCCTTGGTGGCAGCTTCATTCCCGCGCCTGCACAGTCCGCCAAGCCCGCGGTTGCAGTGAATCTGCCCCATGAAACTTTCACTCTGCCCAATGGCCTGCGGGTGGTGGTGCATACCGACCGCAAGGCGCCGATTGTGGCGGTGAATGTCTGGTATCACGTCGGCAGCAAGGATGAGCCGGCCGGGCGTACCGGCTTTGCGCATCTGTTTGAACACCTGATGTTCAACGGCTCGGAAAACCATCCCGGCGAATATTTCGCGCCGTTCGAGCAGGCCGGCGCCACCGACATGAACGGCACCACCAACAGCGACCGCACCAATTACTTCCAGAACGTGCCGACCACGGCGCTGGACATGGCGTTGTGGATGGAGTCTGACCGCATGGGGCATTTGCTTGGCGCCATCGACCAGAAGACTCTGGACGAGCAGCGCGGCGTGGTGCAGAACGAGAAGCGCCAAGGTGAGAACCGTCCCTATGGCCAGCTCTATGAAACCATGCTGCGGACGATGTATCCCAAGGGACATCCGTATCACCACACCGTGATCGGCTCGATGAACGATCTCAATGCCGCCACTTTGGACGATGTGAAAAACTGGTTCCGCGCCTGGTATGGCCCGAACAACGCGGTGCTGGTACTGGCGGGCGATATTGATGTTGCCACCGCCCGGGAAAAAGTGACGAAGTACTTTGGTCATATCCCTGCCGGGCCGAGTCTGGCGCAGCCGGCGGTGAACGTGCCGAAGATGGCGGGCAATGGCCGTACCGAGATGCAGGACAAGGTGCCGCAGACGCTGCTGGCACGGGTCTGGCATGTGCCGCAGAACACCAGCAGCGAAAGCGATGTGCTCGACCTTTTCAGTGAAGTGCTGGGGGGCAGCACGACTTCGCGTCTGGATCGGCGTCTGGTGTATCAGGATCAACTGGTGGACAGCATCAGCACCAGCAATATGGGCAGTCAGCTCGCTGGCCTGTTCATGATTCAGGCGATGGTCAAGCCCGGCGTGGATGTCGCCAAGGTGGAAGCGGCGATTGACGAGGAGCTGCAAAAGCTGCTGCGCGAAGGCCCCAGCGCTGAGGAGCTGGCGCGCGCCAAGACCGACCACAATGCCTCGCTGGTGCGCGGCATGGAGCGCATCGGCGGTTTTGGCGGCAAGGCCGATATTCTGGCTTCCTGCACCATCTATACCGGCAAGCCGGGTTGTCTGGATGAGAGCCAGCGCACCATCGCCGCAGCGACACCGGCCAGCGTGCAGCAGACCGCGCAACGCTGGTTGAGCAATCCCAGCCATACCTTCGTGATTGCACCGGGTGAGCGCACGGCATTGGTGGAAGAGGCCAGCGTGCAGCCGGCTCCGTTCAATCTGCCCGCGCCCGATCGCAAATACCGCACCACGGCAGCACAGGTCGATCGCAGCCAGGGCGTGCCGCAGGTAACGGATTTCCCGGCACTGAAATTCCCGGCGCTGCAACGCGCCAAACTCGCCAATGGCACCACCGTGGTGCTGGCCGAGCGTCATGACATCCCGGTCGTGCAGATGAGCTACCAGTTCCACGGCGGCTATGCGTCCGATGCCGGTGCCAAGCTGGGGCGCGCCAGTTTTGCCATGGGCATGCTGGATGAAGGCGCAGGCGCGCTGGATGCACTGAGCTTCAAGGCGCGTGCGGAATCGCTGGGCGCACAACTGGGTGCCGGCGCCAATCTGGATGGCAGCAGTGTCTCACTCTCGGCGCTGAAGTCGAACCTCGATGCTTCGCTGGCGCTGTATGCCGACATGCTGCGCCGCCCGGCCTTCAATGCCGCCGATATCGAGCGCGTGCGCGCACAATGGCTGGCTGGCATTGCCCAGGAAAAGGCCAATCCCGGCAGCGTGGCACAGCGTGTGCTGCCGCCGCTGCTCTACGGCGAAGGTCATCCGTATGCCATCCCGTTCACTGGCAGTGGCACCGAGGACGCCATCAAGGCACTCAGCCGCGATGACCTCCTGGCCTACCAGAAAACCTGGCTGCGCCCGGAAGCGGCCACCCTCTTGGTGGTTGGTGACACCACGCTTGAAGAAATCGTACCGCTTCTGAACAAACATCTGGGTGACTGGAAGGGCGAAGGCGCCGTGGCGCAGCCGGTGGCCTTGCCGCAGGTGGACGCACCCCGGCAGGCGCGGGTGTACCTGATTGACCAGCCCGGCGCCATTCAGGCCAACATCATGGTCGGCAAGCTGGTGCCTTCCAGCCGTGATGCCGGGGCTACCCGTCTTGAGATGAGCAATGACATCATCGGCGGCACCTTTACCTCGCGGCTCAACATGAACCTGCGCGAGGACAAGCACTGGTCATATGGGGCGCGCACCATGCTGGTCAGCGCCCTCGGCCAGCGTCCGTGGCTGGCCAGCGCCCCGGTGCAAATCGACAAGACCGCCGAATCGCTGGCTGAAATCCGGCGCGAGTTTGCCGAATACGCCAGTGGCAAGGCACCGGCGCGGCAGGAAGAAGTCACCAAGGTGGTGAATAACGAACTGCGCAGCCAGCCCGGCGCCTACGAAACCGGCAGGGCGGTGATGAGCACCATCAACGGCATTGTCCGCTATGGCCGCCCCGACAACTGGGTGACGCTGCGCAATGCCGAGGTCGAGGCCTTCAGTGTGGCCGATGCCAATACCGCCGCTGCCAGCTTCAACCCGGACAATCTGGTCTGGGTAGTGGTCGGCGACCTGGGCAAGATCGAAGCCCCGGTACGCGCCCTGAACCTGGGCGAAGTCACCATCCTCGATGCCGACGGCAAGCCGGTGGCAAGCAGGAAGTAAGCCACGATGCTCCGGCGGGGAAGTGTCGACGGAGCAGTATTTACTGAACGAAATCGTGGTGAATGTTCCATTTGTTACCCAATGCCCGCCACAATGGCGGGCATTGTCGTTTTACTTTGGAGAGTCCGATGCGCCTTGCCGTTGCTGCTGCCTTTGTCCTGACACTGACCGCCTGCACTTGGGTGCCGATTCAACCCGAGGCTCAGAAGGTGCGGGTTTTGCGTGCTGCGCCGCAAGGTTGTGAGCCTGTGGGGGAAATTGAGGTGGAAGTAACTGACAAGGTTTCGCTGTACCGTCGCAATGCCATCAAGGTGACTGAGGAGCTGGAAACACTGGCGCGCAACAGGGCAGTGACAATGCCGGCGACCGATATTCACCCCCTGAGCGAACCGGTTGAAGGTATGCAGCGCTTTGCGGCCTGGCGTTGCGCACGCTAAGCCTGTGGATTCCAGATTGGCGTCGCTAACCGGCTGCTGTCATGCAGCAAGACTGGCGATCATGATTGCGGTAGATTCCTGCCAAGCACGTTTGCGAAGGGGATGCAGCCGTGGATCCTCGGCAAGATGCCGATCACCTTTATCAGGCGCTGAAAACCCATACGCCGCGGGTTCGGCGTGATGTGCGTCTGGCTTCGCCACCGGCTCTGTCGGTGGCCGTCTCCAGCCCGTTATGCGGTAGCCAGCTGACCCTTGATGCCCTGATCCGTGATGGCCGGGTGGATGCGCTTGGTTACCGGGTGCGCGCCTGTGCACTTGGGCAGGCGTCTACCGCGATCGTGCTGCAGCATGTGCCAGGGCTTGGGCAGGCGGAAATTTTGCGGGTACGCGAGCAATTGCGGCAATTGCTGCAACAGGGCGAGGGACATTGTGATTGGCCCGAGTTCGAGGTATTCGCGCTGGCGCATGCCATGCCTGCCCGGCATGCGGCGGCTTTGCTGCCGCTGGACGCACTGGCACAGCTATTCACCCTGGCGGATGGAAATCAAGCCGGGACAACACCAGGGAGCAAGTAACTGACCTGATGCATTGACCCTATACCAAAGGAGATTGCCATGTCTTCAAGCTTGCAGGAAATCATCGTCGTCGGTGGCGGCATCGGCGGCACTATGACCGCCAACAATTTGGTCGCCAAACTCAGACCGGAAATCCGCCGCGGTAAGGTGCGGATTACTTTGGTCTCCAACAACCCCTGGCATTACTACAAACCGGCTTTCATGTATGTGGCGTTTGGCATGTTCTACAAGAATGAGCTGCGGCGACCGCTTTTTAGCCTGTTGCGTCCAGAGGTGAATCTGCTGATCGATGAGGTGGAAGGTTTCGAGTTCGCCAACAGCCGGCTGCGACTGGCATCGGCAGGCGTGCGTGATTACGACTATCTGGTGGTGTCCACCGGCTGCGTGCCTGTACCCGAGCGCATTCCCGGCCTGCGCGAAGCTGGAGATCATTTCTATCTGCATGCCCCGGCAATGCAGCTTTACCGCAAGCTTTCGCAGTTGGAACGTGGTCGGGTGTTCATTGGCGTGACTTTCCCGACCACGCCGAATGTGCCGCACCAGTGTGGTATCGCACCGATCGAAACCACGCTGATGCTGGATGAATATCTGCGCCGTCGCGGCGTGCGCGAGCAGGTGGAGATTGTCTATACCTATCCGACCGTTTCGCAGCTGTTGCGTAACTGTCTGTTCCTGCAAAAGGCGACTTGTGAAGTATTGCCGGCGATCTTCGATTCCAAGGGCATCATCCACAAACGCGGCTTCACTCTGCAGCGGGTGGATGCTAAGGCGAAAGTGGCGTATTCGGAGGAAGGCGAGGCTGAGCCATTCGACATCCTGATGCAGACCCCACCGATCCGCGCGGTGGATGCGGTACTCAATTCCGGCATCTCGCAGGCGCCGAACAATGAAGGCTGGTTGCCGACCGATCGCGCCAGCCTGCAACTGGAAGGTCATCCCAATGTGTTTGTTATGGGCGATACCGTGGATCTGCCGATCAGCAAGGCCGGTGGTAGTTGTCACAACCAGTCGCCGGTGGTTTGCGACAACATCGCCGGGCTGATGCGTATCGGTCAGACCGTGGCCGAATACGATGGCCGGGTTCAGGCGGTCGCGCAGATGGGGCTGGAGGCTGGCATGCCGCTTTGGTACGACTATCAGGTGGATGTACTGCCAACACCGCCGACCAAGATCGGCGGGCTGATGCGCAAGGCGTTCAACCGTGGTGGCTACTGGGCGGTGGCTCGGGGCATGGTATGAGCCGGGAGGGAGACATGAACACGAATGACATGCAATCTGGAAATACACTGGAAAAGTTCTTCGTCAGCAATCCGCAGTTCAATGATCCAGCCACCCTGGCCGGGCTGGCGGCGTTGATCGACAAGCTGGCACCGCTGCTGCAAAGCGGCCGTCTGCACAATGGCGTGGATGCGCTCTCGGCGTTGGCCGATGTGGTGGATCTGGCCGATGATGCGATGATTCAGAAGCTTGCCCGCGGCTTCGAGGAGGCCAGCTCGGCCATGTTTAATCTCCACAACGGCATGGAATATGCGTTGGAACAGGCTGCTGACAGCACGCAACTACCGAGTGTCTGGCAGGCAATTGGGCTCATCAATCGCGATCAGGATGTGCGGCGTGGCTTGCTGGTGGTGATCGGCCTTCTGCGTCTTCTTGGTCGGCAGGCACGGCTGATGGCGATGCCGATGCCAGAAGATTGACATACTCGCCGAGCCCAGGGTACCGGGCTCGGCGTCTCGGGTGCTATTTCTGCTAAAATCGCCGGTCTTTTTCTGACCAGCTCGCCGCCATGCTTTTCAATAATGTCGCCATCGTTGGTATCGCGCATGTGGATGCGCCGCACAAGGTTACCTCTGAGGAAATCAACGAGCGCCTGAAGCCCACGCTTGACCGGCTGGGTATCCGTGTGGATGTATTGAAAGACATTGCCGGGATTCATGCCCGCCGCCTGTGGGGCAGCGACAAGCTCTCCAGCGATGCGGCGACTGAAGCCGGTGTGCTGGCATTGCAGGATGCCGGCATCAGCGCGGACAAGCTGGGGCTTTTGGTCAGCACTTCGGTAAGCCGCGACTATCTGGAGCCGTCCACCGCCAGCATCGTGGCGGGCAATCTGAAAGTGGCCGATACCTGCCAAAACTATGACGTTGCCAATGCGTGCCTTGCCTTTGTCAATGGCATGGACATGGCCGCGCGCATGCTGGAGCGTGGCGAAATCGACTACGCGCTGGTCGTGGATGGCGAAACCGCTGACCTGGCTTACGAAAAAACCATCGAGCGCATGCTGCGCCCGGATTCGACCGAAGAAGAATTCCGCAACGAGCTGGCAACACTGACGCTGGGCTCCGGGGCGGCGGCGATGGTGCTGGCACGCGCCGAGCTTGCCCCGGACGCGCCGCGCTACAAAGGCGGCGTGACCCGCTCTGCGACCGAATGGAACACCCTGTGTCGCGGCAACCTCGACCGCATGGTGACCGATACCCGGCAGCTGCTGATTCAGGGCATGCAACTGGCGCAAAAGACCTTCAATGTCGCCCGTGAAGCCATGGGTTGGGCGGTGCAGGAGATTGACCAGTTCGTGGTGCACCAGGTCAGCAAAGTGCATACCCAGAGCCTGATTCAGAGCCTGGGCATTGACCCGGCAAAAGTCATGACCATTTTCGGCGAGCACGGCAATATTGGCCCAGCTTCCGTGCCGATTGTGCTCTCCAAGCTCAAGCAGGCCGGTCGCCTGAAGAAAGGCAACCGCATCGCCCTGCTCGGCATCGGCTCGGGGCTGAACTGCACCATGTCCGAAGTGGTGTGGTGAGCAGCCTGTTGCCGTGACAACGACAGTTTACCGCCCCGACTATCCCTTCAAGCCGCAGCGCCTGGAGGTGCGGCCGGGCATCTGGATGCGCTATCTGGACGAAGGCCCGCGCGATGGCGAGGTGGTGCTGATGCTGCACGGCAATCCGTCGTGGAGCTATTACTGGCGGCATCTGGTACTGGCGTTGCGCGACAAGTATCGCTGCATCGTGCCTGACCATATCGGCATGGGTCTGTCGGACAAGCCGGACGATGCCAAAGGCGCACAGCCGCGCTATGACTACACCCTGGCCTCACGTATTGAGGATGTCGATGCCTTGCTGAAGCATCTGGGTATCAACGGGTCGCTGACCCTGGCCGTACACGACTGGGGCGGCATGATTGGCTTTGGCTGGGGTTTGCAGCATGGCGAGCAAATCAAGCGGCTGGTCATCACCAATACCGCGGCCTTTCCGCTGCCGGCAGAAAAGCCGATGCCCTGGCAGATCGCCATGGGCAGGCATTCGCGCCTGGGTGGCTGGCTGATTCGCCGTTTCAACCTGTTTGCGCGTGGCGCTGCGGCCTTCGGCACGGTGCGGATTCTGGAGCCTGCCATCAAGCAAGCCTATTCCAGTGTGTACGACGGCTGGCAGGACGCCATCGCCACCCTGCGCTTCATGCAGGATATTCCGCTGGATGCACGCGACCGTGCCTGGCCGTTGTTGCAGGCAGCAGCGGAAAAACTGCCCAGCTATGCCGACCGCCCGGCGTTTATTGGCTGGGGTTTGCGCGACTTCGTGTTTGACCATCACTTCTTGGCCGGCTTCCAGAAGGCACTGCCCCATGCCGAGGTGCAGGCTTACCCGGATGCCAGCCACTATGTGCTGGAAGACAAGCGCGAAGAATTGCCGGGGATGATCCGCGCGTTTCTGGATGCCAACCCGCTGGCCTGAGTTTTACTCAGCGGCAGTCTTATCTTCTGAATGGGGAGCCTTGGGTTGCGGCAGGCTGCCCGGGTTTTTCAATTCGGCCAGCGCCGCCTGGATAGGCGCATCGCCGGGCAATACATGGCCGGCGTTTTCTCCGGCCAGCTTGCTTTCAGGCTCGTCCTCGCCTTGCAGGTGGCCAGGCAGGCTGGCTTCGCTATAGTGGCTGGGGGCGGTTTCATTTTCTGGCAGCAAAACAACATCCGGTTCGATGCCCACCCCCTGAATCGAGCGTCCGCTGGGCGTGTAGTAGCGGGCGGTGGTCAGCTTGACCGCATCGCCATTGGGCAGCGGCAAAAAGCTCTGTACCGAGCCTTTGCCAAAGCTGCGACTGCCGATGATGCGGGCGCGGCGGTTATCGCGCAGGGCAGCGGCCAGGACTTCGGAGGCGCTGGCAGAGCCGGCATCGAGCAATACCATGACCGGGGTGCCTGCCAGCAAATCACCGGGGCTGGCATGGTTGCGAATTTCGCTATTGGGCGCGCGGCCACGAGTGCTGACAATCAGGCCCTCATCCAGCAAGTCATCGGCGATTTTTACTGCAGGCCCGAGCAGGCCGCCGGGATTGCCGCGCAGGTCAATCAACACTCCCTTGAGCGGCACGCCAGCCTGTGTCTGCAGTGTTTGCAGCGCTTTGCCAAAGTCCTCACCGGTGCCGGTTTGGAAGCGGCTGATGCGGATATAGCCAAAGCCTGGCTCCAGCATGCGACTGCGCACGCTTTGCAGCTGGATGCGTTCGCGCTTCAGGCTGACCTCGAAAGGCGCGCGCCCTTCGCGCTGCACTGTGACCTTCACTTCACTGCCGGCCACGCCGCGCAGTGGCGTGCTGCCTGTGGCGTCATTGATGGCCTGACCGTCGATGGCAGTGATGATGTCACCCGAGCGCAGCCCGGCGCGTTCGGCAGGCCCGCCTTCCAGCGGGGCGATGATTTTCAGTACCGGGCCTGGCTGTTGTTGCAATTCAACGCCCACGCCTTCATACGCGCCGATGGTGTCTTCGTTGAAATCCTTGGCCGCCTGCGCATCGAAATACACGCTGTGCGGGTCAAGGTCGAGCAGCAGGCCGCGCAATGCCGAGTGCATCAGTTTTTTGTCTGCCACCGGCTCGACATAGGCTTCGCGAATGGCGTTATAGATGCTGACGAAATAACGGATTTCATCCAGCGGCACATGGCGGCTGCGGCGCTCATCCATCGCCGCTGCCGGGCCTGGAGCCGCGTTTTGCTGTGCCATTGCGGGCAGGGCAAAGATAAGGGCGGCGGCAAGAATCAGGGGACGAAGGCGCATCGGCAACAGCTCTGACAAGGAATGAAAGGATTATGCGTCAGGCAGGTCAGCGCCGCAGCCAGACATTGGGATTGACCGGGCGACCGGCGCGGCGCAGTTCAAAGTACAGCGCAGGCCGTCCCTGCCCGCCAGAATTGCCGACACTGCCGATGGTATCGCCGCGCCTGACACGGCTGCCGACATCTTTCATCAGCGCATCGTTATGGGCATACAGGCTCATATAGCCATTGCCGTGGTCGATGATGCACAGCAGGCCATAGCCGCTCATCCATTCGGCAAACACCACCTGACCATCGGCGACGGCGCGCACCGGCGCCCCTGCGGCGGCGGCAATCAGCAGCCCCGAGCTGCGCGCGCCATCGGGCATGGTGCCGCCAAAACTTGCCAGCAACTGGCCATTGAGCGGCCAGCCAGCACCGCCCACGGTCGCTGGGGTCGCAGGAGCCGGGCGCGGTGCCGGACGGCTGGCCGTTGCGCCTGGCCGCGAGCGCGTGGTGCGGTTTTCATTGCGACTACGGGCAGCGCTCTGTTGCGCACGACGTTCGGCAGCCGCCTGCTCACGGCGGGCGCGCGCAGCGGCCTCGCGGCGCTCACGCTCGGCGCGTGCGGCGGTGGCGCGCAGCTGGGCAAGGAGTTGCTCCAATGCGGCGGCATCTTGTCCCAGCGCCTGCTCGCGGCTGCGCTTGTCCTGATACTGGCTGTCAATCTTGCCCAGCAGTTCGGCGCGTTCGCTGCGCTGCTTTTCCACCTCGGCAAGTTCGGCCTGCTGTTTTTGGCGTGCCTCGGCCAGTCGTACTTGTTTGTCGGCGATGGCCTGTTGCAGTGCCCTGGCTTCATCCAGCTGCTCGGAAATCGCCCGGATCTGCGCAGCACGCTGGCGCTGCAAGGCGCCGTAATAGGCCAGGTCACGCTGGCCTTCTTGAATCTGGTCTTGCGAGAGCATCACCTTCAAGGCCGATTCCGGGCCGGTGAGATAGGCCGCGCGCACCCAGCGCGCCAGCTGCTGCCGCTGATTGGCAAGCCGGGCTTCAAGATGGGCATTGCGCGCCTCCAGCTCGGCCAGCTGTGCCTGCTCGCGGCTGATGGCCTCGCGGGTCTGTGCCAGGGCGCGTGCGGAGCGGGCAATGGACTCGTCCGCTGCGCGCAAGGCGCGTGCGGCTTCTCCACGTTCACCCTCAAGGCGACGGCGCTCCTGGCCGATTTGTTGCAACTCGCCACGCAACTGCTGCAGTTTGCGCTCGGTCTGGCGCAGGTCTTGCCCCAGCGCCATGCCCACGGCACAGGTCATCAGCGCAGTGAGGCCAAGGCGGGCGAGTGTGGGCTTCATGCGCCGAGCAGACTCTGGCCGGTCATTTCGGCAGGTTTTTCGATGCCGAGCAAATCCAGCAGGGTCGGGGCGACATCGCGCAGCGCGCCGCCACGACGCAGGCTGGCCTGGCGCGTGCCGACATAAATCAGCGGCACCGGCCCCACGGTATGCGCGGTATGCGGCTGGCCGGTTTGTGCATCGCGCATCATTTCCAGATTGCCGTGGTCGGCGGTAATCAGCAGTGCGCCGCCCATTTTTTCCACCGCAGCCACCACCGCGCCGATGGCGTTATCCACCGCTTCTGCGGCCTGGATGGCGGCGGCCATCACCCCGGTATGTCCAACCATGTCCGGGTTGGCGATATTGCATACCACCAAATCGTACTGGCCGCTTTCAATGGCGGCGGTGAGTTTTTCGGTCAGCTCCGGGCAGCTCATTTCCGGTTGCAGGTCATAGGTCGCCACTTGCGGGCTGGGGATGAGGATGCGCTCTTCACCTGCATATAGCGCCTCGCGCCCACCGCTGAAAAAGAACGTCACATGCGCGTATTTTTCGGTTTCGGCAATACGCAGCTGTGTCTTGCCCTGCGCCTGCATGACCTCGCCCAGGGTATTGGTGAGATTTTCCGGCGGAAAGGCCAGGCTCGCCGGCAGGCTGGCATCGTATTCGGTCAGGCAGACGAACGCGGCCAACTGCGGGCGGCGGGCGGCAAAGCCATCAAAATCCGGTTGCACAAAGGCTGCGGCCAGTTGCCGGGCACGGTCGGCGCGGAAGTTGATGAACACCGCCGTATCGCCATCGGCAAATTTGGCACCGCTGCCAATCACCGTGGGCTGCACGAATTCATCGTTTTCATCGCGGGCATAGGCCGCTTCCAGCGCGGCAATGGCAGAGTCGGCGTGCAGGCTGGCATCGGCTTCCACCATCGCATCCCAGGCGCGCTGCACCCTGTCCCAGCGCTTGTCGCGATCCATCGCGTAATAGCGGCCACTGACACTGGCAATGCGCGCATTGCCAAGCTGTGCGCAAAGCGCCTGCAATGCTTCCAGGCTGGCTCTGGCCGAGCGTGGCGGCATGTCGCGGCCATCCAGAAACGCATGCACGGCCACCTGCGGCACCTGCATTTGCTGCGCCAGTTTCAGCATCGCAAACAGGTGTGACTCGTGGCTGTGTACGCCGCCGGGCGAGAGCAGCCCCATCACATGCAGGGTGCCGCCATTGGCGCTGGCCTTCTCGCAGGCCGCGCGCAGTGCCGGGTTTTCAAAGAAGCTGCCATCCTCAATCGCCGCATCAATGCGGGTCAGATCCTGATAGACGATGCGCCCGGCGCCCAGATTCATATGCCCGACTTCGGAATTGCCCATCTGCCCGTCCGGCAGCCCGACATGGCGGCCTTCGGTATGAATCAGCGTATGCGGGCGCCCTGCCCAGAGTTTGTCCCAATTGGGGATATGCGCTGCGGCCAGCGCGTTGTCGGTCGGGTCTTCACGATAGCCCCAGCCATCCAGAATCAGCAGGACGACGGGCTTGGGATGCGGGTTGCTGGACATGGTGAGCAATGACTTTTGGCAGATGCCCAAAACCGGGCGATGTGGAATTGTAGTCTCCCCTTGCCAGGAGACGCCTTATGAACAAGACATTGCCTTTACTGCTGGTTCTGGCACTCGCCCCTGCGGCCAGTTTGGCGCAGCAGGATTACAACGAGGCAAACAAGCCCATCCGTATCGCAGCGGGTAGCCAGGCGGGTCATCTGCAATCGGTCAGCGGCCGCATTGAAATTGCCGAGGGCGCGCGCGTGCGCAACGTGGAATCGGTCAGCGGCCGTGTGCAATTGGCGCGCCATGTAGAAGCGCAGGATGTGGAAACCGTCAGTGGTTCTATTGAAGTGGCCGAAAGTGCGCGCGTGGGCAAGCTGGAGTCGGTCAGCGGCGACATCATGTTTGGCGCCCATGTGCGCGCCGGAGATGTGGAAACGGTCAGCGGCAGCATCAGTGCCGGCACCGCCAGCCAACTGGGCAAACTGGAAACGGTCAGTGGCGCAGTGCGATTGCAGGGCGACAACCGCAGCGGAAAAGTGGAAAGCGTCAGTGGCGGCATTTTCATTGGCAGCGGCAGCCAGGTCGCGGGCGACGTGGAAACTGCCAGCGGCAGCATTGGCCTGGTGCGCAGCACGGTAGAGGGTGACGTCATCACCTATGCGGGCGATGTCACCGTGGGTATCGGCACGCATGTCAAAGGCGGGTTGATGGTGAAAAAGCCCGAAAGCGTCATTTCAGTCGGCAGCCTTCGCCTTGACCTTGGCAAGCAATTGCGATCCCGCACCCCGCGCATCGTCATCGGCCCCGATGCGGTGGTGGAAGGCGCGCTGCGCTTTGAGCACGAAGTCAAACTGTATGTGCATGAAACCGCACGCACCGGCAACATTCATGGCGCCACCGCCGTGCGCTTCAACACCCCAACGCCGCCACGCGATTAACGGCACGTTAGCCGTTGCAGCGGGCTATCATCGGTACTCCATAGCCACTCCTTGGAGTACCGATGCGACACACTCTGCTTTTTCCGGCGCTGGCCTCGGCGCTGTGGCTGGCAGCCTGCCAGAACGCCGCCGATGGCGGCAATACCGCCGAACACGCTGCGCCACCGGCCACGCCTGCCGCCCAGCATGCCTTCAGCGCCGATATCAATCTGGCTGATTACACCGAGCTTCTGAAAACACTCGCTTCCGACCAGATGGAAGGCCGCGCGCCCGGCACCGTGGGCGAGGAGCGCAGCATCGAATACATCCGCCAGCAGTTTGAAGCGGCGGGTCTGAAGCCCGGCAATAATGGCGACTGGTTCCAGACCGTGGCCATGACCGTCACCGAGGCTTCGCCCGATACCACCATGCAGGTGGAGGTGGGTGGCAAACACCATACCTTCAAATTTGGCGATGACATGGTGGTCGGCACCCGCACCGGCGAAACACAGGTCAAACTCGATGCCAGCCAGCTGGTGTTTGTCGGCTATGGCGTGGATGCACCCGAGCACAACTGGAATGACTACGCCGGGGTCGATGTCAAAGGCAAAACCGTGGTGATGTTCGTCAACGACCCGGGCTTCCACGCCGGTGACGAGCGCCTGTTTGAAGGCAAGCGCATGACCTATTACGGCCGCTGGACCTACAAGTTTGAAGAAGCCGCACGCAAGGGCGCCAGCGGCGCGCTGGTGATTCATGACGATGCCGGCGCAGCCTATGGCTGGGGCGTGGTGAAGAATTCCTGGTCGGGCGAGCAGTTTGACCTGCCGGCCAAGACCGACCCGGAACCGCGCCTGCCCATCCAGGGCTGGCTCACCGGTGAAACTGCTGCAAAACTGTTTGCCGATGCCGGGCTTGACCTTGAAACAATGCGCCAAGCCGCAGGCAAGCGCGGCTTCAAGGCCGTACCGCTGGATGCCAGGATGAGCGTGGAGCTGAGCAGCAAAATCAGCGAAAAATCCTCGCGCAATGTCATCGGCATGCTGCCCGGCACGGAAACCCCGGATGAGGCCATCGTCTATATGGCGCACTGGGATCACCTTGGCAAGCACGAGGGCGAAGGTGACCAGACCTATAACGGCGCGGTGGACAATGCCACCGGCGTTGCCGGCATCATCGAAATCGCCGGGCAGTTTGCCGCCAACCCGCCCAAGCGCTCAGTGCTGTTCCTGGCCGTGACCCTGGAAGAATCCGGCCTGCTGGGCTCCAAGCACTATGTGAGCAGCGCGCCTGTGGTGCCGATGGACAAGACCGTGGCCGTCATCAATATGGATGCCATGCCGGTGGGCGGACGCGCCAAGAACATGACCGTCATCGGCATGGGCAATTCCGAACTGGAAGACCTGCTGGCCGAAGCACTGAAGCCGCAGGATCGCATCATCACCCCCGAAGCCACGCCCGAGGACGGCTTTTATTTCCGCTCCGACCATTTCAACTTTGCCAAAGCCGGTGTGCCGGCGCTGTATGCCAAGGGCGGCGATGACCTGCGTGAAGGCGGCACTGAAGCCGGACAAGCGGTGATGGCCGACTACCGCAAGCACCGCTACCACAAGCCCAGCGATGAATTCGACCCGAGCTGGAAACTCGACGGCCTGGTCGAAGACCTGCAAGCCCTGTATCAAGTGGGCAATCGGGTGGCCAATGACGGCAGCTGGCCGAACTGGTACAAGACCAGCGCCTTCCGCGCTGCGCGCGATACGATGATGGCCGAGAAGAAGTAATCGCAAATTTCATCACCTACAAAAACGGCTCCATACTATGGAGCCGTTTTTTATGGTTACTTCACCCGCCGTCTTGGCCAGGCGGCAAACAGTGCCCAGATGCCGCCAAGGCCGGCAATCCAGGTGGCAACGGGGATGCCGGCAAGTCGTGGACCGCCGGCATCCAGGCCGTACAGGACGCTGGCGACAATCAAGAGGCCTGCGCCCAGCACGGCGGAAATCATGCGTTTTTGCATGATGTGCAGGTCTTTGGAGAGCACGCGCACATCTTCGGATTGCATCTGAATCAGGTGGCCGCCGTGGACTTGCTGTTTCAGCCAGTCGTGAACCAGGCCGGGCATGTCCGGGGCGCGGGTCATCCATTCGGGCAGGCGCTGCCTGGCTTCGCGCAGCAGCCGGCGTGGGCTGTAGCGCTCGCGCAGGATGGTTTCCAGCACCGGTTTTGCCACCGCCCAGATGTCGATCTGCGGGTCGAGTTGCCTGCCCACCCCTTCGATGTTCAGCAAGGTTTTTTGCAGCAGAATCAACTGCGGCTGCAAGGTGAGCTGGTAGCGCTGTGCCATGCGGAACAGCTTGGCCAGCACTTCGGCCAGTGAGATTTCCGACAGCGGGCGGGTGAAGTACGGCTCGCAAATGGCGCGCGCGGCGGCCTCCAGCTCGTCGATGCGCACATGCGAAGGCATCCAGCCCGCTTCCACATGCAGTTCGGCAATACGGCGATAGTCGCGGTTGAAAATCGCCATGAAGTTCTCCGCCAGGTAATACTGGTCGGCGCGCGAGAGCTGTCCCATGATGCCGAAATCCAGGGCGATGAAGCGCGGGTTGGCTGCGCGCGCCGGGTCAGGATCGACCCAGATATTGCCGGCATGGGCATCGGCATGGAAGAAATTGTCGCGGAATACCTGTTGGTAAAACACGCGCACGCCTTTGGCTGCCAGTGCCTTGCGGTCGATGCGGGCATTGTCGAGCGCGGCCACATCATCGCTATGGATGCCGTACACACGCTCCAGCGTCATTACCCGCTCGCTGGTATGTGTCCAGATGACCTCCGGCACGTACAAATCGCCGCTTTCCAGCCAGTTGCGACGCAGCACGCTGGCGTTGCCGGCTTCGCGTTGCAGGTCAAGCTCGGCCGCCAGGGTGGATTCGATTTCCGCTACCACTTCACGCGGACGGATTTTGTCTGCGCGTGGATGGGTGCGCTCGACCACGGCGGCCAGGTCGTACAGCAGGGCGATATCGCCTTCAATCTGGCTACGGATATTGGGGCGCAGCACCTTGACCACCACCTCGCGGCCATCGTGCAGGGTGGCGGCGTGCACCTGGGCAATCGAGGCCGAAGCCAGCGGCGTGGTGTCAAAGCGCGAATACAGCGCTTCAATGCTTTGACCGAGCGATGCTTCAACGATGCCGCGCGCCTGATCGCCATCAAAAGGCTTGACCTGGTCTTGCAGCAGCGCCAGCTCGTCGGCCACATCGGCGGGCACCAGGTCGCGGCGGGTGGAGAGAATTTGCCCGGCTTTGACAAAAATCGGCCCCAGCTCCTGCAACACCATGCGTAGCCGCTGGCCGCGCGGCATGGCTTGCACATCGGCGCTGGCGCGCGGCACAAACGGACGCGCCAGCTTCAACCAGCGCTCGGCGGCTGTGCCATCAAGCAGCGCATCCAGCCGATAGCGCAGCAATACCCGGCCTATCCGCCAGATGCGGCGTGCCGACTTCATGCGCCAGCTCCCAGGCGCGCAATGCGTGCGGCCAGACGCTCGACATCATCGCGGATGGCATCGACATCTTCATGAAATGCCGCAAGTTCTTCGCGCCCCACCACCACGCGGGACTCTTCGGTCAGCCAGTCGGCGCTGTCACTGGCAAAGCCCTGTGCCGCAGTTTTGGCGCGGCGCAGGGCGAAGGCAAAGCCATTGGCCATCTGCATGCCCAACACATCGCCAAATACCCGCGTCAATGGCTCGGCCCAGTCCGGTTCAAAGCCTTGGGCCAGTTTTTGCAGGCGGCGCGCAAGCTCGGCATCGCCCTCGATACGCAACTGCCCGACCGGCGCGGCATCGTCGCGGCGCAGCGGCGGCAATTGTCGCAACAGTGCGGACAGGCTGGCACGCACCGACAAATCGGCCTCGCCACTGGCCGGCCCTACCTGTAGCGCGCCATCCACCACGGTGATGGCCAGTGCCAGCGGCGGCGATTGCATATGCAGCTGCACCTGCCGGCCTTGCAGGGGAGCCAGCGCCGCGCGCGTGTCTTCGTCCAGCGCCAGCGCACGGTTCAAGGCCAATTGCAGGGCGCGGCCTGCCGGAATTTTCCAATTGAAGGGCAAAGAAATATTCATGCGGGCATTTTATGAGCCAGCGCCAGCCGCCGCAGCCCTTCGGTCATGGACACTTGCGGGCGGTAGCCGAAGTCTTGCTGCGCCGGGATCATGCTGTACCAGTGGGTGGTGGCAAGTTGCTCGGCAAGGAATGGCGTCATCGGCGGCTCGCCATCGGGCTGGATGAGCGGCCAGAGTTTTTCTGCCAGCCAGCCTGCGGCATAAGCCACGCGGAACGGAATCTTGCGCTTGACCGGCGGCGCACCGGCGGCTTTGAGCAGGGCATTCAAGGTGGCTTCCAGCGTCCACGGCTCGCCATTGCTGATGAAATAGGCGCGCCCGGCGCAGGCGCTGCCGGGAGCCAGATGCGCGAAGGCGGCGAAATGCGCCTCGGCGGCATTGTCGATATAGGTGGTGTCAATCAGGTTCTGGCCATCGCCTACCAGCGCCAGTTTTCCGGCATGGGCGCGTTTGACCAGGTTCGGCAGCAGATGGTTGTCGCCCACTCCCCAAATCAGGCGCGGGCGCAGCGCCACGGTGGCAAGGGTTGTGCTGTTGGCCGCCAGCACCATTTTCTCGGCTATCTGCTTGGTGGCCGCATACGGTGCCTTGAGATTTTCGCCATAGGGCACGTTATCGGCAGTGCCGCCTTCCACCGGATGCGTAGCTCGATGGGTCACGCTGGGCGTCGAGGTGTACACGAGTTTGCCAATACCATGCGCACGGCAGGCCGCCAGCACGTTCTCGGTGCCGGTGACATTCACCGCGTGATAGCTGGCATAGCTGCCCCAGGCGCCGGCCTTGGCGGCATTGTGGAAGATGGCGTTGCAGCCGCTGGCGGCATGAATCACGGCATCGCGGCTGGCCAAATCGCCCTGAATCTGGGTAACGCCGATTTCATCCAGCGCCGGGTAATGGCTGCGGTTGAAGCTGACAACCTCAAAGCCGCGCGCGCGCAGGCCCTGGCAGAGGGCTTGGCCTAAGAAACCCCCACCGCCTGTCACCAGAATCTTCATTTCATTGTTCTCACATTGAGCCATCCCTGGCGGTGGCATCCGGCCATGCGTCCATGCATGGCGCTCGCCCACTGCGCACGCACCTTGTGGGTGCGTGCAGGCGCAGCGGCTCGCCCCCCACCACCTGTCACCAGAATCTTCATTTCATTGTTCTCACATTGAGCCATCCCTGGCGGTGGCATCCGGCCATGCGTCGATGCATGGCGCTCGCCCACTGCGCACGCACCTTGTGGGTGCGTGCAGGCGCAGCGGCTCGCCCCCCACCGCCTGTCACCAGAATTTTCATGCGTTTTCTTCCTTGTCTTCGGCCAAAGGCGCGTTGAGTGCCTGCAAGTGGTTGTGCTCGGCTTTTTCCAGTAATTCGGTGCTCAGGTTTTTTTTGCTTCTGACACCCAGCGCCTTCAATTTTTCCACGCGCCGCACCAAGTTGCCGCGCCCTTCGGAGAGCTGAGAGAACGCCTGCTGGTAATCGTTTTGCGCCTGATTCAGGTTTTTGCCGACTCTTTCCAGCGTTTCCACAAAGCCCACGAATTTGTCGTAGAGCTTGCTGCCTTCATTAGCGATTTCCTGGGCGTTGCGGTTTTGTTGCTCGTTACGCCAGATATTGGCGATGGTGCGCAAGGTGGCAAGCAGGGTGCTGGGGCCGACCAGCATGATGCGTTTTTCAAAACAGTCATTGAACAGCTTGTCGTCGTGTTGCAGCGCCAGCAGGTAGGCCGGCTCCACCGGGATGAACATGAATACGAAGTCCAGCGTGTTCACGCCATCGAGCTGGCTGTAGTTCTTCAGTGACAGCTCGCGCATATGGCCGCGCACGCTGGCGACATGTTCGCGCAGGGCGGCCTCGGCGCTGGCGGCGTCTTCGGCCTTGACATGACGCACATAGGCGGTGAGTGACACCTTGCTGTCGATGACGATTTGTTTGCCATCCGGCAGGTTGATGAGCACGTCCGGTTGCAGGCGGCGGATGCTGCCGTCGTCTTCCTGACGGGTGCTGGCCGCCTGCACGATGTATTCCCGCCCGCGGGTCAGGCCAGAGTGCTCAAGCACGCTTTCCAGAATGATTTCGCCCCAGTTGCCCTGGGTTTTGTTGCGGCTGCCCAGGAGCGCCTGGGTCAGCGCCTTGGCATCGCCATGCAGCTGGGTATTGAGGCTTTGCAGGCGCTTGAGCTCGACTTCCAGCGCGCTGCGCTCGCGGGTGTCTTTTTCATAGGTGTTCTGGATAAGCTGGCCGAACTGGCTGATTTGCTGGTTCAGCGGGTTCAGCAGTTGGCCGAGATTCTCCTGGGTTTGCCGGGAAAAGTTTTGCGATTTTTCTTCCAGTACCTTTTGCGCAAGCTGCTGGAACTGATGTCCCAGGCTTTCACGGGCGTCCTGTAGTAGCGCCAGCTTTTCTGCCTGCGTCTGCTCCGCCTGCCGCCATTGCGTGCGCAGCCGCTCGTTTTCCACGCGGGTTTGCTCCAGTGTTTGCTGCAACTGGGCGTACTCATCACGCAGCGCAGCAAGCGCCTGTGCCTGTTGCTCAAGATGGGCAATCTGTGTCTGGGCTGCGGCGTTGCGGCTTTGCAAGTCCAGCGCGCGCTGCTCGCCTGCCTGCCAGCGTTGGCTGTAATCGGCCAGTTGCTGCTGCAATTGCGGCAGTTGCTTGTTGAGCGTTTGTGACTCGACCAGTTGCCGCTGCTGCTCGGAAAATGCCGCCTGCACCGATGCCAGCTGTTGCTCGGCTTGCAGGTATTGCTGCTGGCTGATTTTGTGCTTTTCGGCCAGCCCGGCCAACTCCTGCTGGGTGGCAGAGAGCGCCTGCAAATGCGTACTTTGCTGAAGCTGCATCTGCGCCGCATGACGACTACCAAGCAGCAGCCAGACAATCAATGCCGCCAGCAATGCGGCGGCCAAAACCAGAATCAGGGCAAGCGTAAGGCTCATGGACAGGCCGGAATCAAAAGAGGCTCATCTTAGAGCCTTTGAACGGGTGCTGGCTGGGTGCCAGCGTCTGACGGGATTTTCGTTCTCGGGAGGCCTTGTATAGGGCAAGCCGCAAAAACCGGCAGTCAATTTTCAGATTTACGGAACAAATCACACAAAAAGTCATTCACGACTATTTCCTGAATACGGTGGCGTACGTAATACTGCGCCCTCACTTTCACTCATCAGTTGTTCAGGGATGAATCAGGCACTTTTCCGGCAAGAGGCTTTGCAAGCCAAACGCGGTAGCTGGCTGGGCAGTATTTCGCTGGCGCAACCGCTGCCGCTATGGGTGCTGACCGGCTTTGCTGCACTGGCCGCGCTGACCATTGGCTTGTTCCTGTTTTTTGGCAGCTATACCCGCCGCGCGCAAGTCAGCGGCCATCTGGTACCCAGTCAAGGCATGGCGATGATTCTTGCCCCGGCCACCGGCATCATCAGCCAGATGCAAGTGGCCGAATGCAGCTATGTTGCCCGCGACCAAGCCTTGCTGGAGGCGGATATTCTGGGCGAGCAGCGTCTGCTCCGTAAGCCTCCCCGTCAAGCATACATTTCAAAAGTAGAACTTCCGGCGAGATGATTGCGGTATTCGGTGGGGGTGAGATGGCCGAGTGCGTCGTGAGGACGCGCCTGGTTGTACTCGATCATCCATCCAGAGGCGGCTTCGCGCACATCATCGAGGCGGGTGAACAGGTGTTGATCCAGCACGTCCTCCCGGAACGTTCGGTTGAAGTCGTCGACGACGTTGAAGGTTCGGGAGCGGCGGCCACAAGCTAACGCATCGGCCATGAAGTCAGCCGACCAGACGATGTCCGGCTGCTTCGGAACGTATAGCGGCGCGCGTTCGCGTCTGGGCAAGCGTTGTTTGGCCTTGCGATGCAGGTTGAGCTGCATGGCGGTGTAGACCCGATAAATCCGTTTGTGATTCCAATCTGGCTGCATACGCAGCAAGACCTGGCAGCACTTCCAAAAGCCGCGACTGGGACGTGTGGCGACCTGCTCGGTGAGTGCTGCGATGATCTCGGCATCGCGCACTGTCCAGTGCAGTGGCGATCGATACCAGGCAGCCCGTGACAGGCCGACACATTCGCAGGACCGGCTCAGGGGGCGGGCGTGTACCTGGGTCAGATACCGCACCGCCTCACGTTTCTGCGCCGGCTCTGCAAATTCTTCATTGCTGCGTTGTCGAGCGCCAGCTCGGCATACAGCCGTTTAAACCTGGCATTCTCCGCTTCTAAGTCTTTGATTTGGCGCAGCTCGGAGGACTCAAGGCCGCCGTACTTCGACTTCCACTTGTGAAGTCGGCATGCTGATGCCGGATTGCCGGCAGATATCCTTGACGGGGACACCGGCATCAGCTTGCTTGAGGATGGAAACGATCTGGGTCTTTAGTAAAACGGGACTTCTTCATGAAAACGCCTGGCTGGGGAATCAGGCCAGAAAGTTCTACTTATGCAGTGTCTGGTGATTGGGGGAGCTTAGGGGGGAAGACTACGATTACATTTGCTTTGGCCTCACCCCGAGCAGGGCGGCTTTGAGTACCATCTGCATATGAAAAACATTCTTCGCCTTATCCCCATTGCCCTGATTTTGGTTCTGGCTGCCTGCGGCAACAAAGGCCCGTTGACCCTGCCGCAGAAGCCGGTGCCGGTGGAAGCCCCCGCAGAGCAGGCGCCCGCGCCCGATAGCGCCGCCAGCCAGGATGAGGGCGGCCGCTAAGCCATGCAGGCTTTTTGCAAAATGCACGGCGCAGGCAATGATTTTGTCGTGCTGGACTTGCGCGCCGGTGAAGCCGGACCCAGTGCCGCGTTTTGCCGCATGCTGGCTGACCGCCAGCGTGGCGTGGGCTGCGACCAGATTTTGACCATCGAGCTGCCAACATCGCCCAAGGCGGATGTGCGCTATCGCATCTGGAATGCCGATGGCAGCCTGGCCGGGCAGTGCGGCAATGGCGCACGCTGTGTGGCTGCCTGGTATGCGCGGCAAACCGGCACGGCCGCTACAGAGTTGCTGCTGGAATCCCCCGCCGGCCTGCATCGGGCTGAGCGCATGGCCGATGGGCAGTGGCGTATCGACATGGGCGTTCCGCGTTTTGCACCCGCGGATATTCCGCTGCAGGGCTTTGCGAATGCCGCGCATGAATATGCGCTCGAAATCGGCGGCGCAAGTTACCGCATTGGCGCCGCCTCGATGGGTAACCCGCATGCCTTGCTGGAAGTCACCGGGCTTGCGCGTCTGGATATCGCGCCTACCGCACGCGCCCTGCAAGGCAGCGATTATTTCCCGGATTCGGTCAATGTCGGTTTTGCCGAAGTCTTGAGCCCCACTCATATTGCCCTGCGGGTTTACGAGCGCGGTGCCGGAGAAACGCTGGCCTGCGGCAGCGGCGCTTGCGCGGCTGCGGCCATCCTGATGCAGCGCGGGCGTATTGCGCGTCGCGTGCAGGTGGATTTGCCCGGCGGCCTATTGCATATCGAGTGGCCGGAGCCTTCTGTCGGAATTTTGATGCAGGGGCCGGCCACGTTTGTTTATCAGGGTGTCATCGATGCCCGTTTTATGGAGTCTGTTGCTGCATGAGTCACAAAGAAGAAAAATCCGGCGCTCATGAAGTGGCCGCCTGGCTGCGTCGTCATCCCGATTTTCTGCGCCAGTTCCCCGACCTTGCGATGATTCTGAGCGTGCCGCGGCAAAACGGCGGCACGGCTTCGCTGGCCAGCTATCAGCTGGATGTGCTGCGCGACAAGAACCGCGAGCTGAACCGTCGCCTGCATGAGCTGTTTGCCAATGCCCAGGAAAACGAGCGTCTTGCCGTGCGCAGCCATCAGCTCACCCTGACGCTGATGGCACAGTCTGGCGCCGCCGATACCGTGCAGGCGATGGCGGCCAGTCTTACCGAGGATTTTCATGGCGATTTGGTGCGGCTGGTGCTGTTCCAGCCGGTCGAGGGCCTGCAAGAAACGCCATGGCTGCGCTATCTGCCGGAAAGCGATGAGGCGCTGCAACCATTCCGCGATGTGCTGGCCAGTGGCGAGCCGCTGTGCGGGCGTTTGAACCCGGACAAAAACACGCTGCTGTATGCCGATGAGGCAGCCGAAGTGCAGTCCAGCGCCCTGCTGGCCTTGCCGGGGATTGGCCTGATTGCCGTCGGCAGCCGCGACCCCAACCGCTTTTTCCCCGGCATGGGCACGCTGTTCTTGCGGATGATGGGCGAGGCCTTTGCGGCGGCGCTGGGCAGATGGCAGGCGGCGGCCTAAGCGGCTTGGATCAGGCGATGGGTATTGAAGACTTTCTTGCCCATCTGCAAGTGGAACGGCGCATGTCGGCGCATACACTGGATGCTTATCGCCGTGATCTGGCGGCCTTGCAGGACTGGTGCGGCAAGCAATCCATCACTGATGTGGCGGCGCTTGATGGCGAGCATATTCGCGCCTTTATCGCTGCCGAGCATCGCCGTGGCCTCTCGCCCCGGAGTGTGCAAAGAAGACTCTCGGCCTGCCGCAGTTTTTTTGCGTGGATGCTGAAGTCCGGCCATCTTCGGAGCAATCCGGCGGCGGGCATCCGCGCCCCCAGGGCGGCACGCAAACTGCCGCAGGTACTGGATGTGGATGAGGCCATGCAGCTGGTGGAGGTGCCGCAGGACGTGCCGCTGGGCACGCGCGACCGGGCGATGCTGGAGCTGTTTTATTCCTCCGGCCTGCGCCTTTCGGAATTGTGCGCGCTGTGCTGGCGTGATCTGGATTTTGCCCAGGGCCTTGTGCAAGTGCTGGGTAAAGGCAGCCGTGAGCGCATCGTGCCGGTCGGCTCTTATGCCTGCAAGGCTTTGCAGCAATGGCAGGCCGAATCACAGGGCGCGCCGGATAGTCCGGTATTTCCCGGCCGCAGCCGTGAAAAACCCATTAGCCAGCGGGCGGTGCAGCTGCGTATCAAGCAGCTGGCGCCGCGTCAGGGGATTTACAAACGCGTGCATCCGCATTTGCTGCGGCACAGCTTTGCCACGCATGTGCTGGAGTCCTCCGGCGACTTGCGTGGCGTGCAAGAGCTGCTGGGACATGCGGATATCGCTGCCACCCAGATCTATACCCATCTGGATTTCCAGCATCTGTCCAAGGTTTACGACGGCGCGCATCCGCGCGCGCGCCGCAAGAAATCAGGCGCCGATTGAATCAGCTACGAAAATAGGCCTCTACCGTGCCCTTGACCTTGACGGTCATTGGCTGACCGCGACGATCCAGGGCGCGGCCTGCGGCGACGCGAATCCAGCCCTCGCTGATGCAGTATTCCTCGACATTGTTGCGCTCCTCGCCGTTGAAGCGGATGCCAATGCCGCGCTCCAGCAGGGTCGGGTCATAAAATTTGCTGCGCGGGTCATTGCTGAGGCGGTCGGGTGGGGTGTCGGACATGGCATTCAGATTCAGTAGTCAAACTGCGTGACAGGATACGGCGCGCGGCTTTGGCCGACAAATCCATTTTCATCATATGATTCGCATCAACTGCCTGGCAGGATGCCCATCCCCGGAGAGGAGCTCGATGTTTTCACCCATCCGTATTTTCAGTGTGGCGCTGGCGGCGCTGATGGTTGTGCCGCCGCTTGCGGCTGCCCCGCAAACCCCTATCGCACTGCAACAAACGCCGCCGCAACCGCAACCGCAGCCGCCTGAGCAAGTGCCCGAACAGGAGCCACAACCACAGCCTCAAGTGCCGCCACCGGAGCCTGCACCCGAGCCGCTGCCGCCCGAAGACGAGGTGACAGCCGAGGCCGAGGCGCAGGTGCTCTCCCAGGATGAGGAGCCGCTGCCCGAGCGTGATGCGCAGTCGCTGCAACAGGCCGAGCCGCCACTGCCGCCGCCAGCGCCCATGGCAGCAGATATCCACAATGAGCGCGAAGGCTTCATTGGCCTGCTGCGCGCGCAGGTATTGATGGATAGAGCCTGGGTATCGCCCGGCGAAATCGATGGTCGCAGCGGCACCAATACCGTGCGCGCCATTGGCGGCTTCCAGCGCCTTGCCGGACTGCCAGTGAGCGGTCGGCTGGATGAAGAAACCTGGGATGCGCTGGAAAAATATGGCCCGGCCTTGCAGCACTATGTGCTGACTGAGCAGGATGTGAAAGGCCCGTTCCGCTCGATTCCGGGCAGCATGTATGGCAAGGCCAGGCTGCCGGCGCTGTCCTACAACAATGTGCTCGAAGCGCTGGGCGAGAAATTCCATATCCGTCCGGCTGCCCTGCAAGCACTGAACCCTGGTGTGGACATGAGCCGCGCGGGTACGCAAATCATTGTGCCGAATGTGCTGGATATTCCGGCGCTGCCACAGGCCACCCGGATTGTGGTGTCGGATGCGGCCAAACTGCTGATGCTCATCAACCATGAGGGCAAGGTCTATGCCCAATTCCCGGTCAGCACGGGCAGCGTGCGCGACCCGCTGCCGATCGGCCAATGGGAGCTGCGTAGCGTGGCGCGTAACCCGCATTACAACTACAACCCGGCGCTTTTCAAAGGCGCCGCCCCCGGCCCGCGCGCCACCCTGCCGCCTGGCCCCAACAGCCCGGTCGGGGTGATGTGGATGGGGCTTTCAAAACCGCACTACGGCATTCACGGCACCCCTGAACCCGGTAATATCAGCAAGAGCCACTCCAATGGCTGCATCCGCATGACCAACTGGTCAGTGCTGCAGGTGTCCAGCGCCGTGTCGCAAGGCACCCCGGTGAGCTTGATTCCCTGATGACAGCGCCTGCCCGGTGCGGGTAATCTTTGGCCGGGCGGGCAAGTTTTGCGGTTATCCTGCGCGCCATGATGACTTTCGATGCGCGCCGTGAGCGCTTGCTGTTCTGGCTGACCACCACCATCATCCTGTTTGCCGGGCTGGGTTTGCGTGACCCCTGGCCTGCCGATGAGCCGCGCTTTGCGCTGGTGGCAAGGCAGATGGTGGAAAGCGGCCAGTGGCTGTTCCCGATGCGCGGTGATGAACTGTACCCGGACAAACCACCGCTGTTGATGTGGTTGCAGGCGGTATTGCTTTCCATCACCGGCAGCCTGCGTCTGTCTTTCTTGCTGCCTACCTTGCTGGCCTCGGTAGGCACGCTGGCGCTGGTGCGTGACCTTGGGCGTCGGCTATGGAATGACGAGGCAGGCGCCTATGCCGCCTGGGCGCTGCTGTTTGCCGTGCAGTTCACCTTCCAGGCCAAGCGCGCGCAGATTGACCCGTTGCTGCTGTTTTGTACCACGCTTTCGGCCTATGGCCTGTTACGGCACTTGCTGCAAGGCTCGGATGCACGCTGGTGGTATATCGGTTGGGGCGCCGCCGGGCTTGGTGTCATCAGTAAAGGCGTGGGCGTGGTGGCGCTGCTGCTGCTCTTGCCTGCGGCCTGGGCATGGCGGCGGAACTGGCCGGGCATCACACGGGTGCACACCCGGCAATGGCTGGGCGGTATCGGCATGCTGTTGCTGCCAATTCTGGCCTGGCTGCTGCCGATGCTGTGGGCGGTCAAAACCAGCCAGGACCCGCTGTATCAGGCTTATGCCGACAATATCCTGCTCAAGCAAACCGCCGAGCGCTACGCCAATGCCTGGCATCACCATCAACCTTGGTATTACTTCATCAAGGTGATGGCGACGCAGTGGTTGCCGGCGATTTTTGCCCTGCCCTGGGTGATACCGCAGTGGCGTGCTGCGCTGCGCGCGCGCGATGCACGCATCCTGCTGCCGCTGGCAGGCGTGGCGCTGATTGTGCTGTTTTTCTCGTTTTCCAGCGGCAAGCGCGAGGTCTATATCCTGCCCGCCCTGCCGCTGCTGTGTCTGGCCATGGGGCCGTGGCTGGCGGATGTCAGCCGTCGTCCGGCCGTGCGCGGCATCGCCTTCGTCACGGCACTGGCATTTGCCGCCATCCTGCTCGCCGGCGGTCTTGCCGTCGCGCTGGGACAGCCGGGCTTTGAAGCCAAGCTGGCCGCCATTGCCGGCACTGAAAACGGCAATGCTCTGGGCTGGATGCTGGCCATTGCAGGCGCAGCCGGATTGCTGGCCGCTTTGTTTTTCAAATCTGTACGCGGCGTTGCCAGCCTGAATGCCGTATTGGCCGCACTGTGGCTGAGTTACAGCCTGATAGGCTACCCGGTCTTGAACGATGCCAGCTCGGCGCACGGGCTGATGCATGCAACCGGGCAGCACATCGGCAAAGATGCAGAACTGGCACTGGTGGCCTGGAAGGAGCAGAACCTGCTGATGGCCGACCGCGCGGCACGTACCTTTGGCTTCAAGCGCGAAGTGGCATTGCAGTTGCGTGATGCCCGTGCCTGGCAGGCCGAACACCCCGGGCAACGTTGGCTGCTTGTGGAAAATGAAGCCATCGACACCTGCTTCAAACTCGATAGCCTGACCGCCATGGGTATCTACAACCGCCGCAGCTGGTATCTGGCTCCGGCCGATGCCAGCTTGCCGGGTTGCATGCCCATGCAGCGCTAGTGGCGCTCATTTTGTTCTGATAATAGACGGTACTTCAACGCCGCATAGCGCATATGTTCGCGGTGGAAGGCCAGCCCCTTGCGGCCATCCAGAATGCCGCCGCGCAAAATCAGGTTCTTGATGGCATACGCGGCTGCGGCCAGAAAACCGCGTACAGCGCCACCGCGTTTTCCCGCTCGCGCCTTGGCCCAGAGTGCGGCATAGCGGGCGAGTTTTTCCCGGTATTCGCGGGCGTTGCGCGCGGTATCGTGCTCCAATCGTATTTGGCTTGCGCGCACTCGCTGGCCTTGCGTGTCCAGATATTCATGCACCGGCAAATCCGCATGGCGCAAATGGCTGCGGAACAGGCGCTCAATCGGCTCCCGGCTGAAGCTGCCGTAGCGCATCGGCTGCCCCAGCCAGTGCGTGCGCCGCTGCAGCAGCCAGACATCGGCGCTTTCCAGCTCGCTGGCAAACAATGCGCGCAATGCCTGTTGTGCATCGGCTTCTAGCCACTCATCGGCATCGAGCAGAATCACCCAATCTTTTGAAGCCATGGCGATGGCAGCGTTTTTCTGCCGGGCAAAGCCATCCCAGTCGCGGTGCTCAACGCGTGCGCCCAAATCGCGGGAAATCTGCACGGTGTCATCGCTGGAGCCGGAGTCGAGCACAATGACCTCGGCACAGACCGGCAACAGCGAAGCCACGCAGCGGCCAATACGGTCAGCTTCGTTATGGGTGATGACGACCGCAGAAAGCGGCAACTTGGGCACTTGGGTATGCATGGCGGTGCAGTATGTCATGCGACACTTGGCAGATGAATGATTCGCCGCTTTCCATCGCCCATCTATTGCTGACCCGGCGCTTTGCCGGCAGTGAGCGTCATGCCGTTGAGCTTGCCAATGCCCAGGCCGAAGCCGGGCACGATGTCAGCATGATTTTGCGCCGCGCCGGTGCCCAAGACCGCGCCGATGCCATCGCCTCAAGGCTCTCACCCAAAGTAAAGACCATTGTGGTAGGCGATTTTTTTGCCATTTGGCAGGCCAGACGGATATTGAAAAAATTGCAGCCAGATATTGCCCATGCGCATCTGTCCGGCGGTGCACGCGCGTTGAAAGGCTTGCGCGGCACCCGTACCCGGCGTATCGCCACCTTGCATATCTGCTACAAACCCCAGCAGCATGAAGGGCTGGATGGTTTGATTGCCATCGCGCCCTGGCAGTTGCAGGAAATGCCCGCCGATATGCGCGCGCGCAGCGTGCAAATCGACAACTGGACATTGCCGCAGCCCCCCACAAGCGGTGCCCGCGAACAGCTGCGCACGGCACATGGCATTGCCCAAGATGCCTGGGTATTTGGCGCGCTGGGTCGGGTGGAGCACAGCAAAGGGCTGGATGTGTTGCTCGCCGCCTGGCAGCGTGCGGCATTGCCAGCCGATGCCCGCCTGCTGATTGCGGGTCAGGGCAGCGCTTGGCAGGCATTGCGAGCGCAGGCACCCGATAACGTATTGATGCCCGGCTTTGTTTCCCGGCCGCGTGACTGGCTGGAGGCCTTTGATGTCTTTGTTTCCGCAGCGCGCAGTGAGCCATTCGGCCTGGTGCTGCTCGAAGCCATGGATAGCGGCCTTCCCATCATCGCCAGTGCCAGCCAGGGCGCCCGCCATCTGCAAACCGTGATCGCGACACCGCTGCTGCCGATTGACGATATCGATGCGCTGGCCACCGCCCTGCGGGAGACTTATCAGAATCGCCCTCCGCGCCGCGAATACCCGATGCAACAGTTCCGCATCGACGACAAACTGGCGCAGATCGAAGCGTTTTACCGGCTTGAGGGCTATGCCAAATAAAGTGCCGCCAGCGGGAGTGCGATACCGGAGGCAGGGCAAGACAGGCGCGGCCATACCGAAAAACACCCATATCAGGTGCAGCTTGGGTATCTGGAGGACGGTGCGGTTGGTGCGTGTGCTGTTCTGGAAGCTGTGTGGTTAGGCAACAGCTTCCAGAATGCCAGATGGAACAGGACAAACCCTAAGGCTATAGGCCGAGCGGCAGGACGGCGGTGTTCGCCCTCATGTGGGGTGTTTGAGCGCTGCAAAGCCTGCCGAGCGCAGTTCTTCCGGGTCGAAGTCATCCACCATGATGGTGTCGAGGGTGAGCTGGCGCAGGTGGTAGAGCTGACGGGCTTCGTCCAGGGTAATCCAGCCCTCGTTCACGCCTTCTTCAAGCTGATCTTCAAACTCCAGGGCTTCGATGTCGCTGTTCTTCAGCGCCTTCATGAACTTGCGCTCAATCGGCTCGGCAGCCACAAAGTCCGGCAGATAGCTGACGATGCGCCCGCCCGGGTTGTTTTCGCCGGGGGTGGTGAATACGCCTTTGGCCAGACGCTCGCGGGCATCGCCGGGATTCATCAGGATGCTGGCGACTTTGTGACCCAGGCGATCGGAAGGCGCCTGTGCGCGGCGACCCCAGGGGAAAATAATCGGCCACAGCAGCCAGGCCATCGGCCGCACCGGGAAGTTGCGCAGTGCGGTGGACAGCGCGGTTTCAATCTTGTTGACCGCATCATGTACGGCCCAGGCCAGCAGCGGTTGGTCGGTTTCCGGATAGCCTGCATCCTGATGGCGTTTCAGCATGCTGCTGACGATATACAGCTGGCTGAGCACATCGCCAAGACGGCCGGACAGCGATTCCTTGAACTTCAGCTTGCCGCCCAACAGCAGCATCGAGACATCGGCCATCAGGGCAAGATTGGCCGAATAGCGGTTGAGTTTGCGGAAATAGCGCCGGGTATAGGCATCGCCGGGCGCTGTGCCGAAGCGCGCGCCGGTGAGGCCAAACCACCAGCTGCGCACGGCATTGGAAATGGCATAGCCGATATGCCCGAACAGTGCGCCATCAAAGGCATCCAGCCGCGCGCTGGGGCTTTCCAGCTGCACCGCGCGCATTTCCTTCATCACCCACGGGTGGCAGAGGATGGCGCCCTGGCCGAAAATCATCAACGAGCGGGTCATGATGTTGGCGCCTTCCACGGTGATGGCAATCGGCGAAGCCTGCCAGGCGCGACCGGCAAAATTGCGCGGCCCCAGAATAATGCCCTTGCCGCCGACGATATCCATCACATCCTTGGCAACAAGCCGCCCCATTTCGGTGCAGTGATATTTGGATATGGTGGAAGGAACCGCCGGGTTTTCGCCGCGCGCCACGGCAGCGGCCGTGGCTTCGGACAGGGCACTGATGGCGAACGCATGGCCGCCGATGCGGGCGAGGGCTTCTTCCACACCTTCAAAGCGGCCAATGGACAGGCCGAACTGCTTGCGGATGCGCGCATAGCTGCCGACGGTGACCGCACCCATCTTGGCGCCGCCGCTGGCGGTGGAAGGCAGGGTGATGGAGCGGCCAATCGACAGGCATTCCATCAGCATGCGCCAGCCCTGCCCGGCGTAGTTTTCGCCGCCAATGAGCTGCGAAAGCGGCACGAAGACATCGCGCCCCTTGATCGGGCCATTCTGGAATGGTGAGTTCAGCGGGAAGTGGCGGCGGCCGATTTCCAGCCCCGGGGTATCGCGCGGCACCAGTGCCAGCGAGATGCCGATGTCCTTGACATCGCCCAGAAGGCCGTCCGGGTCATACATGCGGAAGGCCACGCCAATGAGCGTTGCCACCGGCGCCAGGGTGATATAGCGCTTGTTGAGGGTCAGTCGGATGCCGACTACTTTGGCGCCATTCCAGTCGCCTTCGCAGACGATGCCGTAATCGGGGATGGACGTGGCATCCGAGCCCGCAAACGGGCCGGTCAGGGCAAAGCAGGGCACCTCACGGCCATCGGCCAGGCGCGGCAGGTAGTGGCGCTTTTGCTCCTCGGTGCCGTAGTGCATCAAAAGTTCGGCAGGACCCAGCGAATTGGGCACGCCCACCGTGGAACTGACCACCGAGCTGATGGATGCCAGCTTTTGAATCACCTTGTGGTTCATCAGCGCAGAGAAGCCCAGGCCGCCGTATTCCTTGGGGATGTTGAGGCCGAAGAACTTGTTGCGCTTGATGTAGTCCCAAAGCTCGGGCGGCAGGTCGGCGCGCACATGGTCGATTTCCCAGTTATTGACCATCTGGCAAAGCGTTTCGGTGGGGCCATCGAGGAAGGCCTGTTCTTCTGCGGTCAGCTCGGGTTTGGGCTGCGCCAGCAAGGCCTGCCAGTCGGGCATGCCGGAAAACAGCTCGCCCTCGAACCCGACCGTGCCCGATTCCAGTGCGGTGCGCTCGGTATCGGACAGCGGCGGCAGGATGCGCGTATAGAACTTCAACAGCGGCGAAGTAATCAGCGCCTTGCGCAGCGGTGCAATCAACAGTGGCAGCGCGATCAGTGCGGCCAGGATGCTGGCGGTGAGTGTGGCAACCGGGTGAGTGCCCAGCAGCCAGCAAGCCAGGAGCGCCGTGGCAGTCAACGCCGCCCATACCGCCAGACGCCAGCGGTGGTAGGCCGACAGGCCAGCGGCAAGCAAAATCACGATAAAGGGGATGGCGATGCTCATGGACACTCCGGCGCGGGCAGTTATCAAGATGAATACGCAAAGGTGAATCAAAATCGCGTTTCCATACGCGAAGGTATGGACAACTTTGCCCGCTGTCAAGCTGCACTGCGGGAATGAAAACCATGCCCGATAGGCGCGGATTATTCCCTTGCGTATGGTTTAATTGAAACATGAATGAAACATCGCCAAGAGCTGAGCGCAATGGCCGCCTGAGTGCAGATGACTGGGCTGCTGCCGCACTGGAACAAATCGCCGAACAAGGTGTGTCTGCGGTCGCGGTGGAGCCGCTTGCGCGTCGCCTTGGTGTCACCAAGGGCAGCTTTTACTGGCACTTCCCTTCCCGTGATGCGCTGTTGCAGGCGGCGCTGGAGCGCTGGGAAACGCATGAGCAGGCGGTCGTATTCGCCCCGCTGGAGGCGCTGGATAATCCCGCCGAGCGTTTGGGGGCGCTATTCAAACTGGTGGCCAACGAAGTGCAGTCGCATGTGATTTACAGCGAGCTGCTGAAGTCACTGGATCATCCTGCAGTGCAGCCGGTGATAAGCCGGGTTTCCAAACGGCGCATGGACTATCTGACTGCGGCTTTCCGCCAGGCAGGCTTGGATACCATCGCCGCCCAGCATCGCGCGCGCCTTGCTTATGCGGCCTATGTCGGCTTTTTGCAGCTCAACCTGCAGCTGGGCCAGCGCGATATGCAGCGCGAAGAATTTGAAGACTATGTTGCCCATGTGATGACCACGCTGATTCCGCAGCGCGCCTGATTTCCCCGCCCAACCTTGAGAGCCATATGATGACCAGCCAACTGCCCGCCCTGAACCAATGGGTTGAAGAAATCGCCGAGCTTACCCAGCCCGACCATATCCACTGGTGCGATGGCTCGGATGCTGAAAACGCCAAACTCATCGAGCAGATGCTGGCCGATGGCAGCTTGCTCAAACTCAACGAAAGCACGCACCCGGGCAGTTATCTGCACCGCTCGCATCCGGACGATGTGGCGCGCGTGGAGCATCTGACCTTTGTATGCACCACAGAGCGTGACGATGCCGGCCCCAATAATCACTGGATGGCGCCGGACGAGGCGCGTGCCAAGATGCGTGCGCTGTTTACCGGCTGCATGAAGGGCCGCACCCTGTATGTGGTGCCGTACTGCATGGGGCCGATTGATTCGCCGCTGTCGCGCTGCGGGGTGGAAATCACCGATTCGCCCTATGTGGTGGCGAATATGCGCATCATGACCCGCATGGGGCAGGCGGCATTGGCACGCATCGAGCGCGAAGGCCAGTTCGTCAAGGGGCTGCACTCCACCGGCGATTTGAACCCGGAGCGGCGCTTCATCATGCACTTCCCCGAGTCCCTGGAAATCCAGTCCTTTGGCTCCGGCTACGGTGGCAATGCGCTGCTTGGCAAGAAGTGCCACGCCCTGCGTATCGCCAGCCATCAGGCGCGCAGCGAAGGCTGGCTGGCCGAGCATATGCTGATTCTGGGCATCGAAAACCCGCAGGGTAAGAAGCACTACATCGCCGCGGCTTTCCCCAGCGCCTGCGGCAAGACCAATCTCGCCATGCTGATTCCGCCCGAAGGCTATGTCCGCGATGGCTGGAAAATCACCACCATTGGCGATGACATCTGCTGGATGCGCCCCGGAGCCGATGGTCGCCTGTATGCCATCAACCCCGAGGCCGGCTTTTTTGGCGTGGCGCCGGGCACCTCGGCCAAGTCCAACCCCAATGCCCTGGCCTCGATCCAGCGCAATACCATCTTCACCAATGTGGCGGTGACTGACGACAACCAGCCGTGGTGGGAGGGACTGGACAAGCGCGTGCCGGTTACCGACTGGAAGGGCAATCCGTTCAACGCCGAGGCTGGCACACCGGCTGCACACCCCAATTCGCGCTTTACCGTCAGCGCCAAACAGTGCCCCAGTTACGCGCCGGAAGCCGAAGCCCCGGCCGGGGTGCCGATTTCCGCGATCGTCTTTGGCGGGCGTCGCGCCTCGCTGGTGCCGCTGGTGTTCGAGGCCCGTGACTGGACGCATGGCGTGCTGATTGGTGCGGCGATGGGTTCGGAAACCACCGCAGCGGCCACCGGTGCCGTGGGTGTGATGCGCCGCGACCCGATGGCGATGAAGCCGTTCTGCGGCTACAACTTTGCTGATTATTTTGCCCACTGGCTGTCGTTCGACAAGGCTGGCGCCAAGTTGCCGAAAATCTTCCACGTCAACTGGTTCCGCAAGGGCGATGACGGCGACTTCCTGTGGCCGGGCTTTGGCGACAATATGCGCGTGCTGGAGTGGATGCTAAAGCGCGTGGCTGGCAGCGTGGGCAGCCAGGAAACCCCGATCGGCCACCTGCCCAATCCCGCCGACATCAACCTCGACGGCCTTGCCCTGAATGATGAGGCCATGCAAAAGCTGTTCGACTACGACCGGCAAGGCTGGGCGGCAGAATTTGCCAGCATCGGCGAATACCTTGAGGAATACGGCCCGCGCATGCCTGAAGCACTGAAGGCTGAACAGCAGCGTATTTGCGGACAATTGAACTGATTCTCTAATTGATTGGATTGTTGCCATCTATAGAGCATGGCTATGTGTGTCGCGTTGAGTAGGCTGATTGCTTGCTAGTTGAATATTATTTTTAAATTTTTCAAAAATTGTAGTTTGGGGATACAGATGGTTTTAGTTACTGGTCGAATTGACATTGTTTGTGGCGATCTCCTATCCCCATGATTGGAACTCTCTCAAATACAACGCATGGAAGCATAGGCTATTTTTGGTTAATTGGCTCCGCTGTTGGCGATGAATTGCTGAGCACAGCATCCTGAAGAAGATGTCTGTAAGTATCTGAAAATCTTTAAATGTTGCAAACTTCAACCGAATATACTGCAGAGTTAATATGTGACTGTTAAGTTGACCGAGTGCTTCCATTTATAATTGGAGACAAAATGAGCAGGTTGGATTTGGTAAAGAATCGGCTGTTGTCTGTTTTCATTTTTTGATTTTCGATGGTTTGTTTTTTGGTGCTCCAAGAGAGAAATCTTAACAGGTCTATATGGGTCATGGTTTTATTGTAGGAAATTTTCTATCAGATTTTGGTATTTTTTAATTTTGTTTTGCATTTCGTGGAGATAATCTTGATGAGTTTTAGATCTCATGGGGCGGATCTCGGAGCCTGGTGGAAATTGACTCCTGTTGCATCGCTTTTGCTGTTTTTGGCTTTTTCCGTTGCTGTATGTGTTTTCTATCATCACGGTTATGTTGGTATCGTGACGCCGGATGTTGCTTATATGGACACTCTTCGTCTCATTACATACTACGATGAGATGGAGCGAGGAAATATCAGTATTCGAGATGTTTGGGCGACTGGTGCTCATCGCGGTTTGATAGCTCAATTTATTTTGAATTCAAATGTGGAAATTTTCAATTTAGATATACTGCTGGCCAATCTTGCCAGTGGTTGGGTCATTTGCGCAACGGCTATCATGATCGCCATAGTCTATACGCTTGGGGGTGAAGACAAGATTCGGATGAGGCTCCGGGATTTGCTTTTTTTCTTGATTTTATTGATTTCAATGTACAGTCTTGCCTCGTTCGAGGTTATGACTCTCGATTTTGGCTTGACTCTTTTTTTAAAAAATATTATTTTTATTTCTTATTTTATTTTTTTGGCCTTTTCGTTGAGGCAGGAAAGTGTAGGGTTGGGTTATCCGTTGCTTGCAGGACTTCTTTCTTTGCCTATCATTCTTCTGGTTGGAATGGGGTGGTCCTATGCTTTTGTGCTGGCTTGTGTTTTTATGCTGGCCTTATTCTTTCGAAAAGGTGGGGGCAGGCCTCTTCGGGCTTTGATTCCTGGTGCATTTATTATTTTATCAATTGCGCTCTATGTTTTTCTGGGTAATGGAGTTGGCGTTTCTTCTGGGGGGCATGGTGTCTCTGGGGATGGATGGATGTTCAATTCTATAAAATCCTTTGTGCTGGGATTTTTTTCCGTTTTTTGGGGGGTGGAGGTTTCACAAAGTATCGGAGTGCCAGAATATTTTTGCTACTTTGGGGGTGGGGTTCTTTTTTTGTTGTGCTCTATTTTGTTGATAAGAGCTGTTCTTGATCACAGGCGAGAAGTTTTTTTTCCTTATGTGATAATGGTTTACGGAATTGGTTGTATTTTCTCTATTGCTATTTCTAGGGGGGCAAGTGACCCAAGTCTTTCCCAGGCATCAAGATACTTCATGGATTATGTTCTCGTTTTTATTGGTGCTTCTTGGGTGGTTCTTAATAAGATGGGTAAAGAAGAAGGGCCTGGTTGGCGATTAGTTCAGGTTCTTTGGGGTATGTGCGTCATATTATTTTTTGTTGGGCAAGGGGTTACTCAGTTTCATGAGTGGCAAAAAGCGCCTTATCGTGCATATAGCTTTGATGCCATGAGGCAGGCGGCCTTGGCTGGTGAAGTTGATGCTAATGTGGTTTCAATTTTTCAGGGGCATAATGTGGATTCGGTTCGCTCTGCATTTGATATTCAGAGAAAACGTCGCCTTTCAATATTTTCAGGGATAAGAAACATATCTTGTGATGAATCTCCTTTTTCCTTTGGCAAAGGGTGGTTTGCTGAAGAGCCTGGTGGCAGATGGATGTCTGCCGAATCAGAGCTGAAGACAGCTGGGTGCTTGGAGCGTATTTCACTTTATTTCTATCACCCGGAGAATCTCGCTGAGAGAGAGCTGCTTGTTTTAGATTCAGATGGTAGCGAATTGGCGCGCCATCTGTTGATTCATGGATCTTCTGAATTTAAGCTGGATATTGGGAAAAAACAAGGGTCGATTTACTTTAGGATTTATCCTGTTCCAGAGGTCGTTCCCGGGAGTCCGGATAAACGTGTTCTGGGTGCGTTCCTTGTAGGTTATGAAGGAAATTAGCAGGCTGGTTACTGTTTGAATGATTTTCGATGAGCTGCAGGTGGGTCATAAAGTATACTCCTCGTAGCCTTCCCCTCAATTGAGACAGTTCTAAAGGAGAACTTTTGGCAGTCTATGAGGATGACTGAAGGAGCGTTCTGATGCGCAAGAGCAAGTTCACTGAATCCCAGATTGTGGGGATCCTGAAGGAGGGCGATGCAGGCATTCCCATCAAGGATCTGGTGCGTAGCCACGGCATCAGCGTGGCGACGTACTACAAATGGAAGAGCCGCTATGGCGGCATGGATGTGGCGGAGTTGGCGCGTATGCGCGAGCTTGAGGCTGAAAACAGTCGTCTCAAGCGCTTGTATGCTGAGCAGGCGCTGGAGATTCATGCCTTGAAGGATGTCATTGCAAGGAGCACTGGGACCGCTAGAGCGGCGCGAGTTGGCGCAGGCTCTGGTGGTCGAGCATGGCGTGTCGGTGCAACGGGCGTGCCGCGCCAGCGGTCTGGCGAAGGCCTCGTGGTATCGAGCAGTGACGGCGACAAAGACACGGGATACCGACGTCATTGAGGCATTGCAGGGGCTGGTCGCACGGCATGGGCGATGGGGCTTCTGGAAGCGCTTCCGGCGCCTGCGCCTGGATGGCTACCTTTGGAACCACAAGCGGGTCTGGCGGGTGTACTGCCAACTCAAACTCAATCTGCCGCGCCGAACGAAGAAGCGCCTGCCGATGCGGGAGAAACAAACACTGGAGGTGCCAATGCAAGCCAATACCTTGTGGTCGATTGTAATGACCCACCACTTTCTGCACAGGTCATGCTGCTAAAGCATACGCTTGAGCGGGTGTTTTCATGCCGAGCGCCTGATGCGGGCGTCGGTGATTGTAGAACTGGATCCAGTCGCCCAGCACACGCATGGCATGCTGCTGGCTCTCAAAGCGGTGACGGTGTACGCATTGCTCTTTGAGGGTGCGGATGAGGCGTTCCACCATGCCGTTTTGCTGCGGGCAATGCGGGGTGATGAATTCCTGCTGCAGTCCGTAGCTGCGAACCAGCCGCGTGTAATCGCGGCTGGTGAAGACCAGGCCGTTGTCCGAACGCAGCAGAAACGGCTCAGGCACACGCCCGAGCGTGCCATAGCGGGCAATCAGTGCCTGCTCCAATGACGCCACCGCGGTACTGGCCTTGCCGCTGCGTGAGAGATGCCAGCCCAGCCATTGCCGGGTATGGCAATCGATAACAAGTGCCAACGTCAGCCAGCCATCACGTCCTCCCCATACCCGGCACAGGTCGGTCGCCCAACGCTGGTCGGGGGCAGTAGCGACCGAAGGCAGCGCCTGGATACGTGGCCGTCGTCCCACTGCACGCTTGCGCACCTGCCAGCCCTTGAGCTGGAAGATGCGTTGCACCGTGTTCTTGTTCATCCCAAGCAAACCGGCCACGGTGCGATAACCGAACGAGGGCTCGGCCTCAATCAGTGCCTTGATCGGCTCGGCTAAAGCTGGATTGACCTTCGGTGCCGCCTGGGTTGGCCGGTAGTACACACTGCGCCTGGCCACGCCGAACCAGCGACACAGCTTGACCATCGACACTTCAAAACCATCTTCCCGAAGCCCCTGCTGGATCGTGACCATCAGGTCTCGTCCGTACCCAGCAGGGATTGCAACTTTTTTCGGGCGCGCAGCTCCAGCATGGCTTCGCCATAAGCTTCCTGCAATTCCTTGAGCTGGCGCTCGTACTGCTGGCGAACGTCCTCGGGCTTGGCGCGCAAGGCATTCTCCATGCCACGCTTGCCGTCCTCTACCCAAGCCTCAACCTCTGCCGGGGTCAGGTCAAATTGACGACTTGCCTCGGCCACCGTCGTCTTGCCCTGGATGATCTCAAGCACCAGCGCCGACTTGCGCCGTGCTGTCCAACGTTTGATTGCTTCGTCCATTACTGCACTCATTGGGTGTCTCCTCTAGTGAAGGTAACACCTGAGCAGGAAATCAGTGGGTCATTACACGATGGACTTCATGGCGGATACGCTCTACGGTGGCCGCCGCTTCCGCACCTTCAATGTACTGGACGAAGGCGTGCGTGAAGCCCTGGCCATTGAGATAGACACCAGTCTGCCGGCTGAACGGGTGATCCGCACTTTGGAACAACTGCGTGAATGGCGCGGCCTGCCCAAGGCCATTCGTTGTGACAACGGCCCTGAATACACCGCACAAAGCCTGGTCGACTGGTGTCGCAAGCATCACGTCGAACTGCGCTACATCCAGCCAGGCAAGCCGAACCAAAACGCTTACATTGAACGATTCAACAAAACCTATCGTACCGAAGTGCTGGACGCGCACCTGTTCGAGGATCTTGAGCAGGTGCGTGACATCACCGACCTTTGGCTGCAAAGCTACAACGAAGAACGCCCGCATGAGTCGCTCGGCAACCTGTCACCGAGCGTCTTTCGCCAACAATGCGAACGGGCAAATTCTCCTTTACAACTGTCTGCTTGACGGGGAAGGCTACGATGTCCATTAGCAAAAATCACGCGCCCTCACAAAAAACCAAAACAAAACTTAAAAAATATCAAGAAAAGCAATGACAAACAGAATTAACAGCAAACTCGCAATATACAATCAAAAAGTAAGCAAAATAAATAACAAATCCCAAGACATTGGCTTTTACAAATATTTTATTTAAAATAAATATTAAAAATGAAAAAATGCTCAACCAGCCAAACACCAATAAAAAGTTTGACTCCATAACAGAAAAATAGAAGCTTGTAGTAACCTCATGCATGGAATATTTTTGCTTAAAAATAAAAACAGCAAAAATCGCAATCATCCAATAAATGAAAACACATACTGCACCAATAAATTTAACCACTTTATCTGCAGCAATCATTATCCACCTCCTTCTCTCTTAGCTTCTCTGCCAAGTCAAATGGATAGCCATCCAAGATAGACATTAGAAAACCATAAATCCTGCCTGTATTTACGTAAAAATCTTTATATCCAATCGGATATCTTGAAACACCACCCAAATGTGTCGGTCTTGTCCTTGTTTCAACTCCAGCACATTG
>NWQT01000018.1 GCA_002798295.1 Lysobacteraceae bacterium NML07-0707 | reverse complement strand
AACAGGTGTGCCAATGTGTGGCCTTGCCTCAGTGCATGCACTACCTGCGCTTTTTCTGCGCAGCTTGGGCTTTGGCCTGACGCAAGGCCTGCAATTTTTTAAGTAAGCCACCTCCGCGCGCAGGTACCTGACCTCTTCCAGCAGCGCTTCACGGGAGCGCTGTGCATCCGGCAGCGCATTGACAGGCTTGGGAGATTGGGACATCGACATCTTCTTGGGCCTTCCTCGGGGTTTGGGCTGCAGACCCGCCAGACCCTGCGCATGATACTGGCGCTGCCAGCCGGAGATGATGCGGGTACTGCCCCGGATATTGAATAGCGCCATCGCCTCGCGCACCGGCAGCCCCTCTTGCGCTATCCGTTGCAGCACCGACAACTTGAAGTCTGCACTGTAGCGACTGAACTTCCTGCGCAGCCCTTGCACGCCATGCGCTTGATAAGCCTTGACCCAGCGCCTGACTGTTGCATGGTCAAGGCCATAACGCTGCGCAATGGCTCTGAAGCCCGATTCCCCTGATGCGTAGCTTTGCACTACGCCCAGCTTGAATGCCTCACTGTACTTCGCCATGAAAAACACCCCAAAAGTTGGATGGGTGTCCAACTTTTGAGGGTACCTGGCTCATACCGGGTTTTGTTTTAGGTAATGTCCGATTGTAGATTCAACCCCTTCCACAACCACTGACGCTGGCGACGGCATCATGGGCGTGCAGGCTTTCAAGATGCGCTACGCGCGCCTGCCATTGGCCTATCGGCAATGCGGAAAGCGCCGCGCCCACGCGCCGGGCGGCGTCTTCACAGAACATCAGGTTCTCGGCATTGGCTTTGGCGAAGGCTTGCTCATCCTCGCGTTTGACGGCTGTTTGCACGGGCGTGCCCAGTGCCTGCTCCAGTGCATTGATCAGGGTTTCTATCGGCAAGCCGTCGAAATCCGCAGCCAGCTGGACGTTGACTTCGGCCACGCTGCGCTGTGCATGCGGGGTGGCGGCAAGACCGGCCCTGGAAGCCAGCCAGCGCTGTATCGCGTCGATGCTGGCCTCGGCTTGGGCAAACGCGGCTGCGAAGGCCTCGGCATTGAGCTGGCGCGAGAGCGCTGCCGAGGCCGGGCAAGTGCTGGAATATTCCACCGCCACTTGCAATCGGGCATCGAGCTTGCCATCGGCGCTGGCTTCCAGCGTCAGGCTGACCGGGTAACGCCGCCAGCCCTGGTTATCGCTGAGCAGTGCCGGACGCAATAGCAAGCGGTCAAAGCGCAGCCGCAGCCGGGCGCGATTTGCCAAGCCTTGCTGGGAAGCAATCAGCGCCTGCATCAGCGCGCCCAGGGATGCGGCATCGAGCCGGGTTTCCGGCAACGCCCTCTGTGTGTGCAGGTACAGCCGCGACATATGAATGCCGCGCTTGTCGGCATCGTCCAGACTGACCGCCACATCCACCTGTGCCGGCACTTGCAGTGTTTCATCCAGCCGCAATGGCAGGGCGATATTGTCCATGCCGACCCAGTCCAGCGGCCGCGCAAGCTGCGCAGCTTCAAAGGCGACATCAGGAAGCGGACGGGGATTGGACATGGATGAACTCAAATGAGAATGAATCGCGCATTTTAGGGCTTGTTGCCCGCGCGTGCCGCCTGCCAGCTGCAACGCAGTGTTTGCCAGGCAGAAAGCTGCCCACCGCGCTGCTGGCGGGCACGGACAAGTGCCGAGAGCACCCGGCGCGGCCGGGTTCCCCCAGTGGCCTTGGGCGGTGTTTGCCCAAGTATCAACAACAGGTCGTGGTGAAGGCGCGCACTGCCCTCGGCGTTTTCAGCAAAAAGAGCCTGCTCGATATCGGCCAGAACCGTGGCCAATTGCTGCAAACCGGCTTCATTGGCCGGACTCAGCATGGCAGGCAGTGCCGCGGCCAGCGCATCCCAGGGCAAGGCCTTGCGCGCCAGCCCCTGCCCCAGTGGATGACGGCGCGCGCCCTTGCCCCAGGCACGCAATTCTTCTTGCCACCAGGCGAGCTTGGCAGCGGCAGGGGTCGGCTCCAGCCCGGCGATTTCCGTCAACGCAGCAAACAATGCGAACCACTGCTCGGCCAGCGCCCGCTGCGGCTCGGGCACGAATACCCGGGCAATCCGCCATTCTGGCAAGGACCTCTGCCAGGCCTCAATAAAACTTTGTGCTTGCGGAGATTCGCTCACGGCCAGTTCCGTGCATCCAGCAGCGCATCAATCGCGTCAATATTCTTGTCCGCTCCCCAGGCCAGCGGGTCATCATCACTGCGGCGATAGCCCCATAATGCGGCGATGGCGCGCATCCCGGCGGCATGGGCAGCGTCGATATCACGGCGGTCATCGCCAATATAGACAGCATCGGCAGGCGCGAAGCCCAGCGCATCGCAGGCATGCAGCAGGGGCAGCGGATGCGGCTTGCGCTCAGGCAAGCTATCCCCGCCCAGCAAAATGGCGCTGCGCTTTTCCCAACCCAAATGCGGCATCAGCGCCTGGGCAAAGCGGATCGGCTTGTTGGTGATGATACCCCAGCGGCTACCGGCCGCCTCCAGCGTGCTCAACAGCTTTTCGACGCCATCAAAGGCCGCGCCGTATTGCCCCAGCACAGTGCCGTAAATCTCAAGAAACTCCGGTACGGCGGCAATGACTGCTGCTTCGCTCCAGTCCGGGAAAGCGGCGCCCACCATGGCGCGCGCGCCACGCGAAACATGCGGGCGGACTTCCTCCAAGGCCAGTGCCGACAAGCCACGCCGCGCACGCATCTGGTTGATGGTCGCCACCATGTCCGGGGCGCTATCGAGCAAGGTGCCATCCAGATCAAACAGCACCAGCGCCGGAAATGCGCTCACGCCAGCGTCCCCTTGCGCGCGCAGGCGAGGTAGTTCACATCCACGCGCGTTGACAGCCGTGCCGCATTGCGCCACGGCTCATAGGCAAGGCCTGAGACATCGTGCAAATCCAGCCCGGCAGCACGTAGCCAGGCCGCCAGCTCCGCCGGTTTGATGAAACTGCGGTAGTCATGGGTGCCGCGTGGCAGCAGGCGGGCGATGTATTCGGCGCCGACAATCGCCAGCGCGAAAGCCGCCGGGGTGCGGTTGAGCGTGGAAAGAAACAGCTGTCCACCGGGCTTCAAGAGCTTGGCGCAGGCGGCGATGATGCTGGCAGGCTCAGGCACATGCTCCAGCATTTCCATGCAGGTGATGGCATCGAACTGCCCCGGCATTTCCTCGGCAAGCGACTCCACCGTCTGCACGCGGTAATCGATAGTCAGACCCGCTTCAAGCTGGTGCAGCTCGGCCATTTCCACCAGCGGCGCGGCCATGTCGATCGCCGTCACTTGCGCGCCGCTTTTTGCCAGCGCCTCAGAAAGCAGGCCACCACCACAGCCCACATCCAGCACCTTGGCGCCTTGCAGCGTCTGGTAGCGTGCCACATAGGCCAGCCGTGCCGGGTTCAGCGCATGCAGCGCCTTTTGCGGGCCGTCTTTGTCCCACCAGCGGCTTGCCAAGGCCGCGAACTTTTCCACTTCTTGCGGATTGACATTACTGCTCATCGTTTCACTCCCGACACCCGCCGCTGCTGGAACCTCTTGCCCCGGCCCGGCCTCCGCAGGCCGGGCGTTCAGGTGCATGCGAACCCTCGGTTCGCAAGCATGCACCTTCACCCCACCAGCGGCTTGCCAAGGCCGCGAACTTTTCCACTTCTTGCGGATTGACATTACTGCTCATCGTTTCACTCCCGACACCCGCCGCTGCTGGAACCTCTTGCCCCGGCCCGGCCTCCGCAGGCCGGGCGTTCAGGTGCATGCGAACCCTCGGTTCGCAAGCATGCACCTTCACCCCACCAGCGGCTTGCCAGGGCCGCGAACTTTTCCACTTCTTGCGGATTGACATTACTGCTCATCGTTTCACTCCCGACACCCGCCGCTGCTGGAACCTCTTGCCCCGGCCCGGCCTCCGCAGGCCGGGCGTTCAGGTGCATGCGAACCCTCGGTTCGCAAGCATGCACCTTCACCCCACCAGCGGCTTGCCAGGGCCGCGAACTTTTCCACTTCTTGCGGATTGACGTTACTGCTCATCGTTTCACTCCCGACACCCGCCGCTGCTGGAACCTCTTGCCCCGGCCCGGCCTCCGCAGGCCGGGCGTTCAGGTGCATGCGAACCCTCGGTTCGCAAGCATGCACCTTCACCCCACCAGCGGCTTGCCAAGGCCGCGAATTTTTCCACTTCTTGCGGATTGACGTTGTTCATTCACTTTCCGATCTATTTTCTTCTGCCGCCAACAGCATGAGCGATAGGCTCGGCGCTGATCTGGCAGGCAGAACAGGGGCGTGCAATTATGCTTCAATCACGCATCAAACAAGCTGCCATGTGCCCTGAACACCAAGATTTTCCACCCCCGGCACTGCCCGAGCGCCCCGAATTTGCCGCCTGGCGTGCGCAACGGCTGGCCGATTTTCACCAGCGCTGGCAGGCCTTGCCCACCCTCGATCCGTTGGCAACCTGGGCAGAGGATGCCGATTTCGCGCGCTGGTCGGCCATCTGTTATGTCGAATACGAAGCCCTCTACCTCAAGTTCTGCGCAGACAGCGAGGATTTCTGCCGACTCGCGACGCTGGCGCTCGGCGAGTGTCTGGCGCGCCATCTGGGCATGCGCTGGTGCCAAAGTCCGCTGTTTCCCGGCGAAGACTTGCTGCTGCACCATCCCCAATACCCGACGCGCATCCGCAACCTGTATGCGCTGGTCGTGCATCGCTGGCTGGGGCAAGGCAGTTATGAGCTACCGCAGTTATTCGATGACCTCTTGCTGGAATGGCGCTACACCCTGCCCTACCCGCTGGATGCCGTCTCCACCCTGCCATGGCGCGAGGCCAAGCCCGTTTACCGCCAGCGCTGGGGCAGCGCGCCATCCGAAGCCTTGCACCAGCGCCTTTACCGGGTATTCCATGCCGATGACGAGTCCGCAGTGCGCTTCATCAGCGGTACCGTCTTCCAGCTGCCCGGCAATCCGCCCTGGCGGCAACTGCTTTACAACATCGAGGTCTGCGAAGCGCAGCTCGACCAACGCGCCGAAGATTGTTCACGGGACTGGCGCGCCTGTGCCGATGCGGCCTATGCCACGGCAGAAAGCGTGAAATACGGCAATAGCCACGACTGAACACCAAGCTCCGCCATGGGAAAGACGGAAGAAAGGGGCGCTATCCGTTTTTCCCCAATAGCGGCTTCAAGCCGTTCAAATCCAAAGGCTGCATCGCTTTATCCCTGGACTTTGGCCTGCCACTGGCGGGCGTTGGCGGCAAGTTCGGCCTCGTCCATCTCCACCAGCTTGCGATGGACGAGTTTGGGCTGCCCGGCAATCCAGACATCGCTGACCTGCTGGCGGCCTGTGGCATAGACGATTTGCGAGATGACGTTGTACAACGGCTGCGCTTCCAGGGTATCCAGTGCGATGCAGGCAATATCCGCCTGTTTGCCCACTTCCAGCGAGCCAATCACCTCTCCCAACCCCATCGCCCGGGCGCTGCCGAGGGTGGCCGCGTGCAGCGCCTCGGCGGCAGAGAGCACGGCGGCGTCTTCGGCCACCGCCTTGGCAAGCAGGGCGGCCGTGCGGGTTTCGCCGAGCATGTCCAGGTCGTTATTGCTGGCGGCGCCATCGGTGCCGATGGCCAGGTTCACTCCGGCGCGCTGCAGGCGCGCCGCCGGGCAGAAGCCGGAAGCGAGCTTCAAATTGGATTCCGGGCAGTGCACCACGCTGACGCCGCGCTCGGCGCAGAGCTGGATTTCGTCCTCGGCAAGCTGGGTCATATGCACGGCCATCAGGCGCTCGTTGATGAGGCCAAGCTTGTCCAGGCGCGCAATCGGACGCTGGCCGTATTGCTTGAGCGAGCCGGACACTTCATCTGCGGTTTCGTGCAGATGCAGATGCACCGGAATGTCCCACTGCGCAGACAGCTCATGCAGACGACGGAAATTGGCATCGTTGACGGTATAAGGCGCATGCGGCGCCAGCGCCATCGAAATCAGTGCATCTTGCTGCCAGGCGGCCTGCACCTCGGCGGCGCGGGCAAAGTATTCGTCATCGGTTTTTGCCCAGGCGGTGGGAAAGTCGATGACCGGCAGGCCGATGCGGGCGCGGAAGCCGTATTTTTTGTAGGTTTGGGCCTGCGCATCCGGGAAGAAGTAATGCTCGTTGCAGCAGGTGGTGCCACCGCGCAACATCTCGGCAATGGCAAAACGGCAGCCGTCGCTGACAAATTCCGCACTGATGACCCGCCCTTCGGCCGGCCAGATATGCTCCTGCAACCACACCATCAGCGGCAGGTCATCGGCGATGCCGCGCAAAAGCGTCATCGGGTTATGGGTATGGGCGTTGACCAGGCCGGGAATCAACACCGAATCCGGGCGGCTATGGGTCTGTTGGGCGACAAAACGCGCACGCGCCTCGGCCGTGGGCAGTATCGCCACAATCACCCCGCCATCAATCACCAGCGCGTGCTGGTGCAATACCTGCCCCAGCGGGACTCCCGGCACAATCAAACCGGCTTCAATGATGAGGTCGCAGACCTGCGGGGCGTGTTCTGACATGGCGTTGTTTACTGGATATGTCTGCAAGGTAGGCAGGAAAAATCAGGGGCGCCTAGCGCGCCCCTGAATCCATCGCGGATTACTTCACGCGGCTGACGTATTCGCCGCTGCGGGTATCGACCTTGATGATTTCATCCTGGCCGACAAACAGCGGCACGCGCACCACCGCGCCGGTTTCCAGGGTGGCGGGCTTGCCGCCGCCGCCGGAGGTATCGCCACGCAGGCCCGGGTCGGTTTCAGTGATTTTCAGCTCGACGAAATTCGGCGGCTGCACCGCGATCGGCGTACCGTTCCACAGCGTCACCACGCACTCTTCTTCGCCCTTCAGCCATTTTTCGGCGCCGCCCATCCCAGCGGCATCGGCCTGTACCTGCTCGAAGGTTTCGGGGTTCATGAAATGCCAGTATTCGCCATCCGAATACAGGTACTGCATATCGGTATCCATCACGTCGGCCACTTCCAGCGAGTCGGTCGCCTTCATGGTGATTTCCTGCACGCGGCCGGTCTTGATCTGGCGGAACTTCACCCGGGTGAAGGCCTGGCCCTTGCCCGGCTTGACGTATTCGGTATCGGTGATGACCGCAGGTTCGTTGTTGACCAGAATCTTCTGTCCGTTCTTGACGTCATTCATGCCGAGGGTGGCCATTGCTTTACTCCTTAAGGAAGCCGCTGCGATGCGGCAATCAAATAAAATGGGGGCGATATGATACCTGCACGCACTGCCCAGCCCAAAATTCCCGACCTCCAGCCATCGCTGCCCTGGCAGATGCAATGGCGCGATGCCATCCGCGACCCGCATGAGCTGCTGGCATTGCTTGGGCTGGAGTCACTTGCCGGACGCATTTCGGCTGCGGCCATGCAACAGTTTGCGCTGCGCGTACCGCATGCCTTTGCTGCCCGCATGCAGGCGGGCAATCGCAACGACCCGCTGCTGCGCCAGGTCTTGCCCATCGATGATGAGGAGCGCATCGTGCCCGGCTTTGCCCTTGATGCCGTCGGTGATAGTGCCGCCAAGGCCGCTGACGGGCTGATTCACAAATATCAGGGGCGTGCGCTTTTGATTGCCACCGGCAGCTGCGCCATCAACTGCCGCTATTGCTTCCGCCGCCATTTTCCCTATGCCCGAGAAACTGCGGCCAAAAATGGCTGGCGCGATGTGGTGGCGGCCATCGCAGCCGATGACTCGATTGAAGAAGTGCTGCTTTCCGGCGGCGACCCGCTATCACTTGGCACCCACAAACTTGCCGATCTCACCGGACAACTGGCGGCAATCCCGCATATCAAACGCCTGCGCATCCATTCGCGCCTGCCGGTGGTGTTGCCAGCCCGTATCGATGCCGCCTTGCTGAAATGGCTCGACAGCCTGCCCTGGCCGGTGGCCTTCGTCATCCATGCCAATCATGCCAACGAGTTTGATGATGCCGTCGATTTTGCCCTGCGACAGCTGCGCGCCAGCGGTGCGTTACTACTGAACCAGGCGGTGCTGCTCAAAGGCGTGAATGATTGCGCCGATACCCTGGCGGCACTGTCCGAGCGCAGCTTCGCCGCTGGCGTACTGCCCTATTACCTGCACCAGCTAGACCGGGTACAGGGCGCGGCGCATTTTGAAGTCAGCGATGCACGCGCGCTTGAGCTGCATACCCAGCTGGCTGCCAGGCTTTCGGGCTACCTGGTTCCCAGACTGGTGCGCGAAGTGGCCGGCGACAGCGGCAAAAGGCCGCTCACGGCCTCGGGCTGATTCTGTGACCGCGTGCAGGTTTTACAGCCGCAACTTCGCTATAGTCATCTCCCCCGTTCCAATTCCCCCCAAGAGATTGCATCCATGTCCAAAGGCTCGGACACCCCGATTCGAATGCTGATTGTCAACGATGATGTCACTGCTGCCGAGGCCATCGTCAGCCATCTGCGCAATAGTGGCATGGCCGTGCGTCCATCCAGACCGGCCAATCCGGGCGAGCTCTCGGAGATGCTGGACAAGACCCTATTTGACCTGGTGCTGCTATGCCTGCCCTCGACTGCCATCAGCCAGCAAGAAGTGCTGATGCTGGTGGAAGCACAAGGCAGGGATTTGCCGATACTGGTAGAAACGGCCGAAATTGATGCCCAGCACCTGCTGGCGCTGACCGAGGCCGGCATCCGCGCCGTGTTGCCCCGCGGCCAGTTCAACCACCTGCGCATGATGATTGAGCGCGAGCTTGAAGACCTCAAGGCCCGCCGCGGCCTGCGGCGGCTGGAAGCGCAACTGCGCGAAACCGAGCGCCGCTGCGATTCACTGATTGAGTCCTCACGCGACCCCATCGCCTATATCCATGAAGGCATGTATATCCGTGCCAACAGCGCTTATCTGGAAATGTTCGGTTATGAAAACTTTGCCGATATTGAAGGGATGCCGCTGCTGGACATGGTGTCTGCCAGCCATGTAGCCGAGTTCAAGCAATTGCTCAAAGAACTGAGCAAGGGCGATAGCCTGCCCCCCCGGCACGAGCTGCAAATGCGCGGCAGTGATGGTGAAGACTTCCCGGCAGTGATGGAGTTCACCCCTGCCAAATACGAGGGCGAACCTTGCCTGCAACTCATCATCCGCCGCCAGGAGCTGGATATCGACCCGGCGCTGGCCCAAGAAGTGGAAGACCTGCGCCGTCTGGACATGGCCACCGGGCTTTTGAACCGGCAGACCTTCCTGCAATACCTGGAGCAGCATGTCGCCGAGGCCGCCAATGGCGAACAGCAGCACACCTTGCTGCTGCTTGAGCCCGATCATATCGCCCAGCTTTATCAGCAAGTGGGGCTTGACAGTGTGGACGACCTTGCCGCCGCCATTGCCGAGCGCCTGCGGCAAAGCCTGCCCCAGGACATCATCCTGGCGCGCGTTGCCGAGCACACTTACGGCATCCTGCTGCAAAACAGCCCATACCGGCAAAGCCATACGCTGGCCGAAGGCTTGTGTGCCGCATTCAAGAACCAGCTGCTGGAGACTTCCGAAAAAACCCTGAGCGCCACCATCAGCATTGGCGGCGTACAGATTGGCGAGCGCATCGCGCAGATTGCCAAGGTATTGGACAAGGCCAGCGAAAGCCTGCGCCATGCCAGCGAGATGGGCGGCAACCAGGTGCAGATTTTTGATCCCCGCGCCACCGAGCGCGCCGAGGAGGAGCGCGTCCAGGCCTGGATTCAGCATGTCAAGGACGCCCTCGCCCAGGATTCACTCAAGCTGCACTATCGCGCCATTCTCAATCTGCACGACGAGAACGAGCAATTCCATGAAGCCCTGCTGCGTATGCAGGGAACCGACAACAGCCTGATCCAGCCCGGACAATTCGTGCCGCTGGCCGAAGAACATGGCCTGGCTGCCGCGCTTGACCGCTGGGCGATCGGACACGCCTTGCACAGCATCAAGGGCGCTGCGCAGCCGGCCAAAATACTGGTTCGCATCGCCCAGGCCTCACTGGAGGACGAGCAGCTGGTACCGGATATCCTCAAGATGCTGGCCGAAACCGGCGTCCCGGCCTCCTGCCTGATCCTGCAATTGCCTGAATCCAAGGTCTTTACCAACCTGCGCGCCGCACAACAGATGAACGAGGCATTGAAAAAAATCGGCGCGGCATTCTGCATCGAACAATTCGGCATGGGCCTCAATTCGGCACAGCTGCTCAACCATCTGCAACCGGGCTTCCTGAAGCTCAACCACGACCTGCTGGAAGACCTCAATAGCGAAGAAAACCGCGAGCGTCTGGTTGAAATCATCCAGCATGCCGCCAATTTGCATATCCCCTGCATCGCCCCCAGCGTGGATTCGGCCACCACCATGACAGCCCTGTTCACATCCGGCGTGACCTATGTGCAAGGCGACTTTGTCGCTCCGGAGACTGCCTCGCCAGGTGTTTAATTAAAACCAGCCCATAAAAAGCGCCGGGAAAATGAACTGCACCCCAAAAGTTGGACACCCATCCAACTTTTGGGGTGTTTTTCATGGCGAAGTACAGTGAGGCCTTCAAGCTGGACGTAGTGCAAAGCTGCGCATCAGGAGTGTCAGGCTTTGGAACCATCGCGCAGCGTTATGGCCTTGACCATGCGACGGTCAGGCGCTGGGTCAAGGCTTATCAAGCGCATGGTGTGCAAGGGCTGCGCAGGAAGTTCAGTCGCTACAGTGCAGACTTCAAGTTGTCAGCACTGCAACGGATAGCGC
>NWQT01000046.1 GCA_002798295.1 Lysobacteraceae bacterium NML07-0707 | reverse complement strand
GTGCGCATCAAGCGCGTGCTGACCGACAACGGCTCGGTGTTTCGCTTCAAGCTCTTCCGCGCTGTTTGCACCCGGCATGGCATCGTACAGAAGTTCACCAGAACCTACCGGCTCCAGGCCAACGGCAGGGCCGAGCGCTTCATCCAGTCGTCCCCGCGCGAGTGGGCATACGGCTGGACCTACCAGAACTCAGCCCAACGCACACAGGCGCTGCTCAGCTGGCAACACCACTACAACTGGCACCGACCACACCATGGCATCGCCCCCCTACCTCCCATGAGCCGACTTTCCCATGACGAGAAACAACCTCTTGACACTTCACAGCAAGCTTTTTCTGGATCAAAGCAACACTGTCACTAGTTGGTTCCATGCTGCACCGCAGCTTTCACAAAGCACAAAAGACTGGCTATAAGGCGGGCTTGTGCTGCCTAACGGAGAACCCCATGCGCAAATCACTTTTTACTCTGGCCTTGGCATTGGCTGCCCTGCCCTTTGCCAGCACGGCGCAAAGCAATAATCCGCTGCTTGGCAAGTGGACCACGCTGGATGATGAAACCGGCAGAGCCATGACCGTGGTGGAAATCTACCCGGCGCAAAATGGCACGCTGGCTGCCAGAATTGTCGAGAACATCGCTGCGCCACCGACTTGCAGCAAGTGCAGCGGCAGCAACAAGGACAAGTCCATCATCGGCATGCCGGTACTCTGGAATATCCGCAACGAGAACGGCAACTGGGGCGGTGGCAACGGCCTCAAGCCCTCTACCGGCGATACCTTCCGGGTGCGCTCGGTCGAGTTGGCCGAAAACGGCACCCGGCTGCGGGTAACCGGCTGCAAGGGGCCATTCTGCCGCACCGCCACCTGGCAACGCCGCGAATGATCGGCTGACAAGATTTTTGAGTTTCAGGGTGGGTCAATGCCCACCCTGTGTTTTTCAGCCCAGTGCCGGGGCAGTTTCAGCAGATTGTTCGGCAGGCTGAATATCGACGGCAAGTTCGTCGTCTTTCACGCCGATTTCCACGCGGCCACCGTGGGCAAGGCGGCCAAACAGGATTTCGTCGGCCAGAAGGCGCTTGACCTTGTCCTGAATCACCCGCGCCATCGGTCTTGCCCCCATCAATGGGTCGAAGCCGTTTTTCGCCAGCCATTCGCGCGCCTCGGCGGTGGCCGAGAGCACCACCTGTTTTTCGTGCAGGCGGGTTTCCAGCTCAATCAGGAACTTGTCCACCACCCGCAGGATATGCTCAAAGCCCAGCGGCTGGAATTGCACGATGGCATCCAGACGGTTGCGGAACTCGGGACTGAAGCTCTTGCGAATCACCTCCATCGCATCGCTGGAGTGGTCCTGACGGGTAAAGCCGATGCTGCGCCGCGCGGCCTGGCTTGCCCCGGCATTGGTGGTCATCACCACAATCACGTTGCGGAAGTTGGCCTCGCGGCCATTGGTATCGGTCAGCGCGCCGCGATCCATCACTTGCAGCAGGATGTTGAAGATATCCGGGTGGGCTTTTTCCACCTCGTCCAGCAGCAGGACGCAATGCGGGGTTTTGGTGATTTTTTCGGTCAAAAGCCCGCCCTGGTCGTGGCCGACATAGCCCGGCGGTGCGCCAATCAGGCGGCTGACCGAGTGCGCTTCCATGTATTCGCTCATGTCAAAGCGCACCAGCTCGATGCCCAGCTGCATCGCCAACTGCCGGGTGACTTCGGTTTTGCCTACCCCCGTGGGACCTGCAAACAGGAAGCTGCCGATGGGCTTGTCCGGGTTGCCAAGCCCGGAGCGCGAGAGTTTGATGGCCGAGGCCAGTGATTCGATGGCCGGATCCTGGCCAAAAATCACCATCTTCAAATTGCGCTCCAGGTTCTTCAGCACATCCTTGTCGCTGGCGCTGACTTGCCGTGCCGGGATGCGCGCCATCTTGGCGACAATCGCCTCGATTTCTTCCACATCAATCAGTTGCTTGCGCTGTCCCGCATCCAGCAGCCGTTGCCGGGCACCGGCTTCGTCGATGACGTCGATTGCCTTGTCCGGCAACAGCCGGTCGGGAATATGCTTGACCGACAAATCCACCGCTGCCTGGATGGCGTCATCGGCATACCGCACGGCATGGTGCTCTTCATAGCGCGAGGCCAGCCCGCGCAGGATTTCCACCGCCTCACCCACGGTCGGCTCCACCACGTCGATTTTCTGGAAGCGCCGCGCCAGCGCGCGGTCCTTTTCAAAGATGCCGCGATACTCCTGAAACGTGGTCGAACCGATGCAGCGCAGCTCGCCCGAAGCCAGCATCGGCTTGATCAGATTGCTGGCATCCATGCTGCCGCCGCTGGTGGCGCCGGCGCCGATGATGGTATGGATTTCGTCGATGAACAGGATGGAGTTTGGCACCGCCTTCAGCGCTTTCAATACCGCCTTCAGGCGCTTTTCAAAGTCACCACGATATTTGCTGCCGGCAAGCAGCGCGCCCATGTCCAGTGCATACACCTGGGCGTTCTGCAAGACTTCGGGCACCTGGCCTTCGACAATCCGCCTGGCCAGCCCTTCGGCCAGCGCGGTCTTGCCCACACCGGCCTCGCCCACATACAGCGGGTTGTTCTTGCGGCGACGGCATAGCACCTGGATGGTGCGTTCGATTTCTTCGCCACGTCCCACCAACGGGTCAATCCGGCCCTCGCGCGCAGCCTGGTTGAGGTCGGTGGTGTATTCGCCAAGCGGGTCGGATTTGGAGGCTTTTTCGGACTGGGCAGGCGGCGCTTCCTCGCCAACGCTGGCCGGCTCGCCAGATTCCAGCTTGGAAACGCCATGCGAGATGAAATTCACCACATCCAGCCGGGTAATGTCCTGCTGGTCAAGCAGGTATGCCGCCAGCGAATCTTTCTCGCCAAAAATCGACACCAGCACATTGGCGCCGGTGACTTCCTTTTTGCCCGATGACTGCACGTGATACACCGCGCGCTGCAAGACCCGCTGAAAGCCCAGTGTCGGCTGGGTATCGCGGCCATCATCACCGGGCAGCACCGCCACCGACTCACCGATGGCGCGCTCAAGCTCGGTGCGCAACCGGGCATAGTCCGCCGCACAGGCATTGAGCACTTCGCGTGCATCGGCATCCTCCAGCAAGGCCAGCAGCAAGTGCTCGACTGTCATGAATTCATGACGTGCCAGGCGTGCAAGCTGGTACGAACGGTGGATGCTTTGTTCAAGTTCCTTGGAAAACATGGCGGTAATCCTGCTGATCGCTCAAGCTGCGATATGGGGACGAACCTAGGCTTTTTCCATTGCACACAGAAGCGGGTGTTGGTGCTTGCGTGCAAATCCGTTCACCTGTGCCACCTTGGTTTCGGCCACTTCCCGGCTATACACCCCGCAAATGCCACGCCCGCGGGTATGCACATGCAGCATCACCTGGGTGGCTTGCTCCTCGCCCATGCCGAAATAGCGCATCAGCACGTCCACCACGAAATCCATCGGCGTGTAATCGTCATTGAGCAGCATCACGGTGTACATCGGCGGGCGCTCAAGCCGCGGCGGCGCGACCTCTACCGTGGTGCCGTGATGGTGCTCGCGCTCGTGTTCATGACCTGACATGGCCGGGGATTATAGAGCTTTCATTGCCATTGGCCGTGATTTTGGCGGTTGCGGTTGCTTTTGATTTTTTGCCCTGTTCTGGTGCGCCGAGTACCGCAGCGACCAATGGAAGAAGGCAGGGCATGTTTGAGCAGCGCGTAGCGATGCGAGTTTGCCCTGCCGCCATTGGGCGCGAGGAACGCAGGGTACTTCGCGTAGCGAAGCGCGTCAGCCAGGGCAGTTTCTTTGCCCACTTTCTTTTAAAAGAAAGTGGGTGCGCTGCCGGGCGCAATCCCGGCATTGAAAAACGCTTAACCTGCCAATGAAGGCAAATCGCTTGAGTCTCAAGCCACACCGCGAATGGACGCATTCACCTGCCAACCGCGATAATGGCCGCCTTCCCATATTCTTTGTCCGCCATGAGTTATCGCCAAGGCCGCTTTTGGCAGCCCGATGTCACCGTTGCCACCGTGGTGGTCAGGGACGGCAAGCTGCTGTGCGTGGAAGAAACCGCAGGGGGCCGCGAGTTGGTCATCAACCAGCCGGCCGGGCATCTGGAGCCGGATGAAAGCCTGCTGGAGGCAGCGGTGCGCGAGGCGCGCGAAGAAACCGGCTGGGATATTCGCCTGACCGGCTTCATCGGCGCCTACCAGTGGAAAGCGCCGGAAACCGGCCGCCATTACCTGCGCTTCGCCTTCTGTGGCGAGGCTCTGGCCTTTGACGAAAGCCGCCAACTCGATGAAGGCATCGTCCGTGCAGTGTGGTGGACACCGCAAGAATTGCAGGCGCTCACGCCCCGCCATCGCAGCCCGCTGGTCTGGCAAGTGGTGGCCGACTGGCAGGCCGGGCGGGTATATCCGCTGTCACTGATGACGCAGCTTTCATGAGCCAGGCGCGCACCATCGTTGGTCTGTCCGGGGGGGTGGACTCCTCGGTTGCCGCCTTGCTGCTGCAACGCGCCGGCGAGCCGCTGGCCGGGCTGTTCATGCAGAACTGGGCCGATGATGGCAGCGGCGAATGTCGCGCCGAGGACGACCGCCGCGATGCGGTGGCGGTCGCTGGCAAGCTCGGTATTCCCATCCATTTCCGCGATTTTTCAAAAGAATATTGGGATGGGGTATTCCGGCATTTTCTCGACGAATACGCTGCCGGACGCACGCCGAACCCGGACGTACTGTGCAACCGCGAAGTCAAGTTCAAACACTTCCTGGATGCCGCCCATGCGCTGGGCGCAGAGTTCATCGCCACCGGCCACTATGCGCGCACTGATTGCGTCGATGGCCGCTACCGGCTGCTGCGCGGCGTGGATCGCAGCAAGGATCAGAGCTATTTCCTGCATCAACTGGGACAAAAGCAGCTGGCCGCGACCCGCTTTCCGGTCGGTGAGCTGCCCAAGCCCCAGGTACGCCGCATCGCCGCAGAAGCCGGTTTTGTCACCGCAGAAAAGAAAGACTCCACCGGCATCTGTTTTATTGGCGAGCGTGACTTCCGCAGCTTTCTTGGCCAGTACCTGCCGATGCAGCCAGGCGAGGTGCATGCGGTGGACGGCAGTGTGCTGGCGCAGCATGAGGGCGTGTTTTTCCATACCATCGGCCAGCGCGGCGGCCTTGCCATCGGCGGCGTGAAAGGCCGCCCGGCACTGCCCTGGTATGTGGTCGGCAAGGATGTGGCTCGCAATATCCTGTTTGTTGACCAGGGTGTGGACAGCCCCTGGCTGATGTCGCAGCAACTGCTGTCAGAACCTGCGCACTGGATTGCCGGCGCGCCCCCTGCCCGGCAGTTCCGCTGCACGGCGCAAACCCGTTACCGCCAGGCCGACCAGGACTGCGCTGTGAGCGTGGGCGATGATGGCAGCCTGCTGGTGACTTTCGACCAGCCGCAGCGCGCAGTCACGCCAGGTCAATCACTGGTGCTTTATCTTGGGCAAGAATGCCTGGGCGGTGCGGTGATTGCCGCCTGCGATGCGCCGCTGGAGCGCGAGAACTTCAACACCCTGCTCACACAAGGAACTCTCTGCACGCATGAATGCTGATTTGATGTCCTCCCGCACACTGGCGTTGGCCGGGATTTTGCTATCACTCAAGGAAGTGCGGCATCTGGCCGAAAACGGCCGGGTTGACCAGCAGTATCTGGGCACGGCCATCGACAGCGTGTTCCGGCTGGAGGCCGACTCCACCGCCGCTGTCTATGGCGGCATCCATGCGCTTGATTCGGGCTTGCGCAGCCTGCATGACTATCTGCATGGCGCAACACCCGACCCGCAACTGCCGCGGCTGGCGCTTTCGGTCTTGCAACTGGAGCGCAATTTCGAGCGCAGCCCCGAATCCATCGACATGGTGCGCCGGGAAATCAGCCGGCTGGCGCCACAGGCACAGAACGATGGCAGCACCCACCCGGATATCCTGCGCGAGTTGGGCAGCCTGTATGCCAGGGCGCTAAGTCCATTGCGCCCCAAGGTGATGGTGCAGGGCAATCCGCATTATCTGGGGCGCAATGATGTGGTCACCGACATCCGTGCCCTGCTGCTGGCAGCGGTTCGCTCGGCCATGCTGTGGCGGCAAATGGGCGGCACGCAATGGGATTTCCTTCTCCAGCGCAGCGCGATGAAGCGCGCCGTGGCCGAGCTGCTGGCCGCTGCATGAGCCGCCAGCGATGAACTACGGACGCTACCACTGGCTGCTGTTTGTTGCCGTAGCCGCCATCATCATCATGCCGTTCTGGATGCTGCGGGAAATGAATCAGCGCATCCAGAACGCCGAGCAGGCGCTCACCGATGGCAGCCGCACCGATGCGGCCTTGAGCCGTCTGCTTTATGAAGCGCGCAATCTGGAAGCGGCCGCCGCCAGCATTGCCGCCGGTGCGGACAATGCACAAATGCGCAGCCGGATTGCCCAAAGCACGGCCAATATCCCGGTACTGGTGCGCGAGCTGAGCGAGCAAAGCGATTCCCTGGGCATACAGCAGCAACTGCGCATCGGCAATCTGCAAGGGCGTCTTGAGCAGCGCCTGGACATCAGCCAGCGCATCGTGCAAAGCACCGATAGCCAGGAGCGCCAGCGCCTGTTGGCGATGATGTCCGACGAAATGGCGATGAATACCATCGCCAATGAAGTGCGCCGGGAAAGCCAGCAGATTTTCATGACCCAGTCCCGGCAGACTGAAGCGCTGCACAAGCGCGGCCAGCGGATTTCGCTCATCAGCATGCTGGTGCAGCTTGCCTTGCTGATGGCGCTGCTTGGCATGCTGCGTCGCCAGCAGACCAGCCGTGAACATGCCGAGCGCGCGCTGATGGCCGCCAACGCCCGCGCACTTGCCGTGGTACAGGCCATCCGCGAGCCCATTGCCCTGCTCGATGGCGAGCAGCGCGTAATCATGCACAACGCCGCCTTTGCCGAGCTATATGGCAGTAGCAGCGAGCAGTCGCCGGATATCGACGGGCAAGACATCAGCCAGATTGGCAACGGCGCCTGGGCGGGTCTGGAAATCCTCCAGCGCCTGCGCGATGTATTGAGCCGTGGCCGCGAATTGTGGGATTTCGAGCTTCGGCAAACCACCCGCGATGGTATTGAACGCACCATGCTGCTCAATGCCTGCCGCATGTCCCTGCCCGGCTATCAGCAAGAAGTGACGCTACTGACCTTGAGTGATATCAGCCACCACAAGGCCGCCGAGACCGAAATCTCCGAGCTCAACCAGCAGCTACGGGGCAAGATTGAGCAGATTTCCGATGTCAACCGCGAACTGGAAGCCTTCAGTTATTCGGTCAGCCACGACCTGCGCTCGCCACTGCGGCATATCTCCGGCTTTGCCGAAAAACTGGGCAAACAGCTGGGGGATGGCGCCGATGACAAGAGCCGCCATTATCTGGAGGTCATCGACAGCGCCGCCAAACGCATGGCCACGCTGATTGATGATCTGCTGGTGTATTCGCGCCTGGGTCGCAGCGCACTGCGCCTGCAACCTGTGGACATGCAGTCGATGGTGGAAGAAACCCGCGCCCTGCTCGATGCCAATGCCCAGAACGAAACCCCGGGGCGGCATATCGAATGGGACATCAAGGCGCTGCCGATGGTGATTGCCGATGAAAACATGATGCGCCAGGTATGGGGCAACCTGCTGGGCAATGCAGTGAAATACAGCGCCCCGCGCGAAGTCACCCATATCCAGGTCAGCCACCAGCGGCTTGCCGATGGCAGCCACGAATTCACCGTGCGCGACAACGGCGTAGGCTTTGACATGGCCTATGCCGGCAAGCTCTTTGGCGTGTTCCAGCGCATGCACAAACCCAGCGAATTTCCCGGCACCGGCATCGGCCTTGCCAATGTGCAGCGCGTGCTGGTACGCCACGGCGGCCAAATCAGCGCCGAAGCCGCCCCCGGCAAGGGCGCGATTTTCCGCTTTACCCTGCCATCCCTGCTTGATGGCGCCACTGCATCCTGATTTACCCAAACGACATGAAAGACATTCGCCCCATTTTGCTGGCCGAAGACAGCCCCGCCGATGCGGAAATGGCCATTGATGCCCTGCGCGAAGCCAATCTCGCCAACCCGATTGTGCACGTGGAGGACGGCGTGGAAGTGATGGACTATCTGCTGCGCCGCGGCCAGTTTGCAAACCGCGAGCCCGGCGAGCCTGCGGTCTTGCTGCTGGACATCAAAATGCCGCGCATGGACGGCCTGGAAGTGCTGCAACAGTTGCGTGAAAACGATCAGTTCAAAGCGCTGCCGGTGGTCATCCTGTCCTCCTCGCGCGAAGAATCCGACCTTGCCCGCAGCTGGAATCTGGGCGTCAACGCCTATGTGGTCAAACCGGTGGACATCATGCAGTTCTTTGAAGCGGTCAAAACCCTGGGGCGCTTCTGGGCAGTATTCAACCAGTCACCCGAACATCATTGAACACCGATGAAGCCCATCCGCATTTTGCTGATTGAAGACAACAGCACCGATGCCGAACTCATCGGGTTTGAGCTGGAGGATGCGGGCATCGACTGCGAACTGGTACGGGTGGAGCTGCGCCATGAACTTGAAGCGGCACTTGAGCGCCATGACTGGACACTGGCCATCTGCGACTCGCGCCTGCCAGGTCTTGGCGGCGAGGATGCCTTTGCCCTGATCCGGCAAACCCTGCCACAACTGCCGGTGCTGTTCTGCACCGGCGGCGAAACCGACCCCGAAAGCCCACTGGCCACCGCCATCAGCCAGGCTCATGGCCATATCAGCAAAGACTGCCTGGATGAGCTGCCGCAATACATCCTGCGGCTGATGCCTGACTGAGCGGGCTTGGGCTTATGGCAATTCCGGCCAGGCTTCTGGTCGCAGCGTTTCCCGGTAGGCATGCCAGCTGGCATAAGCCAGCCATGGCATGATGATGCCAAGCCCGATAAATACGGTGGCAAACCCCAGCAGCGTCAACGCCACGATAATCAACGCCCACAACCCCAACGTGAACTTGTTGCGCAAGGTCGCATTCACGCTGGAAATGCAGGCGGTGACCATATCCACCTCGCGGTCAGCAATCAGCGGCAGCGACATCACCGCCACTGCAAAGGTGAGCGCAGCAAAGACACCCCCCGCAAACGAGCCAATCAGGAGATATTCGAGCATCGCCCGCTGGTCGCCTTCCACTGTGGGTGAAAGTGCAGTGATGACCATCCCCGCACGCGCCCACAGCAGAATAATCACCCCCTGCCCCAGGGCAAATATCGCTGCCTGCCCCAAAACCCGGCGAGCCAGCACAAAAGAATCAGCAAGCCTCGGGATACGGCCTTTTTCCAACCCACGACTGACGCAATACAGCCCCACACAAATCAGCGGGGCGATATATACAAAGCCCGAAAGCAGGGTTGCCAGTAGCGCAAAACGCCCCAACTGCCAGGCAAGCAGCGAAATCAGCATACTCACCAATACAATCACGCTGCCAAAAACTAAGGTCAGCCCCGGCGCGCGACGCATATCCTGCCAGCCTGCCCGCAGCCAACGCCAGGGCGCCCCCAAATCCAGATCCACCGCAGGCACCACAAACGGGCGTACTGGCTGCTCATCGCCACTGTGGTGCAGATTTTCATCGCGCATCGGCCACCCCCTCACGGTTTTGACCGAGTATGAAAGCGCAGCCGCCTAATTGCGCGCCGCGCTGCAACATCAAAGCCTGGTTACCACTGCGTGCGATGCGGCAGAAGCGCACGCAACTCGGCATCAGTGAGATTTCGCCACTGCCCGGGCTTCAAATGCCCCAGCTTGACACTGCCAATACGCACCCGCAAAAGGCGCTTGACGCGATAACCAAAATGCGCGGCCATCAGGCGGATCTGCCGGTTCAACCCCTGCACCAGGATGATACGGAAACCCACCGGCCCAATCTTTGCGGTCTTGCACGGCAGGGTGATTTGCCCATGTACCGGCACCCCGCGGCTCATGCCGCGCAAAAATTCCTGGGTGATGCCGTGATTGACCGCCACCAGATATTCTTTTTCCAGCTTGTTTTCCGCACGCAGGATTTCATTGACGATATCGCCATTGCTGGTCAGGAGAATCAGCCCTTCCGAATCCTTGTCCAGACGGCCAATCGGAAAAATCCGCCGCTCATGCCCGACAAAATCAACGATATTGCCCTTGACTGATTCTTCGGTCGTGCAGGTGATGCCCACCGGCTTGTTGAGCGCGATATAAACATGCTGGCGCTTGCCCTGAGCCACACTGCGGCGCTCCAGCTTTTGCCCGTCCACCAATACCGTATCGCCCTCGGCCAGCTCATCGCCAATACGCGCACGCTGGCCGTTGATGGTGACACGGCCTGCGGAAATCAGCCGGTCAGCCTCGCGGCGCGAGCAAAAACCACTCTCGGCAATGTATTTGTTAAGACGCATGGAAAAACACCAAGGAAACAAGCTATCCATTCTCCCACGGCAAGCGCTCTCCCAAAAAATCTTTTCGGGGCTTAGGAAGCAAACATGTGTTCATGTCACATGCTAACTTCGTGAAATGACAAGTAAAAACGAAGTACTACCGCCATTCAAAAATCAGTGAGGCCAAGTTTCGACACCTTTTGCGCCTGTTTGCCATGGATTTGACCGCCACGGATGTCACACAGTTGTGTAGTCTCTCCGTGCGTTCGGTCAATGCGGTGTAGCAACGCATCCGTGTCCGCCTGCTCAGCAATGCGCTGCGCAGTCTCCGTTCTCGGGCGAGCTTGAAGCCGATGAATCCTATTTCGGCCCCAAGCGCATCCGGAGCAAACGTGGACGTGGCGCAGGTGGAAAAACCATCGTCTTTGGCCGACTCAAGCGCGGCGATTGTGTCTATACCGAAATCGTCCCCGATGCCTCCAAAACCACGTTGCAAGCCATCATCCGCGGTAAAGTGAACCCGAACAACATCATCCACACCGACAGCTGGCGAGGCTGCGATGGGCTGGTTGACTTGGGCTTGGACAAGCACTTTCGGGGCAATCACGGCAACAACGAGTTCGTCAAAGGCTCCAGGCACGTCAACGGTATCGAGTCTTTCTGGAGTTATGTAATGACCCACCACTTTCTGCACAGGTCAGGCTGCTAAAGCATACGCTTGAGCGGGTGTTTTCATGCCGAGCGCCTGATGCGGGCGTCGGTGATTGTAGAACTGGATCCAGTCGCCCGGCACACGCATGGCATGCTGCTGGCTCTCAAAGCGATGACGGTGTACGCATTGCTCTTTGAGGGTGCGGATGAGGCGTTCCACCATGCCGTTTTGCTGCGGGCAATGCGGGGTGATGAATTCCTGCTGCAGTCCGTAGCTGCGAACCAGCCGCGTGTAATCGCGGCTGGTGAAGACCAGGCCGTTGTCCGAACGCAGCAGAAACGGCTCAGGCACACGCCCGAGCGTGCCATAGCGGGCAATCAGTGCCTGCTCCAATGACGCCACCGCGGTACTGGCCTTGCCGCTGCGTGAGAGATGCCAGCCCAGCCATTGCCGGGTATGGCAAT
>NWQT01000045.1 GCA_002798295.1 Lysobacteraceae bacterium NML07-0707 | reverse complement strand
AGAAGGCCACTGTGGCTGACCTGGGGCTTGCCGCCCGCATGAGCGAGCGCAGCCTGCTGGAAGTGGGCTATAGCGGCCAGTATGCCGATGAAGGCAACGACCACGGCGCCCATGCCCGCTTCACCTTTAAGTTCTGAGCCACTGCCGGTGGAGGCCAAGACTTCCACCGGCTTGACTTGAACTTCAAAGACAGTCCCCAAGGCTGGTAACAGCCTTGGGGTTTGTTTTGTGAGCTCTCTTGTGATGCTCAAGTCGGCAAGATGGGCAGGCAAGGCAGGGCGCAATCGGCTCACTTCCATGTCAAACTTGCCGGTGATGAATACTGACCGCCTGATTGCACCTGCTGCTACCCGTGAAGATGATGCCGCTGATGCCAGTCTGCGCCCCAAGCGCCTGGCCGACTATCTGGGGCAGGCGCCGGTACGCGAGCAGATGCAGATTTACATTGACGCGGCCAAGCGCCGTGGTGAGGCGCTCGACCATGTGCTGATTTTTGGCCCGCCGGGGCTTGGCAAGACCACGCTGTCCAATGTCATCGCCAATGAGCTGGGTGTGAATTTGCGTGTCACCAGTGGCCCGGTGATTGAGCGGGCGGGGGATTTGGCGGCGCTTTTGACCAATTTGCAGCCGCATGATGTGCTGTTCATTGATGAAATCCATCGCATGTCGCCGGTAGTGGAAGAAGTGCTGTATCCGGCGATGGAAGATTTCCAGATCGACATCATGATTGGCGAAGGCCCGGCGGCGCGTTCCATCAAGCTGGATTTGCCGCCTTTCACCCTGATTGGCGCGACCACCCGTGCCGGGCTTTTGACGGCGCCCCTGCGGGATCGCTTTGGCATCGTGCAGCGGCTGGAGTTTTATTCAAGCCAAGAGCTGACCCGCATCGTGCAGCGTTCGGCGCAGATTCTTGGCATTGAATGCGCTGCCGATGGGGCGGCAGAAATCGCCCGGCGCTCGCGTGGCACGCCGCGTATTGCCAACCGCCTGCTGCGCCGGGTGCGCGATTATGCCCAGGTGCGTGCCGATGGCCGCATCCTGCGCGATGTGGCTGCCGCGGCGATGCAGATGCTGAAAGTGGACCCGGAAGGCTTTGATGAGCTTGACCGCAGGCTGCTGCATCTGATTATCGAGAATTTCGATGGTGGCCCGGTGGGTGTGGAATCACTGGCGGCGGCGCTCAGCGAGGAGCGTGGCACGCTCGAAGATGTGATCGAGCCCTATCTCATCCAGCAAGGCTTTTTGGTGCGCACCGCGCGTGGCCGGATGGCAACACACAAAGCCTGGCGACATCTGGGCTTTACCCCGCACCCTACGGCGGCCGATTTGTTTCAGGAGCCTGCGCCATGAGTGGTTTTGAGTGGCCGGTGCGCATTTATTGGGAAGACACCGATGCCGGTGGCGTGGTTTATCACGCCCAGTATCTGGCCTTCATGGAGCGCGCCCGCAGCGAATGGATGCGCAGCATTGGGTACGGTCAGGAACTTTTGCGCCGGCAATATGGTCTGGCTTTCGTGGTGCGCGCCATGCGCATTGATTTCCGCGCCCCGGCACGGCTGGACGATTTGCTTTCAGTCAGCGTGGCGGGCGCACAATGCCGCCGGGCAAGCCTGGTGCTTGCCCAGGAGATTCGTTGCGACGGGCGTGTACTTCTGGATGCCGAGGTGAAAATCGCTGCGGTCAGCGCCGATAGTTTCCGCCCGGTTGCCATACCCGATGCGCTACTGGCGCAACTGATCCCCCATTTTGATGTAAACCGATAAGGAGCCTCCCGGATGCAAGCGATGCAAACCGCCCTGCAAGTCACCACGCAGTCACTGGATGAGGGTGCGCTTGCCGTGGCCGCCAATGAAAGCGCAGGCAGTGCGGCCACCCTGTCCACCGACCTGGATATGTGGCAATTGATCATGCATGCCTCGCTGCCGGTGCAGCTGGTGATGCTGCTGCTGTTGCTGGCCTCCATCGCCTCGTGGGTGATTATCCTGCGCAAGAAAAAAGTGCTGGACAGGGCGTTGCAGGAAGCCGATGCGTTTGAGGAGCGCTTCTGGTCGGGCACGGAGCTTGGCAAGCTCTATGACAGCGCCCAGCGCAATGCCGAGGGCGGGCTGGAAGCGGTATTCGAGGCTGGTTTCCGCGAGTTCAACAAAAGTCGCCGCCGCGGGCTTGAAGATGGCCGCCTGCAACTGGAGGCTGCGCAACGCGCGATGCGCGCGACCTCATCGCGTGAAATCGACGGGCTGGAACGCAACCTGGAATTCCTGGCCAATGTCGGCTCCATCAGCCCCTATGTCGGCCTGTTTGGCACGGTCTGGGGCATCATGATTTCCTTCCAGGGGCTGGCCAATGTCAAAGAAGCCACCATCGCCACCGTGGCGCCGGGGATTTCCGAGGCGCTGATCGCCACCGCGATGGGGTTGTTTGCCGCCATTCCCGCCGTTTGGGCCTACAACCGCTATGCCACCCGGGTGGAGCGGGTGGCGGTCAAGTACGAAGCCTTCCAGGAGGAGTTTTCTTCCATCCTGCAACGTCAGGCGGAGTAAGCGGCCATGACCCGCCGCTATCGCAAGCGCAAACTCAAGGCCGAAATCAACGTCGTGCCGTATATCGACGTGATGCTGGTGTTGCTGATCATCTTCATGGTGACCGCGCCGCTGCTCAATCTGGGCGTGGATGTGGAGCTGCCGCAATCGCAGGCCAAATCCATTCAGAACAAGGAAGACCCGGTGGTGGTGAGTGTTGACCGCAGCGGCCGCACTTTCCTGACCATCCAGGGCGATGCCAACCGCGAAATGCCCTATCAGGAAATGCTCGCGCGCGTGGCGGCATTCGTGCGCCAGAACCCGCAGGTAGCGGTCTATGTGGCCGCCGACCAGAACGCCAGCTACCAGACCGTGTATGAGGTGCTGAGCGACCTGCAAGGCGCAGGTGTGCCGCGCGTGGGGCTGATGAGTACGCCCAAGGAGAGCGCCCGGCGATGAGGGAGTCGCGCGCCGATACCGTACAGGCGGTGGTGCTGGCGACTGTCCTGCACCTGTTGCTGGCTGCGCTGATCTTCATCGGTTTTGGCTGGCTGCGCAAAACCGCCGAGCCTGCCGCCGGGGCGCCAGTGGTGGAGGCCACCATGGTGGATGCGGGCGATTTGTCCGCACGCATGCAGCGCGTGCTGGCCAACCGCCAGGAAGCCGAAGTGGCGGTCGCTGAACCTGAGCCCGCGCCCTTGCCCGAAGCACTGGATGAGGCCGATGCCAGTCCGCCGCCGCCGCCCGAGCCCGAACCTGTCCCGCAAGCGCCGCCGACGCCGCCGCAACCGGCATCGCCACCGCCAGAGGCCAAGCCTGACAATCGCGAGCAGGAAGAAGTCCGCCGCGAAGCGCTCAACCGTGAAAAACGCGAGCGCGAGCAGGAGGCGCGCCGCCGTCAGGAACAAATCGAGCTGCAACGTCGTCAGGAACAGCAGGCGGCCGAGCAAAAACGCCGTCAGGCCGAACAACAGCAGGCGCGCGAGCGTGCCGAGCGCGAAGCCCGCAGCAAGGCCGAGGCAGAAGCCAGGGCGCGCACTGAACGTGAATCGCGTGCTCGCGCCGAGGCCGAGCAGCGTCGCCGGCGAGCCGAGGAGGAAGCCAAAGCCCGTGCCAAGGCCGAAGCCGATGCCAAAGCCCGCGCCGAGCGTGAAGCGCGCGCCAGGGCGTTGGCCCAAGCCCGTGCCCAGCAACAGGCCGATGCCCAGGCGCGTGCGGCCGCGCGCAGTGCCGGGGCAGGCGGAAATTCTGGTGCGGCTCAAGGGCAGGGGCGTGATACCCGCGGAGAATGGCTGGCACTGGTGGTGGGCGAGATTGAAAAACAATGGCGCCGCCCGGAAGAAGTCCCGCCTGGGCAGCGCTGCCCCATCCGTATCCGCCTCTTGCCCGGGGGCGAGGTGCTTTCGGCTGAAGTGCAGGCCAGCTGTCCGTATAGCGAAGCCAATCGCCGCAGCGTGGAAGCTGCGGTGATGCGCGCCAGCCCATTGCCGCTGAAGGGCAACGAAAACCTTGCCATCCGTGACTTTGTGGTCAATTTCTATCCCTCGCGCTGATACCGATGCTGAACTGCCATTCATCAAGCCGCTGCAAGCGCGCTAATCTTTCCCGCGTCAATGACTGCGATTGCCGATTCATGAAACTCAATACCGTTTTGATGAAACGCTTTTTGATGGCTGCTTTGCTGCTGTTTTACACCGGGCTTGGCTGGGCGCAGCAGGCCGAAGTCGATCTGGTCGGCGGCCGTGATTCGGCCACCGCCATTGCCGTGGTGCCGTTCGGTGGCGACAAGGGCGCGGAAATCGCCGCGATTGTCAGCGCGGATCTGGCGCGCTCCGGCCGCTTCCGGCCACTGCCCGAGCGCGACATGGTCGAGCGCCCGACCGCGGCCAGTGAAGTCAATTACCCGTTCTGGCGCACCCTGGGGCAGGAGTGGCTGCTGGTGGGGCGGGTCAGTGGCGACTTGATCGTGCAGTACGAGCTGTTTGACCTTGCCAGGCAAGAGCGCGTGATTGGTCTGGTCAAAACCGGCCCGGCCACTTCGTTGCGCGATATCGCCCACCAGATTGCCGACGAAGTCTATGAAAAAATCACCGGCACCCGTGGCGCATTCTGGACGCGCGTGGCCTATGTGGCCGTCAATGGCCTTGGCAAGAATGCCCGTTACGCCATCATGGTGGCCGATGCTGATGGTCATCGTGCGCGCACGGTCGCCAATTCCAACTTTCCGCTGATGTCGCCAGCCTGGAGCCCGGATGGCAAGCGTCTGGCCTATGTCAGCTTTGAAAGCGGCAACTCGGCCATTTATGTGCAAGACCTGGGCAGCGGCCAGCGTGAGCGTGTGGCTGGTTTTGCCGGCATCAACAGTGCGCCGGCGTTTTCGCCCGATGGCCGCAAGCTCGCCATGACGCTGTCCAAAAGCGGCAACCCGGAAATCTACGTGATGGATTTGGGCAGTCGTGCGTTGACACAAATCACCCGCCAGTCCGGTATTGATACCAGTGCCAGCTGGAGCCATGACGGCGCGCATCTGTATTTCACCTCCGACCGTGGTGGCCGCCCGCAGATTTATCGCGCCTCGGCCCATGGCGGCGGCGAAACCCGCGTCACCTTCCAGGGCGGCTATAACACCGATGCAGACATCTCTGCCGATGGCCAGAAAATGGTGATGGTGCAGGGCGGTGGCAACAGCTATCGGGTGGCGCTGATGGACAGCAGCCTTGGCAGCCCGCGCTGGAGCCTGATTTCTCCGGGCAGCCTGGATGAAGCACCGAGCCTGGCGCCGAATGCGGCGATGGTGGTGTATGCCGGGCGCGCCGGCTCCGGCGGCGCCTTGTATGTTGTCTCGACTGATGGCAGGGTACGTGAGCGCCTGCCCGCTGCCGGCGCCGATATCCGTGACCCGGCCTGGTCGCCTTATCGTGAAGCTCGCCCCTGATAGTTTCCAGCCCGTAAAGGAGTCAACCCGATGTCCCAGCTCTCCCGTATCCTGATGGCCGCCATGTTGTGTACTGGCGTTGTGGCTTGCAGCAAGAAAGTCAAGGACGCCCCGCCACCGGCGAGCGCCAATACAGGCGCTGCCAGCACAGGCACTCAAGCCGATACCAGCCCCGCGCCTTATACCCCGGCACCGGGCGCCTACGGTATTGAAGACCTGAATCGCGATGCCTGCCTGCGCCAGCGCTCGCTGTATTTCGACCTGGATCGTGATGGCGTCAAGCCCGAATTCCAGAGCCTGATTCTGTGCCACGCCAAGTATCTGCGCGACCGGCCGATGGCGCGCCTGACGCTGGAAGGCAATACCGATGAGCGCGGTAGCCAGGAATACAACTTGGGGCTGGGCGAGCGTCGTGCTGCTGCCGTGGCGCTGGCATTGCAGGCACAAGGCGCCAACCCGGCGCAGATCAGCGTGGTGAGCTTTGGTGAAGAGCGCCCTGAGTGCCGTGAGTCCAATGAGTCCTGCTGGTCACAGAACCGCCGCGCCGATCTCAACTACACCGTGCCCTGATCGCCATGAAAAAGACGTATTCCCTGCTGCTTGCCAGCACCGTTGCGCTGCCTTTGCTGATGCCGTTTACGGCCGAGGCGCAGCGCCGCCCGAGCATCTCCGACCGCGTGACGGCACTGGAGCAGCAGGCGAATGCGCCTTCGCCCGCGCTGGAGCTTCTGCGCCAGATTGAGGAAATGCGCGGGGAAATCCGCGCCCTGCGCGCCCAGCTGGAAGAAGTCCAGCATCAGAACGAGCAGGCGGCCAACAGTGCGCGTACCCGTTATCTGGATGTCGATGCCCGCCTGCAACGGCTGGAAAACTTAAGCCAGCCCACCGAAGTGGTGGTGGATGAAAATGGCAATGCGGTTTCACAGACCGCAGCGGAGGAGGGCGGAGAAACTGCCGTTGCGCCTGCGACGCCGGCGACCCCTGATGAGCGCTCCAACTACGAAGCGGCACTTTCGGCGCTGCGCGCCGGGCAATACGCCGATGCCGCACGGCTGTTCAGCGTGTTTCTGGACAAATATCCGAACGGCCCCTATGCCCCGAATGCGGTGTACTGGCTGGGCGAGAGCTATTACGTCACCGGCAATTACGCACTGGCGCTGGATGAGTTCAAGGCCCTGGTGCAGCGCTGGCCGCGTCATGACAAGGCGCCGGGCGGGCTTCTGAAAGTGGGCTTGTCGCAAATCGGGCTGAAACAACAGGCCGAAGGCCGCCGCACGCTTGAAGCCGTTGCCCAGCAATATCCCGGCACCGATGCTGCCCGCACTGCGCAGCAGCGCCTGCGCAACCTGGGGAATTGATTTTCCCGACGCGATAAAATCCTTGCATGAATCAAGTCAGCTCCGAATCCGCCGCAACAGCGGCGGATCGTCTTCGTATCACCGAAATTTTCTGCTCGCTGCAGGGCGAGTCGCGCAGCGTCGGCTGGCCGACGGTATTCGTGCGCCTGACCGGCTGCCCGCTGCGCTGCGGCTATTGCGATACCACCTATTCCTTTCATGGTGGCCAGTGGCAGACGATTGACGATATCGTCGCCGAAGTGCGCAGTCACGGCGTGCGTCATGTCTGTGTCACCGGCGGTGAGCCGCTGGCGCAAAAGCGCTGCATCCCGTTGCTGCAAAAACTCTGCGATGCAGGCTTTGAAGTATCACTGGAAACTTCAGGCGCCATCGACATCAGCCCGGTGGATAGCCGGGTGATTCGTGTGGTCGATGTCAAAACTCCGGACTCGGGCGAGGCCTCCCGCAATCACTGGCCAAATCTTGCCCTGTTGCAGCCCAGGGATCAGGTGAAGTTCGTGATTTGCTCGCGCGATGATTACGACTGGTCGCGCGCCGTGCTGAAGGAATATCGCCTGGCCGAGCGTTGTGAAGTGCTGTTCTCGCCAAGTTATGCGCAACTGCCGCCCCGGGAGCTGGCCGAGTGGATAATTGCAGACCGCCTGCCGGTGCGTTTCCAGATGCAGCTGCATAAACAGCTTTGGGGTGAGGAGCAGGGACGATGAGTCAAACCGCAAAAAAACGCGCCGTGGTGCTGGTTTCCGGCGGCATGGATTCGGCCGTGGTCGCGGCCATCGCCCGAGCGCAGGGGTTTGAGGTTTACGCGCTTTCGGTGGCCTACGGCCAGCGGCACGAATCGGAACTGGCCGCAGCCGCCCGCGTGGCGGCCATGACCGCTGCTGTGGCACACAAGACGGTCAATATCGATTTGCGCAGCATTGGCGGCTCGGCACTGACCGATGATATTTCCGTGCCTACCGACCAGGACGGCCACCAAATCGGCCAGGACATTCCCAGCACCTATGTGCCGGCACGCAATACCATCATGCTGTCGGTGGCGCTGGGCTGGGCGGAAGTGCTCGATGCCCGCGACATCTTCTGCGGGGTCAATGCGGTGGATTATTCCGGCTATCCCGACTGCCGTCCGGCCTTCATCGAAGCCTTCGAGCATCTGGCCAATTTGGCCACCAAGGCAGGCGTTGAAGGCAGCGGCTTTCGCATCCATGCCCCGCTGATGGCGATGGGCAAGGGCGAGATCGTGCAGCGTGGCGTGGCACTGGGGGTGGACTTCTCGCAAACCGTCAGCTGCTATCAGGCCGATAGCGACGGCCGCGCCTGCGGGCACTGCGATGCCTGCGTTTTGCGCGCGCAAGGCTTCAAAGATGCAAAAATCTTGGACAACACCCGATATGTTGTGTAAGATGCGCAGCCCGGCCAAGGCCGGAACTCATAAGGGCCGTTAGCTCAGTCGGTAGAGCAGCTGACTTTTAATCAGTTGGTCGATGGTTCGAATCCATCACGGCCCACCATACAAAACAAAGGCTTGCAAATCGTTGCAGGCCTTTTTATTTGCCCGGCTTTCAGCGCTGGCGATGCTGCCAGGCTATCGCGCCACGGGCGGCGATGAGGCCGCTGGCAAAGCAGGCTTGTAGCAGGTAGCCGCCGGTGGGGGCTTCCCAGTCGAGCATTTCTCCGGCGCAGAACACGCCGGGGCGGGCGTCCAGCATCAGTGCCTGGTTCATCGCTTCAAGGCGCACGCCGCCGGCGCTGCTGATGGCTTCAGCCATCGGGCGCGCAGCTTTCAAGGTCAGCGGCAGATGCTTGATGGTGCGCGCAAGCAGCAGGCTGTCATCGGCCGGGTTTTTGCCCAGCACCTCAAACAGCAGTGCAGTCTTGGCCGCATCCAGCCCGGTTTGGCGACGGATATGCTCGCCCAGGCTGCGTTTGCCGCGTGGCTTGCTCAGAGCTTCGATCAGTTTTTCCAGGCTGCGCGCTGGCGCCAGGTCAAGGTGTAGCCGGGCGCTGCCATCGCGGGCAATCAGGCGGCGCAACTCGGCAGAGGCGGCATATATCGCGCTGCCTTCAATGCCATATTCGCTGATGATACATTCGCCTTGCAGGCGGTGTGGCTGGTCATGCAGATCCTGCCAGCCAAGCACGACGGGCTTGAGCGGCGCGCCGGCAAAGCGATTGGCAAGATGCGCGCTCCAGCCGATATCGAAACCGCAGTTACTGGCTTGCAAGGGGGCGATGTCCACGCCGCAACCGGCAAGCAGGCCGCACCAGGCGCCGTCACTGCCGAGCTGTGGCCAACTGCCGCCACCCAGCGCCAGCACCGTGGTATCGGCATGGCAGCGGTATTGACCTTCGGCTATGGCAAAGCGCAGCGCGCCGTCCTCATCCCAGCCCAGCCAGCGATGCTGGACATGAAAGCGCACGCCCGCTTCGCGCAGGCGGCGCACCCAGCCGCGCAGCAGGGGAGCGGCTTTCCTGTCCAGCGGAAACACCCGGCCGGAACTGCCGACATAAGTGTCAATCCCCAAGCCCTGTGCCCAGGTGCGTAGTGTCCCGGCATCGAAGGCGTCCAGCCATTTGCCTACCTGTTCGGCGCGCTCGCGGTAACGGGCATCAAAAGCCGGACGCGGCTCGGAATGCGTCAGGTTGAGCCCACCTTTTCCGGCAATCAGAAACTTGCGACCCACCGAGCCTTTGGCTTCGAACAGGTCAACCTCGATGCCCGCAGCGCGGATGGTCTCGGCCGCCATCAGACCGGCTGGCCCGCCGCCGATGATGGCGATGCCGGGAAGTTTGGGGGCATATTGGGGCATCAGAGCAGAATCAGCGTGGCAAGGCCGAGGAAGGTGAGAAAGCCAAGGGTGTCGGTGATGGTGGTAAGAATCACGCCTCCGGCAAGTGCCGGGTCAAAGCCAAAGCGTTTGAGGGTGACCGGCACGAATACGCCGCCCAGGGCAGCAAAGCAGAAGTTCAGGGTCAGTGCAGTGGCAATTACCGCAGCCAGTGCCGGGCTGCGGAACCAGAGCAGCACCACCAGCCCCAGCACGATGCCGAGAATCACGCCGTTGATCAGCGCCACGCGGACTTCCTTCCAGACCAGGGTGGGGACGTTGCTGGCGCCGATTTGTCCGAGCGCAAGGCCACGCACCATCAGCGTCAGCACCTGGGTACCGGCATTGCCACCCATGCCGGCGATGATCGGCATCAGCACTGCCAATGCGGTGAGCTGGGCGATTGCACCTTCGAACTTGTCCACCACCGAGGCCGCAAGAAACGCGGTGACGAGATTCACGCCCAGCCAAATCAGGCGGCGACGGAAGGCGCGATGCACGGGCGAGAACAGGTCTTCTTCATCATCCAGACCCGCAGCCGACAGCGCCTGATGCTCGGCCTGTTCGCGGATGATGTCGATGACATCGTCCACGGTGATGCGCCCGAGCAGCACATTGGCATCATCGACCACGGGCGCCGATACCCAGTCGTTGTCGGAAAAGCGGCGCGCAACTTCATCGCTGGATTCATCCACATGGATGGATTCAAGTTCATCATCAATCAGCTGGTTGATGGCGGTGCCGCCATCGACCGTCACCAGATCCTGCAGCGCCACCCAGCCCATCAGCTGGTGGCGCTTGTTGACCACATACAGGTGGTCGGTATTCTCCGGCAGCTTGCCGCGCAAGCGCAGATAGCGCAGCACCACGTCCACCGTAGTGTCGGCACGTACCGTCACCACATCCGGGTTCATCAGGCGGCCTGCGCTGTCCTCCTGATAGGACAACACTTGCTCAAGGCGCTCGCGGTTCTCGCGATCCATGGCCTTCATGACTTCGTTCATCACCGCATCGGGCAAATCCTCGTAAAGGTCTGCCAAATCGTCGATGTCGAGGTCTTCAACGGCGGCGACCAGCTCGTCGTTGTCCATTTCGGCAATCAGGCTCTCGCGCACCTCATCGCCCACGTGCACCAGTACTTCGCCGTCGTCCTCGGCATCCACCAGCCCCCAGACGATGCTGCGCTTGGGCGGCGGCAGGGATTCCAGAAGATTGCCGATTTCCGCTGCCGACAGCGTATTGATCATGCGCTTGACCGGCCCAAGACGCCCGGTATCAAGCGCATCAGAAAGCAAGCGCAGCTGGCGCACGGTTTTTTCGTGGCGGAGCGTTTCGGCCATGGCTGGAATTTCCGTTGGATGATTGCCGGCAGGCTGGATGGCAAACTCACGCCAGGAATGAGGCGCGCTTGCTGGCGACATTATCGCCCCAGCCTGTGGAGCCGGGAAGTACACTCGGCGACACTTGGATTGAAGCAAGCCGGGCAGTGTTAACATAGTCTTCTGAGCGTATTGACAATCAACGTAAAAGTTGATGAAGCCGATAAGCATCAGATCCAGCTTCTCGAACCGAGAGAAGATGTGCCCCCTTTAGGTATCTGACAGACACTCAGCTTTGTTGCACTTTACTATACATGACACGGTCATACTCCCATGGATCAAACCGTTTGGCTGATGGCAGCCTAGCTGTGAGGTATCAAGCGGTTGTTTCTCGGCGTGGGCAGTCGGCTCATGGGCGGTAGGGGGTCGATGCCATGGTGTGGTCGGTGCCAGTTGTAGTGGTGTTGCCAGCTGAGCAGCGCCTGGGCGCGTTGGGCTGAGTTCTGGTAGGTCCAGCCGTATGCCCACTCGCGCGGGGCCGACTGGATGAAGCACTCGGCCTTGCCGTTGGCCTGGAGCCGGTAGGTTCTGGTGAACTTCTGTACGATGCCATGCCGGGTGCAAACAGCGCGGAAGAGCTTGAAGCGAAACACCGAGCCGTTGTCGGTCAGCACGCGCTTGATGCGCAC
>NWQT01000044.1 GCA_002798295.1 Lysobacteraceae bacterium NML07-0707 | reverse complement strand
ACGGCCCTGAATACACCGCACAAAGCCTGGTCGACTGGTGTCGCAAGCATCACGTCGAACTGCGCTACATCCAGCCAGGCAAGCCGAACCAAAACGCTTACATTGAACGATTCAACAAAACCTATCGTACCGAAGTGCTGGACGCGCACCTGTTCGAAGATCTTGAGCAGGTGCGCGACATCACCGACCTTTGGCTGCAAAGCTACAACGAAGAACGCCCGCACGAGTCGCTTGGCAACCTGCCACCGAGCGTCTTTCGTCAACAATGCGAACGGGCAAATTCTCCTTTACAACTGTCTACTTGACGGGGAAGGCTACGGCATGACCTGTGCAGAAAGTGGTGGGTCATTACATTGTTCTGCACCGCAGGTGCCGGTGATGACGCGGGCGAGGTGGGCGCGGGTTTCGGGGTCGGGGTCTTGCAAGCGGTCAAACGGAGCGTATTGCGCCTTGGCGCTTTCGTAGCCATAGGCGCCGTGGCAGCGATGCAGGTTCCGGCGGCAGACGAGCGAGGCGGGTCACAGTGCATGCAGCAGGGAGAGAGTTGCCTCTGGCTTGGCAGGCTACTTCTATGTTGATACTGCTTCCCATGCAGCACAACTAATTCACCCTAAAAAAAACCCGGCATTGCCGGGTTTCAATCCTTTGGTGGGCAGTGCAGGGATCGAACCTGCGACCCTTGCCGTGTGAAGGCAATGCTCTACCGCTGAGCTAACTGCCCGAAGGAGGCTGCGCAGTATAAGCAGGCTTCCGGTATTTGCCAAGTGTTTTTTGCAAGCGCCCCAATCTGGGCTTAACCGAGCTTTTCGGCCAGTGCCTTGCGCACGCCGGCTTCTACCATGTCCTGCATGGCCGAGAAGGGAAAGCCAAGGCTGGCGCTGAAGTGCACTTGCTGTGGCATGAGGCGGATGCGGCCATTCACCCCAAGACGTTGAAAGTGCAGCTCATCGCCCTGCCATTGGCAGTCAAGGCCGTACTCTCGGGTCAGCTTGGCGGCCACCTGGTCAACGGCGGTGCGCGCTTTGTCCATTTCGAGTGTGGTTGGGTGGACGATATCGATATTGCTCATGGTTTGCGGGCGCCAAGATGTATGGAAAGCGGCATTGTAGTGTGGCGTGATAATCAATTTGGCGCGCGGTATGCCAAAATCTGGCGGGTGAATACCCCCCAACTACCCCGACTCATTCTGCGCTTCCCGGATCACCAGCATAGTGATCTGCCGCTGCATCCTGGCATGAGCCGGCTTTGCCGTGACCCGGACTTTGACCGCGGCCTGATGGTGGCGCGTGAGGGTAGCCGCTCGCTGATTGATTTCTGCCTGGATGCGCGTGGTCTGTGGCTGCATGTGGCCGAGGGCGTGGCCGGGGTGCATGTCAATGGCCGGCCGGTGCGCAGTCTGGCCTTGCTGCGCGCCGGTGACAGCATCCACTGCGAAGGCGTGGAAATGTGTGTGGGCGAGGAGGGCGGACGTGCGGCTCAAGAATTGCCCGCGTTTTCTGCATCTGATGCGCAAGCCAGGCAGCCGGTGCCGGTGTTGCGTGGCTTGTGCGGCTCTGATCATGGTCGGGCGTTGCCACTTGAGCGCACGCTGAAAATTGGTGGCAAGCAGGCGGACATCGTGCTCGAAGGCCAGCAGGGGATATTGGCGCAGATTCATTGCCAGCAAGCGCAGGTGTGGCTGGAAGTGCTCAACGCCGGACATCAGGTGCAGCTCAATGGTGAAAGCGTTGCGCTTGCCGAGCTGCGACATGGCGACCAGTTGGCATTTGCGCCGGGCAGCCGTTATCTGCTGGAAGCGCCGGGCAAATCGGCTTCTGCACTGGCCGCAGCGCAAAAGCCGGCGACGGCTGTGTCGCAGCCAGAAGCCGGGCACAACCTGCCGCCGCATCGTTGGCAGGTGCCGTGGCTGCTGTTGGCGGCTATTTTGAGTGCCGCGACTTTGGCGGCGCTGCTCTGGTTCGGAGTCAAATAAATGCAACCGGCGCTGTCTGCTGCTGGCCGGGTATTCAATTTCAGCGCCGGCCCGGCCGTTTTGCCTGAGCCCGTATTGCGTCAGGCGCAACAGGCGCTGCTGGACTGGCAGGGCATTGGCGCATCGGTTGCGGAGATCAGCCATCGCAGTGCCGCTTTCATGGCAGTGGCAGCGCAGGCCGAGGCGGATTTGCGAGCATTGCTGGAGGTGCCAGATGACTACGCGGTGCTGTTCATGCAGGGCGGGGCGACCTTGCAACAGGCGCTGATTGCGCTGAATCTGGCGGCACCCGGGCAGGTGGCCGATTATCTGATTACCGGGCACTGGGGCAAGACGGCATTGAGGCAAGCCGCGCCGTATGTCGATGCCCGCATCGTGGCTTCCGGCGAGGCGCAGGGCTTTTGCCATGTGCCTGCGCGCGAGACTTGGCAGCTTTCGGCCGGTGCGGCGTATTTGCATGTCACTGATAACGAAACCATCCACGGTGTGGCGCTGAATATGCCGCTGCTGGTGGAGGTGCCGGTGGTGGCCGATTTCAGCTCCAGCATCGCCTCGCGCCCCATTCGCGTGCGCGACTACGGGCTGATTTATGCCGGTGCCCAGAAAAACCTGGGGCCTTCCGGAATTGGCGTAGTGATTGCCGCGCGTGCACTGCTGGAGCGCGCAGGTCAGCCGCGTGCCCCGATGCTTGATTACCGCGCTCATCTTGAGCGCGATTCGATGCTCAACACCCCGCCGACCTTCAACTGGTATTTGCTGGGGCTATGTTTGAGCTGGATGCGCGAGCAGGGTGGGGTGGCCGCATTCGGTGCGCGCAATGCCGCGCGGGCGCAAAGGCTCTATGCAGCGATTGATGGCTCCGGTGGCTTTTATCGCAACCAGGTGGTCGCCGCACATCGCTCGCATATGAATGTGCCGTTTTTTCTGCCCACTGCCGAGCTTGAGGTGCAGTTCGTGGCGCAGGCAAACGCCTGCGGCCTGATCGGGCTGAAGGGACACGCACGGGTTGGCGGCATCCGCGCCTCGCTTTACAACGCATTGCCTGATACGGCAGTGGATGCCCTGATTGATTTCATGCGCGAGTTTCAGCAGCGTCATGCCTAAGTCGCATTCCTCCGCCTGGCTGGCTTCTGCACCACTACGCCCGTTACAGGGTGAAATCCGGGTGCCGGGGGATAAGTCCATTTCCCATCGCGCCATCATGCTGGCCGCGCTGGCCGATGGCGTTTCGCATATCAAAGGTTTTCTCGAAGGCGAGGACACCCGCGCCACCGCCCGGATTTTTCAGCAGCTCGGGGTGCGTATTGATACACCGGCTGCGGGCGAGCGCATCGTGCATGGGGTGGGCATCGATGGCCTCAAAGCGCCGCAGCTGGCGCTTGATTGCGGCAATTCCGGCACGGCGATGCGGCTTTTGGCAGGCCTTTTGGCGGCGCAACCATTTGCCTGTCAATTGCTGGGCGATGAATCGCTTGGCAGCAGACCGATGCGCCGCGTCAGCGAGCCGCTTGCACAGATGGGCGCGGATATCCGCACGGCAGAAGCGGGCAGGCCGCCGCTGTCCATTTCTCCCATCGTGCAGTTGCAGGGCATGGACTATGCAAGCCCGGTGGCCAGTGCCCAGGTGAAATCCGCGGTGCTTTTGGCAGGCTTGCAGGCAGCAGGCGAGACTTGCGTGCGCGAGCCACACCCGACCCGCGACTATACCGAGCGCATGTTGCACGCCTTTGGCGTGGCGATTGAATATCGCCCCGGCTTTGCCCGTATCCGCGGTGGCCAGCGCCTTGCGCCTTGCGATATCGAGGTGCCGGGGGATTTTTCTTCTGCCGCGTTTGCGCTGGTGGCGGCAAGCCTGGTGCCGGGCTCGGACATTACCCTGCACGGCATCGGCATCGACCCGCGCCGTACCGGGCTATTGCAGGTGCTGCAAATGATGGGCGCGGATATTGCGCTGCAAAATCGCCAGCAAACCGCGCTGGGCGAGGTCGCCAGCCTGCGCGTTCGCCCTGCGCCGCTGCGCGGCATCGAAGTGCCAATGGCATTGGTGCCGGACATGATTGACGAGTTTCCGGTGCTTTTCGCCGCAGCCGCCTGTGCCCGTGGTACGACCCGTATCCGCGGTGCGGCCGAATTGCGGGTAAAAGAATCCGACCGTATCCGGGCGATGGCCGATGGCCTGCGTGCGCTTGGCATTGCCGTGCAGGAAACGCCCGATGGCGCCGATATCCACGGTGGCTTGCCTGTGGGCGGTGAAATACACAGCCTGGGCGACCATCGCATCGCCATGAGTTTTGCTGTACTGGGGCAATGCGCCAAGGCGGAAGTGCGTATTACCGATACCGCCAATGTGGCGACTTCTTATCCCGGTTTTGTTGCGCAGATGCAGCGGCTGGGTTTTGCCTTGCAGGAGGTGTGATGGACGCCTTGGATGATGCCGACTGGATGCAGAAGGCACTGCAACTGGCCGCGCGCGCGGTGAGCGAGGATGATGAAATCCCGGTGGGGGCGCTAGTGGTTTCCCCCGAAGGCGCGCTTGTCGGCGAGGGCTGGAACCGCAATATCAGCGAGCACGACCCCAGCGCTCATGCCGAAATCGTCGCCATGCGTCGCGCCGGGCAGGCGCTGGGCAATCACCGCCTGTCTGGCTGCACCCTGTATGTCACCCTGGAGCCGTGCGCGATGTGTGCGATGGCGATGATTCATGCACGGCTGGCACGGGTGGTATTTGGCGCTTACGACCCGAAAACCGGCGCCGCAGGCAGTGTGTTCAATCTGCTGGACGACCCGCGCCACAATCATCGTATTGAAGTCACTGGCGGGGTGCTGGCCGGTGAGGCCGGGCAGCGATTGCGTGATTACTTCCGGCAAAAACGTCTTGCCAGGCGCGCCGGCAAGTCGGCAGCAGCGCTTACTGCCGATGTTGGGCCAGCTCGTGATCGAGCTCCAGATCAAAACTCTGCACCGACAGGCTGACTTCGCGCCATAGCCACAGGCTGGCGCCGAGCAGCAACAAGACCCCGGCCACCGCCAGCAAGGTGGGGAGCATGCCCATGCGGAAATCGGCAAAGGCATCCAGCGCCAGCGTGAGGCTGGTGCCGACGAACATGCCGAGCGACAGATACAGCATCCGGCAGGCGCGCAGCACCAGATGCGCGCGGCGGCGATGCCGGGCGATCTGGGCATCGGCATGCGCGCGGGATTGGGCTGGCAGGCTGTTCCATTCGCGGATCAGTGCGCGCAGCCGGTCAACCACCCGCGCCAGCCGGTTGTTGGCCGAGATCAGCAACGAGGAAGTCGCAGTGATCAGCAGCGCCGGTGTCACCATCGCCGCGAGGATTGCATAGTGATTGCCAAGTGCATCGGACAGCATGGAATAAAAGTATCGGAGCCAGCCGTTATCATGCCAAATCCTTTCCCTGATACGTGAGCCTTGATGGACGAGCCTACTGAACAGCGCCTGATCTGGATCGACCTGGAAATGACCGGGCTGGATACCGACCGCGACGAGATTCTGGAAATCGCCACCCTCATCACCGATGCCGAACTGAATATCCTGGCCGAAGGCCCGGAACTTGCCATCGCCCAGCCGCTGCACAGGCTCGAAGCCATGGACGAATGGAATCGCAACCAGCACGGCAAATCCGGCCTGTGGCGGCGGGTACTGGAAGAGGGCGTGCCGATGGCCGAGGCCGAGGCGCAGACGCTGGCCTTTTTGCGTCAATGGCTGCCAGAGCGCACTTCACCGATGTGCGGCAATTCCATCTGTCAGGATCGGCGCTTTCTGTACCGGCAAATGCCGCAGCTGGAGCGTTATTTCCACTATCGCAATCTGGATGTTTCAACGCTCAAGGAGCTGGCGCGCCGCTGGGCGCCAGAGGTACTGGAAAGCCTGCACAAGGCGGGCGCGCACACCGCGCTCAGCGACATCCGCGAATCCGTGGCCGAACTCAGGCACTATCGCCAGCATATCGCGGCCTTTGCCCTGCCCGGGGCTTGAGCCGCCAGACGCTATTGGCATGAAAAACGCCGCGCCTGATGCGGTATCCGGCGCGGCGTTGCTTCAGGCAGCGGCTTGTTTATTGCTCGGAGGCCGCCTGCTCCAGCAGTTTGTCCGGCAACATGCCCGGCTTGCCGGGGTTCTGGTGGTGATAGACATGCAGGTCGCGCTGCGGGAAGGGGATGCTGATGCCTTCATCGGTGAACTGGCGATGGATGCCTTCGAGCAGGTCGCTACGGGTTTGAAGCACGTCGGCGTTTTTCACCCATGCGCGCAGGGAAAGATCCACGCTGCTCTCGCCAAGGCCGGTGACCAATACAGCCGCGGCCGGGTTTTTCAGTACCTTGGGATGGTTCTTGGCCAGTTGTAGCAAAACCTCGCGCGCCTGGTCGATGCGGTCTTCGTAGCCGATGCCGACAGCCAGATCAATCCGGCGCAATGGGCGGCGGGTGATGTTGACAATCGCCGCCTTGGTGATTTCGCTATTGGGCATCACGATCACTTCGTTTTGGTAGGTGCGCAAGGTCGTGGTGAAGATGCGTACCTGCTCGATCACGCCTTCCTGCCCGGCCACGCGCACGCTGTCACCAGCCTTGAACGGGCGCAGCATGATCAGCATGACGCCCGAAGCAATGTTTGAGAGCGAATCCTTCAGTGCCAAGCCGATGGCAAGACCGGCAGCGCCCAGTGCAGCCAGGAGCGAGGTGGTGGGGATGCCGAGTTTTTGCAAGGCGGCAATCACCACCACGATCATCAGCCCGGCAAAGGCGATATTGCGCAGGAAGCTGCGCAGAATGTCGTCTACCTGAAAGCGCAGCAGGACCCGGTCGAGCACATCAATCAGGCGCTTGGCCAGCCACCAGCCGATGATGCCGATGGCCAGTGCGGCCAGAAGGTCAATCAATTTATTGGCCGCACCGGCGCTGAGCCAGGATTGGAAGTCGAGCAGGGGATTGGCCGCTGTTGCGGGTGCCGGGGCAGGGGCTTGCATCATGGTAAGGATTTCCGGTTTGCGGGAAGGCAAACGCCCCTTGCGGGGCGTTTGTGAAAGTCTAACGGCGTGCCGTCAAGGCTGTGTTGAAGGCTCAAGCCGATTTGCTTTTGGCGAGCTTCAGCCAGGTATCGACCACGGTATCGGGGTTGAGCGATACCGACTCGATGCCTTCGTCCATCAGCCACTGGGCAAGGTCGGGGTGATCGCTGGGACCCTGGCCGCAGATGCCGACATACTTGCCCTTGCGGCGCGCGGCCTGGATCGCCATCGACAGCATTTTCTTCACTGCCGGGTCACGCTCATCGAACAGGCCGGCAACGATGCTGGAGTCACGGTCAAGCCCCAGGGTGAGCTGGGTCATGTCATTGGAGCCGATGGAGAAGCCATCAAAGATGTCGAGGAACTCGTCGGCCAGCAAGGCATTGGACGGCACTTCGCACATCATGATGATTTTCAGGCCGTTATCGCCCTGCTTGAGGCCATTGTTGGCCAGCACTTCGATGACCTTGCGGCCTTCGTCCAGGGTGCGCACGAAGGGAATCATCACCCACAGATTGTCAAGCCCCATGACCTCGCGCACGCGCTTGACCGCGCGGCACTCCAGCGCAAAGGCTTCGGCAAAGCTGGGGTCGATATAGCGGCTGGCGCCGCGGAAGCCGATCATCGGGTTTTCTTCATGCGGCTCGTACTTCTGGCCGCCGATGAGGTTGGCGTATTCATTGGACTTGAAGTCCGACAGGCGCACGATGACCGGGTTCGGCGCCACCGAGGCGGTGATGGTGGCGATGCCTTCGGCGAGGCGGTCAACATAAAAATCCACCGGTGAGGCATAACCGGCGATTTTGGCATCGATCTTCGCCTTCACGTCCGCGTCCTGACGGTCGTATTCCAGCAGTGCCTTGGGATGCACGCCGATATGGCTGGCAATGATCATCTCAAGCCGCGCAAGGCCAATGCCGGCATTGGGCAGCTGGCCAAAGTCGAAGGCGCGCTCGGGGTTGGCGACGTTCATCATGATCTTCAGGGGCGCCGGCGGCATATTGCCAAGGTCGGTGGTGCTGCGCTCAAACGGCAGCGCACCGCGATAGATATAGCCGGTATCGCCCTCGGCGCAGCTCACCGTGACCGGCTCGCCATCGGTGATGGTATCGAGCGCATCGCCGGTGCCGACCACGGCCGGCACGCCCAGTTCGCGGGCGATGATCGCGGCATGACAGGTGCGGCCGCCACGGTTGGTGACGATGGCCGCAGCGCGTTTCATCACCGGCTCCCAGTCCGGGTCGGTCATGTCCGCGACCAGCACATCGCCGGGCTGCACCCGGTTCATGTCCTCCAGGCTGCGCACCACGCGCGCGGTGCCACTGCCGATCTTCTGGCCGATGGCGCGGCCTTCGCAAATCACCTCGCCGCGCTGCTCCAGCGTATAGCGTTCGATCTGGGTGGCCTTGGCGCGCGATTTCACCGTTTCCGGTCGCGCTTGCAGGATGTAGAGCTTGCCGGTGGCGCCGTCCTTGCCCCATTCCACGTCCATCGGCCGGCCATAGTGCTGCTCAATGGTCAGCGCTTGGCGGGAAAGCTCGGCCACATCCTCGTCGGTGATGGAGAACTTGCTGCGCAAATCCTGCGGCGTGTCTTCGGTGCGCACGCGCTCGCCGGGCACATCCGAATACACCATGCGCAGTTGCTTGGCGCCGAGCGAACGGCGCAGGATGGCGGGCTTGCCGGCTTTCAGGGTCGGCTTGTAAACATAGAACTCGTCCGGGTTGACCGCGCCTTGCACCACCATTTCGCCCAGGCCATAGCTGGCGGTGACGAACACCACATCGCGGAAGCCCGACTCGGTATCCAGCGTGAACAGCACGCCGGAGGCGCCGATATCCGAGCGCACCATCTGCTGGATCCCGGCGGAGAGGAATACGTCCTCGTGCTTGAAGCCGTGATGCACGCGGTAGGCGATGGCGCGGTCGTTGTAGAGGCTGGCGAATACTTCCTTGACCTTGTGCACCACATCATCGGCGCCGGTGACGTTGAGGAAGGTTTCCTGCTGCCCGGCAAACGAAGCATCGGGCAGGTCTTCGGCGGTTGCCGAGGAGCGCACCGCCACGGCCAGATTCTCGCTGCCGGCCTCCTTGGACATTTGCGCATAGGCCGCGCGAATATCGGCTTCCAGTTCCGGTTGCAGCGGCGCATCAATGACCCATTGGCGGATTTCCGCACCCGCAGCGGTCAGCGCAGGCACGTCTTCCACATCGATGCTGGCGAGCCGGTCATAGATGCGCGCATGCAGATCGTTATGGGCGATGAACGCCTTGAAGGCATCGGCCGTGGTGGCAAAGCCGCCGGGCACGGAAACACCGAGATCGGAAAGCTGGCCGATCATTTCGCCCAGCGAGGAGTTCTTGCCGCCCACTTGGGCAAGATCGGACAGACGAAGGTCTTTCAGCCAGAGAATGTTGGCGCTCAAAGCAGGCTCCATTGGGTAGTGAGATGAGGAAGATGCGCGGCAGTGCCGACAACGCGCTATTTTAGCAAGCTAAACCGCCTTGTTTGTCCTGGAGTGTACGCATGCCCCATACCCGCCCGGTTTTCTATGTGTCCGATGGCACCGGCATTACCGCTGAAACCATTGGCCAGAGCCTTTTGACCCAATTCACCCACCACGAATTTGCCAAGGATCGTTTGCCATTTGTCGATACCCCGGAGAAAGCGCGTATCGCTGCCGAAACCATCCGCAAAGCCGGTGAGGCCGCAGGGATGCGCGCCGTGGTGGTCAATACCTGCGTGGACGAGGAGCTGAGCGCCATCCTGGCTGAAAGCGGAGCGTTGATGCTGGATGTATTCGCCCCGTTTATCGCGCCGCTGGAAGAAGAGTTCCAGGCCAAGCGCCAACCACGGGTAGGCAGAGCGCACGGCATTGTCGATTTCGACAGCTATCACCAGCGCATCAATGCCATGAACTATGCGCTGACCCATGACGATGGCATGCGCGTGGACTATAGCGATGCCGACCTGATCCTGGTGGGGGTTTCGCGTGCCGGTAAAACGCCAACTTGCGTGTATCTGGCGCTGCATCATGGCGTGCGCGCGGCCAATTACCCCCTGACCGATGAAGACCTGGAAAGCGACCGTCTGCCGCCGCGCCTGCGGCCTTATCGCAACAAGCTGTTTGGCCTGACCATTGATGCCGACCGCCTGCAGCAAATCCGGCAGGAGCGCCGCCCGAACTCGCGTTATGCCGAAGCCCATACCGTCAGGCGCGAACTGGCAGCTGCCGAAGCCATGTTCCGCAATGAGCGCATCCCGGTGCTGTCCACCACCCATGCCTCGATTGAAGAAATCGCAAGCCGGGTGCTGGAAGAGTTGGGTATCAACCGTGAAATGTTCTGAAGTATCCACGTGAGTGCCGTCCTCTCCCGCATCGAACGCCTGCCCAAGCTCAGCCGTCTTGGCTGGCTGATGGGGCTATACGCTGAAAACCACCGCAAACTCGAACGCCTGCTTGCCCCGGCAGTCCTTGCCGAAGGCCAGTACCTGTGTGTACCGGCTGGGCGGCTGCCTTTGCGGCTTGAGATTATTTGCCAGCATCGCTTCACTACCGAACTTTCGTTGAACTATGAAATGCGTGATGCGGCTCACGGCACCCCCGACCCGGCCGCGCACATCCGCTGCTATCACGACGCCCGTCAGGCGGAAGTCACGCATTTCCACGTCAGCCGCCGCTGGCAAGATGTGCTCGGGCTTGCGCCATCGCCGCAGGTGATGCTCGACCACCGGCTGAAGATGAACACCTTTTTGTCCAAATGGCTGGACTATCTGCATGAGCAGGGCTATGTCCGACAGGCGCTGCAAGCCGTCCCGGCCAAGGTTTTGCCAAAAAGATGAAAATTTTTTGAAAAAAGTATTGACGTCCTGAAAAAAGGCTCTATTATTTCCAACTCCACAGCACGTGGGGCCATAGCTCAGCTGGGAGAGCGCCTGCATGGCATGCAGGAGGTCAGCGGTTCGATCCCGCTTGGCTCCACCAATATTCGCTAAACTGGTTTGCCTCATCAGTTTTGCAAGAAACGACGTCCCCATCGTCTAGAGGCCTAGGACACAACCCTTTCACGGTTGCGACCGGGGTTCGAATCCCCGTGGGGACGCCATCATAAAGAACCTCCAACATGGGTTGGAGGTTTTCTTTTCAAAACGGCAATATCGGCGCCTCACCGGTATTACTTGCAGCATCGACGTCCCCATCGTCTAGAGGCCTAGGACACAACCCTTTCACGGTTGCGACCGGGGTTCGAATCCCCGTGGGGACGCCAAATCGCATAGTATGCGATATTTCTGTTCATACTCAGGTGAGTTTTTTAAGGTGTTTGTACCTATAGTCGAGGCTTCGCATAGGTTGTCTACGTCTCGGGTCACGTTATCTCGTGCGCTACATGGCATGTTGCCATTAGTCCAGAGTTTGTAATCGCTTTACTGGTTGACTTGGTGCGTGTCCCAGCTTGAGCAGCCATCGGTGCAGCTAATGCGGCAAGTCACAGCTTGAATATACTGTACCCGCCAATACATTGCACTGGTGCTCGTCTTCGAGGAGCTGCATGGGGGATCGTAATCCGAGTGCGTAGTAGAGTCTGGATTCATTGAACCAGATGAGGTTATCGAGCAATTTGTCGTTGAAGGCTTTGATGTCTTGGAACAACAAGTCTTTGTGGAACTCGATGAACGCCTCCTGGAGGGTACGGTTGAAACGCTCGGCATGGGCATTCATCCTGGGGCACTTGGGATAGGTCAGCCAGCGCACGGCACCGTCATCGAGCACGATCTGGGTGAACTCGGCCTTGAACTCGCTGTCATTGTCCGAGAGTAGGCGCTGGGACTTGAAGGGGGAGCAGGCGCGGGCGATGTGCCAGAGTTTGGCGTTATGCCGGGCGTGTTTGCTGGGCATGCCGCGCCATTCCTTCAGCTGCTCCAGTGCGCGAATCACGCGCTCGGCCGGCAGGCGGGTGTCAATCTCAATGTCCAGGGCTTCACGTACGTACGCCCTCGTCCAGTACCTTGAAGGTACGGAAGCGACGGCCACCGTAGACTGTGTTCGCCATGAAATCCATCGACCACAGGGCATTGGCTAGCATTGGCACCTCCAGTATCTGCTTTTCCCGCATCGGTAGCCGCAACGCGGCAGCTCAGGTAGCCAGTATCAGTTGCCGCGCCGCACGCAAGTGGCAGCGCCGTTTTGCTGCTGAAGGTCAGGCGGGTCTGCTGGATCGTAGCTCCCGCCCACAGCACAGCTCTCGGCACAGTGATGCGGGCAAGATCGAGCGCGCATAGCCCTGCGGCGCACCCAGCGACTGACCTGCGCACGAATTACCGAGCGCCTGGAGCTGTCCAAAAGCACCGTGGCTCGCGCCTGCCAAGCCGCTTGCCCAGCCCTGCCATCGCGTCACCGGCGATCGCACTCGCCACACGCCCGGTGCGGTCTGGCAGGCATCATGTGGCCATCGATGACCACTCGCGCGTGGCCTTCAGCCTGGTGTTGCCCGATGAAACCGCCAAGAGTGCCTGCGCACATCTGCTGGCCGCACTGCGTTACTACCGCACCTTGGGCGTGAGCGTTGAGCGGGTGATGACCGATAACGGAGCCGCCTACCGGTCGCAGCGCTTTGCCAGACTGCTGCGACGGCTGAAGATCAAGCACCTTCGCGCCAAGCCCTATACGCCGCGCACCCATGGCAAAGCCGAGCGCTTCATCCAAACAGCTTTGCGCAAATGGGTTTATGCGTATCGGTATCCCAGCTCAGCGCATCGTGCGGATGAACTCGCACCTTGGATACATCATTACAACTTCCATCGGCCTCACTCGGCCACAGGGCACTTGCCGCCTGTTATCCGGCTGGGCTTTGCGGGTACAACGTGTTGAAACATCACACCTAGATAAGATGTAATGCATCATAGTTTTTTGCTCAAGTCATGCGGCTGAGAGCTCGTTCAAAATTTTTTAATTATAAGAGTCATGTAATGACCCACTGATTTCCTGCTCAGGTGTTACCTTCACTAGAGGAGACACCCAATGAGTGCAGTAATGGACGAAGCAATCAAACGTTGGACAGCACGGCGCAAGTCGGCGCTGGTGCTTGAGATCATCCAGGGCAAGACGACGGTGGCCGAGGCAAGTCGTCAATTTGACCTGACCCCGGCAGAGGTTGAGGCTTGGGTAGAG
>NWQT01000042.1 GCA_002798295.1 Lysobacteraceae bacterium NML07-0707 | reverse complement strand
TGCGCCCATAATCACAGCAATGCGTTGCCGCGTCGCTGCACGTATGACTTTGACCGTAAAACTAATGCAAATCCAGCGGGTCGATATCCAGAGACCAGCGCACTTTGCGGGCTTCTGGCAAGGCATAGATTCTGCCAATGCAAAACGCAGGAGACTCCCTCATTCCCTGCGAGTAAGCAGGCGAGTTTCGGTGGCGATATGGTCGCAGGCAATATCCCAGGGAGAGGGATTAATGCAGGCGACTTCTTGCAGGTCAAAGCCTGCACCCAGCAATATCGGTGTGTGTTCATCGCTACTTTGACGGAAGGCCAGGGTACGGTCGTACCAGCCGCCGCCCATGCCGAGGCGATGGCATTGGCTGTCAAAGCCGGTCAGTGGTAGCACAATCAAGTCCATTTGCCGGGCATCGAGCAAGGTGTTGTGGGTATGCCCGGGCTCGGGAATGCCATAGCGGTTATTGATAAGTGCATCGCCCGGCCGCCATGGGGCGAATTTCAGCAGTTTGCTGGTTTCATCAAGTACGGGCAGGCACCAGATAGCGGCGGCAGGCAGTTGCTGTTGCAGGGCGTGCAGGGAAATTTCGCCATCCACGGCCCAGTAGCCGGCGATATACCGGTGTGCTGCAAGGTTGGGTAGGGACAGGATTTGTCCGGCAAGTGCATCGGCAGCGCGGGTGCGGGTATGTGGCGGGATGCTGCGGCGACGTTGGCGCAACTCATGGCGATCCGGGATGCCAGCTTGCATAGGCTTGCCTTGGGATTAAACACAAAACCCGCAGTTTGCTGCGGGCTTGGGGTGACATCCTCCGCCGTGGCGATGCGGCGAAACGACCTTGAACCCGGGGTTCAAGTGGGAAGGCTGGAGCGCCTTTGGGCTTTCCGCTACGTGGCGGACATGCGCGCCTGGCGAGGTGGCCAACCCGGTGTCGTTCTTAAGGGACAAGGCGAATGTTTGCGCGCTGTCGCTCAAGGCAGAGGATGCAGGGCAATTATAGCGCCACAGGCCAGTGCCGGGGTGAATGGGCTCAGCGGGGGGTATCCGTTCTTTCCAGAAAATTCATCCGCAACTCCAGGGCATCCAGGGCTTGGTGGATGCGTTGATTGCTGTTGAGGGTGATATTGCCCTGGGTCTCAAGCTCATGTGCCAGATGCAGTGCGGCAAGCACGGCAATTTGCTCCATTGGCGCGATACGGTTTGCACTGCGAATCTCCCGCATGCGCTCGTCCAGTGCCCTTGCCGCGGTCAGCAGGCTGGCGCGCTCCTCTTGTGATACGCCAATGGTGTAGTCGCGATCCAGGATACGGATACTGACCGCTTCGCTCGTATTTTTGGCGCTGCTCATGTATTTTCTTCCAGCACTTTAAGGCGGGCAATCATGGCCTCGACCCGGCTTTTGGCCTGTTCATTGCGGCTTATCAAAAAGGCGCGTTCTTGCTGCCATTGTTCCTGTTGTTCGCGCAATTTGCGGTTTTCTTCAACCAGCCGCTGCCTGTTTTCGGCCATGGCCTCAAGGCGCGTGATCAGTGCTTCAATTCGGGATAGCGGGTTTTGGTTATCCATTTCAGGCTGGCCGTTTAATGGAGTTGGGAAGGAACAATCCCGCGCGGTGGCGTATTGCTTTGCAAAAGTGCAAGGCAGTCGCTGGCAGCAAGAGGACGGGACAAATAGTAGCCCTGAATTTCATCGCAGCCATGTTTTTGCAGGAGCTGGAACTGCTCCAGGGTTTCCACGCCCTCGGTGACGGTCTCCATTTTCATGGCATGTGCCATGGTGATGATGGCAACGACGATGGCTTCTTCGCGGCTGCCTGCGGTGGTATTGGCAATGAAGGCGCGGTCAATTTTGAGACAGTCAACCGGCAGGTTGTGCAGGTAGGCAAGGGATGAATAGCCGGTGCCAAAATCATCGATGGACAGGCGCATCCCCAGCCTGCTTAAGACCTGCATGCGCTCAGTGGCGATGCGTGGATTGCCAAGCAGGACGGACTCGGTGATTTCCAGTTCGACATGCTCCGGGCAAAGGCCGTGTTTGTTGACGCTATGCGCCACCAGATGCGGGTAGTCTTCGCGCAGCAATTGGACGGATGAGACATTGATGGCCATGTGGATGTCCTTGAGCCCGGATTTATTCCACTCAGCCAGTGTCTGGCAGGCCTTGTCGGCGACCCAGTTGCCAAGCTCGACAATCAGGCCGCTTTCTTCGGCCAACGGGATAAATTCGGAAGGGGGCACCAGGCCAAGCTCCGGGTGCCGCCAGCGCAGCAAGGCTTCAACGCCGCAGAAGCGGCCATGCGGCACACTCCAGCGCGGCTGGAACATCAGGAACAACTCTTCCCGTTCAATGGCGCCATGCAGCAGGTTGATGATCTGCAAGCGCTGGACGGTTTGCTCGTCCATGCTGCTGTCATAGAACTGGTGGTTTTGCCTGCCGCTTGATTTGGCGCGGTGCATGGCGGTATCGGCGTGCTGCAACAGGGTTTGGGCATTGAGCCCATGCTCGGGATAGAGGCTGATGCCGATGGACGGGGTGATGGTGAATTCCATGCCGCCCTGTAGCTGCAGGGGCTGGTTGAAGACGGACAGGATATGGCGCGCCAGCTGGCAGGCCGGATTGCTGCCGGTGATATGTTCGAGAATGATGCCGAACTCATCGCCGCCCAGGCGGGCAAGCCGGGCATTGGCAGGCAGGTTGTCGTGCAGTCGCTTGCTGAACTCGCGCAGCACCTGGTCACCGAGGGCATGGCCGAGCGAGTCATTGATGTCTTTGAAGTGATCCAGGTCAAGGAACAGCACGGCAAAGCTGTCTTCTGGCGAGTGCTTGGCAAGCGCCGCTTCAAGTTTGTGATTGAAGTGGGCGCGGTTTGGGAGATGGGTCAGGGCATCGAAGTTGCTTAGGCGGTGTAACTCCTGTTCAACACGATGCTGGGCGGTAACGTCAGAAAGCATGAGCAGGTGATAAGCGCCATCGCCCAGCGAGCCAGGGGTATTGGGGATGGTTGAGGCGCGCACATTGCAAAACAGGCTTGCGCTGTTGTTGCCAATGCGCAGTTGTTTGGCATGCCACTGGCCGCGCTCGGCAAGTGCGCTATGTATCTGCTGCGCGATGTCTTCGTGGGCGGTTGAGTGCAATATGCCGGAAATTGGCTGCGCTTGTAGCGCCTCGCGGGATTGGCCGCTCATGGCGATAAAAGCATCATTGACCGAGATAATCCGCAAATGCTCGTCAAGAATGACAACCGCCTCGTTCATGTTCTGAAATACTTCGGCGGCCAACTGCTGCGCCTTGTCGGCCGTCAATTGGCGGCTGATATCGCGCGCAATGCCCGAGATCAGCAAGGGGCTGCCATTGGCATCGCGCTTGACCACGCGACCGCGTGCACTGATGGAGCTCCAGTTCTGGCCGGGAAGGCGAATGCGACAGTGCGGGAAAACGATATCGGTATCGGTATCGGCTGATTTAAGAAAATCCTGCAGTTGTTTGAGCAAGGCTTTCTGGTCGTTTGCGTGAATTTCCGCAGGCAACGTTTGCCAGGCGGCATCTTTGCAGGCGGCTGGAATGGTTGCAGTGAGCGCTTGTTTGGCGATGTCGTAATCCCAGAAGTGCTCCCAGGAGCCCAGGAGCGCCAGACGCATATGCTGGTGCCCAAGCTGCGCATCCATGGCTTTGAGCTGGCGTTGGCGCTTGCGGTGTGACAGCCAGCCTGCCAGCAGAACCAGAGTGAAAACAAACCAGGTCAGCAGATAGAAAAAAAGGGGCGTGCCCAAGGCCGCCCCTGTGGTGAGCGCCGGTGTATCGGCAGCCAGGGTCTGGCTGGCACCCAGGGCGAGCCAGAGAGCCACGGCAAACTTGAGTGAGGCGGAGTGGGGTGGAAACATCTTTATACTTGAGCGCGCTGCTAAGCGCAGCATACTGCTTGCAATCAGCGGGCTTTGCAAATGAAATCACAGAAATTTTTGCGCCAAATCAAATAAATGCCTCTCCCAGGTGCGGGACATGCGGCAAAGTCCTAATATGCTGTCATATTTGAGGAAGTTGCATGTCAGAATTTTCCCCATTGCCCACTTGGCAGCAGATTGATGCTGCCCTCCAACCCTTGCAGCTGGCGCTCACGCCTGCCGAGCTGCATGGCGCATTGACCGGCTGGCTGGCCGGTGGCGGCGCGGCCGGCGGTGCCTGGCTTGGCAAGGTGCTCGCGGATGATGAGTTGCCGCAGCCTGATGATGAGGCGTTGCGCGCCCTGCACAATGCCACGCTGGCGGCGCTGGAAGATGGTGAGTTTGGTTTCCGGTTGTTGCTGCCGGATGAGGACTGGCCGCTGCAACAACGCGGCAATGCCTTGTTTGACTGGTGCCGGGCGTTTCTGGGCGGTTTTGGCCTGGCTGCCGGTGCGGAGCCAGCACTCAGCGAGGATGGCAATGAAGCGCTGGAAGATTTGGCGCGTCTGGCCATGGCCGAGGCTGATAGCGAAGTCGATGAAGAAGATGAGCAAGCCTTTGCCGAACTGGAAGAATTTGTCCGTGTCGCCGCCTTGCTGCTGCATGGAGACTGCGCCCTGGCGGCGCGCCATCGCAAGAAACTGCACTGATGATGCTTATTGAAAACGCCTTTTCGGCCAGCACCTGTGGCCTGCGCCGCCAGCAACTGATGGAGATGGCCGGCGAGGACGCGCTGCTGATTCTGCCAGCCGCGCCAGAGCGGGTACGCAGCCGCGATACTTACTTTACTTACCGGCAGGACTCCGATTTTTGGTATCTGACCGGCTTTGAGGAGCCGCAGTCGGTGCTGGTACTGGCGCCTGGCCGCAAGCACGGTGAGGCGCTGCTGTTCTGTCGTGAGCGCAATCCCGAGCGTGAAGGCTGGGATGGTCCGCGGTTGGGGCCAGAGGGCGCAGTGCAGGCCTTGGGGCTGGATGATGCCTGGGATATCGAAGATATCGACGATATCCTGCCGGGTCTTATCGAGGGGCGTAGCCGCATCTGGTATCACTTTGGCCATGACACCGATTTCGATATCAGGCTGATTGGCTGGGTGAATCAGGTGCGCTCGAAAATCCGCCTGGGCGCATCGGCGCCGCACGAATTTCTGGAGCTTGGCTATTTGCTGGACGAGATGCGGCTCATCAAGTCAGCGGATGAGCTGGCCTTGATGCAGCGGGCGGCGGATATCTCTGTGCTTGCCCATGAGGCGGCGATGCGGGCGGCCCGGCCGGGGATACACGAGTATCAGTTGCAGGCCGAGCTGGAGCGGGTATTCCGCATGCACGATGCCTGCCCCGCCTATGGCTCGATTGTCGGCGCCGGGGACAATGCCTGTGTGCTGCACTACCACGCCAACCGTGCGCAGGCGCAGGCGGGTGACCTGGTGCTGATTGATGCCGGCGCCGAATATCGCGGCTATGCCGCAGACATTACCCGGACTTTTCCGGTATCCGGCCGTTTTACGCAGGCGCAGCGTGCGCTGCATGAGCTGGTGGGCAGGGCGCAGGCGGCGGCGCTGGCCTGTGCATTGCCGGGCAAGCCGTGGAACGGCATCCATGACGCGGCGGTGGAAGTGCTGACCGATGGCCTGCTATCGCTCGGCTTATTGAAGGGCGGCTTGCAGGAAAACATCGAAAGCGGCGCCTACCAGCGGTTTTACCGGCACAAGACCGGCCATTGGCTGGGGCTGGATGTGCATGATGTCGGCGATTACCGTGTAGATGGCCAGTCGCGGCTGCTGGAGCCGGGCATGGTGCTGACCATCGAGCCGGGGCTGTATGTGTCAGCCGATGACACCACGGTGGAAGAAAAATGGCGTGGTATTGGCATCCGCACCGAGGACGATGTGGTCATCACCGCAACCGGCCACAGGGTGATGACCGATGCACTGGCGCGCAGTGCCGATGAGATTGAAGCCTTGATGGCGGAATGAGTTGAATCCTGCCGGGCACGGGACTGCCGTGCCCGGATGGTGGCCTTGCTTAATTGGCGGATGGCTCTGCTGCGGGCAGTTCGCCTTCGGGCGGTGGTGTGGCGCTGCCCGGTTCTACCTTCAGGCTGCGCAACACCAGCCCCAGTGGCGCGGCAGCGCCATCACCGGAAAGCGGCGCCAGGTTGCCGTGGGCGCTGACGCGCTGCCCGGCCAGTGAAAATGCAGCGGCGAAATCGCTCTTGGGCAGCAGCTCGATCTGGCTGACATCGTGCTGGGCCGGAAACTCGGCTTCCTGTCCTGCCTTGGCGGAAACGCATATGGGCGTGTCCAGCGCCAGAATCAGCGCCTCACGATAGCCCTTGTCCGGGGCGCTGATGCGCTCGGTACTGGCCATCCCGGAGAGCGTGACCGCGCCCAGCGCATATTGCAGGCAGCCCGGCGCGGCCGGGTTGTGGGCGGTGGACGGGGCTTTGCTACAGGCAGCAAGCAGCAGCAAGGCGGTACCTGCAAGTACAGTCAGACGGGTTTTCATGCGGCGACCTCGGCTTCGGCTTCACGGGTGAGATTGATGGGGGCATCTTCGCTGCAGACCACATCGTCCTCGATGCGGATGCCGCCATAGGGCTTGAATTGCTGCACAAGCCGCCAGTTGATGGATTGGCGCAGGCTGTCGGTGCGCAGTTTTTCCAGCAGCATGTCGATGAAATAAATGCCAGGCTCAATGGTCACCACCATGCCCGGCTCCAGCGTGCGGGTCAGGCGCAGATAGGGGTGCCCCTCGGGCTTGGCGATGCTGCCGCCGCTGTCGGATTCGGCAAATCCGGCCACATCGTGGACTTGCAGGCCGATGCCGTGGCCGATGCCATGCGGGAAGAAGGCACTGGATACCCCGGACTCCACGGCAGATTCGGGACTCATGTGGATGAAACCGGCCTCTTTCAGGATGGTGGCGAGCTTCAGATGCGCGCCCAGGTGGATGTCGCGGTAGTCATGCCCGGCACGCACTTCATCGCACATCTTGCGCTGTGCGGCATCGACCTCATCAATCAAGGCCTGAAATTCATCCTGCCCGGCCGACCAGGTGCGGGTGATATCGCAGGCATAGCCATGATGGCTGGCGCCGGCATCAATCAGGAAGCTGCGCGCCAGCTTGGGCGGCCACGGGTCGCGGTCGGTGTAATGCAGGATGGCGGCGTGCTCGTTCAGCGCGATGATGCTGCTGTAGGGCAGTTGGCTGCTGTCCTGCGCGGCGGCCTGGCAATACACCAGATGGATGCCGAACTCGCTGGCGCCGGCGCGGAAGGCGCGCAATGCGGCGCGGTGGGCGCGCACGCCGATGCGGGTGGCCTCGCGCATCATTTCGATTTCGTAGGCGGTTTTGTAGGCGCGGTGATAGTGCAGGTAGTCAAGCACGACTTCCGGGTTATTCGGCACGACATGTCCCAGGGCGCTTTGCGGCTCGCCGATGATGGCGGCGCGTACCGACGTGCTGGGCAGGAACTGCCGCGCATCTTCGGCATTGCGGATGATTTCGATATCGAAGTGCTCCACCCAATAGCCCTGCGGGTCTTGCGGCACGGTATGCCAGTAGTCGTGCGGTTGCAGGAAGACGAGCTTGGGGCGTTGCCCCGGTGAATAAACCAGCCAGCTTCCCGGTGCCTGGGTCAATGGCAGCCAGTGTTTGAAATGCGGGTTGACGGCATAGGGATAGTCGATGTCGTCAAAGACCTGATAGTGCCGGGTGCCGCTGGGGATGACCAGCATGTCGTGGCGGCCACGCTCAAGGGCGGTATCGGCGCGTTGCTTGAGGATGGCAAGATGCTCGGCATAAAGTGCCGACAGGTCAGGGTGGGACATCTGGGCTTTCCATTCAATGAATCAGCCAAGATTGTCGCGCAAAGTGCGGGGGATGTCCTGCGGTTTATCGCGGTATTGGGTTGCACCAGTGGCGCAGGCGCTCGCGCATGTCCTGGCCGATCTGGATGAAACGCACGCCTGCGGTGTAGTGGCCGGCGTCAGCGGGATTTGCCCAGATCACCTGTATGCCGCACTCGACAATCTCGGACTGGGCGGTGTCCGGCATCAGAAAGCACCACTGGAAAAGCGCGTCAATGCCAAGTGGCCTGTTGCTGCGAATCTTCAGCCCAGTCGCGGAAATATCCAGTATTTCCCCAACCTGTGATTCAGTCATGCTGTCGATGACTTCCAGCCGGAAATCAATGCGTCGCCGGGGGGCTTTGCGGTATTCGCTTTTCATGCCTGCAAGGTTGTCCGGGTTGCATCATGGCTGCGCAGCAAACGCTGCAAGCTGGACACGACCGCCGCGAGGGCGCGATCCACAAGCCGTAGCTGACTGCGCTCGGTGAGGCGAACTTTTCCTTTCGCCATCCTCTTGGCCAGAGTGTCCAGATGAATGATGTCGGTTTTCTGGCCGCGGCGATTTACAAATAGTGCGTGTTCGGTAACCGGGCTATACCAGGACAGCCTGCGGCGGGAGACTTCATGGCCGTTTTCGCCAATAAAATCAAACCAGGTGCCAAAGGGCAGCGTGGAAAGTTGCTGATAGTAAGCATCCTCGAGCGCGTCGCGGGCGATGTGGATATCGGGCGTGGCGGTTGGCTCGCTGGCATCGTCCATGCCAAAGCGCGGGTGTGACTGAATCCGCTGGGCGAGCGCTTCAGCGGGCGCTTCGCCTGACTGTGCCGCGGTTGCCGGGCTTTGCGAAAGTTGCTTGGCAATCGCGCTGGCATCCTCATCGTGATAGCCCACCCTGCGCATGGCCGATTCCACTTCATCTGCCAGCTCCTGCGAGGCCTGAGCCTGTGCTCTTAGGATGGCGAGGATTTGCTCGGTACGGCTGAGCTGCGCATTCCAGCCTTGCGAGGGATGCCCATAACGGAGCAAGGCCAAGATCATTGCATCCAGCCAGGCGTGACGCAGCAAGGTTTGCAAGGCTTCCGACACGGGCTGTTTTTTCAACAGGGTTTCCAGTGCGTCGCTGGCAATATTTTTGGCCACCGTCATGCGCTCGCGCCCCTGCATGGCTTCCACGCTGCGTTTTTCATTGGCCTGGGCGCGCTTGATTTGTTGCTGCAGTTGCGCCAGAAGCTGCTGATTGGCTTCGGCAAAAGCTTCCTTGTCCGGGCGTTGGCTGTGTGCCAACTGCGCGACTAACTGGCGGATAAGGGCTTCAAAGGCCGGATCGGCGCCATGTTCAAGGCGGGCTTCATTGTCGTATTCGGCAATGGTATTGATTAGCTGCCGGGCAGGGTGTTCGGGATTTTCAAAAAAATCATGTCCGGCGATGACCGAGTGCAGCAAGGGGCGTTGCAATTGTTGCAGCAGCTCGTGAACCAGCGAATCGCCATGAGCTTCCCGGCTGATTTGCTCAATCAGCAGGGCCAGCAGATCCATGGTGTCGGTGTTTTCGCGGGAAAGGCCGGCGGCTTCGCCATAATGTGTCTGCACTTGTTTCTTCAGCGCCTCCTGCCAGTCGCTGATTGAATGCAGTGGCTGTCCGGCAAGCTGGTTGAGCAAGTCTTCCACCTGGGCATGTGAAAGAGAGGGCGCAGGTGCCGGTGTGCTTGGCGTATGTGTGGGATGGCTGGCAAAGCGGCTTGCAGCCAGCAGCTGTTGCAGTTGGCGGAAGTTGGCCGGGCGGGTTTGTTTTTCTTGGCCGGTAAAACCCTCTGTTGCGACTTGATCCAGCCAGGCCAGTGGCGGCTGTCCGGTCGCTTGTGCATGACTTGGGGCAAGTCCGGCAGGGGCAAGTCCCGCTGGCGGGAATGATGATGGCAGGGGGACGGTCGTGGGCGCAGGTGGCGCATCAGGTACAGGCGGCCGGGTGGCGGCTGTGTCGGGACTGGGATTGACCGATCGTGACGCCCTGACCGGGCGCGCCGGGACAAATGCAAGACCGGGCAGAATCCCGTCATCCTCCAGGGCTGCGTTGATTTTTTCCAGATAGCGCGCGCAGTCGGCCAGAACGTGACTGCAAAAAAGGCCAAGGAGTCGCTGCTGGATAAATTCGCCGAATACCGACTGGCTGGCAGCGGCGGCTGCCTGCAGCAGCCCTTGTGGGCCCAAAGGCAACTGGGCGCTGGTGAATGCAGGCTTGGCGGCCAGTACGCCAAAGCGCTGCCCCATCAGGTATAGCGGCAGGCTGGATGCGCCTTCCAGCGGCGTGGCAAGTTCGCGCAATTGCAGCCGAATATCGACTTCAGGCTCATCTGCCAGCGTCAGATTTTGGGTTGACGGTAGAACACTAGTGGCCGTTTGGGGAGCCGTGTCCGTGTTGCTGCGGATGCTGGCCAACTGCGCTTCAAGTTGGCGGAACAGCGCCGCGGCAAAGGCGCTGCGCCTTTCGCGCAGTACCTGTGAGGCTTTCAGAAGATCGAGCTGTTCGCTGGGGTTGCGGGACTTCTCAGTGTCCCGATAAAGCATGCTGTCAAGCTGATCCAGCATTGGGTCAATGCGTGGGAAAAATTCGGCATGGGTCAGATCCAGCAGGTGTCGAAGTACTTTCGCTACCCTGGGAGGCAAGTCGCTGTTGGTCAGCGTTGGTATTTGTGTCTTGTTATGAAGCCCCATCCGTGGATTGTAGTACATGATTGGTAATGCACTACATTTTCATGCTATTTCAAAAATAACGCGATTACATCATTGGTAAAACGCTGCCCTGGCTCGGTGGGGCGGATGTGCTCGCCATCGCTTTCCAGCCAGCCGCGCGCGATGGCATCGGCAAGCTCGGCGGCGATGGCTTGGCGTGGCAGGCCGGTGCGGCGCTCGAAGCCGGTCAGGTCAAAGCCGTCCAGCAGCCGCAATGCGTTCAGCATGAAGTCGAATGGGCGGCGCTCGGCTTCAAGATATTCATCGCCACCGATCGCGGCGGCTGTCCCGGCATTGGCCAGAAAGTGCGCCGGATGCTTGTGTTTCCAGCGACGCAGGATGCGGCCATCATGGCCGAAGCTGATTTTGCCGTGGGCGCCGGCGCCGATGCCGAGATAATCGCCGAACTGCCAGTAGTTGAGGTTGTGCGCGCATTGCCGGCCGGGCTGGGCGTAGGCGCTGACTTCGTACTGGGCAAAGCCTGCCTCGGCGATGCGTGCCTGGCAGGCCTCCTGCATATCCCAGCCCAGGTCATCGTCGGGGATATCCGGCGGCGGCTGGCTGGCAAACAGCGTATTTGGCTCCAGGGTCAGTTGGTAGTGGCTCAGATGCGTGGGCGCAAGCGCAATGGCGCGCTCAATGTCGTCTAGCGCCATCGCCAGGCTTTGGCCGGGCAGGGCGTACATCAGGTCGAGATTGATATTGGCAAAACCGGCGTCCTGCGCAGCCTTCACCGCGCGCGCGGCATCATCACTGGAATGAATCCGGCCAAGGCGCTCAAGGCAGCCGTCATCGAAGCTCTGCACGCCAAAGCTGAGGCGGTTGACGCCGGCCTTGAGATAGTCGGAAAACGGGCCGTGCTCCACCGTGCCGGGATTGGTCTCCAGCGTGATCTCCAGCCCCGGCGCAAAGCGCAGCCGGGCGCTGGCCTGTTGCAGAAAAGCATCGATATGCTCGGGAGCGAACAGGCTGGGGGTGCCACCGCCGAAGAACACCGAATGCACAGTGCGCCCCCAGACCAGCGGCAGGTCGTGTTCCAGGTCGCGGATCAGCGCCTCGATGTACTGGGCAAATGGCAGCGCGCCCTTGCCGGCATGCGAATTGAAGTCGCAATACGGGCATTTGCGCACGCACCAAGGCAGATGCACATACAGTGACAGCGGCGGCGGAATCAGGCTCACAGAGCGGCGATTTTTTCGCGCAATGCGGCGAATGCGCGGGCGCGGTGGCTGATGCGGTTTTTCTCTGCCGCGTCAAGTTCGGCGGCACTGATGCCATGCTCGGGGGAAAAGAACACCGGGTCGTAGCCAAAGCCGCCTTCACCGGCGCGTTGCTCAAGAATGCGACCTGACCAGCGGCCCTCGGCAATCAGCGGTTCGGGGTCTTCGGCATGGCGTAGCAAGGCCAGCACGCAGACAAAGCGCGCGCCACGCTTGGCCTGCGGCGTATTGCGCAGCTCATGCAGCAGCTTGTCGATATTGGCGGCATGGTCGCCATGTGTCCCGGCATAGCGTGCCGAATACAGCCCCGGTGCGCCGCCGAGCGCATCCACGCACAGCCCGGAATCATCGGCCAGCGCAGGCAGGCCACTGATGCGCGCGGCATGGCGGGCTTTGAGGATGGCGTTTTCGACGAAACTCAGTCCGGTTTCTTCCGGCTCGTCGATGCCGAGCGCGCTTTGCGAGGTCAATTCAAACCCCAGCGGGCCGAGCAGGGCTTGCAACTCGGCCAGCTTCCCGGCGTTGTGGCTGGCAAGAATCAATTGCATGAGGAAAGCTCCAGGGGCAGGGCGGGGCGCAGATAGCGCGGGTCAGGCTGACGGTGCCGGTCGATGAAATCCATATGGCGCATGCACAGGCGCATCAGTCGAGCGTTTGCCTGCGCCAGCGCCGCCTCATCTTGCTGGTGGCGGGCGCTTTCCAGCATCTTTTCCAAACGCGCCTGGCGGCGCTTGTAGGCCAGATTTTTCAGCCACGGGATGCACTGGCTGCGGTAGTTCTGCCATACGCTCCAGGTGCCGTGCTCCTGCACCCAGGGCGGGCAGGCCTCATCGACAAAGCCCAGATGGCGCAGTGCCTGCACCAGCTCGGCATATTCATCCGCGTCCAGTTGCAGCGCAGGCCAATGCAGGGCGCCGCTCATGCCGGCATCGTATTGGCCGCGTTGCAGCATCTGGTTGATGACCGGCAGCGGCGGAATCAGGCGACTGTTGATGAAGTAGGGGATGGCGAGCAGCAGCTCTGCCAGCGTGCCCTCGCATGGCTTGGCGGGGCCACAGCCGGGGGCATGATGGAAGCGCAGGAGACGCATGGCTCAAGCAGCCAGCGCCGCCTGTTGCAGGGCAAACAGTTCGCGGCAGCCGGCCTCGCCCAGTGCCAGCAGGGCATCCAGCTCATCGCGGCGGAAGGCATGGCCTTCGGCGGTGCCCTGCAATTCGATGAAACCGCCGCCATCGTTCATCACGATGTTCATGTCGGTATCGCAGTCGCTGTCCTCGGCATAGTCCAGATCCAGCACCGGCACGCCGCGATAGATGCCGACGGAGATGGCGGCGACGGCGCCATGCAGTGGGTTCTTTTTGATTTCGCCGCGTCCAAGCAGGCCATGGATGGCGTCGGCCAGCGCCACATAGGCGCCGGTGATGGCGGCAGTGCGGGTGCCGCCATCGGCCTGCAACACGTCGCAGTCCAGGGTGATGGTGCGTTCGCCCAATGCTGCGCGGTTGATGCAGGCGCGCAGGCTGCGGCCGATCAGGCGCTGGATTTCCAGGGTGCGCCCGCTTTGCTTGCCGCGTGCGGCTTCGCGGTCGCTGCGGGTATGGGTAGAGCGCGGCAACATGCCGTATTCGGCGGTGACCCAGCCCTCGCCCTTGCCGCGCAGGAATGGCGGCACCTTGTTGTCCACGCTGGCGGTACACAACACCCGGGTGTCGCCAAAACTCACCAGCACCGAGCCTTCGGCATGGCGGGTAAATCCGCGTACAAGGCTGACTTGGCGCAGCTCGCCGGGGGCGCGGCCACTGGGTCGGTTCATTGCAAAACTCGTTGAAAAAGGGGCGTGAGTTTACCATTGCGTCCCTTTCTTGATTTTGCGAGAGATGCATGACCATCCGCAGCATGACCGCCTTTGCCAGCGCAGAAATACAGACCGATGCCGGGCGCATCAGTTGCGAGTTGCGTGCGGTCAATCACCGCTTCCTGGATATTTCCCTGCGCCTGCCGGAAGAATTGCGTGTGCTGGAGCCGCTGATTCGCGAAAAAATCGCCGCACGGCTCTCGCGCGGCAAACTGGATGTGGTTTTTCGCTTGGTCAAAAGCAGTGATGGCGATGCACTGCAGCTTGATGAAGCCTTCTTGGCCAGGCTTTCGGAGACTGCGCTCACATTGAGCGACAAGCTGCCGGGGCTGCGTACCGACTTGGCGTCCATCCTGCAAATGCCGGGTGTTTTGCAGGCGCGGGATACGGACATGGAAAAACTGCATGCCGATGCACTGGCGCTGCTGTCCACGGCGTTGGATGACTTCATCGCCGCACGCGAGCGTGAAGGCGCCAAGCTGGCGGATGTGATTGCCGAGCGTGGCGATGCCGTGGCCGCCATTGCGGCGCAAGTGCGCAGCCTGGTGCCGGTGATTCGTGAGGCGCAGCGCGCCAAGCTCAGCGCGCGCATGGCCGAATTTGCCGACACACTGGAGCCGGGGCGGCTGGAGCAGGAGCTGGTGCTGTGGCTGCAAAAGCTGGATGTGGATGAAGAACTTGACCGTCTTGACAGCCATGTGGCGGAGCTTCGCCGGGTGCTGAAGCAGCGCGAGCCGGTCGGGCGGCGGCTGGATTTTCTGTTGCAGGAGTTCAATCGTGAAGCCAATACCCTCGGCTCCAAATCGGTGGATAGCCGTACCAGCAATGCCGCCATCGAGCTGAAAGTGCTGATTGACCAAATCCGCGAGCAGGTACAGAACCTGGAATAACCCATCAGGCTGATAGCATGTAAGGCCAACGGCAACTTCCCATCCCCCATGCGCGGCACTCTTTATATCGTTTCGGCGCCCTCCGGTGCTGGCAAATCCAGTCTGGTCAGGGCGACGCTTGAGCGCGACCCGAACATCGCCCTGTCGGTTTCATTCACCTCGCGGGCAGCACGTCCCGGTGAGCGCGACGGCGAGCATTACCACTTTGTCAGTGCGGACAAGTTCGAGCAGATGATTGCCGCGGGGGATTTCTTCGAGCACGCCCTGGTGCATGGCGACTGGAAGGGCACGGCAAAGCAGTCAGTGCAGCCGCAACTTGCCGCTGGCCGCGATGTGCTCTTGGAAATCGACTGGCAGGGCGCACGGCAAGTGCGCGAAATGGTGCCCAACACGGTCAGTTTGTTCATTCTGCCGCCCTCGCGGCAGGCGTTGGCCGAGCGCATGCGCAAGCGTGCCCAGGACAGTGAAGCCACCATTCAGCGCCGATTGGCAGCTGCGCGCGAGGAAATGAGTCATTACGGCGAATATGACTACCTCATCGTCAATGACGATTTTGAAACGGCAGTCAAGGAAATGTGCGCGATTTTTGCCGCCAGTCGCTTGCGCCGCGAGCCACAGGTGGCGCGCAATGCCCGGCTGATTAGCGCCCTGCTCAGCGACTGACTTGTATTTATCGTGGCTGCCGATTACCATGCCCGGTTCCAAATTGACCGCCCTGCCTGGATTCAGATATGGCTCGCATTACTGTAGAAGATTGTCTGGAAGTCGTTGATAACCGTTTTGAGCTGGTCATGATGGCCGCCAAACGCGCCCGTCAGCTGGCCAAGGGTGTGGAAGCGAAAATCGTCAACGAAGGCGATGACAAGCCGACCGTGCTGGCACTGCGTGAAATCGCTGGCCGCGCCATCGACGATCACTACATCGAGGCCGTGGAAAAGGCTGAGAAAGAGCGCAAAGAGCGTGAAGCCTTGGAATGGGCTGCTGCCGAAATGGCACGCGATGACGAAGACCTGATGAAGGGCGACGACTGACTCAGTCCCGACTTCTGCTTGTTGAGAAGCCCCGCCATTGAACTGACCCCCAAAACTTGGACAGTTACGGGTTAAGTGTTCGAGGCCTGAGTCCGGTACTGCACCGGGCTCAGGCCTTTGAGTTTTGTCCTGATACGCTCGTGATTGTAGTAGTCCATATATTCG
>NWQT01000041.1 GCA_002798295.1 Lysobacteraceae bacterium NML07-0707 | reverse complement strand
CAGCCCCGGCAGGCCTTCGGCCAGGTAGCGCCCCAGCCATTTGCGTGCGGTGGACGCTGTCACGCCGTGGCCGGCGGCAGCCTGTGCGGCATTCAAACCACTTCCGGTCATGTCCTGAACCATTTCAAGGCGACGGACAAAGGTAGTCGGGCATTCTTATGGGTGTTCATCCGGCTGTCTCTGGAAGTTTTGGGTGTTTGGCAACTTCCAGTCTCCCAGACTCAGCTCGGGTGGACGTCAAAAACAGCTTATTGAGACATCACAGCTAGACACGCTGCTTACCGCAATACGATAGGAGGCTGTGGGTGAGTGTGGATGGGTTTTGGTATGCAAAGCCGGGGCAAGCTAAACTTTGCGATATGAAATTTTCGGTGCCATCCAGATGACTTTTCCTCTCCCCGCCCATGCGCCACAGCGTGATTTGAAGCCGCATCCTGCCGTTCGCAATGTGATTGCGGTGGGTTCGGGCAAGGGCGGAGTGGGCAAGTCCACCACAGCGGTGAATCTGGCAGCGGCATTGATGCAGGAGGGGCTGAAAGTCGGCGTGCTGGATGCGGATATCTATGGGCCGAGCATCCCGATGATGCTGGGCATCACGGGCAAGCCGGAAAGTCCCGATGGCAAGAGTTTTGCGCCGCTCACCGGGCATGGGCTTGAGGCGATGTCGATGGGTACGCTGGTTGAGCCGGATGCGGCGATGATCTGGCGCGGACCGATGGCAACCTCGGCGCTGATGCAGCTGTTCAACGATACTCGCTGGGGCGATTTGGACGTGTTGGTGGTGGACTTGCCGCCCGGCACTGGTGATGTGCAGCTGACCCTGGCGCAGAAAATCCCGGTGGCCGGGGCGGTGGTGGTGACCACGCCGCAGGATATCGCCACCCTCGATGCCAGGAAGGCGCTGAAGATGTTTGAAAAGGTCGAGGTGCCGGTGCTGGGGCTGGTGGAAAACATGGCCGTGCATGTATGCAGCCAGTGCGGCCATGCCGAGCATGTATTTGGTGCTGGCGGCGGTGAGGCGATGGCGGCGCAATATGGCGTGCCGCTGTTGGGTTCGCTGCCGCTGGATGTGCGTATCCGCAAGCAGGGCGATGCCGGGCTGCCAGTGACGCTGGCCGAGCCGGACTCGACCGTGGCAATGGCCTATCGGCAATTGGCGCGGAAGATGCTGGCCGAGCTGGATAAGCGCCCAAGGGCGCGGATGTCGATTGCCGCCTCGCTGCTGGGCTGAGGGGCTTGCTTGCCGTTTACAATGCCGGACATTGTCCGAGGAAAATTTTCATGAGTATCAAGAGTGACCGCTGGATCCGCCGCATGGCCGAGCAACACGGCATGATTGAGCCGTTCGAGGCCGGGCAGGTCAAGCAGGCCAGCGGCGAGCGCATCGTCAGCTATGGCACTTCCAGCTATGGTTACGATGTGCGCTGCGCGCGCGAGTTCAAGGTGTTCACCAATATCAATTCCACCATCGTTGACCCCAAGCATTTCGACCCCAAGAGTTTTGTTGATGTGGTCGGCGATGAGTGCATCATCCCGCCCAACAGTTTTGCGCTGGCGCGCACGGTGGAATATTTCCGCGTCCCGCGCGACACCCTGGTGGTTTGCCTGGGCAAGAGCACCTATGCGCGCTGCGGCATCATCGTCAATGTCACGCCGCTGGAGCCGGAATGGGAAGGCCATGTGACCTTGGAATTCTCCAATACCACGCCGCTGCCGGCGCGCATCTATGCCAATGAGGGCGTGGCACAGATGCTGTTCTTCCAGGCCGATGCCGATGATGTGTGCGAAACCAGCTATCGTGATCGCGGCGGCAAATACCAGGGGCAAACCGGCGTCACCCTGCCGAGGACATGAAGATGAGCCAAAACCCGCAGAACAAGCCGCACAATGACTTGGAGTCACGCATAGGCCGCGGCTTTATCAATAGTCGCTGGCGTTATAGCCAGTTCGTGATCGTTGGCCTGATCGTGATGGGGCTGGTCGGCGGGCTGAGCTCGCTCAACTGGTGGGTGTCGGGTCTCATTGGCGCTGCCGCCGGTATCGGCCTTTGGCTTGTCGAGAAAAAGCGCGGCGTATTGTGAGCCGCGCCTATCGCATCAATCGCGTTTTTCGTAACTGACAAAGAAGCCCTGCAGGTCGCCGTTTTCGATATACGGCTGGACACTGACTAGGCGATAGCCTTGCGCGTAGAAAGCGCGATGCGCAGCGCTCAAATTGTTGGCGGCGCCCTGGTTGCGGAAGCCCCAGCTGGCATCCACCCAGATGGTGATCGCAGGGGCGTTTTGCCGGGCGGCTTCGCTGGCGGCGCGTTCGGGGGATCTGCCTTGGGCGCTGTGTGGCAGCAGTATCAGGCTGAGCGTCAGGGCAAGGGCGGCAAGTGTGGTTTTCATGCGATTTTTTCCAAAGCAAAAACAGGCAAATGTGGCTCAAGGCAAGCCAGCAGCGCGGCATGCGCGTCTGCCGTGCGCGGCTTGGGCGGATGCACGCCCCAGACCGGGCGCGGCCAGGCGGCATCACTGCGGAAGCGGGCAATGATATGCACATGCAGTTGCTCAACGACATTGCCGAGGGCGGCGATATTGAGTTTGTCGGGCTTGAAGGCATGACGCAGCAGGCGGGCGGCTGCATCCATCTCAAGCTGCAATTGCTGACGGTCGGCCTCATCCAGATCAATCAGCTCGCGCGCGCCGGGGATGCGCGGCACCAGAATCAGCCAGGGATATTGGCTATCGTCCATCAGCCGCAGCTCCGAGAGCGGCCATTGGGCGATGGGTTTGCTGTCGGCGGCCAGGCGCGGGTCTAGTTGAAAGTTCATGCGTGCATGGTGTGGTGGTGGCTGTCCACTATAATTCGTCCTCGTTTTCAGATGGTTATCTCATGTCCCACGCCCAGCCCAAAGTCGGTTTCGTGAGCCTTGGTTGTCCCAAGGCGCTGGTCGATTCCGAGCGCATCCTCACCCAGCTCAAGGTGGAGGGGTATGACATCGTGCCCAGCTATGACGATGCCGATGTGGTGGTGGTCAATACCTGCGGCTTTATCGACAGTGCAGTGGCCGAATCGCTCGATGCCATCGGCGAGGCGATGGCCGAGAACGGCAAGGTGATTGTCACCGGCTGCCTTGGCAAGCGCGGTGATCTGATTCGTGAGGCGCATCCAGATGTGCTGTCGATCAGCGGCCCGCAGGACTATCGCAGTGTGATGGAGGCGGTGCATCATGCCCTGCCGCCCAGACATGACCCGTTTGTGGATGTGGTGCCGGACTATGGCATCAAGCTCACCCCCAAGCATTATGCGTATCTGAAGATTTCCGAAGGCTGCAATCATCGTTGCAGTTTCTGCATCATCCCTTCGTTGCGCGGCGATCTGGTGTCGCGCCCGGTCGATCAGGTGCTGCGCGAGGCCGAAAAGCTGGTGATGGGCGGGGTCAGGGAGCTGCTGGTGGTGTCCCAGGACACCAGCGCCTATGGGGTTGACCTCAAATATGCGGAAAAGACCTGGCATGACAAGCCCTATGCCACGCGCATGAAGGCGCTGTGCGAGGGGCTGGCCGAGCTTGGCGTGTGGACGCGGCTGCATTATGTCTATCCCTATCCACATGTGGACGACATCATCCCGCTGATGGCCGAGGGCAAGATCCTGCCGTATCTGGACATGCCCTTGCAGCATGCCGATCCGCGCATCCTCAAGCTGATGAAGCGCCCCGGCGCCATCGACAAAACCCTGGAGCGCATCCAGCGCTGGCGCGGGATTTGCCCGGAGATTACCCTGCGCAGCACTTTCATCGTTGGTTTCCCCGGCGAAACCGAGGCCGAGTTCGAGGCGCTGCTGGATTTTCTGGAAGAAGCCCGGCTCGACCGGGTGGGCGCATTTGCCTATTCGCCGGTGGAAGGCGCCGCCGCCAATGCCCTGCCGGGTGAGGTGCCGGAAGATGTCAAGCAGGAGCGGCTGGCGCGCTTCATGGCCTTGCAGGCGGAGATTTCTGCCGAAAAGCTCGCCGAGAAGGTCGGCAGCACGCAAAAATGTCTGGTCGATGCCATTGACGGCGAGCTGGCGATAGCCCGCTCGATGGCCGATGCCCCGGAAATCGACGGTTTGGTGCAGATTCAGGACGGCTTCATGGCTGGGCTCAAGCCGGGTGATTTTGTCGATGTGGACATCATGGGCAGCGATGAGCACGACCTGTATGGCGAAGTGGCTTACAACGATTAAAGCAAGTCGTAGTTGAACTGCCCGCCTCCCAGCGCATGAGCAAACGCCGTTTTCAGCCGCCGCAGCGTCATGAAGTTGCCGCAACGGGATTCGGGCACCCGCTCTATGCGGATTTTCAGGCGTTTGCAGGCTGGCTGAAGTCAGAGCGCTGGCCGGATCTGGCCCAATTGAATGCCGCATTGCCAGTGGCCGGTCGCCGCTTCGTGGTGCAAGACCGCACCTTGCTGCAAGACGGCCTGCATTATGAAGCCCGTATTGCCGAGTGCGGGCAAATCGCGACCCGCGAGCAGAACTGGCATGACTTGTTCAACGCCCTGGTCTGGTGCCGCTGGCCGCAAGTGAAGCAGGCACTGAATGCGCAGCAATGCGCGCATATCGCCAGCATGGGCGATAAAACCCGCAACCGGGCGCAGTACGCATTGACCCAGTTCGACGAGGCAGGCGTGATTGTGCAGGTCAAATCCGCAGCATTGCTGGCTGCCTGGGACCGGCATGACTGGACGGGTCTGTTTTTCGATGCAGCCGCTGCCTGGCAGCGTGGTGACATCCGGCTGGTGGCGGTGATTGGTCATGCCCTCTTGGAGCATGGCCTGTTGCCGGGGCAGTACATGGTGGGCAAGGCGCTGGTGGTGGCAGGCGAGGGCGATGCGCAAACCGTGGTGAGCCGTGTGGCCGCTGCGATTGCCCAAGGTCAGGTATTGGCTGACCCGTTGGAGCTGCGGCCGCTGCCATTGGCCGGCATCCCTGGCTGGTTTGCCGGGCAGGATTTCGATTTTTACCAGAGCGCACCTTGCTTCCAGCCGCTGCGTGCAGGCCGAATCTACCCGCCAGCGCTTACAATCCACCCATGAACGAGAAAACCTATCGCGCAGGCCATGTGGCCGTCATCGGCCGTCCCAATGTCGGCAAATCCACGCTCATCAATGGTTTGGTCGGTACCAAGGTCAGCATCACCTCCGACCGTCCGCAGACCACCCGCCACCGCATGCTCGGCATTGCCAGCTTCGAGGATGGGCAATTGGTGCTGGTCGATACGCCGGGGATACATAGTGCACAGAACAAGGCGATGAGCCGGGTGCTGAACCGCGCCGCACGCGGTGCGCTCGAAGGCGTGGATGCGGCACTCTTGGTGGTGGAAGCCGGGCGCTGGGATGAAGAAGACGAGATGGCGCTGGCAGCGCTGGCGCAGGCGAACATTCCGGTGGTACTGGTGGTCAACAAGACTGACCGGCTGCGTGACAAGGCCGAGCTTTTGCCGTATCTGGCCGAGGTCGGCAAGGGGCGCGATTTTGTTGCCGTGCATCCGCTCTCGGCGCTGAAGCGCAAAGGGCTGGATGAACTGGTGAAAACCGTGTTGCCGCTATTGCCCGAGCAGCCAGCGCTCTATGACCAGGACGATGTCACCGACCGCAGCATGCGTTTTCTGGCGGCGGAATTCGTGCGCGAGCAATTGATGCGGCAGCTCGGCGCGGAGCTGCCCTATGCCACGGCGGTAGAAATTGAACGTTTTGAAGAAGATGGCGGCCTGTTCCGCATCGGTGCTGTCATCTGGGTGGAGCGCGATAGCCAGAAAGCCATCGTCATCGGCAAGGGCGGCGCGCGGCTGCGCAAAATCGGCACCAAGGCGCGCGAGCAGATGGAGCGCCTGTTTGGTCACAAGGTATTTCTGGAAACCTGGGTGCGTGTGCGCCAGGGCTGGTCGAATGACGAGGCCGCCCTGCGTGCGCTGGGCTACGCGGACTAAGAGCCTGTTCAATGTCTCTTCTTGGCGCCCGTTGCTTTGCGGTGCAACCCATTGGGCAAGGCACGCCATGCACAGGTGCTTTGTTGCACACCTTGCCAAGACAGTCAGTCTTGGCTGCGGCATGCGTCTTGCCCCTGCACATGGCGTACACTTGCGGGTACCGAGAAGAGACATTGAACAGGCTTAAGTAATGGCCAAGCAGGCTTATCCGCCGCTGCCGGTGTGCTCGCCAGGGCGGATATTGCAGTCTTATTCGCCCGAAGAAACAGCATTCTGGCTGAAGCAATGGCAGGCCGTATTCGGGCGCAATGCAGCCGGCATCGATACCGGCAGCTATCTTTGGCATGTGTTCAGCGCCGGCGGCTATCCGGCGTTGGCGGGCGAGGCCGCCAGATCCGCGTATCGGCAGCAAGAAGTGGCTGAAACCATCGTGCTTGCCAATGACCGCTGTCATGCCTGCCGGGTCGAGGGCCGACCCGATACGGTGGAGTGGCCTGATTGCTATGTGTTTCCCGCCAATCTGGCCTGGTGCATGGCCTTTACCCATGAAGATGGCTGGTACGGGTCGTATTTTGCCCGCCATCCCCGCCCTGAGCCGCTGGATGCGGAAAACTTGCGCCATTACCGGCAGGCACAGCGCAAACAGGCGCAGCAGGCATACGCCCAGCGTCAGGGCTGGCGCTGATGCGGCTGGAAAGCCCCGCTGCTTTCGTGCTGCATTCACGCCCTTGGCGGGAAACCAGCCTGCTGCTGGAAGTTTTCTGCGCCGAGCATGGTCGTCTGGGACTGGTGGCGCGCGGAGTAATGAGTGCCAAGCGCCATGTGCTGCGGGCGGCCCTGCAACCCTTGCAGTGCATCCGTCTGCAAGCGCTGGCGCGCGGTGAGTTGGCCACCTTGCAAAACGCCGAAGCGATAGATGCCGCCCCGCGTCTGGCCGGTGATGCCGCATTGGCAGGCTTTTATCTCAATGAGCTGACTCTGCGGCTGGTGCCCCGGCAAGACCCGCTGCCGCTGCTGCATGCGGCCTATGCCCGTACCCGTCAGGATTTGGCTGCAGACATCACCCTTGCCTGGACGCTGCGCCGTTATGAGCGCGACTTGCTTGAAGCCATTGGCTTTGGCTTTGAATGGGACAGCGATAGCGAAGGCCGCGAGATTGACCCCGGTGCACGCTATTGGTTTGACCCCGAGCATGGGCTGCGCCGTTTGCGCTATGAGCGCAATGCCAGGGAGCGCGAGCAGGCGGCCACCGGCAGTGCACTGCTGGCGATGGCGGCCGACAGGCAGCCCGATGCCGCCGACCTGATGAGCCTGCGCCGCCCCATGCGCCAGCTGCTTGCGCATTATCTGGGCAGCCGTGGCCTCAAGTCCTGGGAAATGGCGGCGCAATTGCAGCATCTGGGGCGCACGGCAAAAAATTGAATCCGGGCGCGTGCCGCCTGCGCAGGCATGAATTTGGGATGCGGCGCATTCAGCCTGCCCGCATCCGCACTGTGCTTGAATGCCGGATTGAAGCCAATCAGGAGTCCGATAATGAGTGAGCGCAAGCCCCTTCCTCTTGTCCTGTCTGCTGCCTTGGTCGCGGCTGGATTGCTGGGCGCCGGATGGCTGGCTGCCAGCGGCATGGTCAAGCTGCGCACTGCCGACCGCTATGTCACGGTGAAGGGTTCGGCAGAAAAAGAAGTCGCTGCCAATTTGCTGGTCTGGCCTTTAAGCCACTCGGTCAGCGGCAATGACCTGGCGGATGTGCAGCGGCAACTGGAGGCCAATACCGCACAAATCCGCAGCTTCTTTACCAATGCGGGCTTTGGCGAAGAAGAAATCATCATCGCACCACCGCGCCTGGAAGACCGCTGGGTCTGGGCTTATGGTGAAAACCGGCCTGTCGAGCGCTTCCGCTATTCCAATAGCGTCACCCTGCGAACCCAGGATGTTGCCAAGGCGCAACAGGTACTGCGCCGCAGCGGTGAACTGGTGTCGCGCGGCATCCTGCTCAGTGGCAACAGCGATGGCGAGGGCAATGCGCCCGAGTTCAGCTATACCGAGCTCAACAGCATCAAACCCGCATTGATTGCCGAGGCCACGGCTCAAGCACGCAAGGCGGCCGAGCAGTTCGCCAAGGATTCCGGTGCCCGTATTGGCGGCATTCGCAGTGCCAACCAGGGCGTCATCACTATCAATGACCGCGACCGTGGCAGCCCGCAGACCAAAACCGTGCGGGTGGTGACTACGGTGGAGTATTTCCTCAAGGACTGAAAACCCGCTCCCGGGGTAAACGACCCGGAGGCACTGCGGAAAAACAACAGGCGGGCGTGTTTCCACGCCCGCCTGTTGTTTTGTGTCTTGCTTTTGTCAGATATAGGCAGCAAGAGGCCGGACGCCCGAAATCAGGCGTTCTGCTCAGGCGTGGGCTCTGCCTTGGCAGTGTCGGTATCAGCCAGCAGGGTTTCGCTTGCCGCCGCGGCCTCGGGCTGTTCTGCCAGTTCGGCTGGCGCGGTTTCGGCCACTTCCTGCGCTGCAACCACCGGCGCTGCATCCGCTGCTGCGGAAGCCGGAGCGGCAGTTTCTTGTGGCTGCGCCGGGCTTGCCGTGGGTTGCGGGCGCGGGCTGTTTGGCATTGCCGCAAACAGTGAAGTCACCGGGCGTTGTGATTCGGCCAGCGAAACCGCGATGGCAGCCGACAGCGGCAGGGTGGAGATGGGGGCGGCCGTCGGCTTCGGGGTGGGACGCGGCTCAGCCTGCTGGGCGGTATCCTCACTCGCTGCCGGAGCCTGCGGCAATGCGCTTTGCGCTTCTGCCTGCTGGGCGGATTCGCTTGTTGCCTGCCCGTTGGCCGCGGCCACATCCCCGACCGCAGCAGGCGGCGTATGCGCTGTTGCCTGCATCGCAGCTTCATCGGGTTTTGCCGTGCTGCTTGTAGTGGCAGCTTCGTTGCCGAGGTCGGCAAAATCAAACTCTGGCTGTGAACCCTGTATGAGCTGCACTTCGCCTTCTTCCAGCGGCTCCATGTCCGTCTGCAATTCGGCAGCGCCCTCAGTACGGCGGCGGCGGCGGCCGCCACGACGACCCCGGCGGCGGCGGTTGCCCGCCTCGTCGTTTTCGCTGCTGTCAGCTTCAGCAGGGGTATCGCCGCTTTCGTCCAGTACCTGGTTTTCGGCAGCCGCCTGCTTGTCTTCAGCCTGCTGTGTCACCGCGGCCGGCGGCTCTGCGGCCTGCACGGCGGTTGGCTGAGCCGTATCTGCCGTTACGCTGGTTTGTGCGGGCGTGGTTTCTTCTGCCGGGGCAACCACCACCGTGACTTCGCGCTCACGACGGCTACGGCGACGGCTGGGAGTTTCCGTATTTTCTTGCGCAGGCTGGGCATTTTCACTCTTGGGTGCAGCCGGCTGTGGCGCGGCCGCATCTTTTTGCTGCTGCGGGCGCTCGCGGCGCTGCGGCTTATGGCCATTGGCATTGCCGTCTTTGCCTTCCTGCTGCTTGCTGCGCGATTCGTTGCGCGCATTGTCCTTTTGCGCTGCCGCCTGCGAGGACTTGTTGCCGTTGCGTTCCTGACGCTGTTTTTGCGGGTTGTTGCGCCGGCTTTGTGCTTGTTTGCCGCCGCGCTCGTCACGGCCTTTTTCCGTTTCAGCCGCTGCCGGGGCCTCTGCTGGCGCACCGGCGAAGAACTGCATCACCCGGGTCAGGAAACCGGGTTTGGGCTTGGCAGTAGTTGTTGCCGCGGCCGGGGCAGGCGCTGCACTTTCGCGAGGGGCGCGCACCGGGGCTGGCTGTACCGGCTTGACCTGCTTGACCGCAGGCTCCTCGGGGATATTGAGGTGCGCGCGGGTCAGGGCATAGGTCGGCAGCTTGCGCGGCGTGCCACGCTGATAGCTGGGGCGGGCGGATTCTTCACCCAGCTCATTGGCACGGATACGGGTGACTTCGTAATGCGGCGAATGCAGCTGCTCATCGGCGACAATCACCACCGGAGCATCATGGCGGCGTTCGATTTCCGCCAGCGCACGGCGTTTTTCGTTGAGCAGGAAGTTGGCGATTTCCACCGGCGCCTGTACCAGCACTTGTCCGGTATTGTCTTTCATGGCGTGTTCTTCGGCCACGCGCAGGATGGACAGCGAGAGCGATTCCACGCTGCGCATGCGGCCATGGCCTTCACAGCGCGGGCAGACGATTTGCGTGGCTTCGCCCAGGCTCGGACGCAGTCGCTGGCGCGACATTTCCAGCAAGCCAAACTTGGAGATGCGGCCGGTCTGCACGCGGGCGCGGTCTTGCTTGAGCGCCGCTTGCAGGCGGTTTTCGACTTCGCGCTGGTGCTTGTTGCTGCCCATGTCGATAAAGTCGATGACCACAAGCCCGGCCAGATCGCGCAGCCGCAGCTGGCGGGCGACTTCTTCAGCCGCTTCCAGATTGGTATTGAAGGCGGTTTCTTCGATGTCGCCGCCGCGGGTGGCGCGGGCGGAGTTGACGTCAATCGCGGTCAGCGCTTCGGTCTGGTCGATGACCAGCGCACCGCCGGAAGGCAGACGCACCTCGCGCTCATAGGCCGATTCGATTTGCGACTCAATCTGGAAGCGGTTGAATAGCGGCACATCATCGCTGTAGTGCTTGAGCTTGCGCAGGTTGTGCGGCATGACCTGCTCGACAAACTCGCGGGCTTCCGCGTACATCTCCGGCGTATCAACGAGAATTTCGCCGATATCCGGGCGCATGTAGTCGCGCAGGGCGCGGATGATGAGGCGTGATTCCTGATACACCAGAAACGGGGCCGGCTTGGACAGGGCGGCATGGGCAATCGCCTTCCAGACCGAAAGCAGATAGTCCAGATCCCATTGCAGTTCTTCGGCATCGCGGCCAACACCGGCCGTGCGGATGATCACCCCCATGCCTTCGGGGATGGCAAGCGCATCCATGGCGCGCTTGAGTTCGGTGCGATCTTCGCCCTCGATACGCCGCGATACGCCGCCAGCGCTGGGGGAGTTTGGCATCAGCACCATGTAGCGGCCGGCCAGCGAGATGAAGGTGGTGAGCGCTGCGCCCTTGTTGCCGCGCTCCTCCTTGTCCACTTGCACCAGCACTTCCTGGCCTTCGCGCAGCAGTTCCTTGATGCTGGCCTTGTGCGGGTCAACACCAGACTGGAAGTGGTCGCGGGAGATTTCTTTCAGCGGCAAAAAGCCGTGGCGCTCGGCGCCGTAATCGACAAAGGCGGCCTCGAGCGAAGGCTCAAGACGGGTAATGCGGCCTTTGTAGATATTGGATTTTTTCTGCTCTTTGGCGGGTTGTTCGATGTCGATGTCATACAGATTCTGACCATCGACGATGGCAACGCGCAGTTCTTCTGCCTGCGTTGCGTTGATCAGCATACGCTTCATTGTGAATTGTTCCTTGCGCGCTGGGCACACGGAACGCCGGGCGTTTCGCCTCTGGGTCACCCTGGGCAATGGCCGCGCAAGCGCAGGCCGCTGCTGAAGTTTTCCAGCGCTGCAACACCACGGCGGGCCGCGGGAGCGCTCGTTGTCGTTTTTTGTTGAGCCGCTGCCAGCAAGTACCTCGCAGGCAACGACAGGTTTGTTCTTTCAGGCACCGCCAAAGCGGTGGCGAGGTTGGCCACTGTGCCCACCCGCTGGCGTAACTGTCCCAAGGACAGGGGCTGCGCTTTGTGCGGTGTCCGTCGATTCCGGCTTTCGGCCTGCAAATCCAGCGGATAATCAATGGCTTGCTTCGCCCGGAAAGTGTAACAGAAAGTGCATCGGCAGCGGCGTCAAAACGGATTTGGTGTAAAGTTTTGCCCCGATTTCTCAAGCGCACGTCATGAACGAGAGTCCCAATCGCCCCGCTGCCCGCATGCTGCAGGTGCCCGATGACCGTGAAGGCCAGCGGCTCGACAATTTCCTGCTGGGACAGCTGAAAACTGCGCCCAAGTCGCTGATTTACAAAATCATCCGCAGCGGGCAGGTGAGGGTGAATGGCGGGCGCGCCAAACCCGAGCGCAAACTTCTGGCCGGTGATGAGGTGCGTATCCCGCCGGTCAGCCTTGCAGAAGCGGGTAAACCCACGGCACCACCCAAAGGTTTGCTGGCCACGCTGGAGGCAGCCATCGTTTTTGAGGACGCGCGCCTGATTGCACTCAACAAACCCAGCGGCCTGGCCAGCCACGGTGGCAGCGGCATCGTGCATGGCGCGATTGAGTCTTTGCGGGCACTGCGCCCCGGGCAATCGCTGGAGCTGGTTCATCGGCTTGACCGCGATACTTCCGGCCTGCTGCTGGTGGCCAAAAAACGTTCAGCCCTGCGTGAATTGCAGGCACTGTTGCGAGAAGACCATGGCGCAGGCATTGAAAAGCGCTATATGACCTTGCTGCTGGGACGGATGCCCGATGGCGTGATGAGCGTGGATGCCCCATTGCATATAGGGCTGCGCCAGGGCGGCGAGCGTCATGTGGTCGTCCATAAAAACGGCAAACCCTCGCTCAGCCACTTCCGGGTGCTGGAGCGCATTGCCGGGATGAGCCTGTGCGAGGTCAAAATCGACACCGGCCGCACCCACCAGATTCGCGTCCATGCCCAGCATCTTGGCCATCCGGTGGCCGGCGATGACAAATACGGCGATGCGGCCGCCAACAAGAAGCTGCGCGAAACCGCCGGCCTAAAACGCCTGTTCCTGCACGCAGCCAGCCTCAAGTTCAGCCTTGAGCAAGGGCGTGCCCATTACGACCTGGACGCTTCCCTGGCGGATGATTTGCGTAACGTATTAAATTGCTTGGGTTGAAAATGCAAAGCCCCGGATTGACCGGGGTCTTGCTGTTCAGTAGAGCAGTATTGGCTCACTGTGATGTTGCTGCACCGAAATCGATGGAGGAACCGGAGGGTTTGACGCCAGCATTGCGTTGTATCAGCAGTTGCTTGTATTCAGCAATCGGTGGTAGCCCGTATTGCAGCCTCAGCTTGTCGAGCTCCTCGGTAGTCTCACTTTCGACTGGATGCATTTCAAATTGGTCTACATCGGTATGTATGAAAACAGTGCCGAAGCGTTGCTTTTTGCCTTCACTAAGCAGAGCTGAGTCGGTGAGCTGTATGAAGTCTTCAGGATCAAACTCCAGGGGACCCGCCTTTTCCATCAGTTCCAGTGCTTGGTTGCGCAACTCATTTCGTCCTACGGTATGCAGCAATATCGAAAACAGTGCGCTATTGGCCACAGGACCTACCATGCTGATACCTGGCCAGCCCTTTTCAGTAAAAACTTGGGCAAGCCAATCCAGATTTTCTTGATATTGAGTATGGAGCTCCTCAGTTCTACCTTCTGCGAGCTTTTGATGAAGCTCAATGTCAAGCGTGGCGCGTTTTATTATTTCATCGCGCAGTGTCAAGTCCATTTGGGATTCCATCTCCTGTTCGCGCATTTGAAGCTGTTTGTATGTTTCTGACCAGCCGGGTAGGGCACGGACATTTTCCAATGTAGGATCCTTATTGATAGAGCTAACAATAGTCAGGCGAGGTACTTCCGGGCGATTCAAAAGTTCCAAAGCCTTTTCGGCTTCACCGGCAAGCGCATGGCAGCGCGCCGCAGTGTAGGCAGCATTGTATTGCTGCCCCAAGGTTGTGTTGGTCAGACTGCTCATGGCTTCGGCGCATGTGACATAGTCCTTGTTGGCAAAAGCAGCACGTGCTTTGAGCAGTGCTGCGCCATGGGACTCAGCATCGGTTGTGGCAACTACGGTTTCCGAAGAGGCAACCGCCTGCTCAGCCTTGCAGCCGCTTACCAGTGTCAAGGCCAGGGCAATGGCGAGAATGGATTTGCTGTTTTTCATTGGGAAAGCTCCTCGGCTTTGGCTGCACAAATGAAGTCGTTTTCGGAAAGGCCGCCGACATCGTGGGTGGAGTAATGCACCACGCAGCGGTTGTAATGCACCGAAAGGTCGGGGTGATGGTCTTCGCGGTGTGCCATATGCGCCAGTGCGTTGACAAAGCTCATGGTGCGGTAATAGTCGGCAAAGTGGAAAGTCTTGGCGAGCACATGGCCGTTTTCGATGATTTCCCAGCCCGGCAATTGCGGCATCAGCTCGCGGATACTGGCTTCGCTCAAGCGATGTTCCTGGCCGTGTTTGGGGTCGCAATGGGCTTGGGAGAGGGGAATCAGATCGTTCATGGCGTCTTTCAAAAACAGTTTCTGCTCAGCGGAAGGTCGATAGAATAACCGCATGATCGATATCACTGAATCTGCACAGAACCATTTCCGCAAAATTCTTGCCAAAGAGGCGCTGCCTGACTTGGGGGTGCGCCTGTCGGCCGTTAACCCGGGCACGCCGCAGGCCGATGTGCAACTGGAGTTTGCTGGCCCGGACGATCTCAATGGCGATGAATGGGCGATTGATTGCGAAGGCTTCACCCTGTGGGTGGATGCGGCCAGCGCCAGCGCACTGGATGGGGCGCGCATCGACTACGAGCCGCGCGCCACTGGCGGCCAACTGCAAATCCGTGCGCCCAATATCAAGGGCAAGGCGCCGCAGGCCGATGCTTCGCTGGTGGAACGGGTGATGTGGGTGGTGGAGCACGAAATCAACCCGCAACTGGCGATGCACCGTGGCAATGTGCGCGTGGAAGAGGTCACGGCCGAGGGCGTGGTGGTACTGCGCTTTGGCGGCGGCTGTCATGGTTGCGGCATGGCCGATATCACCCTCAAGCAGGGCATTGAAAAAACCTTGCTGGAAAAAGTGCCGGGGGTCACGGCGGTGCGCGATGCCACTGACCACGCCAGCGGCGCTGCGCCCTACGCACCCCGCAACTGATTTGACCGCCCGATGACGCACCGCCTGCCGCCTTCGCCGACTGTGCGCGCTGCGCAAGTGGCTGCACGGGATCAGGATTGGCAGGCCTATTTGGCCAGGGGCGGTAATTTTCCTGCGGCAGCTGCGCCTGATTGCGCGCAGATGCTGGCGATTTTGGCAGCGCGCCCCAATCTGCCTGGCGTCTGGCAGCATGAACCGCCACCGCTTGCCTTGACGCGCTGGCAGCGTTGGCGTGGCTTGCTGGATGTGGGCTGGGATGCGCGCAACCGTACGCCAGCGACGCAACGTTTGGCCGGCATGGCAATCAGTCTGCTGGTCAACCTGTTCTTTGTGCTGTTCATGTTGGCATCGCTGTATCTGCGCCTGGGCACAAGTCCCGAGCCAGAAGAAGAAAGCGTGCGTATCCGCATCACCGGCTTTGGGACGCCAAGCGAGGCGGGCGGCGGGCAGCAGGCGGCTGATGGCGATTTGGCCGTGCCGGCCAGTACCGACACCCGGCGCAGCGCAGCGCAAGTGGCGACCCGGCAAAATCAAGCCGCAGTGCAGGAAGTCGTGCAGGATGTGCCGGCCGCAGCGATTGCCCGCATGAATTTGCCGCAAATATCGCAACCACAGCTGGCCGAGCTGCCCCTGCCCGAGTCGCAGCCATTGCAAGTGACTGCCAGCCCGCAACCGGCGCCTGATGATTTTCAATTGCCGCCGCCGCGTCCATTGCTGACGATGCCCAAGGCAAGCGCGCAGCTGCGCAGCCCCAAGCTGCCGCAAGAGCAGGCATTGCCTGCACCATTGCCCGAGGTGCGCGCCATCAATATCGCCAATGCCGCTGTACCGCCCGCGCCACGCATTGCAGCGATGCCTGCTGAAAGCGCCATCCCCGAGCCGCTTGCCATGCCATCCATTGATATGCCGGTGCTGGATATGGGGAGCGCTGCGCCACAGATTGCGGTGCGCGAGCCGGGGCAGCGTCCCTTGCCCGCTTTACCGGCAGGGCAGGCAGAAAGCAACCAGACAGCGGACAGCCAGACCCGCAATTCGGTGACAGCTGCGGCAAGCGCCGCGACAGCTCCCCATCCTGCCGGGTTGCCCGCTGCGCAGGGGAAATCGCCACAGCCGGGACAAAGCGCGGCACAGACCGGTGTCGGGCCGCAACGCGCTGCGGCCCGCAGCGGCTGGCCTGAGCCGGTGCGCGCTGACGACTGGGGCGCCGCGGCGCAGAACCGTGCCGGGCAGGCGCGCGGTGGCGAACAAGGCGCAGGTGGCAGGCAAGGCAGCGGGCTTTTCGATGCCGATGGTCGTCCGCGGCTGGCCGATGACAGTTTCAAGCCACGCTTTCCCGACCCAAACCGTGAAGGCACATGGCTACGCCGTCCCGGCATGGATACCCGCGGCACCATGTTCGATGGCATCTGGCGGCCACCGGAAACCTTGCTGCAAGAATGGGTGCGGCGCGGTGTGAAGTCCATCCGCATCCCGATTCCCGGCACCACGCTGGAACTTGAATGCGTGATTTCCAGCCTGCAGGCGATTGGCGGCTGCCTGCCTGTGCCCGGCAAGGATGGCGTATTCGACCAGCCTGCACGCGCGCGAAAGCCGCCGGAAGTGCCGTTCAAACCGGAGCTGTTTGAAGACCAGGATGCTTTGCAGCGGTGAGCTCCCCCAATCGCCAGACACACTATAAGTAGAACTTTCTGGCCTGTTTCCCCAGCCAGGCGTTTTCATGAAGAAGTCCCGTTTTACTAAAGACCCAAATCGTTTCCATCCTCAAGCAAGCCGATGCCGGTGTCCCCGTCAAGGATATCTGCCGGCAATCCGGCATCAGCATGCCGACTTCACAAGTGGAAGTCGAAGTACGGCGGCCTTGAGGCCTCCGAGCTGCGCCGGATCAAGGATCTGGAAGCGGAGAATGCCAGGTTTAAACGGCTGTATGCCGAGCTGGCGCTCGACAACGCAGCAATGAAGAATTTGCAGAGCCGGCGCAGAAACGTGAGGCGGTGCGGTATCTGCCCCAGGTACACGCCCGCCCCCTGAGCCGGTCCTGTCAGTGCATCGGCCTGTCACGAGCCGCTTGGTATCGACCGCCGCCGCACTGGACAGTGCGTGATGCCGAGGTCA
>NWQT01000038.1 GCA_002798295.1 Lysobacteraceae bacterium NML07-0707 | reverse complement strand
TTCCACCCAGCTCTCAACCTCTGCCGGGGTCAGGTCAAATTGACGACTTGCCTCGGCCACCGTCGTCTTGCCCTGGATGATCTCAAGCACCAGCGCCGACTTGCGCCGTGCTGTCCAACGTTTGATTGCTTCGTCCATTACTGCACTCATTGGGTGTCTCCTCTAGTGAAGGTAACACCTGAGCAGGAAATCAGTGGGTCATTACACCGAGCGCTTCATTCAGTCGGCCTTGCGCGAGCGGGTATACGACTAAACCTATCAGAACTCAGTCCAACGCACCCAAGCGCTGCTCAGCCGGCAACACCACTACAACTGGCACTGACCGCATCATGGCATCACCCCCCTACCTCCCATGAGTCGACTTCTCACGCCGAGAAACAACCTCTTGATACTTCACAGCTACCCCAGGTCAAGCATCCCTGGACGAAGCCAGCTAAAGCTGGGACTGAATAGTTAGAGCCTGTTCAAGCTCTCTTAGCGCTCATGCCATCAAATGCTGCCTGCCCGGCTTTTCCAGCTTTTCCACGGCTGGTAGTCGGCAGATGTCAGCAGATCCACGCCACATTCCAGACCTTCAAGCCATGCCAGAAAATCTTTCATGGCCTGGCCTGCCAGCGGAAAGCCATGCTGCGGCACAATCATTGCCGGCGAAATCTCGCGCACCATTTCCACCCAGAGCCGCAGCACTTTGTTGCTGGTCATATAGCGACGATGGAAGCCCTGCATTCTGGGCATATGCGCTTCAAAGCCATCTTCAATGATGCGGTACGCCTCACCACTGGGCACAAGAGAAGCCCCGATATCCCCGGAAAAAAGTATCTGGCTTACCGGGTCATAAACGCCCAAATTGCCAACCGAGTGCATGAAATGGCCTGGCACCAGGTACAGGCATGTGTCGTCCAGCCTGACCTCGCCTCCACGGTCGGGAACCAATAAATAGCGATTAAATAGCGATCCTGCCCGGTGTGCTGCATATAGCCGGGCACCACATGCGGAACAAAGCGTCCCCATAGTTCGGAACAGACGATTCGTGCCTGACTGTACAGCAGCCATTTGTCTATCGAACCAACGATATCCGGGTCTTGGTGAGAGCAGATAACATAGTCCAGGTCGGCTGGCTTCAAATAATTGGAAAGCGCCAGCACCAACGGGTTATAGAGCAGTGCCCCGCCCGGATCCAGCAGTGCATTTGCCTTGCCGTGCTGAATCAAAAATTGATTGGCCTGAACGCCATCCTCACCGCGCACCAAATCATTGAAAACAACGCAGCGGTGCTCACCAGACTCAAACAGTACAACAGGCATCTTTTTCTACCTTGATCGCGGCCGCGAATTCTAGAATTTCCCAAACCCAGGAAATTGAGTCAGGTCAAACAAAAAGTGCCCCCATAAGCAAGCCGGAGCCGCATCCCTGCGACTCCGAACCTAACTTCCCTGTAGTGCCTCCTGGCACACTCGCGTCCTTATCCTCAAGTCGCGCGGCTTTCTGCCTGCATCCTCGTGTATTCATCCCTGTGCAGCGCCCACAGGTCGCGGCACGGCTTCCCTGGCGGTTTTACTATCTTGTCCTTCGACGCTCTGCCTGCGGCTCCGTCTTGTCACGCAAATCCCCCAGGATGATGCGTTCCCGATTACGCTCTACCACGCCGAGGTCAATTCCCTTGACCAAGGCCAGCTGTTCCATGCTCCTGAATGCACCATGCACTCTGCGGTAGTCGACAATCGCCCTGGCCTCCTGCTGGGCTACGCCTTCCAGGGCATTGACCAAAGCCGATTCGTTAGCGTTGTTGATATCCACCCTATGCAAGGCGGCTTTCACCACACAGGCCGGCAAAACCAGCAGTAACGCCAAACAGACTTTGAAATGCTTCATCCCTAAGTGGTCTCCATGCTTCGCTTGCCCGCCTGTCCTCCGGGCAAGCTCAGTATCGGGCACGCCTTCATCCTGGGATATGGCGAAACTCCCCATCCCGGGCAGGAAACATCCGACTATCGTGTAGGAAAAATCCGAAAGCCAACGCAGTTCACACACCCAGTTACAATTTGTGACTGCGTTTTACAGTCAGAAAATTGGAGCTACGTTGTGGACAGCCAGAAACTCAGCCAGTTTGTGAATGACAAATGGGACAATGAAATCGTCCCGCAACTCATTGACTACATCGCCATTCCCAACAAATCGCCGATGTTCGACGCCAATTGGCGCGAGCATGGCTATATGGAACAGGCGGTGACGCTGATGGAAAACTGGGCCAAGTCGCAAAGCATCCCCGGCATGACCGTGGAAGTGGTGCGACTGGAAGGGCGTACCCCGCTGATTTTCATCGACATTCCGGCCAGCGGCGAATCGGTGGGCGAGGACTGTGTGCTGCTGTACGGGCATCTGGACAAGCAGCCGGAAATGACCGGCTGGGACGAAGACTTGGGGCCGTGGAAGCCGGTGCTGCGCGGTGACAAGCTGTATGGGCGCGGCGGTGCGGACGATGGTTATGCCATCTTCGGCTCGCTCACAAGCATCATGGCCTTGCAGGCGCAGGGTCTGCCGCATGCGCGCTGCGTAATTCTGATTGAGGCCTGCGAGGAGTCCGGCAGTTATGACTTGCCTGCCTATGTCGATCACCTGGCCGATCGCATCGGCAAGCCTTCGCTGGTGGTCTGCCTGGATTCTGGCTGCGGCAATTATGAGCAGCTGTGGTGCACCACTTCGCTGCGCGGTCTGGCCGGCGGCAACCTGCGCGTGGATGTGCTGAACGAAGGCGTGCATTCGGGCAGCGCCTCGGGCGTGGTGCCCTCCAGCTTCCGCCTGCTGCGGCAGCTGCTCTCGCGCATCGAAGACGAAACCAGCGGGCGCTTGACGCTGGATGGCCTGCATGTGGACATCCCCGCTGAACGCATCGAGCAAGCCGAGAAAGCGGCCGAGGTGCTGGATGGAGAAGTGTTTGCCAGCTACCCGGCGGTAGATGGCCTGGTGCCCATGCACCCGCAAGTCGCGCAGCAGATTCTTGGCCGCACCTGGTATCCGGCGCTGTCGGTCACCGGCGTGGATGGCATGCCGCCCTTGGAAAATGCCGGCAATGTGCTGCGCCCGTTCACCTCGGTGAAACTGTCGCTGCGCCTGCCGCCCACACTCGATGGCGATGCCGGTGGCCAACTGCTGCGCGATACCTTGCTGGCCAATCCGCCCAGTGGCGCCAAGGTGACGTTTGAGCTGGAAAAATCCTCTACCGGCTGGAATGCCCCGGCGATGGTGCCGTGGCTTTCCGAAGCCATCGAAGCGGCCAGTCAGGCGTTCTTTGGCAAGAGCGCGATGTATATGGGCGAAGGCGGGTCGATTCCGTTCATGGGCATGCTGGGCGAGAAATTCCCCGGCGCGCAATTCATGATTACCGGCGTGCTGGGGCCGCACAGCAATGCCCACGGCCCCAACGAATTCCTGCATATCCCGATGGGCAAGCGCGTTACCGCTTGCGTGGCACAAGTTATCCTCGCCCATCATGCCGCCAGCCTGCGTGGCGAAACCACTGGCGCGGCAGTCAGCCCGGACAGCGGCAAGCGCCACGGCGACCACGGCTGCTGCTAAGCCAAGCCCCCTGCCGGGGCGGACATCGCGCCCCGGCAGCCTCAATCAGCCCTCATTTCCTGACCCCATGACCCGCGAAACGCAACGCCTTGAATGGGCACGCTCGGCACTTGCCGCGCCCGACCTTGAACTTGAACGCGCATCGGTGGATGCCGGTTTCCGCAGCTATTGGCGCACCAGCGGCATCACCCCCAGCCGCATCGTCATGGATGCTCCCCCCGGCGTGGAAGATGTCGCACCCTGGCTTGCCATTGGTAGGCTCCTCAAAAACGGCGGGGTGCGCGTGCCGGAAGTGCTGGCCGAAGACCGCGAACAAGGCTTTTTGTTGCTGGAGGATCTGGGCGTGCATACCTATCTGCACGAGCTGACCGCCGACAATGCCGATGCCCTGTTTGATGCGGCCATCAGCCAGTTGCTGAAGCTGCAGGCCATCACGCCTCCGGCAAGCCTGCCGCGCTATGACGAGGCGATGCTGCTGCGCGAGCTGCGCCTGTTTGACGAATGGTTCTGCCAGCGACATCTGGGGCTAAGCCTTGGCTGCGGCGAGCTGGAAACCCTTGATGCAGCCTACCGGGTGCTGATTGATGCGGCACTAGCGCAACCGCAAGTGCTGGTACACCGCGACTTCATGCCGCGCAATCTGATGCCGGCCGAAAACGGCCCGGCGGTGCTGGACTTCCAGGACGCGGTGGCAGGCCCCATCGCCTATGACGTACTGTCGCTGTTCAAGGATGCCTTCATCAGCTGGCCCGCCGAGCGCGTCAATACCTGGCTGCACCACTACCATGCGCGCGCCAGCGCCGCCGGTTTGCCAGTCCCCGCGCTTGATCGCTTTATTCAGGATGCCGAGCTGATTGGCATCCAGCGCCACCTGAAAGTCATCGGCATTTTTTCCCGCCTGCACCACCGCGACCACAAGCTCAAATACCTCACCGATGCGCCGCGCTTTTTCAGCTATCTGGATGAGGTGCTGCCCAAATACCCGGCGCTTTCCGGCCTGGCCGGCTTTATCGAGCAACGCATCAAGCCGCTGTTCGAGGCGCCGGCGCTGACATGAAGGCGCTGGTATTTGCCGCCGGTCTTGGTGAGCGCATGCGGCCGCTGACCGATACCACCCCCAAGCCATTGCTGCGCGTCGGCGGCAAGCCGCTGATTGTCTGGCATCTGCAAAAGCTCTCCGCCATCGGCATACGCGAGGTCATCATCAATACCTCGTGGCTGGCCGAACAATTCCCCGCCATGCTGGGCGATGGCAGTCAATTCGGGCTGCGGCTTGTGTTTTCTTTTGAGGGCGCAAGCCCGCTGGAAACCGGGGGCGGCATGTGGAATGCCCTGCCCCTGCTGGGCGATGCCCCCTTCATCGCCGTCAATGGCGATGTCTGGTGCGATGCCGACTTTGCCCGCCTGCCGCACGAGCCGCAGGGCCTGGCACACCTGATGATGGTGGACAATCCCGAACACAACCCCAATGGTGATTTCGCACTGGATGCCGCAGGCAGACTGCATTCTGAAGGCGCACAAAAACTCACCTTCTCCGGCATTGGAGTGTATCGCCCGGCACTATTGAGCCATTGGCGCGAAGTGATTGGCGATGCACCGGGGGCTGCGGATACCCCGCCGAAGTTCCGTCTGGCGCCGCTGCTGCGCGCGGCCATGCACCAGGGACAGGTCAGCGGCGTGCATCACCGCGGTCGCTGGACCGATGTCGGCACGCCGGAGCGGCTGGCGCTTTTGAATCAGGAATGGCTCGCTGCCAATACCTGACGCAAAAATGGCAAGGTCAAACGCCGCTGCGCTGCCAGTGATTCGCGGTCAAGACGCTCAAACAACTGTGCAAGGCCGTGCAAATCGCGGCCATGGTGTTTGAGCAACCAGTCAATCGCGGCCTCATCAAATTGCAGGCCACGCCGTGCCGCGCGCAGGCGCAGGATTTGGGCGCGCGCGGCATCATCGGCCAGGGTCAGTACGATGCGCGGCAGCTGCGCCAGGCGTGATTCCAAGTCCGGCAGCACCAGCCCAAGATGCTCAACGGTTTCAGCGGCGCTATACAGCAACTGACCACCGCAGTCGCGCACGGCATTGTGGAAGTTGAACAGCGCCACTTCTTGCGCCCGCATCCCGGCGATTCTTTCCAGGCCATCCAGCGCATACAGCACGCCCGACTGCGCGACCGGCAGGGCATCTTCCAGATACTCCCCCAGCACCGTGACCGGCAAATAATGTGCGGCACGGCCGTGTTTTTCTGCCTCCGAGCACACCGCCAGAGCCAGATGGGTTTTTCCGCTGCCGCTTCCCCCGGCCAGATACAGACCCACGCCTTCGCCTACCGAAAGCGCCTGTAATTGCGCCAATGCCGCAGGCGGCGCGGCCACAAAGTTTTCCAGCCGCTGGTCGGGCGGATATTTCAGCCCCAGCGGCAATTGTCGGGAAGCACTCACGCCCTGGATGACTCCGATGACTCGTCCGGCATCAGAATTTTGCTACCCGGCTCCGCAGACAGCACAAGTTCCGGCCCTTCACCCACATAGGTTTTGCTCAGGCGATAGCGCTCCACGGCAAAATGCAGCATCACGTTCATCACTGCGGCGACCGGCAAGGCCAGCAGCATGCCCAGGAAGCCAAACAGCACGCCCCCTGCCATGACCGCAAAAATCACCGCCATCGGATGCAGGCCGATGCGCTCGCCCACCAATTTGGGCGTCAGCAGATAGCTTTCCACCATCTGCGCCACGGTAAATACCACCCCCACGCCCAGCAACATCGGCCAGCCGCCGCCTTGCACCAGCGCCGCGATGCTGCCCATCACCACCACCGAAGCCGGGCCGACATAGGGCACAAAGCTCAGGATTCCGCCAATGATGCCAATCAACAGGCCCACCTTGACCCCGACCAGCCACAGTCCAAGGCCATACATCAGACCCAGTGCGGCCATCACCAGGAACTGTCCGCGCAAAAAGCCGCCCAGAACCTCGTCGGACTCCTTGGCAAGACGGGTCACCGTAGCGATATGGTCGCGTGGCACCAGGGCGGCAATACGCTCGACAAATTTGTCCCAGTCGCGCAGGAAGAAAAACGCCAGAATCGGAATCAGCACCAGATTGGTCAGCCACAGTGCGATGCTCATCCCCGAGCGCGACACGAAGCTCAGTACGGATGTAGCCACACCACCAACCCGCTGCCAGTGATCGCGCAGCATGCGCAGCAGCCGGTCACTGTCCAGCCAGGCCACCAGGTCAAAATCAAAGCGCGCTTTTATCCAGGGAGCCAATTGCTCATAAAACCAGCCCTGGAACCAGGCCTGATACGCCGGCCAGGATTCCACCAGCATCATCACCTGTTTGACGATCAGCGGAATCAGAACCAGCAGCACCGCCAGCAGCAGCAGGATCATCCCTATGAATACCAGAATGACACCGTTGATTCGCGAATAACCGCGCGACTCAAGCCAGTCCACCAGCGGGTCGCCCAGCCAGCCCAGCATGGCCGCCACTACAAACGGTGTCAGGATGGGGGCAAGCAGGCTGACGACCCACAATACGCCGATAGTCAGTGCCGCCCATTGCACACGACGGAAGAAGGTCGCGATATCAGCCAGTGATTGCTGACGACTGGGAGCAGAATTCATCCGGTCATCCTCAACGCAAAACAAATTGGGTCTTGTCCTCGCCCTCGGCCTGGACAAGCACGCCATCGCGCGCCAAAGCGCGGCTAAAGCCTGCCAGCCCAGTCTTGAGGTGCAAACGCAACACCAGCGCGTTATCGCCTGCCGATACCGGCACTACGCTGCCCACCAGGGCATGGCCTTCCAGCCAGCCCATCAGGCGCAGATAGTCATGGGCATCTTTCACGCCGCCGATGGTGAGGGTGAAATCTCCCGGCGGGCTGGCAGGCGCACTGACGCGGGCATATTTGCGAATCAGCGCATTGGCCGCCATGTCGGCACCGGCCGCCATCGCCCGGCGGGCATCGCCATCATTGCTGCTGGTGCGCGCCAGCACTTTGCCGTCATCCACAAAAATCCAGTCCGCACGCCAGCCATTACCGGCGCGATAGAGCTTGCCAAGCAATTGCATCGGCGGCGCATAGGCGCGTGAAGTGCGGGCAACGGCTGCGGTATCGCCCCGCCAAATCGCCCCGGCCATGGCCTGCTCTGCGGCATTGCCGGCCGGCAAGCCCAGTGCATAGCCACGCGCACGGGCGCGATCGAGAATGCTGCGCGCGGCATTGTTTTGCTGCAGGCCGACAAGGCGCGGCCCCGAGCCATCATCAATCGCCAGCCACAGAACCGGCTTGGGACGCGGCGAGGGCCACACCGGCAAGCCCACCATCCTGACCAGCTCATCCACCTTGTCGGGGTGGAAGCGCACCACCATGGTGGTGCTGAACGTCGGCGCGCCACTGGCCGAGCGGCCTTCGTCCTGACGATAGTCATAACCTTCCACATATTCCCTGGCGCGCCGCAGCTCCTCGCTCATGCCGGGACGCGCGCCGGGATTGCGCTCGCCGGACATATTGGCAAGCACCTGCGAAAGTGCGCGGGCAAAGCCGCCATTGCGCTCATTTTCAGACTGCGAACGCACCGTGACTTCCGCCTGATAGGCGCCTTGTCCGCGCGCGCGCGCGCCGCTTTCGGAATGGCGCTGCGCCAATGCCGGCAGCATGCCGAGGGTCAATAACAAGGCCAAGGCCGATTGGATGACTAAGCGCATCATCAGGTTCCGGGTCGATTGAACGGCCAATGTTGCCGCAGCCGGGCGCTTACGTCCATCGCCGGGCATTCAGGCGCTAAAATTGATCCCCCTTGTTGGAGTCGATCGCCGTGAACAACCCTGCCCCCCTGACCTACCGCGATGCCGGTGTCGATATTGATGCCGGAAACGAACTGGTGGAACGCATCAAGCCCTTGGTGAAAAAAAGTTTTCGTCCAGAAGTGATGGGCGGGCTGGGCGGCTTTGGCGCGATGTTCGACCTCTCGGCCAAATACCGCGAACCGGTGTTGGTTTCCGGCACCGATGGCGTGGGCACCAAGCTGAAGCTGGCCCAGCAGCTGGGTCGTCACGACACCATCGGCATCGACTTGGTGGCGATGTGCGTCAACGATGTGCTGGTACAAGGCGCCGAACCGCTGTTTTTTCTGGATTATTTTGCCACCGGCAAGCTGGATATCGACACCACCGCAGCGGTGGTGGGCGGCATTGCCACTGGCTGTACCGAAGCTGGCTGCGCCCTGATTGGCGGCGAAACCGCCGAAATGCCGGATATGTACGCGCCGGGTGAATACGACCTGGCCGGCTTCTGCGTGGCCGGCGTTGAAAAGAGCCAAATCCGCGACGGCAGCCATGTCCAGGCTGGCGATGTACTGATTGGCATTGCCTCCAGCGGCCCGCACTCCAATGGCTATTCGCTGATCCGCAAAATCCTGGCACGTAGCGGTGCGCCGCTGGATCTGGATATCGGCGGCCAGACGCTGGCCGATGCCCTGATGGCACCGACCCGGCTGTATGTGAAGCCGGTACTGCAATTGCTCGGCGGCGCGCACGGCGGTGATATTCATGCCATGGCACATATCACCGGCGGCGGGCTGACCGAGAACATCATCCGCGTCGTGCCGGATGGCCTGGGGCTGGACATTGATGCCCGCACCCTTGAGCTGCCTGCGGTTTTCCAATGGCTGCAACGCGAAGGCGCAGTGCCGCTGGAAGAAATGTGGCGCACCTTCAACTGCGGCATCGGCTTCGTGTTCGTGGTGCCAGCGGCGGCCGCTGCGGCAGTCAGCGCCGAGCTTGACGGCATGGGGCTGGCTCCGCGCCAGATTGGCGAGGTGGTGGCGCGCACCGATGGCGAGCGCGTGCGCTATACCCACACATGAGCCTGCCCCGCATCGCCGTACTCGCCTCCGGGCGCGGCAGCAATCTGCAAGCCATTCTCGATGCCATCGCCAGCCAACAGCTGACGGCGCACGTGGTGGGCGTGTTTTCCGACAAACCCGGCTGCGCAGCGCTCAACCGCGTGGACGAAGCGCGCCGCTGGGCGCTGGATGCCAAGCAGCAATCCAGTCGCGCCGCCTTTGATGAGGCACTGACCCAAGCCGTAGCCGCCACCGCCCCCGACTGGGTGGTCTGCGCCGGCTTCATGCGCATTCTGGGAGATGGCTTTGTGGCGCGTTTTGCCGACCGCCTTCTCAATATCCACCCCTCACTGCTTCCCAAATACAAAGGACTGCACACCCACCGCCGCGCGCTGGAAGCCGGAGACAGCGAGCACGGCGCCAGTGTGCACTGGGTGATTCCGGCGCTCGATGCCGGTGAAGTCATCGCCCAGACCCGCATCCCGATCCTGCCGGATGACACGCCCGAAACCCTGGCAGCACGCCTGCTGCCTTGCGAGCATCAATTACTGGTCACGGTATTGCAACGCGCAGTCAGCGGCCAACTGAGCCCGCCCGCCTCACCCCGGCTCTGAACAGGCGACAACCACAAAGCCAGCCTTCATCCACCCTTGGCCTGCAAGTGGTTAAATTGCTGTCTTCAGGTCAAATCCAGACTTCAAGGAATCCTCATGTCCAATATCGCCAGGACGCTTGCCGCTACCAGTCTGCTGCTGGCGCTTGCCGCCCCGTTGGCCGACGCCGCCGAGTTGCGTGCCTTTGACGCCACTTATCGCGCCAGCTACAACAATATGGCCGCCGATGCCTCGATGTCATTGAAAAGCAACGGGCAGAGTCGCTGGACTTACACCATGAACGTGCAGAATGCCCTGGTACGGCTGACCCGCAGCGCCGAGGTGGATGCCGCAGGCGAGCGACTGCGGCCACTATCCAACCGCGAAGACCTCAACCTGGTGGTCAAACGTCGCAGCAAACAGGGACGTTATGACTGGACAAGCCGTCAGGCACGCTGGAGCGGCGATGTCAAAGCCGACCGCCAAGGCCCGATTGCCCTGCAGGCAGGTGATGTCGATGGCATGACCCTGAACCTTGCCATCGTCCAGGACACACTCGCCAACCGCCCATTACGCTACCGGCTGATTGAAAACGGCAAGGCTTCCACACTGAGCTTCAATGTCGCGGGGCGGGAAAACCTCACTGTTGCCGGCAAATCCACCCCGACCATTCGCGTGGTCAGTAACAACGGCGATACCACCCGCACCCTGTGGATCGCCGAAGGCATCCCGATGCCGGTACGCATCCAGCAGCGTGAGGATGATGGCGATACCATCGACCTCAGCCTGCAATCCATCCGCTGAACTTCAGGGCACATAAAACGCCGGCCAGTGAACTAACCCCCAAACTTTGGACAGTTACGGGTTAAGCGGTTGCGCTCTGAGTCCGGTACTGCACCGGGCTCAGGCCTTTGAGTTTTGTCCTGATACACACGTGATTGTAGTCGTCAATATATTTGGCCGATGGCAGCTTGAAGTTGCCCGATGCACTCGAAGCGTCTCAAGTAGAGGTGGATGAACTGCAAGCTGGTATTGAGCAAGCGCAGCCAGCGCTCCTGTTTATCGCAGACCATGCCAGCAGGCTCACTCCTTCATCATTCACTTCGCTCCAAATCTGAAAGTACGCGTAGATCGTGTGCCATTTGGGAAAGTCACTGGGCAGCGCCCGCCATTGGCAACCGGTACAACACGGCGCAGAACACCTCATACAGGTCAACTGTACGTGGCCGTGTGCTCTTGCGCGCACTCTCCAGCAAAGGGCGTACAAGCTCAAATTGTTCGCGGCTGATGTCGCTCGGATATTTCGCTCACATATCAAAGAGCATAGACCCATCATTGAAAAGATTTGATAATTCCTAGCCAAACTGGATCAAATCATTGGAGGATTGGGTCATGAAACATTGTCCTGAATGTAGCGGAGCCAGACACTACCGCTTGAGCGACGGACGCTTTAAGTGCCGCGCCTGTGGCAAACGCTTTAGTTGGAGATCGGTCTGGGATTGAGTGCAACTGCCCGCCAAGGTCAAGCATCGTTTGCCGGACTTGTTTGTCTTGGGGGTGCCCTGCTATCGACAGCAATTTGGTGATCAAGCCAGCAGCGCTGCCCGCGAACGCTTTTACCGCCTGCTGCGTGCCTGTTGCGCTCAAGTCGAACAGCTCAGAGAGTCATTCGAAGGCACTATCGAATGTGATGAGACCACCTTTGGCGGAGCCAGAAAGGGCAAACGTGGCTGGGGTGCAGCAGGCAAGGTCATCGTGTTTGGGCTTATCAAGCGTAATGGCTGCGTCAAGGCCATGTCCATCCCAGCACATGATCGAGCTTCGGTTATGCAACAGATTCAGGCACCCCCCCGCGAAGGCGCCTTGTACTACACCGATGAGTGGCAGGCGTATGCCACACTCAGGCTACGCGGTGAGCATGTCATGATTCGCAAGGCGAAAGGGCGCCCTGTCGGGCGCGAGCATATCAATGGCATTGAAGGCTTCTGGAATGATGCCAAAAACTGGTTGTACCCTTACCGTGGCGTACCGCGTCAATACTTTCACCTTTACCTGGCCGAAGTTTGCTATCGCTTCAAGCATCGTGGGCAAGACCTTAAACCCTTGCTACACAAGCTTTTGAGGCAGACTTCTATCCAGAGCATCAGAACTGTTCTGATCCGGAAAGGCTAGGAATTACCAAAGATTTTGAACAGGCTCTAAGGCAATTCCGCGCGCAGCCCAAGTTCATCCAGCCGCTGCAAGACACGCCGCAGGATTTCCACATGGCGACCATCACCGCCTTCATGCAACAGCACGATTGCACCAGGGCGCAAATCTTTTTCAAGCGTTGCCAGTACTTGTTCGGCACTTCGCCTCAGGCCATCAAAACCACGCGCACTCCATGCCACCCGGGCCAACCCAAGTGATCTCAGTGGTGCATGCACAAACGGATTACTCATGCCCACCACGGCACGGAACCAGCGCGGTGACTGTCCTGAAATCTCGCTCAAGACCTGCTGCGCCTGATGGATTTCATGCCGCATTCGTGAAGGCCCGAGCGCCCAGAACCAGGCTGCCGGATGACTTAAGCTGTGATTACCGATTTCATGTCCGCGGCGGATGATTTCTTGCACCAGATCTGGGTGCTGACGAGCGCGCTCGGCCACCAGAAAAAAGGTGGCCCGCGCCTTGTGGGCATCCAGCACATCCAGCAAAGCCCGGGTATCGGCTGATGGTCCATCATCAATCGTCAGCCATACTTTTGCCGCATCGCCGGGGAGACGGGTCAATACCGGCCCATAAAGCGACGAATAAGGGGACAGCACGCCCCAAAGCAGCAGCAAGTGGCCAGCTAGTAATGCTGCGACTCCCACCCAAAGGCCTGCCTGCCAGCATAGCAATGCCACCAGTACGTGGATGAGTGCGAACCAGAGTACCCACAGCAGCGGGTAACGGGGAGGACGGTGAATATCAGCCATTTTCATCCGCGCATCATGCCACGGCGTAAAATTACCGCTTCAATTATGGAGAAGCCGCATGTCCCTTGATCCCGCCCTGCGCCAGCGCATCAGCGAAATTCTTGCCGCCCAGCGCGTCGTATTGTTCATGAAGGGCGAGCCTGCCGCCCCGCAATGCGGCTTCTCTGCACAGGCCTCAGGCACCCTGCGCGATTTGGAGGTCGAGTTTGCCCATATCGATGTCCTGGCCGACCCGGAAATCCGCGAGGGCATCAAACTCTATGGCGACTGGCCGACCATCCCGCAGCTCTATATCGACGGCGAGCTGGTGGGCGGCAGCGACATCATCACCCAGATGGCCGCCAGCGGCGAGCTGCAGGCGGCACTTGGCCTGCCCGAACCCGACCGCACGCCGCCTGCCATTACCATCACCCCGGCAGCGCAGGCCATGCTCAAGCAGGCCATTGCCGATGCCGGTGAGGAAATGGTGGTGGAGATTGCCATTGACCGCCAGTTCCGCACCCGCCTGCATCTGGTGCAGCCCAATCCGCACGCGATTGCCGTTACCGTCGATGGCGTACCGCTGCAGTTCCCGCTCAATGATGCCCGCCGCGCCGATGGTCTTAAGCTGGATTTTGCCGATGATGCACGCGGCAAGGGTCTGGTGATTGAAAACCCGAATGCACCCAAACCAGTACGGGATATTTCCGTGCAAGAGGCCGCCGAGCGTATCGCCGCGGGCAGACTGACCCTGATTGACGTGCGCCCGCGCGCCGAACGTGCCCTGGCGGCAGCGCCGGTGGCGTATTTGCATTTCGACGACGGCCAGGCAGCGATTGAAGCGCTGGACAAATCCACGCCGATTGCCTTCCTCTGCCACCACGGTGGACGCAGCCGCCAGGCCGCCGAGCACTATCGGCGTCTGGGCTTTAGCGATGTCTATAACATCGAAGGCGGCATCGACGCCTGGGCTGGCATCAACCCGGAAATCGCGCGTTACTGAGCCTGATAGCAGGCTGGCTGCATAGTGCTTATGACACGCCCAGCCGCTGCCGCTCTGCATGCGCTCGGGTGCAAGAGGGATATGCCCTGACAGTACGCCGGCAAGTGTAGAACTTGCCAGGATTGCGCCGAGCCATCTAATGATGAGACTGACTGACAGTACGCCGGCAAGTGTAGAACTTGCCGGTTAAATTGGCGGCATGCATCACTTTTTGGCTGGTTGCGCAAAATCCGGACTTGGCAACACAGCGGCAAGCGGCTAGTTTTGCCTTTCCATCGGGAGTCCACTATGCACAAAACCGCCCTTGCCGCAGCCTGCGCAGCACTGCTGCTTTCGGCCTGCGCCAGCACCTCATCCAGCAAGCCTGCCGCAGCCTCCGCGACGCAAGGCAGCAAAAAAGTTGCCGCGCTCACTACGGATGCATATCCCAGCACCTACCAGCCAATTCCTTCGGCGCCAGTATTGCTTGCCGGCGCCACCGTACTCGATGGCCTCGGCAAACGCCTTGAAAATGCCGATGTCTTAATGGCCGAGGGCAAGATTGTCGCCGTCGGCAGTGGCCTTGACGTGCCACAAAATGCCGTCCGCGTGGATGCCCGCGGCAAATGGGTCACGCCCGGCATCATCGATGTGCATTCACACCTGGGCGTGTATCCAAGCCCGGCGGCATCCGCGCACAGCGATGGCAATGAAATGACCGCACCGGTCACGGCACAGGTCTGGGCCGAGCATTCCATCTGGCCGCAAGACCCGGGCTTTGCCACGGCGCTGGCCGGCGGTGTGACCAGCCTGCAAATCCTGCCCGGCTCGGCCAACCTGATTGGCGGCCGGGGGGTGACCTTGAAGAATGTCTATAGCACCACCTATCAGGGCATGAAGTTCCCCGGTGCGCCGTGGGGGTTGAAGATGGCCTGCGGCGAAAACCCCAAGCGCGTGTATGGCAACAAGGGCGGCCCTTCGACGCGGATGGGCAATATTGCCGGGTTCCGCGCGGCCTTCATTGAGGCGGCCGAATACCTGAAAAAACAGAATTCGGACAAGGACAGCGGCAAGCGCGACCTGAAGCAGGAAACCCTGGCCGCTACCCTTAACGGCGATATCCTGGTGCATAACCACTGCTATCGCGCCGATGAAATGGCCATCATGCTCGACTTGGCCAAAGAGTTCGGCTTCCGCATCAGCGCCTTCCATCACGGTGTCGAGGCCTACAAATTGGCTGACCGTCTGGCGGCCGAAGGCGTTTGCGCAGCGCTCTGGGCCGACTGGTGGGGCTTCAAGATGGAGTCGTTCGACGGCATCCAGGAAAACCTGCTGCTGGTTGACCGTGCACCGGGCGGTTGCGCCATCGTGCATAGCGATTCGGGTGAAGGCATCCAGCGCCTCAACCAAGAGGCGGCCAAAATCATCGCCAACGGCCGTCGCATCGGTATCGACACCACGCCCGAGCACGCCATCCGCTGGCTGACCATCAATGCCGCCAAATCCATGGGCATCGACCACCTGACCGGCTCGCTGGAGCCGGGCAAGATGGCCGATGTGGTGCTGTGGAACGGCAATCCGTTCTCCAGCTATGCGCTGGCCGAACAGGTGTATATCGACGGCGCCAAGCTGTATGACCGCGCCGATGCACGCCTGCAACCCAAATCCGACTTCCTGCTGGGGCAGGAGCTGATGCAAGGAGAAGCCCGATGAGCCGCCCCCCCCTCAAGACCGCGCTCGCGGCCGCCTTGTTGTCCACCCTGGCCTTTGCCGCCAGCGCGCAGAACCTGCTTATCCGCAATGCCACCGTGCATACCGCCAGCACACAGGGCACGCTTGCCAATACTGATGTGCTGGTACGCAATGGCCGCATCAGCGCTGTGGGGCAAAACCTCTCCGCGCAGGGCGTGGAGGTGATTGATGCGGCAGGCCGCCCGCTGACCCCGGCGCTGTTTGCCGGCATCACCGATATTGGCGTTGAAGAAGTCAGCGGTGAAGCCAAAACCGTGGACAGTCATGTCGCCTTTGGGCAAAACGCCAAAGACCTGCATATCCGCCCGGAGTTTGATGTCACCCTGGCGTATAACCCCGAATCGGTGCTGATTCCGGTTGCCCGCGTCGAGGGCTTTGGCTGGAGTATGGTGTCCGCCAATCCCGGCAGCGGCGGCTCGTTCATTGGCGGTCAGGGCGGCGCGTTCCGCTTTGATGGCAGCCTGGATCCGCTTGGCAAGCGCGTGCTGTTCATGCAGCTGGGCGCTGATGGCGCGCAACTCAGTGGCGGCTCGCGCGCCGCACAATGGATGCTGCTTGAGCAGATGCTGGATGAAGCCCGTGGTCGCATCGCCCAGGACTCGCATTTTGCCCTGCTCACCCCCGCCGGTCGCGCCACCATGTCGCGCTATTTCAATGGCGAGCGCATCGTTATCAGCGTGCATCGCGCCGCCGACATCCGCCGCACCCTGCGCTGGGCACAAAGCCGCAAGCTCAATATCGCCCTGGCGGGCGCGAGCGAAGGCTGGAAGGTCGCGGAAGAAATCGCTGCCGCCGGCGTGCCGGTATTCATTGATGCGCTGGCCAACCTGCCGGCTGATTTCGACCAAATCGGCGCCACGCTGGAGAACGCTGCGAAAATGCGTCGGGCCGGGGTCAGGGTGGCCTTCTCTCAGGGCAATGATGCTTCGCACTCGGCGCGCAAACAGCGCCAGCTGGCAGGCAATGCCGTCGCCCATGGCCTGCCTTGGGAGGACGCACTGGCAGGACTGACCCGCATCCCGGCCGAAGCCTTCGGCCTTGGCAATGAGGTCGGCCGCATCGTCCCCGGGCTGCGTGCTGACCTGGTGCTATGGAGTGGCGACCCACTGGATGTGGCGCATACCGCCACGCAAGTCTGGATGGATGGCCGCGCCACCAGCATGAAGTCGCGCCAGACCGAACTGCGTGATCGCTACCTGCACCGTAACAGCAGCCCGCTGCCACCGGCTTATTCCAAATAATCCAGCCTGGCGCCCCGCCTGATTGCGGGGCTGTCTGTTGACAGCCTGACGACCGCCACACCGCCATACTTGACTTCAACAAACCATACAGGAGCCACAATATGCGCACCCGTTATTTCATCTCTCTGCCCGAGCCTGAAAAAGCCCGTGGCGATGAAGCCTGGAGCTTCAAATCACACGGCGCCGAAGGCTTTGCCGAAGAGCTGCAAAGCGCATTGCGCGGCACGGGTCTGTTCCAGAGCTGGCTGGCCGTGCAGGACGACCCGGATGCGGTTGACCCGGCACTTGCCGACACCGACCCGGAGGCGCAAGTCACCGGCAAAATGGACGATTTGCATATCGACCTTGAGGTATTGACCCGCCTGTCCGGTGATGTACTCAAACACCGCCTGCACCTGCTGGCAGGCAGCCACTGGCAACTGCGCGACGTGCGCGCGGGGTGATTGAGGATTGCCGAAGCAGCCGCTGTTCGAGAAATAGACAGCACGCTCACCAAGAAAGGCCACCTTTGGGTGGCCTTTCGTTTTGGAGACAATGTAATGACCCACTGATTTCCTGCTCAGGTGTTACCTTCACTAGAGGAGACACCCAATGAGTGCAGTAATGGACGAAGCAATCAAACGTTGGACAGCACGGCGCAAGTCGGCGCTGGTGCTTGAGATCATCCAGGGCAAGACGACGGTGGCCGAGGCAAGTCGTCAATTTGACCTGACCCCGGCAGAGGTTGAGAGCTGGGTGGAG
>NWQT01000037.1 GCA_002798295.1 Lysobacteraceae bacterium NML07-0707 | reverse complement strand
TTTCAAAGCCTGATTCTCCTGACATGTAGCTTTGCACTACACGCAGTTTGAAGGCCTCACTGTACTTCGCCATGAAAAACACCCCAAAGGTTGGATCGGCGTCCAACTTTTGGGGTGCAGTTCATTGTTGACACGGCGTTTTCTTTTTCGACTTCCTGGGGAGTCAGTTCGGCAGGGCCAAATCGTCGAGCAGGGCTTTCAGGAAGCGTGCAGCCTCACCGCCGGTGGCGGCGCGGTGGTCAAAGGTCAGCGAAATCGGCAGGCGGCGGTGCACTTCGATGCCGCCCATCACGGCAACCACATCGTGGGAGAGCTTGCCGGCGCCGATGATGGCCACGCACGGCGGGACCACGACGGGGGTGGCGTAGCGGCCTGCAAACATGCCGAAGTTGCTGAGGCTGATGGTATAGCCGGTGAGCTCACTGGCGGGAATGCTGCGGCTTTCCACCTGGGCGCGCAGTCGCTGGATACCGGCGCGCACGCCCTGGGCATCGAGCATGTCGGCATTGCGCAGGGCAGGGACAAACAGGCCGTCCTCGGTATCCACGGCGATGCCGATGTCCACATGCGGGTGCAGGGTGCGGCTGAGTTTCTCGCCATCGAACCAGGCATTGAGTGCCGGCACTGCCTTGCAGGCTGCAACGATGGCGCGAATCAGGCGTGCGGTAATGTCCTGCTTGCCAATCCAGGCATGCAGGTCGGCATCGTCCACCAGGGTCGTGGGCACGACTTGGGCATGGGCATCGGCCATGACACGCGCCATGTTGCGGCGCACGCCCTTGAGTTGTTCCGGCTGGCCGCTGGCGGCGACGCTTGGCGGCTGGGTGCGCATCGGTTTGCCGCTTTGCGACAGGGTGCTGCGCTGAGTGGCTGCCGGGGCGGTTGCGGCAGCGGCCGGGGTTGCTGCGGCAGGTGCTTGGGCTTGCAGCAATGCCGGATTGGCGGCGGCGGCTTTGACATCCTGCATGGTGACCGTGCCGTCCACGCCGGTGGGACGCACGCGGCTCAAATCCACGCCCAGCTTGCGGGCGGTGGCGCGCACCGCAGGGACGGCTTTCACGCCGCCGGAAGCCACGGCCGCTTCGGTGACCACGGCATCACCCACCTGCATGGCGCCGACCACGGTGCCGGCATCGGCTTTTTCCGGTTTTGCCGCAGCCACGGGTTCGGGGGCGGCGGCAGGCGGCGGCGGGCTGCTGCCGTGATGGTGGCCGGTGTCCTGGCCTTCGGCGCGTTGCGGCATGGACATGTCCATTTCAAATTCGGCCAGCCAGTGGCCGGTGACGATGACATCGCCTGCCGCGCCTGCCAGGCGCAGCACTTTGCCGCTGACCGGCGAGGGCACATCGACCACGGCCTTGGCGGTTTCCATGGAGACCAAGTTGTCGTCCAGGCGGATGGTGTCGCCTTCTTTGACATGCCATTCAACGATGGTGGCATCGGGCAGGCCTTCGCCAAGGTCGGGCAGGTTGAAGATTTTTTTGCTCATGATGTTTTCCGAAAGACAGGTTTCAGCGGTATTCCATGCTGCGCTTGGCGGCTTCGACGATTTTGTCCACGCTGACCAGGAACTTCATTTCCAGGCGGAACAGCGGGATATGGGTGTCGTAGCCGGTGACGCGCTCCACCGGCGCGAGCAGGTCGAACAGGCATTCTTCGGCCACTCGTGCGGCGATTTCCGCACCAAAACCGGCGGTTTTGGCGGCCTCGTGAACGACCACGCAGCGCCCGGTCTTGGCGACAGATTCGGCGATGGTGTCAAAGTCCAGCGGGGTCAGGGTGGCGACATCAATCACTTCGGCGCTGATGCCTTCGGCTGCGAGTTTTTCTGCTGCCTCCAGGGTTTCCTTCACCTGCGCACCCCAAGTCACCAGGGTGATGTCGCTGCCATCACGCAGCACGAAACACACATCCAGCGGCAGTGCCTCGCCATCGTCCGGCACATGCTCCTTGTACTGGCGATAGATGCGCTTGGGCTCCATGTAAATCACCGGATCCGGGTCGCGGATGGCGGCCAGCAGCAGGCCATAGGCGCGCTGTGGGCTGGAGGGCATCACCACGCGCAGGCCGGGGACATTGGTGAAGATCGATTCGTTGGCCTCGCTATGATGCTCAGGGGCGCGGATGCCGCCGCCCCAAGGCACGCGCAGCACCATCGGGCAGCTCAGGCGGCCACGGGTGCGGTAGCGCATGCGTGCGGCATGGCAGACGATGAAGTCCACCATCGGATAGACAAAGCCGTCGAACTGCGCCTCGGCGACCGGCTTCATCCCCTGCGAGGCCATGCCGACGGTGAGCCCGGCGATGGTGGTCTCATCCAGCGGCGTGTCCAAAACGCGCTCGGCACCAAAGGTCTGCTGCAAGCCGGCGGTGGCGCGGAACACGCCGCCATTGACGCCCACGTCTTCACCCAGCACCACCACTGAAGGGTCGTTGCGCATTTCATGCGCCAGCGCCTGGGTGATGGCTTCAATCAAGGTAATCGGCGTTGCGGTGCTCATGCGTGCTTCTCCCTGGCAATGGCGGCGGTGCGTTGGCGCTGCAAGTCCAGCGGCATATCGGCGTAGAGATAGTCGAACATCGCCTCCACCGGCTGCACCGGGGTTTCCAGATAGGCGTTGATTTCCGTATCCACGCGCGCTGTGCATTCCTCAAGCCAGGCTTTCTCCTGTGCTTCGTCCCAAAGCCCCAGGCCAGTCAGGTATTTGCGCAGGCGGATAAACGGCTCGCGCGTCCAGGCATCGTTGACTTCGGCCTCGTCGCGGTAGCGGCGGGCATCATCGGCGGTGGTGTGGTCGTGCAGGCGATAGGTGAGGAACTCAATCACACTGGCACCCTTGCCGCTGCGTGCGCGCGCATTGGCGCGGCGCATGGCTTCGAGCACGGCAATTAGGTCATTGCCATCGACCTGCAGGCAGTAAAGTCCACTGGCGATACCTTTCTGGGCAAGGGTTTCAGCGCCGGTCTGCGCCTTGCGCGGTACCGAAATCGCCCAGCCGTTATTGACCACGCACAAAATCAGCGGCAGTTGATAGGCGCCGCCGGAATTGACTGCGGCATAGAAATCGGTCTTGGATGAGCCGCCATCGCCGCAGCAGGCCACGGCCACCCGGTCTTCATTGCGCAGCTTGAAAGCCAATGCAGCACCTGCAGCCATCAACATCTGCGTGGAAATCGGCACGCACCAGGGGTAGTCATGGCGCGGCACTTCAAAGTCGTTGCCGCGCTCGTCCCCGCCCCAATACAGCAGCACCTCACGTGGCTTTACGCCGCGCATGAATTGCGTGCCGTACTCGCGGTAGCTGGGGGCAAACACATCTTCCGGGCGCATCGAGGCGCCGATGCCGACATGGGTTGCCTCGTGCCCCAGGCAGGCGGCATAAGTGCCCAGTTTGCCGGTGCGTTGCAGGGCGATGGCCTTGCCGTCGAAAGTGCGCAGAAACAGCATTTGCTTGAAAAGCGATAACAGCTCGGCAGGGTCTTTGACCGCTTCGGGCAGCGGAGCGACCAATTCGCCGTCCGGGGAGAGATATTGCAGATGTTCGATTTGGAACTGTGCCGTGATTGTCATTGACGCATCCATGTTGAGAAGCGCCGGAGATGATAACCATTGCCATGTAAAGTTCCGTTGCGCAGTGCGGCATGAGTGGGCTCTGAGAAGCCGCAAGCCATGCGGGATTGCAGTGTTGCCGGATTTTGCGCAAATCAACAAGCTGAATACGGCATTGACTCTATTCAGTTTGGACGCCGAAAAACTGAATACGTTTTTAATTCAGGGGATTACTGAATATTGTCTGAAAGGTGTGCAAATCATGTTTAGATTGCGTTAATGTCGGTCTCGGCCTTGCGCCACTCTCTCCTGAGACACAACCTAGAAAGATGGATTTCCGTATGAACTTGAAAACCAGCAAATTGCGTGATGCGGTACTTCTTGCCCTGCTGACCGGCGGTATTGCGGGGGGGGGGGGGGTAGCCCTTGCCCAAGAGTCGCCGCAACAAGAGGCCAAGACCCTGGACACCATCCAGGTGACCGGCTCGCGCATCAAGAGCCAGACTTTTACTGAATCCAGTCCAGTGACCGAAATCGGGGTGGAGGAATTCTCCCAGTACGGTGCTAGCAAAATCGAAGATCTGGTCAACCAGTATCCGCAGATCGATCTCAGTTTCGATAATTTTGAAAACAATGGCTCCTACGGCCATGCCACCGTCTCCATGCGCGGCTTGGGGCCGGAGCGCACCTTGACCCTGGTCAATGGCCGGCGCTTGCCCGCCAGCCGTAATGAAATCGCAGATCCGTCGATCATCCCGACGGCGGCGATCAAACGGGTGGACATCCTCTCCGGCGGCGCTTCAGCGGTATATGGGGCCGATGCCGTGGCCGGTGTGGTGAATTTTGTGCTCGATGATAATTTCCAGGGTGTCAGTCTTAATGTGGGTTATTCGGCTTTTCAGCACAATAACGACAACAAAATGGCACAGGCATTGAATGCCGAGCGTGGCTTTGCCTATCCCAGTGGTAATTCCGGCTTTGATGGCACCAGCCGTCATGCTGACCTTGTGGTTGGCAGCAACTTTGCCGAAGGCAAGGGGCATGCCATGGGTTGGGTTACCTGGCGTCAGAACGATCCGCTGTATCAGGCCGAGCGCGATTATTCCAGTTGCGCTGTATGGTATGACGAGGCGGCCTGTGGCGGTTCGGGCACGGCTAATCCTGCTAGATTCGTGATAGGTAGGGATAGTTATGTCTATGACGGCGCCGGTGGTTATCGCAAAGGCAGCTATGTTTATAACTATGCGCCGATCAATTTCTATCAGCGCCCGGACAAACGGGTGACTGCCGGGCTGATGGCGCGCTATCAGATCAGCAGCCATTTCGAGCCGTATCTGGAAGCGATGTTCCTGGAGCGTAGTTCGCGGATGCAGATCGCCGAGTCCGGCGCCTTCGGCTTGCCGGTCAATATCAAATGCGATAATCCGCTGGTGGGCAGCCTGTGTGCCGATGCCGGCGTTACCACGCCTGAAACCTTGGTTCGAGTATTCAAGCGCAATGTCGAAGGTGGCCCGCGTCTGCATGACTCCAGCGATACTTCCCATCGCATCACCGTCGGTGTGCGTGGCGATCTGTTTGGCAGCTGGACCTATGATGTTGCCGGGGTTTATGGCAAAACCAAAACCGTGGATATCGGCAAGAATGACTTCTTGAACAGCCGTATCGCTGCTGCGCTCATGGGGTGTAATGATCCGGTGTATGGCACCTTCCCGGGCTGCAAGCCTTATAACGTGTGGACCAACAATGTTGATCCGGAAGCAGCCAATGCCATGGCCGGTACCAGCTTCAGCATCTATAACACCAGCTACCGTGCCCTGTCGGCAGAAGTCAGCGGTGATCTGGGCTGGGGACTACCGAGTGCCAAGGGTGAGGAAATCGGCCTGGCGGCTGGCTTTGAACGCCGCGATTATGCCTATACCACGGAATACGATGGCGATTCGCGCGCCGGCAACTTTGCCGGAGCCGGGGCAGCCGATTTGCCGGTGGATGCTTCGAACACGGTACGTGATTACTTTGTTGAAGCCGCGCTGCCGATCTATGTCGGCCAGGGTGCCTTCAACCGCTTTGATGCCTCATTGGGCTATCGCCACTCCAAGGACGATACTGCTGGCAAGTACGATACCTATAAGCTGGGCTTGAGCAGCCTATTTTTTGACGAAAAGCTGCTGTTGCGCGCGGGCTATAATCGTGCTGTGCGGGCGCCGGGTTTGAACGATTTGTATTACTCGCAGCGTATTGCCATCAGTGGGAGTGGCACTGACTTGTGTGTGGGAGCCACTCCAAAGTACACCAAGGAACAATGCGCCCGCGCCGGAGTGCCGGAATCAATGTATGGTCAGGTACCGGAGAATCCGGCAGGTCAGTATTTGTATCTGGGTGGCGGCAACCCGAATCTGGCTCCGGAAGTTGCCGATACCTATACGGTGGGTCTGGCATTTGAGCCAGTCAAGGATCTGAATCTGGCGCTTGACTGGTACAACATCAAGATCAAGGGTTCCATCGGTGGCATTGGTTACAACACCATCCAGATCCTGTGCATGGAGCAGGGGCTGTACTGTGACCTGATCCGGCGCGATGCCCGCACCGGTAATTATGACCTGTGGCTTGGCCTGGTTTCCGATCCGGCGACTGGCCATATCGTGGATCTGCCGCAAAACATCGGTGTTTACCAGCGCTCCGGTTTGGATTTCACCGCCAACTACGCACTTGACCTGGGGCCTGGGCGTTTGAGTGCCAATTTTGCCGGCAACTACCTATTGAAGGATTTCACCCAGACGCTGGCCTCAGATGCCAGCACGGGCTATGAATGCAAGGGACTGGTGAACGATACCCATCGTTGTCAGTCGCCGAAGTGGCGGCATATCGCTTCGGCGCGCTATGCCTGGAATGACTTTGCCGTAGGCCTGCGTTGGCGCCATGTCGGCGGGATGGATTACAAGGACATCGATGGCAAGCCGCTGTCGGATATCATCTGGATCCGCAATGGCCGGGTGCCTTCGTATAACTATCTTGACCTCAATGGCAGTTTGACTATTGGTCCGGCTACGGTCACGGTTGGCGTAAACAATATTGCCGACAAGGAGCCGCCTTTTATTGGGTCTGCAAGTGGTCTGGAAGCTAACGCCAATGCCCTGGGCGGTTATGACCAGGCTGGCCGCTTCTTCTTCGGCAGTGTTTCGCTGAAGTTTTAAGCATTGCGGTCATGGCAGTGATGAAAGCGGCGGGCAAGTCCCGCCGTTTTCATTGCCGCTGCGGTGGCAATGGCTGAAGTGGACAACTGCGATACAGGCGCGTACCGGGGCGCGGGCTTACAATCTTGCGCATGAGCAAGCAAAACAACGAACGCGAGCTGGAAGGCGGGATTCATGTGGACTTGTCCGGGCGCATGACCTATGGCGGCTATCTGGATCTGGACACGTTGCTCTCGGCGCAACAGCCGCTGTCAAACCCGCCGCATCATGACGAGATGCTGTTCATCATCCAGCACCAGACTTCCGAGTTGTGGATGAAGCTCCTGATTCATGAATTGACGGCTGCCATTGAGCATCTGCGCCATGACCGGGTGTGGCAGTTCGGCAAGGTGACAGCGCGCTGCAAGCGGGTGCTGGAGCAGCTGATTTCACAGTGGTCGGTGCTGGAGACATTGACCCCTGCCGAATATATGCAGTTCCGCGACGTGCTGGGTCCCTCCAGTGGCTTCCAGTCGCTGCAATACCGGCAAATCGAATTTTTGCTGGGCAACAAGAACGCGGCGATGGTCAAGGTGTTTGCGCATGACGAGGTAGCCCATGCGCGGCTGTCCGCAGTATTGGCGGCGCCCAGCTTGTATGACCAATTTTTGCGCTATCTGGCGCGCTGGGGACATGCCGTGCCGCAGTCGCTGCTGGCGCGCGATGTATCAAAAGCGCATGTATTTGCGGCCGAGCTTTTGCCAGTGTTTGCCAATATCTATCAGGACACCGACCGCTTCTGGCGCGAATATGCGCTGTGCGAGGATTTGGTGGATTTGGAAACCCAGTTCCAGATCTGGCGTTTCCGGCATATGCGCACGGTGATGCGGGTGATTGGCTTCAAGCCCGGTACCGGTGGCTCATCGGGAGTGGATTTTCTAAAGCGCGCACTTGATTTGACCTTTTTCCCGGAGCTTTTTGAAGTGCGCACCGGCATCGGCCTTGTCGATGCCCGCCCGCAATGAAAATACCCGCGCCCTTGCCGCTATCGCCGGAGCTACAGTGGTTCAGCACCGGGCTTGCGGTGCTGGTATTGCTGTGGGCGGTGGCGCGCCTGCCCTGGTACAAGGTGCAGGGGGATGCTGAGGCGCAGCGGATTTTCGCCATTTTCATCGCCGTGATGATTTTGATGCGCGGCCTGGGCACGCAAGCGGTGCTGGGCGTGAACCTGCACTTTTTGGGCGCCTCCATCGCCACCTTGATGTTTGGCGCGCGTTTTGCACTGCTGGCACTGGCCTGTGTCAGTGCCGCCTGGGCGGTGCTGGGACGGGTCTGGCTGGGCTGGGGCGCGGATTTTCTCGTCAACGATGCCCTGCCGGTTGCGGTCACGGTCGGCATGGGGCTTTTGATGCGGAAGCTGCCCGCCCATATTTTGATTTATGTGCTGGGCAATGGCTTTTTTGCAGCCATCATGGCGATGTCGGTTTCGATATTCGCCAAAGCCCTGGGCACGCACCTGCTGGGCGGCAATGCCATGCCTTATCTTGCGGCGGCGATTCCGCTGTCGTTTGCAGAAGGCTTTTTTACCGGCGGGGTGATGGCGCTGGTGGTTACTTATCGGCCGCAATGGTGCGCCAGTTTTGATGATGATGTTTATCTGGCAAGGCGCGACTGAATTTAAGGAATGATTAAATGGATTCTCTGAGCCAAATCGTGCTGGGCGGCGCCGTGGCGGCGGCCATTGCGCCCGCCCAACATCGTCGCGCGGCTTTGCTGGCAGGTGCGGCGCTGGGCACCTTGCCCGACCTTGACGTGCTGCCGGTCAAGCTGCTGCTGGACGACCCGATTGCGCAGATGACCTGGCATCGCGGGCCATCGCATTCGCTGCTGGTGTTGCCGTGGCTTGCCTGGATGATTTGGGGGCTATGCAAATGGCGTGGCGGACGGGTGGCCGAAGCGCCGGCGCGCTGGTGGTGGGCGATTTTGCTTGCGCTCATCACTCATCCCTTGCTGGATGCGTTCACCGTGTACGGCACGCAATTGCTGTGGCCGCTGGCGACGCCGCCGGTGATGTGGTCAAGCGTATTCATCATCGACCCGCTGTATACCGTTTGGCTGCTGATTGCGTGCATGATTGCCTGGTTCTGGCCGAATCGGGCGCGCGCCCAATACGCGCTGATCGCCGGGCTGGTATTGAGCAGCGCCTATCTTGGCTGGTCGCTGTTTGCCAAACAGATGATTGAGCAACGTGCGGCAGCGGGACTGGCGGCCATCGGGCATGCCGATGCGCCCCGGGTTTCGGTGCCGATGCCGTTCAATACCCTGCTGTGGCGGGTGGTGGCGATGACTCCGGGAGGTTATCTGGAAGGCGAGTACTCACTGCTGGCAGACCGTGGCGCGATGCAGTTCCGGGCTTATCCTTCGGATGTGGCGGCCTTGTCAGAAGTTCAGCAGCTCCCCGCCGTGGCGCGCTTTGGCTGGTTCAATCATGGCTTCCAGCGTGCGCGGCAAATGGATGGACAATTGCTGCTGACCGATCTGCGCATGGGTAGCGAGCCGGATTATTTCTTCAACTTTGCCGTGGCGCAGCAGGATGCCAGTGGCCAGTGGCAGCCCTTGCAGCCCAGCGAGCAAATCCGCCTGCCGCAGGCGCGTTCACGCATGTTGCAACTGGAGCGGTTTTGGCAGCGCATCTGGCAGGCATCGCCCAACTGACCATCACCGCTGCGGATAAATCTGCGCGCCGGGTGCACGCCGGACTTTCCTTGCGATCGCGGGCATTTGTTCGGCAGTGAAAAGGTGCCAGCTGCCGGGCAGGTTGATGGTGTCATTGAGCTTGTCCAGCTGCGCAGCGCGGAGCAGAGTGATGCGTTTTTGTGCGACCAATAGCAGGAAATGCGGCGGGCCGTTATCGTCCTCCAGCACCTTTTCCACCAGCCAGGCGCGCCTGACCCAGCCGCTTGCTTCCAGCTCATGACGCAGCGATTGCAGGGTTTCTTCGGGTAGCTGATGCGGACGGATGTGGTTATGGCGATGCAAGTGCGTGCGCTGTTGCAGCCGGGCATTGAAGCGCGCTTGCTTCTCCTGCATCAGCGCGTGCACTTCATCCAGCGCCGCGTCATGGCCGTGCTGGCGGTGGAACTGGTACAGCAGCTCCAGTGCATGCGGGGCGCAGTCTGGATCCTGCGCCATTGCCGTGTGCAGATGTTCGACGCCTTCGCCACGATCATGCTCCAGCAAATGCTGGCCGAGGCGGAAATGCAGCCAGGCATCATTGGGGAGTTCGATGAGCCCGGCGCGGCAGGCGGCCTCCACGTCGGCCTCGGGGTTCAGTTGCAGGCGCAGGCGCAGCAGGTCGGCGCGCTCGGCAGGACTCCAATCAGGCTGGGCTTCCAGCTTCCGCAGTTGTTCGGCCTGTGCCTGAAATTCCTGGTGCTGCTCGGCCCAGCCGGCGCTGGATGCCTGCTGCCAGTCGTGGCTGAGGCGATCCGAGAGCATCGGCAGCGCCTCTCCCAGCCAGATTTCGGCAGCGCTCTTGGCCGGGGCGGACAGGTCAAGCTGATCGGGCGACTGGCCGAGTGCCGCCAGACGGCTGGCAATGCCCGGATGGGTATCGTCCGGATCATCGCTGCGCGCCAGTACGCGGGCGGTCTGCGCCGGTGCCGGCGGCGGCATTTGCGTGAGCTGTTCGGCCAGCTGCCGGTAGAGCTGTGCAGGCGGCTCGGCACGGTCGGCAATCAGGCGGCTGAGGCGCGGCCAAAAGTTGCGCTCCAGCCATTCGTCAAGCACCGTGATGCGCAGGAGCGCCTCGGCAGCCGGTTTTGCGCCGACCAGCGTCGCCGCCATCCGGTCGGCCTGATATTCGTGATGGCGCAGCAGCGCCAGGCTCAGGGCATCAAAGCGCGGCGAATACCAGGAGAAGAACCGGGCCAGCAGCTTTTGTGCAAGATCGCCGTTTTCAAGCCCGGCCAACAGCAGTTGCCAGCTATTGCGCACCCGGTAGATCCAGCCGCCAAAGCGGCCATGGCGGCCACCGAAATGGCCGAACTCATGCGCGATCACGCTGCGCAGTTGTTCGCAGCCAAGGCTTTGCATCAGCGGCAGACCCAGCAATAGATAATGCCGTGAGGGCAGCAGGCCCCAGGCGCGCGGCATGCTGACCGCTGCGGCATTGAACTCGCCATTGACGAGAATGGCCGTGAGCTTTGGGGCGCCGGCAGCAAGCCGCAGGCGTTCCACTTCTGCAAACAATTGCGGCGCCTGGCTTTCGGAAAGTACCTGCCCTTCGGGCGGGGTAAAGCGCAGCCATAGCGCGCGCAGCAGGATCAGCCCATAGAGGAGCGGAATCCACAGCAGTTTCAGTGCCGCCAGCAGCCAGGCGCCGCCCAATGTCAGCGCCGCCAGCAGTAATCCCAGCGTCAGGCCGAGGGTCAGGGTCAGCATCAGTACCGGCACCGCATAGCCGAGCAGCGCCCAGGCCAGCAGTTTGCCGTGATAACGGCGTGGATGCTGTTCCAGCTCGGCTTGCAGGCGTCTGGCGCGCTCGCGCTGTGCACTCATGCCGGACATGCGGCTTCTCCCTGGCAGGACGCGGCAGGCGTAGCGGCCAGCAGTGCAGCGAAATATTCATCGGTGAGCTGGCGCTGGCTGGCGGCATCGCTGGCGCGATTGACCACGGCGCGGAACGCGGCGTTTTCCGGCCGGTCCTTGGCATACCAGCCCAGATGCTTGCGGACGATGCGCACCCCCATCTCCTCGCCATAGAAATCATGCAGCGCATCCAGATGTCCCAGCAGCAGCTCGCGCACTTCTTGCAGCGTGGGCGGCGGCAGGAGTGCGCCGTGGGCGAGGTAATGGGCGATTTCGCGGAAAATCCATGGTCGCCCTTGCGCGGCGCGTCCCACCATCACCGCATCACAGCCGGTCTTGTGCAGCACCTCGCGCGCCTTTTGCGGGGAGTCGATATCGCCATTGGCAATCACCGGGATGCGGATTTGTGCCTTGATGGCGGCCACGGTGTCATGCTCGGCGCTGCCGGTGTAGTGCTGGTCGCGGGTGCGGCCATGCACGGTCAGCGCGGCGATGCCACAGTCTTGGGCAAGCCGGGCGATGCGCGGCGCATTGCGGTTTTCGGCATCCCAGCCGGTGCGGATTTTCAGCGTCACCGGCACGTCTACCGCAGACACCACGGCTTCAAGGATTGCCGCCACCAGCTTTTCATCGCGCATCAGCGCCGAGCCTGCCCAGACATTGCAGACTTTCTTGGCCGGGCAACCCATATTGATGTCGATGATCTGCGCGCCGTGCTCGACATTGTGGCGCGCGGCGTGGGCGAGCTGTGCCGGGTCGGTACCGGCGATCTGCACGCTGATCGGCGCGGGCTCGCCATCGTGGTCCATGCGATGCCGCGACTTGGCCGTGCCCCAGAAGCGCGGGTCGCTGATGGTCATTTCCGACACCGCAAGCCCCGCGCCCATGCGCTTGCATAGCTGCCGGAACGGCTTGTCGGTCACTCCGGCCATCGGCGCCAGAATGACGGGCGTGGCAATGTGATGCGGGCCAATATGCATGCACTCAATCCGGGCGCAGTTGCGGCATTGCCAGTGCTGCACCCTCGCGCTCGCAGGCGTGGGCGGCATAGCGGCTGGCAAAGGCCAGGTGTTCGGCGAGCGCGCGCGAAGGATGCTGCGCCCAGGCAGCGCAGAATGCGCCATTGAAGGCATCGCCAGCGCCGGTGGTATCCACCACTTTGGCCGGGCAGGCGGGCAGGCGGTAATGGCTGTGGGCATCGCCATGCCAGTTTTCGCCATGGGAAACAAAGCAGCCGGCGCTGCCCAGGGTGATGACGACGCTGCCGCCCGGATGCAGGGTGCGGCAGTGGCTGTGCAGCACCGCATCGCTGGCGCTGGCGAGCGCCTCGGCCGGGATGTACAGCGCGGTATGGCGTGCGATTAATGCGGCAAATTCGGTTTCGTTGGGGGTGATGACATCGGCCAGCGCCAGAAGCTCGGCGGAGCTTTCGGCATTGGCCGGCGCCGGGTTCAGCACGGTGCGCGCCCCGGCGTCACGCGCCATCGCCAGCGCCTTGTGAACCGTGTCGATCGGGGTTTCCAGTTGCGCCAGCACCACCTTGGCAAGCCGGAACAGCGTGTCCTGGGCGGCCAGATGCGCAGGCGTGAGTTCGGCATTGGCGCCGGCGCCGATGACAATGCTGTTGCGGCCTTGCCGGTCAACGAAGATTCCGGCACTGCCGGTCGGGGTATTGGCAGACAGGTGCGCCACCAGCCGCAGCCCGTCGGCTTTGGCCAGGTGGCTGGCGATGCGCGCCCCGGCATCATCACCCAGCGCGCAGACAAAGGCAGTTTCGGCGCCGGCGCGGCGCGCGGCGAGAGCCTGGTTGAAGCCTTTGCCGCCCGGGCCGGTGTGGTAGCGTCCGGCCAGGGTAGCGCCGGGGGCGGGCAGGGTATCGGCCTGCCAGACATGATCGAGATTGAACGAGCCGACCACGACCACGTGCATGGCTTACGCTCCAATGGCGTGCAGCACGCCGGCGATGGTGGCGGTCATCATGGTGGCAAGGGTGCCGCCCAGCACCGCCTTCAGGCCGAGCCGCGCCAAGTCCTGACGACGCTCGGGGGCGAGCGCGCCAATGCCGCCGATCTGGATGGCGATCGATGAGAAATTGGCAAAGCCGCACAGGGCATAGGTGGCGATCAGCTTGGCCTGGGTAGACAGCGGCGCAACGCCAGCCACTTGTCCTGCATCCATCCGGGTCAGTTGGTCATAGGCGATGAATTCGTTGATGACGACCTTGGTGCCGATAAGGCTGCCGACGGCGGAGGCATCCTGCCAGGGGACGCCAATCACCCAGGCCAGCGGGGCGAGCAGTTTGCCAAGCAGATTGGCCATGCTGGTCGGCTGCCCCTGAGCCGCCTCCAGCCCGGTGACCTGACCCAGCCAGATCAGCGGTGCGTTCAGCATGGCGATCAATGCGGTGAAGGCCAGCAGCATGGCACCGACATTCAGCGCCAGCTTGAGGCCATCCGAGGCGCCCGCTGCGGCGGCATCAATCAGGTTGCTGCTGGTTTTTTCCACGCGCACATCGACCTTGCCCAGCGTGTCCGGCATTTGTGTCTCGGGCATCATGATCTTGGAAATCACCAGGGTGGCCGGCGCGGCCATGATGCTGGCGGTGAGCAGATGCTTGGCATAGAACGCCTGCTGCGCCGGGTCATCGCCGCCGAGCATGGTGACATAGGCGGCCAGCACGCCGCCGGCAATGGTCGCCATGCCACCCAGCATCAGGGTCAAAAGCTCCGATTGCGTCATCCGCGCGATATAGGGCTTGATCACCAGCGGCGCTTCGGTCTGGCCGACGAAGGCATTGGCACAGACCGAGAGCGTTTCCGCCCCGGAGACCGGCATCAGCTTGGTGATGCCCCAGGCCATCGCCTGTACCACGCGCTGGATCAGGCCCAGGTGATAAAGCACGCTCATGAAGCTGGCGAAGAAGATGATGGTTGGCAGCACCTGGAAGGCGAACACGAAGCCGAACTTGTCCGGCCGGGTGAAGTCGCCGAACACCACCTTGGCGCCTTCGGTGGTAAAGCCCAGCAAGGTAACGAAGCCGCGCGAGAGCGCATCGAAAATCCCTGCGCCCCAGGGGGTGAGCAGCACAAAACAGGCCAGCACGATTTGCAGCAGCAGGCCGGTGCCCACCAGTTTCCAGTTCACCTTATGGCGGTTATTGGAAAACAGCCAGGTGATGCCAATGAGAACTGCAAGGCCAAACAGGCCAAAGCCGATGCGCGTGAGTGCTTCCATTAGTGTGTGCTGCCATTGAAACAGCCGCCATTATCGGCCAATCAGCCTACCCCGCGCAGTGCCACCCATAGGCCAAGCGCAAGAAACAGCAGGGCTGCGGCAAGGCGTGCGGCTTTGAGCGGCAATTTCTGCGCAAAATAGCTGCCGAGCAGTACCACCGGCACATTGGCCAGCAACATGCCAAGCGTACTGCCGGCGACTACTTGCCAGAGCGAGTCGTATCGGGCGCCCAACAGTACGGTGGCGACCTGGGTTTTGTCGCCGATTTCGGCCAGGAAAAACGCGATGGTGGTGGCGATGAAGGCGCCGCGCGCAGGCAGCGGGGTGTTTTCTTCCAGTTGATCCGGCTTCAGTGTCCACAGGGCGATGGCGATGAAGCTCGCTGCCATCCCCCAGCGCAGCACCTGCGGGGTGAGCCAGGTGGAGAGCCATTGTCCAAGCCAGGCGGCGAGAGCGTGATTGAGCACGGTGGCGAGGAAGATGCCGCCGACAATCGGCCAGGGCTTGCGAAAGCGTGCCGCCAAAAGCAGCGCCAGTAGCTGTGTTTTGTCGCCGATTTCGGCCACGGCCACAGCGCCGGTGGAGATGGCCAGCGCCTGAAAGGGAAGCTCGTACATGGAAAACGCCGAAGGCAGTTTGTTACGGAGAAAAATTTTACGAAGCCCCCTTGCAATTCCATAAAATGATAATTATTCTCATTAGCAACCTAAGCCAGTGGAGCATCCCATGTTCGACCCAGCCCAATCTCATGTTGCAACTGATTTTGAAGCCTTCCATTCAGACGGATTTGAATCCCAGCTGCGCCAGCGCGCGGCGGCCACCATTGAAATCAACAGCATGGCATTGCTACAGGGTGAGCGCGAAATCGTGATTCGTCATGGCAATGAGTGCTACCGCCTGCGCCATACCCGCAATGACAAGCTGATTCTGACCAAATAAGCGCCTTCCCGATATCGCTTCCCAGCCCGCGCTGCACTCACGGCGCGGGCTTTTTCATGGCATCAAATGCGATAATCCGCGCTTTCCATTTTGCGAGCCTGCCCATGACCCAGAAAACCATCCTCAACGACACCCACCGCGCCATGGGCGCCAAAATGGTCGATTTTGGCGGCTGGGACATGCCCATCCATTACGGCTCGCAGATTGACGAGCACCATCAGGTGCGGCGCGATGTGGGCATGTTCGATGTCTCGCACATGACTGTGGTGGATCTTGAGGGCGCGCGGGTGCGCGAGTTCCTGCGCCGTCTGGTGGCCAATTCGGTGGACAAGCTGCAAAAGCCCGGCAAGGCGCTGTACACCTGCATGCTCAATCCGCAAGGCGGGGTGATTGACGACCTCATCATCTATTTCATGCGCGAGGACTGGTTCCGCCTGGTGGTCAATGCCGCAACCCGCGAAAAAGACCTGGCCTGGATCAACGCCCAGGCCGCCGAGTTTGGTGTCAGCGTCAAAGAACGGCCGGAGTTCGGCATGGTCGCCGTGCAAGGCCCCAATGCACGCGCCAAGGTGATTGCCCTGCTGCGCGAAGCCCACCGCGAAGCCGCTGAAAAGCTGGCGCGTTTTGCCGCACTGGAAGCGCAGACCATCGACGGCGTGGCGGTATTTCTGGCGCGCACCGGCTATACCGGCGAGGATGGCTTTGAAATCATCGTCCCGGAAAATCACACCGTGAACTTCTGGAATGCACTGGCTGCCGCGGGTGTAAAGCCGGCCGGTCTTGGCGCACGCGATACCCTGCGCCTTGAGGCGGGCATGAACCTCTACGGCCAGGACATGGACGAAACCGTCTCGCCCTATGAAGCTGCATTGGGCTGGACCGTGGCACTGGATGAAGGCCGCGATTTCAATGGTCGCGCCGTGCTGGAAAAACAAAAAGCCGAAGGCGCGCCACGGCAGATGCTGGGGGTGGTCATGGATGAAAAAGGCGTGCTGCGCCACGGCCAGAAAGTGCTGTGCGACAGTGGCGAGGGCGAAGTACTGTCCGGCACCTTCTCGCCGACCCTTGGTAAAGCCATTGCGCTGGTGCGCGTGCCTGCTGGCGAGGTGGGCGCGCTGTACGTGGATATCCGTGGCAAGCAAGTGCCGGTGCGGCAGGTCAAATTCCCGTTCGTGCGTGAGGGCAAGGTGCAGGAAGGCATCTGAGCGCATCCCGGTGGTGACGCAGGCTGCCTGCGGCGCTACGATTCACACTGTTTTACTTCATCCCAAAATACGGAGTTTTCATGCTCAAGTTTCTTGAATCCCACGAATGGCTGCGCGTAGAAGGCAATCGTGCCGTCGTTGGTATTTCCGACCATGCCCAGGGCCTGCTGGGTGACCTGGTGTATGTTGAATTGCCCGCCGTGGGCGACGAGCTGGAAGCTGGCAATGCCTGCGCCGTGGTGGAATCGGTGAAGGCCGCCTCCGATGTGTATGCCCCGGTCAGCGGCAAAGTGGTGGAAATCAACGAAGCCCTGGCCGACAAGCCGGAAACCATCAACGAAGACGCTTTTGGCGAAGGCTGGCTGTTCGTCATTGAAATGAGCAACCCGGCTGATGCCGATGCCCTGCTCAGCGAAGACGCCTACAAGGCAAAAATTGCCGAAGAGCACTGATTCAAATCATCGCATCACAGCGGCCACCTGCGGGTGGCCGTTTTGGGTTGCAATACATGCGCGTGTCAGCATCAGGCAGTGCTTGAAAGCTAAGTGGTATTGACAGCGTGTGTCAGTCATGATTAGTTCCGCAGCTATGGCAGCAATGCTTCACTGCCTGAAAGCAGCACCATCAATTCGTGAGGAGCCCATCATGGCGATGAAAAAGGCGGGCAATAAAGTTGCCGCGAAAGAAACAGCGAAGAAGGCCGTAAGCAAAAAAGTCACAGCAAAGAAAGTGGGAGCCGCTAAAACGGCCACTGGCAAGCAAGCCTTAACCGCGCAGTCTGCAGTGAAGAAAACCGCAGTCAAAAAGGCGGTAAAGAAAGTCACCTCAACGGCTCCGGTGAAAAAAGCCGCTGTCAAAAAAGCGCCTGCCAACAAGCCTGCCGCAAAGAAGGCTACGGTGAAAAGCACTGCCGTCAAGAAAACGGGCGCGAACAAGCCAGTCGTCAAGCAGCCTGCCGCCAAAAAGCCAGTAGCAAAAGTTGCCGCCAAAAAAGTAACCAAGAAAGTAGCGCCAGTGAAGGCTGTAAAAAAAGCAGTCATCAAAAAATCGGCAACCCAGGCAGCCAACAAGACAGCCAAGAGCGTAGCGTCTTCAAAAAAAGTGCCAGCCAAGAAGACGCTCACACAAAAAGCGGCTGTCAAGACAGTCGCCAAAAAGGCGGCAGCAAAAGTCGCCAGCAAACAGGCCAAAAAGCACACACCGGCAAAAAGCGCTGACAAGCCTGTAGCCAAAAAAGCAGCAGCGAAAACCACTACCCAGAAGGCAGCGTCCAAGTCGCCTGTGGGCAAGAAGCCTGTTACCCGCAAACCCGCGGCAACCGGCAGTGCGCCGACGCGGCTCATTGATAAGTCTAAATCCGCCACGGCGCAGAAACCGGTCAAAAAGCGCCTCAGCAGCAAATCCGCAGACAACAAGGCGCCGACAGTATTGCCGCCTGCACCCAAGCCGAGTATTTGAAGACCAGATTAGGTGTATAGACCCCAAATCTTAATGGCGCAATCCTCTCCCCCGATGGAAGGGAGTGCCATGGGTCGAGTACTCCATGCACGTGCTACAACGGCAGAGGCAGCCCGTCTGGCAATAAAAGAGAGTCAAGAGCACCTGAGAACACTTGCTAAGCGCTATGGCATCAACCCCAAGACGGTGGTCAAGTGGAAAAACATACGTCGGTGGCCGATTTGACCACCGGCTCCAAGCAGCTATGCTTTACTGTGTTATCTATTGAGGAAGAGGCGACCATCGTCCTGACAACGGTATTCAGTTCACCAGCCGCAGCCGTGACTGCTACTGCCCCGAGCACATCTTCACCCGGGGGTGCCAAACGCAGGGCATCGAGCAGTGTTTGACCCAAGTCAAGCCTCGCTGGATCAACGGGCAGATCGAATGCATAAACTTGATCTTCAAGGAAGCCACCGTCAAGCGCTTCGATTCAACGATCATGTAATGACCCACCACTTTCTGCACAGGTCAGGCTGCTAAAGCATACGCTTGAGCGGTTGTTTTCATGCCGAGCGCCTGATGCGGGCGTCGGTGATTGTAGAACTGGATCCAGTCGCCCAGCACACGCATGGCATGCTGCTGGCTCTCAAAGCGGTGACGGTGTACGCATTGCTCCTTGAGGGTACGGATGAGGCGTTCCACCATGCCGTTTTGCTGCGGGCAATGCGGGGTGATGAATTCCTGTTGCAGTCCGTAGCTGCGAACCAGCCGCGTGTAATCGCGGCTGGTAAATACCAGGCCGTTGTCCGAACGCAGCAGGAACGGCTCAGGCACACGCCCGAGCGTGCCATAGCGGGCAATCAGTGCCTGCTCCAATGACGCCACCGCGGTACTGGCCTTGCCGCTGCGTGAGAGATGCCAGCCCAGCCATTGCCGGGTATGGCAATCGATAACAAGTGCCAACGTCAGCCAGCCATCACGTCCTCCCCATACCCGGCACAGGTCG
>NWQT01000032.1 GCA_002798295.1 Lysobacteraceae bacterium NML07-0707 | reverse complement strand
TCAAATGCCGCGCTACTTGAAACCGTGGCCGCTTGCCATAGGGCGCACCTGATGCCGGGCAGTTTGCAGGGGTGGTGACAGACTGGGCTTACCCCCCTGTATCTGGGTAAGCAAAGAAAATTGGGGGTAACTTTGGGGGTAACTTTTTGCGATTGAAAACAGAAAGCCTTGCCGGATAGGGTTTTCCGGCGCTTGTTTGATAGAGCCCACCCCAATACAACGTCCCAAGACGTACCAGAAAGGCTGGAATCCTCAATAAACACAAGGGTTTCGGCCTTTTTCATTGGTGCATATCGTCCCAAGCCGTCCCATTGAAGCCGGTAACTTTGACGGTAACTCCACTTGCTGCCAAAAGAGTTGCCTGCATGCCGCTTGGTGATGAAGCCAGCAGCGCTGCCCATGACCGGGTTTCGATCATGAAGCAAATTCAGGCTCACACTCACGAGGGGGTTTGTACTACACCGATGAGTGGCAGGTGTACGCCACACTCAAGCTGCACGGTGAGCATGTAGTGATTCGCAAGGAGAAGGGGCGCCCTGTCGGGCGCGAGCCATCAATCTAAGGCTCGGAACTATGCCAAAAACTGGCTGTACCCTTACCGTGGTGTACTACGCCAATACTTTCATCTTTATTTGGCCGAAGTTTGCTATTGCTTCAACCACCGTGGATAAGAGCTCAAACCCTTGTTGCACAAGCTTTTGAAGCACACTTCGATACAGAACATCAAGCCTATTCTGATCCGGAAAGGATAGGAATCGCCAAACTTAAATGCCTGAGCCCGGTGCAGTACCGGACTCAGGCCTCAACTATTTAACCCGTAACTGTCCAAAGTTGGGGGGCAGTTCATTCCCCGGCGTTTTGCTTGCAGTAGTGCTGCCAGGTCAGTGACTGCGTGGACCTTCCTTGAGGGCGCGGCGAATCATTTCAATCAGCAGGTCAAGCTCGGCCTGGTCATAGGCAAAGTGCGGGGTGAAGCGCAGCGAGTTTTCGCCGCCGTGAATCACGCCGATGCCCTGCTCGCGCATCCATTCTTCGGTGCTGCCTGCGCCATAGCCTTTGTATTCCTTGGAAAGCTCGCAGGAGAACAGAAGGCCGGTGCCCTGCACCTTGGTGATCAGGCCGCCAAGCTCTGCCTTCAGGGCTTCGAGTTTCTGCACCGCTTCAGCGCCACGAGCGCGGATATTGGCGCGCAGTTCCGGGGTGAGGCTGCCCAGCACGGCGCAGGCCACATCCAGGGCGCGCGGGTTGGCGGTCATGGTGTTGCCGTACAGGCCGCGCTTGTAGGTTTCGGCGGCGCGCTCGCCTACGGCCAGCACCGACAGCGGGTATTGGCCGGCGTTGAGTGCCTTGGAATAGGTTTCCATATCCGGCGGGGTGATGCCTTCAAAGCCGGGGTAATCGACGATGGACAGGTAACCCGAGGCGCGCAAACCGGCCTGGATGGAGTCCACCAGCAGCAGGGCGCCGTGGGCGGCGGTCAGTTCGCGCGCCACATCGTAGAAGTCGCGCGGCACGCTGCGGCCGGGGTCGCCTTCACCCATCACCGGCTCCATGAACATCGCTTCGATGAACCAGCCGTTGCTTTGGGCATCGGCAAAGACTTGCTTCAGTGCGTCCACGTCATAGGGCGGCACGCTGATGACGGAAGTTTCATCGCGGTAGCTGGCCAGGTGCTGCACATAGGTCTTGCGGGTGGAGTCCGAATACAGCGCCGGGCGGTCGGTGCGGCCGTGGAAGGCGCCTTTCACCACCAGACGCTTGATGGTCTTGCCGGCGTGGCGGGCGCCGGGGTCGGTCTGGGTCTTGGCATTGGCATCGACGATGCGCGAGGCCAGCGAGACCGATTCGGAGCCGGAGTTCAGGCACATGAAGGCGACAAACGGGCAGTCCTTGCCGGTGGTCTGGCCGATTTCGCGGCGCATGGCGCGGGTGAACTTCATCTGCGCAATCGACGGGGTCATGATGTTGGCCATCACCTGCGGTTTGGCCATTGCTTCCAGCACCGCCTTCGGGGTGTGCCCCAGACCCAACATGCCGTAACCGCCGGAGTCATGCAGCACCGCGCCCTTCAGGGTGACAATCCACGGCCCGCGCGCGGCGATGGCCACATACGGGTTGACGGTATCGGCAGAATAGAAGTTGACGAAGCCGGCCTGGATTTTTTCAATCTGGGTGTTTTCATCCAGCGCCAGCAGCTCCGGGAACTCGGCCTTGATGGCGGCGTATTCGGTGGCAGCGGCTTCGATGGCTTCGGCCAGCTGCGGATGGCTCTTGGCAAAGCGTTCGATAGTGGCGTCGTCAAGGCCGGTGGTGCGGGCATTGCCGTGGGCGCGCAACGGCGCAAGGGTATCGAGCAGGCTCATGCAAACTCCGGTGGGTTGGGAAAGCCGCTTATTGTATGGGCAGATGTTTACCGGTGCTTGCTTCGGGTATCGTGTTGCAGATGAAGAAGTCCGATTTTCACTTTGATCTGCCCGAAAACCTGATTGCCCAGGCGCCGCTGGCGGAGCGCTCGGCCAGCCGTTTATTGCTGGTGCCGCCGGGGCAGGGCGATTTCCAGGATCTGGGCATGAGCGATTTGCCGCAGTTGCTGCGCGCGGGCGATTTGCTGATTTTCAACGATACCCGGGTGATTCCGGCGAGGCTGTTTGGCCAGAAGGCTACCGGCGGGCGGGTGGAGATTTTGATTGAGCGCCTGTTGCCGGAGAATCAGGCGCGTGCGCAGATCGGCGCGAGCAAGGCGCCCAAGCCCGGCAGCCGTATCCAGCTCGATGCCGGGGGCGAGGCGGAGGTTCTCGCGCGTGATGAGGGCTTCTACCATTTGAGCTTTCATGTGGACGCGCCGCTGCAAGAGTGGCTGATGGCCGCTGGCCGCCTGCCGCTGCCGCCGTATATCAGCCGTGAAGTGGGCGCAGAAGATGCCGAGCGCTACCAGACGGTATTCGCCCGCCATGCCGGTGCGGTGGCCGCGCCCACCGCCGGGCTGCATTTTGACGATGCGCTGCTGGCAGCCTTGAAGGCCAGGGGCGTGGAGTTTGGCCATGTCACCCTGCATGTGGGCGCGGGGACGTTCCAGCCGGTGCGGGTGGAGGATATCCGCCAGCACAGCATGCACAGCGAATGGCTGAATGTGGGCGCGGAGCTGGTGCAGCAGGTGCGCAACACCCGCGCGCGCGGTGGCCGGGTGATTGCCGTGGGCACCACCGTGGTGCGGGCGCTGGAAAGCGCCATGCGCGAGGGGCAGTTGCAGCCCTTTGCCGGAGAGACCCGCATTTTCATCTTCCCCGGCAAGCAGGTGCAGAGCGTGGATGCGATGCTGACCAATTTCCACCTGCCCGAAAGCACCCTGCTGATGCTGGTCTCGGCCTTTGCCGGCCAGGCGCGGATCATGGCGGCCTATCAACACGCCATCGCCGCGCAATACCGCTTCTTCAGCTATGGCGATGCCATGCTGCTATGGCGCAATACAGAGGCTTGAAGGCAGGTTGCCGGAAAAATCATGCAATTGCGTATAATTCTCAATAACTTCCCCTGCCCGAGATTTCCCATGCGTTTGTTGTCCAAATTGCTGCTGCCTGCGGCCTGTGCCCTGGCGTTGGCTGCCTGCCAGAAAGAATCCGCCCCCAATGCTGCGGACACCAATAGCCAGGCGGCCACGGCCGGTGAGCTGAACCTCTACACCACCCGTGAGCCGGGGCTGATTCAGCCGCTGCTGGATGCGTTCACGGCCGAAACGGGTATCCGGGTCAATACGGTGTTTTTGAAGGATGGCCTGATGGAGCGCCTGAACGCCGAGGGCGAGCGCTCCACGGCCGATATTTTGATGACGGTGGATACCGGCAATCTGCTGGATGTGGTGGAAGCCGGTCATGCCCAGCCGCTGAAGTCCGAAGCGCTGGAAGCGGCCATTCCGGCACATTTGCGCGGCGCCAATGGCGAGTGGTTCGCGCTGTCGTTGCGCGACCGGGTGGTGTATGCCGACAAGGACATGACTCTGCCCGAAGGGCTGACCTATCAGGATCTGGCCAAGCCCGAATACAAGGGCAAGCTGTGCATCCGTTCCGGCCAGCACCCTTACAACACCAGCCTGATTGCGGCGATGATCGCGCACGAGGGTGAGGCCAAGACCGAAAGCTGGCTGCGCGGCGTCAAGGCCAATCTGGCGCGCAAGCCGGCCGGTGGTGACCGCGATGTGGCGCGCGACATCCTGGCGGGCATCTGTGACCTGGGGCTTGCCAATACCTATTACGTGGGGCGGATGAAGAACGCCGAAGCCGGCAGTGAGCAGCGTCAATGGGGCGAGGCCATCCAGGTGGTGCGGCCGAGCTTTGGCGATGCGGGCACGCATGTGAATATCAGCGGTGCGGTGCTGGCCAAGCATGCCCCTAATCGCGACAACGCTGTGCGGCTGATGGAATATCTGGTGTCCGATGCGGCGCAGGCACTGTATGCCAAGGCCAATTACGAATATCCGGTCAAGGCCGGGGTTGAGCTTGACCCGGTGATTGCGGCGCTGGGGCCGCTGAAGGTGGATGGCCTGCCCCTGACCGAGGTACACAAATACCGCCGTACTGCCAGTGAGCTGGTGGATAAAGTGGGCTTTGACCAATAAACCTGCATGTCATCGCGAGTGGATGCAAACAGGCATCGCGGCGCAGTTGCAAGACTGCGCCGTGATCGTTCACGGGCGGGCGTTGGGCGCTGGGCGCTGTATCTGGCCGCGCTATTGACCCTGTTGCCGGTGCTGGCGCTGGGCTGGCAGGCGGCGCAGGGCAGCAGCGGGCTATGGGCGCATCTGGCGCAGCATGTGCTGCCGCGTGCCACGCTCAATACCCTGTACTTGCTGGCCGGGGTGGGCGGGCTGGCCGCTGCCATTGGCATTGGCGCGGCCTGGCTGGTGTCGGCCTATCGCTTCCCCGGCCGTAGCGTGCTGGGCTGGATGTTGCTGCTGCCGCTGGCAGTACCGACCTATATCGTCGCTTTTGCCTATATCGACATCCTGCATCCCTTGGGGCCTTTGCAGGGTGGGTTGCGCTGGCTGCTGGGGTTCGATAGCCCGCGCCAGTGGCGGCTGCCGGACATGCGCTCACTCTGGCTTGCCATCGTGCTGATGGCGCTGGTGTTGTATCCGTATGTGTATCTGACTTGCCGGGCGCTGTTTGCCACCCAGTCGGCCGGCCTGATTGAAGCCGGGCGGATGCTGGGTTTGAGTCAGCGCGCGGTGTTCTGGCGGTTAGTGCTGCCGCTGGCTCGTCCAGCGCTGGCGGTGGGCGTGGCGCTGGTGCTGCTGGAAGCCCTGAACGATATTGGCGCTTCGGAGTTCCTGGGGGTGCAGACCCTGACAGTTGCCATCCATGCTACCTGGGTGACGCGCAGCGACCTGCCCGGTGCGGCGCAAATCGCCCTGACCTTGCTGGCGTTGGTGCTGATATTGCTGGGCGTGGAGCGTTATGGTCGCCGCCGCCAGCGCTTTGCCGCCAGCAGCCGCAAGTACCGCCCGATTGAGCCCAAACAATTGCGCGGCCGCGCGGCGTGGACGGCCAGCCTGCTGTGCGCCTTGCCGGTGCTGCTGGGCTTTGTACTGCCCGCCCTGCATCTTGCCTGGCAGGCGGCGATACGCTTTGCCGATGGCATCCGGCCCTCGCAAGCCCTGCTGGATGCCGCGTTCAATACCTTGAAGGTCGGCTTGCTGGCGACCCTGGTTATCGTGCTGCTTGGGCTGCTGCTGGCCTGGGCGCTGCGGCTGGTGCAGGCCGGTCGGGTGTCGGCCATGCCGCAACTGGCATTTCGCCTGGCAAGCCTGGGCTATGCGCTGCCCGGCACAGTGCTGGCCATCGGCCTGATGGTGGTGCTGGGCGCTGCGGATGCCGTGATTGGCCGGGCGTTTTGGCTGGGCTCGATGAGCGCGCTGGTCATTGCCTATGCGCTGCGCTTTCTGGCGATTTCCGCAGGCACGCTGGATGCCGGATTCTCGCGCCTGCCGCCCTCCATCGACCAGGCCGCCGCCTCGCTGGGCTGCAATGCCCGGCAGCGGCTTTGGCGCATCCATCTGCCGTTACTGCGTCCGGCGCTGGCGGCCTCGGCCTTGCTGGTGCTGGTCGATACCATGAAGGAATTGCCGGCCACCTTGATGCTGCGGCCACTCAATTTCGAGACCCTGGCCACCTGGCTGTATGGCGAAGCCGCGCGCGGCACGTATGAGGACGGCGCACTGGCCGGGCTGCTGATTGTCGCCGTGGGCTTGATTCCGGTGATTTGGCTCGCCAAGAACGGTTTGGAAGACAAAAAACAATGAACACGAAAACGCCGCCGTATTTGCATATCCGGGGTCTTGTGGTGCGCTATCCCGGCGCCGGCCAAAACGCCGTGGATGGCGTGGACCTGCAGTTGGCGCGGGGGGAAATCGGCGTGCTGCTGGGCGCTTCGGGCAGTGGCAAGACCAGCATCCTGCGCGCGCTGGCCGGGTTTGAATCGCTCGCTGCGGGTGAAATCCTGCTGGATGGGCAGTGCATTGCCAAAACCGGTTATGGCCTGCCGCCGGAACAACGCCGCCTGGGCATGATGTTTCAGGATTTTGCCCTGTTCCCGCATCTGGATGTGGCTGCCAATATCGGTTTTGGCCTTGGCAAGCTGGGGCGTGAGGCGCGTCGTGACTGCATTCACGGCTGGCTGGTGCGCATCGGCCTTGACGGTTTTGCCCGCCGCTATCCGCATGAGCTGTCCGGCGGCCAGCAGCAGCGTGTGGCACTGGCGCGCGCGCTGGCGCCCAAGCCCGCCATGTTGCTGCTGGACGAGCCTTTTTCGGCGCTGGATGCCGATACCCGCGGGCGGCTTGCCAGTGAATTGCGCCACCTGTTCCGTGAGGCCGGGATTACCGTGCTGATGGTGACCCACGACCAGCAGGAAGCCTTTGCACTGGGCGACAAGGTCGGCGTGATGGCAGGCGGCAAACTGCTGCAATGGGATAGCCCGGCAGCCTTGTACCACCGCCCGGCCTGTGCGGAAGTGGCCGGCTTTATTGGCCGCGGCGCCTGGGTGGATGCGACCCACCTTGGCCTTGCCGCGGGTAAAGTGCGATTGCGCCCCGAAGCCCTGCGCCTGGATGCCGATGGCGTGCTCTCATGTGAAGTGCTGGATGTGCGCTTCCACGGCCCGGGCCAAGTGGCGCGCCTCAAGCTCGGGACAGACGAAATCGAGCTTGACCTGCCGATGGATGCGCAGCTCAAACCCGGCCAGCAGCTGCGCCTGAGCCTGGATAGCGAGAACCTGCCGAGGTTTTAAACTTGTCCCTCGGCTTGGAGGGAATGACCATGCTCAAACGCATTTTTGCCACGCTTTTAGTGTTGCTCTTGTTGCTGATTGCACTGCCGTTTGTGCTTTGGGGGCTGTCCAAATGGCGTGGAGTGAGCGCCGAAGATCGTGCCGCACTGGCGCTGATGTCCGAGCCTTGGCAGCCCGCCGGGCACAATGCGTTTGCAGACTTTTGGCTGGCCGACTACCCGGTGCCGGAGGCCGAGCGGCAGGCGCTGCTGGATGCGGATGTGCGCCTGTTTGAGCAGCAGGGCAAAGACTACCAGCGCGCCTCCACGGCGGCGGAGAAATGGCCAAGTGAGCCGCTGTCGGATGAGGACAAGGCGATGTTTTGCCAGTTGCGCGATGAAAGCATCTGCCTTGCCACGGTACGTCAGGATTTGCCAAGTTTTGCGGCGCTGGTTGCGCGCCACGAGGCACGTATCCGCCGCATCGAGGCGGCAAGTGCAGGTGATTACATCCTCTCACCTTTTCCCGAGATTTATAACAAGCCGTTTCTGGATATGCGCCTGAGCTATCTGCCCGCCACGCGCTATGCCGTGCAATTTGCGCAAGGCGACAAACAGATGGCATTGGCGTCTGTCTGTGCGCGTATTGTCGATTGGCGGCGCCTAGGCACACATAGCGGTGGGCTTTTCGAGGCCGTGCTGGCGATTGAATCAAGCGGCAAGGGCTATGGGCAGCTGGCGCTGGCGATGCTGGCCGAGCTACCTGCCGATATGCCGCTGCCTACTGCCTGCCAGCAGGCGTTTGCCCAGCCGTTGGAAGAAGAAGCCTCGCTTTGCAATGCCATGCGTGGCGAATTCCGTTTTGTTTCTGAGGCCGCCTGGCCAGAGCTTGAAGCTGAGTTCAAGGCGCGTGGCGAGGACATCAACAACTATCCGTTTTTTGACAAGGACATGACCCGCGCGGATATGGCGGCGCGGTTTGCACCGTACTGCCAGCCTGAAAATATCCGGCGCTGGCATGAAGACAAATCGGTTGTGACAAGGGCATATTTCTGGCCGGGCATGTTGCGACTCTCCTGCGCGGCCAATTACATCGGCTGTGTGCTGGGCGGCGTCGTGCAGCCAGATTACGACAAGTATTCCCGCCGCCTGATTGACCGCAATGCGCTGTTGCGGCTGATGGGCGGCGTGGCTTGGTTGCGCGGCCAGCCAGAGCTCTTGGCAAACCCGGCAAACATCCCGGCAGCGATGCCGCAGGCATATCGCCTGGGCGAGCGCGTGCTTGGTTTTGATGCCCAAAAACAAATGCTGGTTTTGACCAGCACTACTGGTGGGCAGACCTGGGCGGCGCCGCTGCCCGCTTCAAGACTGTGAGCGCTGCGCGGACTTTTTGCGCAGATAGATTTGCTTGCGCACCCGCGCCACCACATCACCTTCGGCATCAACAATATCGGTCTCGAACCAGTGCAGCACTTTCTGCCCGTCGGCTGCCTTTTGCTGCAATTCGGCCAGCACTGCATCAGTGAGTTCAAACTCGGCATGCACCGTGCTGCGGCCGGGCTTGATGAATTCGATTTCCGCCGCCTTGTCCCAGACAAAATAATCGCGCGGCAGCGCGTGCAGGGTAAGCAGCATCCACACCGGGTCGGTCATGGAAAACAGGCTGCCGCCGTATTGGGTGCCAACATAGTTGCGGTTCCAGGGGCGTAGCCGCAATTCCACCCGCGCCCGCCGCCAGTCATGGGCAAGATGCGTCATATGGATGCCGGTAAACAGGAACGGCGGCCAGAGGTTGATGCCAAAACGGAACAGGCGCGGGGTGATTTTCATGGCAGGCAACAATACGCAAGCGCATGGTTTTGTTGCAAATTGATATGATCGATCAAAAAGATGGGGTTTCTCACACCTAGTGTCGCCAGTGTGTTGCCACGAGCCCTAAGCAGACAGGGGAATTGCTGTGCCTGAACAACGAAAGTAGGCAAACTGCTTAAGTAGATGCTTTTGGCATCCGCAGCTAGGGGATGGGTTCAATTTTCGGAACCAGTTCGGGGATAAGGCAGATACATCAATGGCGCCGGGCTAAGTTCGCTGGTGACGAGGATGCCGCTGCCGCTTGGCGACCAAGCCAGGGCTTCTGCCTGCGGCAAGAAGCGCAGGCTGATGATGTCCGGCGCAGAGGCCAGCGCCTGCGCCCAGCTTTGCTGCCGGTGGCGGCGATAGACCAACAGATTGTCGTAGGTGAGTACGGCGATGGCATTGCGCTGCGGGGCGATATCGGCCGCAGTGACCTGGCTGCGCAGACGCGCAAGCGCAGGATTATCGCGGCGCTCGTTGGCGCTGGCCTGCGGCACTCCGGCCAGTGTCCCGGCCAGTGCCGCGGTTTCAACTTTTTTCCGGCCATTGTTGCTGGCTGGGCGCAGCGGCAGGGTGAATAGCTGGGGGGGCTGGCGTTTTTTGCTGATAAGAATGATTTGCTCGCCTACCGCATCCACGGCCAGCGCTTCGGTATCGCGCGCACCATCAGGCCAGCGGAAATGGATGCTCCATGCAGGCTTTAATGTCCCGCCTTGCGCCAGGGTTTCACTATCAGGCTCGGCGAAGACATGCAGCTGCAAGGTTTTGCGGATGCCGCCGTTATCGCCGGTATCGGCAATCACCAGGTACGGTTTGCCATCGAGCTTGAAACTGGCCAAGTCTTCCCAGTCCACTTTTTCCACGCCCGCAATATTGAAATTGCCCAGATAGCGGCCACGCCGGGAAATGGCGTGTAGCTGCGCTGGCGTTCCGCCATCATTGATGACCCACAGCAAATCCGGATCACGGCCGGAGGCGGCCATGCCGCTGATTTCGGCCAGCCTTTCATTAGTGATGAGGCCGGAAAGGCGCAGCTCCGCCGCATCATGCGGGCTGCAACCGGCAAGCCACGGCAGCGATGCAAGAGCGAGTATCAGCGCTTTGCCAGGAAAGAAATGCATGGCGCAAGCATGACAGATGCCGATAAGGACATAAACTGGTAACAGTCAATTTTGGAGCATTGCATGAGCACTATCGGTACCCCGCTTTCACCCCATGCCACTCGCGCTTTGTTGTTGGGCTCGGGTGAGCTGGGCAAGGAAGTTGCGCTGGAGTTGCAACGTTTTGGCGTGGAAGTGATTGCCGTTGACCGTTATGCCGATGCCCCGGCGATGCAGGTGGCGCATCGCAGTCATGTCATCGACATGCTGGATGCGACTGCCCTGCGCGCCCTGATTGCGCAGGAGCAGCCGCATCTGGTGGTGCCGGAAATCGAGGCCATCCATACGCCGACGCTGGTTGAACTCGAACGCGATGCCGGGCTTTGTGTGGTGCCGACTGCGCGTGCAGCCTGGCTGACCATGAACCGTGAGGGTATCCGGCGACTGGCTGCAGAAGAATTGGGCGTGCCGACTTCGCGCTATCGTTTCGTGGATGACCGCGAGCAATATCTGGCAGCGATTGAAGCCATCGGTCTGCCTTGCGTTATCAAGCCGGTGATGTCTTCCTCCGGCAAGGGACAGTCCACACTGAAAACGGCAGAAGACATCGAGGCCGCCTGGGAGTACGCGCAAAGCGGTGGGCGTGCCGGTGCCGGTCGCTGCATCGTTGAAGGCTTTGTTGATTTTGATTATGAAATCACCCTGCTGACCGTGCGTCATGCCGGTGGCACGGCCTTTTGTGCGCCGATTGGCCATTGGCAGAAAGAGGGCGATTATCGTGAGAGCTGGCAGCCGCAGCCAATGTCGGCAAAAGCTTTGCAGCGTGCGCAGGAAATCGCCGCCAAAGTGTCCGAGAGTCTGGGCGGCTATGGCCTGTTTGGCATGGAGTTTTTCGTCAAGGGCGATGAGGTCTGGTTTTCGGAAGTCTCGCCGCGCCCGCACGATACCGGCCTTGTCACCTTGGTATCGCAAACGCTTTCGGAGTTTGCCCTGCACGCCCGCGCGATTCTCGGCTTGCCGGTAGCGGCAGCAGCGGATGGCACGATTGCCTGTCTTGCGCCATCGGCCTCTTGTGCGGTATTGGCAGAAGGTCATGGCGTGCCGGTGTTCTCTGGCGTGGATGCAGCGCTTGCCGCCCCGGATACGGCATTGCGCCTGTTTGGCAAACCGCGAGTGGAGGGTCAGCGCCGTGTGGCAGTGACCCTGGCGCGCGGGCAAAACATTGATGAAGCACGGCAAAAAGCCCGCGCGGCTGCGGCCGCCTTGCAAGTGACTTTGCGCTGATTCAGTCGTTGGAGAAACTCAAATCCACCCAAACCAGATGATGGTCGCTGCCTTCGGCAAAGCGCGCCTGGGCGCTTTCGGGCAGCGGCCAGAACACGCCGCTGTGCTTGACTGCCAGCTGGCGCGAGGGCAGCACATAATCCAGCCGCAAGGTGCCTGAACGTGCGCCAAAGTCGCCGGTATGGGTAGCGCTATCTCCGCGTCTGGCAATGCCGTAGTGCGCGGCGCGGGCGACTCCGCCCTGGCTGCGCGGTGCGGGGTAGTTCAATATCCGTGGATGCTCAAGCAGTTGTGCGATAGCGCCGGCGGCACTGTCGCCGTCCACTGGGTCGGCATTGAGGTCGCCGGCAATCACGAAGGCGGCATCGGCAGGCAGGCCACCACATTGGCCCTGGTCATCGCATAGCCAGGGGCGCGGTCTGCCGGAAATGTATTCGGCAACCAGACGGATTTCGTCGTGGTTGCGGGCGCCATTGCGGTCTTCCGGGCCATCGAAAACCGGCGGTGTGGGATGCAGGGCGAGTAAATGGATCTGACCTTGCGGGGTTTGGATGGGGATATCCCAATGCGATTTGGACGATAGCCGCAGCGCTTGCCAGACAGGCTCAGGGTGCCAGGGCTTGCCGGTGGCCGGGTCTGTTGGCCGCATCGCACCGGGGAGTGCCGACCATTTGAAGTGCTGGAAGCTGCGGACACGGGCATTGTCGATGGGGTGTCTGGACAGCACCAGCATGCCGTATTGCCCCGGATGCAGGCCATAGCCCCAGGCATCATTGCCATAGGCACGGCCTTCGCTACCGACCTTGCCATCGCCATCCAGATCCAGTCCGCTGGCAACGCCGGTATTGACCGGGGCGATATACCGATACGGATAGTGTATGGGGTCAAGGCCGAACTGCGACTTTTCAAGATACTGGTGCTGGAACAGGTCTGCCGCACGGCCTGCGGCATCGAAATCGAACTCGTTGAGCAGCACCACGTCAGGCCGGGTGTGTTGCAGCACGGCCGCGATTTTGCGTGCAGCTGCATCGTCGCTTTCCAGCCGGGCAATCAGGCCGCCCGCTTGCTCGTGGTACAGCGAGGTGTTGTAAGTGGCAAAGCGTACTGCGCCATGTGCATTGGCGGTGGGTGGCGTGCCATAGACATTGACACGCACGCAGCCTGCCAAGAGCGCCAAGCTGGCAGCAGCAAAAAGCAAGGGGCGAAAATTCATCACGGCTCCGGGAGAAAGTGTTCAAAAGGCAGCCAGCGCTGGCCATCAAAGCCTTGCAGGGGGCTGAAGCGGCGTTTGTAGTCCATTTTCGGATGATTGTGTAGCCAGAAGCCAAGGTACAGATATGACAGGCCGGTTTCGCGCGCCCATTGGATTTGTCGCAAGATGGCATGGGTGCCGAGGCCGCGCGCAGCAGCTTCGGGCGCATAGAAGGTATAGACCGATGACAGGGCATCGGGCAGCACATCGGTCACGGCCACGGCCAGTAATTGCCCGTCCTCTCGAAATTCGGCAAAGCGGGTCTGGGCGCAATCGCCAAGCAAGAACTGGTCGAAATCCTCGGGTGTATGCGCCTCCATGCCGCCGCCGGCATGACGGCTTTGCAAATAGCGGCGATACAGCGCGAACTGCGCCCGGCTGCGTTCGGCGGGCAAGATACGCATGCTGATCCCGGCATTGCTGGCAAGATTGCGGCGCTGGCTGCGGCTGGAGCGGAATGCCGCCACCGGGATGCGTACCGGCACACAGGCTTGGCAATGCGGGCAGGCCGGGCGATAAAGCAAATTGCCGGAGCGGCGAAAGCCCATCGCCAGGGCGCGTGGATATAGCGCAGCAAGGCGCGGATCGTCCGGCGCCAGCAGCAGGTTGCGGGCACTGCGCTGCGGCCAATAGCCACAATCTTGCTCGCCACTCAAATACAGGCCGATTTCTTGCGAGGGTGGGGAAGGCGGTTGCATATGGGCAGCATAGCGCCTTGTCAGCATCTGGCTGTGGGCTGAATAACCAAGTACAGCTGTCAACACGGAAAAGTTCCGCACGTTGATTGCATACCTTTCACGCACACAGGAGTGCATCATGATCTCTCGCAAAACATTGGCTGCCATGACCGTGGCGCTCGTCGTGGCGCCTTCCAGCCAGGTTCTGGCGCAAGCACCACACCAGCGCAATAACGAAGCGCGCATGTCGCGGCATGCCGTACTTGATGCGGATAGAGATGGCCTGATTTCCCGTGCCGAAGCTGCCACTCGCCCGCGGCTTGCCCAGCGTTTTGACAGCCTGGACAGCAATAAGGATGGCAGCCTTTCGCAGCAGGAGCTGAGCAATGCTAGGTCACTGCATCCGCAGCGTGGGCGGGGCATTCATCGCAATGGTCGTAGTCAAACGCGGGGTATGCGTGCCCTTGATAAAGATGCGAATGGTCGCATCAGCCGTGCCGAGGCAGAGGCGCGCCCTGCGTTTTTCAGCCGGTTTGCCGGGATGGATTTGAATCGTGACGGCTTCATCGACCGTGCCGACCAAGAACTGCGTCGTCAGCAGCGCCGTGATGCCATGTTTAAGGCGGCCGATAGTGACAAGGACGGCAAAATCTCGCGTGCCGAATTCGACAACTTGCGATCTGCATGCGGACACAGAACGCATGGCGAACAGACTGGAGCCGCTCAAGGTCAATCCCGGCGTTGAAGTCGTTGCCCGGATATTGCGGCTTGCCGGAATATCCGGGCTAGAATCATGCAAATCCCTGTACGAGCCCTGGCCATGAGCACTGTTTTCCACAAAATCCGTGACCGCGAAATCCCGGCGGAGATCGTTTACGAGGACGAGCATCTGTTTGCCTTCCGCGATATCGCCCCGCAGGCGCCGGTGCATGTGCTGTTCGTGCCCAAGCAGGACTTTGCCACCTTGAACGATGTGCCGCAGAGCCAGCCGGAAATCATTGGCCGTCTGGCGATGGCCGCCGCTAATTACGCCAAGGCGCAGGGGCTGGACGAAAGCGGCTATCGCATCGTGATGAATTGCAATGGCGATGGCGGCCAGACCGTATTCCAAATCCATATGCACCTGCTGGCCGGCGCACCGCTGGGACGGTTTGGGACGTCAGCTTAGACTCCGGGTGCATTCCGTCAGAAACATATTGCACTCGATAGGATGTGAGAAAGACGGATGAGAGGAGAAACTTTTGGGCATGGAGTCAAAGGGTGCAGGGGTGTGAGGCGCTACACTGAGCCCATGGGCACCGTCAGTCAGACAGCTTCACATCGGCTTTAGGTACTGAACTCCTGGGCAGCGCATGGTTTGGCTGCGGTGATGGATGTGTTTATTGTTAGCCGCCGCACCTTGTACGGCTGGAAACAGGCATAGCGGCTGCCCATGGCAATACAGCAGCTTTGAACAACCCAAGCCGTGCGTTGGCTGACCTATCCCAAGTGCTCCAGCATGAATGCCCATGCCGAGCGCTTCAGCCACACTCTCCAGGAGGTGCTCATCGAGCTCCACAAAGACTTGTTGTTCCAGGGCATCCAAGCCTTCAATGACAAGTTGCTCGATGACCTCATCTGGTTCAATGAATCCAGACCCCACTACGCACGTGGATTACGATTCCCGATGCAGCTCCTCGAAGACGAGCACCGGTGCAATCAATGTATTGGCGGGATACAATGCCTTGCCCGCAATTGGGCAGAGGTCTATAATTTATGCGCCGCCTTGTGCGGCATTTTTCATTCGCTCGCGGCGAACCTGCGGTGCGTCCCCGAAACCCAGGCGGAAGGGGCGTTCCTGCCGGTCACGCATCTACCCAAGAGACACATCATGTCCATCAATACCGCCCAAATCATCAAAGACAATCAGCGTGGCGCCAACGACACCGGCTCGCCGGAAGTGCAAGTGGCACTGCTGACTGCACGCATTCAACAGCTGACCGAGCACTTCAAGGTTCACAAGCAAGACCACCACAGCCGTCGTGGCCTTCTGAAGCTGGTCAACCAGCGCCGCAGCATGCTCGACTATCTGCATCGCAAGGACGCCGAGCGTTACAAGGCGTTGATTCAGAAGCTGGGTCTGCGTCGTTAAGACTCTGGAGCCGCAGCACTTACAAAGTGCTGCGGTTTGTTTTTGTACGACACACTTTCAATCGTTTTACCCGATCATCATCATCGCCTTGAGGCAGGGGTCTTGAGGCATCCAAAGGAACCGACGTGGCCAAAATCACCAAAACCTTCCAGTACGGCGGCAAGACCGTCACCCTTGAAACCGGCGAAATCGCCCGCCAGGCTGGCGGCGCAGTCATGGTGTCCTGCGACGGCACCGTGGTGCTTGCCACTGCCGTGGCCGCCAAGGCCGCCCGTGAAGGTCAGGACTTCTTCCCGCTGACCGTGGACTATCAGGAAAAGTTCTACGCCGGTGGCCGCATTCCCGGTGGCTTCTTCAAGCGTGAAGGCCGCCCCACCGAGAAAGAAACGCTGATCAGCCGCCTGATTGACCGTCCGATTCGTCCGCTGTTCCCCGAGGAATACAAGAACGAAGTGCAGATTATCTGCCAACTGATGTCGCTGAACCCGGAAGTGGAAGGCGATGTGCTGGCGATGATTGGCGCCTCGGCAGCATTGGCGCTGTGCGGCAGCCCGTTCCAAGGACCGATCGGTGCGGCCAAGGTCGGCTACAAGAATGGCGAGTACCTGCTGAACCCCACGGTCAGCGAGCTGAAGGATTCCGATCTGGAGCTGGTGGTCGCCGGTACCCGTGAAGCGGTGCTGATGGTTGAATCCGAAGCCCGTGAGCTGTCCGAAGAAGTGATGCTCGGCGCGGTGATGTTCGGCCATCGCCAAATGCAGGTGGTGATCGATGCCATCAATGCCATGGTGGTTGAGGCAGGCGTCAAGCCTTGCGACTGGGAAGCCCCGGCCAAGAACGAGGGCCTGATTGGCGAAGTCATCAGCAATATCGGTGACAAGCTCAAGGGCGCTTTCCAGATTATCGACAAGCTCGATCGCCGCGAGGCAATCAATGCCCTGCGTCAGGACATTGCCGACCGCCTCTCGCCGAAGGTGGAAGCCGAAGGCTGGAAGATTGCCGACCTGCTCAAGGAATTTGGCGAGCAGGAATACCAGACCATGCGCCAGTCGGTGCTGGCGACCAAGAAGCGCATCGACGGCCGTGGCCTGACCGATGTGCGCCCGATTAGCTGCAAGGTTGGCGTGCTGCCGCGCGTACACGGCTCGGCGCTGTTCACCCGTGGTGAAACCCAGGCGTTGGTGGTGACCACCCTCGGCACTGCCCGTGACGGCCAGATCATCGATGACGTGGCTGGCGAGTGGAAGGAAAACTTCCTGTTCCATTACAACTTCCCGCCGTACTCGGTGGGCGAAACCGGCCGCTTCGGCGCGCCCAAGCGTCGTGAAATCGGCCACGGCCGCCTGGCCAAGCGCGGCGTGCTGGCGATGATGCCGAGCATTGAGGAATTCCCCTACACGGTGCGCGTGGTCTCGGAAATCACCGAATCCAACGGCTCCTCGTCGATGGCCTCAGTGTGCGGCTCCTCGCTGGCGCTGATGGATGCCGGTGTGCCGGTGAAGCGCCCGGTGGCGGGCATTGCCATGGGGCTGGTCAAGGAAGGCGACGAGTACGTGGTGCTTTCCGACATCCTCGGTGATGAAGACCACCTCGGCGATATGGATTTCAAAGTCGCCGGCAGTGAGCAAGGCATTACCGCCCTGCAAATGGACATCAAAATCCAGGGCATCACCGAAGAAATCATGAAGGTTGCACTGGCACAGGCCAAGCAGGGGCGCCTGCATATCCTGGGCGAAATGGCCAAGGCCATTACCAGCGCACGTACCGAGCTGTCCGAATACGCACCGCGTCTTCTGACCATCAAGATCCACCCGGACAAGATTCGCGAAGTGATTGGCAAGGGCGGCGCCACCATCCAGGCGATTACCAAGGAAACCGGCACGCAAATCGATATCCAGGACGATGGCACCATCACCATCGCCTCGGTCAACAATGCCGCGGCGATGGCGGCCAAGAACCGCATCGAGCAAATCACCTCCGATGTCGAGCCCGGCCGCATCTACGAAGGCAAGGTCGCCAAGATCATGGACTTCGGTGCTTTCGTCACCATCCTGCCCGGCAAGGATGGTCTGGTACACGTCTCGCAGATCTCCAGCGAGCGCGTGGAAAAGGTCAGCGACAAGCTGAAGGAAGGCGATGTGGTCAAGGTCAAGGTGCTGGAAGTCGACAAGCAAGGCCGCATCCGCCTGTCGATGAAGGCGGTGGAAGAAGGCGAAGGCGCGCCGGCCGCCGAATAAGCGGAAAACACCTCAAGCTATAGAGCCCGGCCATGTGCCGGGCTTTTTGCAGAGTTACGGGAGGAAGTAACGATGAATCAGAAACCCAAGGTGAGTCACATCTTGGCCGAAATCGCATTGTTTGCCTTCCTTGGGCCTGTGTTTGCCTGCATTTGGCTTGCGTTCGGCATGGGATTGGGCTTTTGGGGACACGCTGATGGTGCAGGGCCGCTTGCTTTTATCTCCAGTATTGCCGTCATGACCCCGTTTGCACTGATGTTTGGATTTATTCCTGCGGCATCGGCCGGTGCGCTGTTCGCCGCCCTACGCTGGGCATTCTGGGGGACGCGCTATCCGGCGTACTGGTTATGTGCATTGCTAGGTAGCAGTGCCGGCCTGACCGTCATGGGTGGTCTTACCGGACTTATAGCCAACAAGGGACGATTTTTCATTTTCCTGATGCCGGCATTTGCAGGCGCGATGTGCGCCATTTTCATACGGCTTGTGGCAGGCACCACACCTGAACCAAATCCGGAACCATAGGATTTTGACAGAGACGCAAGCACAACCTGCGCAATGCAAAGAGGCGTTGCAAAGCCTTCTGGAGGCGCTATAAATGCCAGTTCCCAGCCAATAACGGCCAACAACACCAATCGCGCGCCCTACCCGATGCTGCACCTGCTGCGCGAGGCCAGCATCGACCGCGCCGTGGCTGCCTATCCCAGCCCCGAGGGCATCATTGCGCGCAATATCGCCACCATGGAAAAACTCGGCCATACGGGCTACCAAGCGCTGCTAAGCGAGGATTGAACCCACTTGGCAGCAGCGACGGTCACCAGTGGTGCGGTGGTCGGGCAAGGCAAAGCGTGCCAGCTTCTTGGTGCCCACTATTTGCCTGCATCACTGCGCTGAGGCGTGATCCGACAGACCCACCTGGCTTTCGGCCGCAAAGTGGCACCGCCATCTGCGCGCAGTATAGCAACTGATACCTGCCGCCTGAGCTGCTGCGACCAAGCCAAATAAGCAATCTGAGAGCTCAGATAGGCTCACCCTCTGGGTATCAATGCGACATTCTTGTGGGTGTTCATCCGGAGTCTCCTGAGCCAGGTAGTTTGGCTTGAGAGCCGCTATCTTACTTCGCCTCGGGTGAATAACCTGTGTTCAGTCTCATCATTAGATGGCTCGGCGCAATCCTAAAGCGTTCAGGCTGTGCGTCCCACTGTTTGCAGATGAATTCGTAGGGCGTGAGCCCTTTCAAGGTCTTGAGTCTGCGGGCGAAGTTGTAGGCATCCATGAAGCTGGCCAGGTGCTGCTGCAGCTGAGCGTGATCGTCGTAGTGGAAACGCTTGACGGTGGCCTCCTTGATGGTTCTGTTCATCCGTTCGACCTGTCCATTCGTCCAGGGATGCTTGAGCTGGGTCAGACGGTGCTCGATGCCATGCTCTTTACACACCCGGGTGAAGATGTGCTCCAGGCAATACCGGTCACGACGGCGGTTGGTGAATTGGATGCCGTTGTCGGTCAGCACCGTATGGATGTGGTAGGGCGCGGTATCCATCAAATTGCGCAGAAACTGCGCTGCTACCATCTTGGTGGCGCGGCGATGCAGCTCGGCGTAAGCGAACTTCGACGTTCTGTCGATGGCAACAAACAGGTAGAGCCTGCCTTCAGCGGTATACACCTCGGCAATATCGACATGGAAGTAGCCGATGGGATAACGCTTGAAGGTTTTTTTGGCGGGCTTGTTCTCTTGCGGCTCAGGCAAGCGGGAGATGCCATGGCGCTGCAAACAGCGATGCAGCGAGGAGCGCGTCAAATGCGGGATGGTTGCTTGCAAGGCATACAGACAGTCATCCAGCGGCAGCAGGGTGTGCTTGCGGAAAGCAACGATGGCGGCCTCTTCCTCAATGGACAACACGGTAGAGCGCGGCTGCTTGGGTCCGGTGGGCAGGTCGGCCACCGACGTGCGTTTCTTCCACTTGGCCACCGTTTTGATGTTGATGTAATGACCCACCACTTTCTGCACAGGTCAGGCTGCCAAAGCCTACACTTCAGCAGGTGTTTTCATGCCGAGCGCCTGATGCGGGCGTCGGTGATTGTAGAACTGGATCCAGTCGCCCGGCACACGCATGGCATGCTGCTGGCTCTCAAAGCGATGACGGTGTACGCATTGCTCTTTGAGGGTGCGGATGAGGCGTTCCACCATGCCGTTTTGCTGCGGGCAATGCGGGGTGATGAATTCCTGCTGCAGTCCGTAGCTGCGAACCAGCCGCGTGTAATCGCGGCTGGTGAAGACCAGGCCGTTGTCCGAACGCAGCAGAAACGGCTCAGGCACACGCCCGAGCGTGCCATAGCGGGCAATCAGTGCCTGCTCCAATGACGCCACCGCGGTACTGGCCTTGCCGCTGCGTGAGAGATGCCAGCCCAGCCATTGCCGGGTATGGCAAT
>NWQT01000028.1 GCA_002798295.1 Lysobacteraceae bacterium NML07-0707 | reverse complement strand
AGGAGCGCGTCAGATGCGGGATGGTTGCTTGCAAGGCATACAGACAGTCATCCAGCGGCAGCAGGGTGTGCTTGCGGAAAGCAACGATGGCGGCCTCTTCCTCAATGGACAACACGGTAGAGCGCGGCTGCCCGGGGCCGGTAGGCAGGTCGGCCACCGAGGTGCGTTTCTTCCACTTGGCCACCGTTTTGGGGTTGATGCCATAACGCTTGGCCAGCACTCTCAAGCTCTCTTGACTATTTTGTATTGCTCGGCGGGTTGCCTTTGTCGTCGTGGCGCTTGCATGAAGAATCTGGCCCATAGTCCTTCCTTCCATTCGGGGGAGAAGATTGAACCATCAAAGTCTGGGATCAAATACCTAAGCTCTTACCAAAATTTTCATCGGGGTATTGGCATTTTTGAAAAAATGCGTAGAATGAAACTCATATTAAGCGGGAATAGCTCAGTTGGTAGAGCGCAACCTTGCCAAGGTTGAGGTCGCGAGTTCGAGCCTCGTTTCCCGCTCCAGAACTTAATCCGCCCTGCTAGTTTTGAGCAGGCTCGATTTTCCGTAAATCGGGCAGGCATCTGTTGCAGATATACGAAGAAAGTTTTCCAAGGGTATTGACAGATACGGATAAGCGCGTAAAATAAGCAACTTAGTAACGCGGGAATAGCTCAGTTGGTAGAGCGCAACCTTGCCAAGGTTGAGGTCGCGAGTTCGAGCCTCGTTTCCCGCTCCAGGTTGTGAGAGCCCCGGTTTACCGGGGTTTTTCGTGCCGCCAAATCAATCACTGATTTGGCACAATAGATTCGATGGCCGGATGGCAGAGTGGTTATGCAGCGGATTGCAAATCCGTGTACGCCGGTTCGATTCCGACTCCGGCCTCCATCGAAAAGTTAAGTAAAGCCCTGATTTTTGAACTACCCCCCAAAAGTTGGACACTCATCCAGCCTTTGGGGCATTTTCATGGCGAAGTACAGTGGGCATTCAAACTCCGCGTAGTAGCAAAGCTACGCATCGGGAGAGTCGGGCTTTGGAATCACAGCGCAGCATCAGAGCATTGACCCGACGACGGTCAGCCGCGTGCTGGCCTGCGTCGGACTGTCGCAGCTGTCGGATCTGCAGCCGCGCGAGCCCGTGCAGTGCTACGAGCACGAAGCCATGGGCAATCTGCTGCACATCGACATCAAGAAGCTCGGGCGCATCGAGCGGCTCAGTCACCGGGTGACGGGTCACCGGCGCGACTCGGTCAAAGGCATCGGCTGGGCGTTCCTGTTCGTGGCTGTGGACGATCCTGCGCGCATTGTCTTCACCGGCATGCACCCTAACGAACGCCAGGAAAGCGCGGTGCAGTTCCTGCATGACGTAGTGGCCTACTACGCAAGCCTGGACATGCGTATCAAGCACGTGCTGACCGACAACGGCATCCAATTCACCAACCGCCGTCGTGACCGGTATTGCCTGGAGCACATCTTCACCCGGGTGTGTAAAGAGCATGGCATCGAGCACCGTCTGACCCAGCTCAAGCATCCCTGGACGAATGGACAGGTCGAACGGATGAACCGAACCATCAAGGAGGCCACCGTCAAACGCTTCCATTACGACGATCACGCACAGCTGCAACAACACCTGGCCGGCTTCATGGACGCCTACAACTTCGGCCGCAGACTCAAGACCTTGAAAGGGCTCACGCCCTACGAATTCATCTGCAAACAGTGGGACGCACAGCCTGAACGCTTTAGGATTGCGCCGAGCCATCTAATGATGAGACTGAACACCTAGCATGTGTTGTATGCATGTTTGCTTCCTAAGCCCCTTATCTGTTACCAGACCTTGATGCGTGCTTCTTCGCTTAGCAGCAGGGGGGCAGGTGGCTTGCATTGGTAGGTGGCGGCAAAGCCTTGCGCGTTCATCAGCACGCCATTGGCACGCCACTGTCCCGGTGCGCTATGGCTGGTGCTGGCAAGGAAGGTGGCGGCCTCACGGCTCATTTGCTGCGCCCATAGCCGTGTCCAGGCTTGATAGAAGCTCTTGCGGGATGCTTCGCTGCTCTCGGGCTCGGCGCTGGCCAATGTGGCTTGGGCAAGTTCAAAGCCGGACAGGTCGTTCAGTGCCGAGGCGGCCACTTGCTGGCCGTTGATGCGGATATTGTCCAGCATCGGGTAGGCATGGCGACTGTACTGGCTGGCGGTGCGCGTCAGCAGGTTTTGCCAGGCGCTCTGGTCTTGCGCCGTCCACCAGTCACGGATATTGCCGCTGGCATCGATGTGGCGGCCATGGGCGCTGATGGCATGGGTCAGTTCATGACCGACCAGTGCGCCGAGGCTGCCGTAATGCGCGGCGGCCGGCTGTGCCATGTCAATGACCGGTGATTGCAGCACCGCCGCAGTGATAATCAGCCGGTTCTGTGCAGGGTCGTAAGCCAGTGCCGGTTGCTGTGGCAAGACATCCCAGCGCCGGGCGGCGTTGTGGCGGCCAATGCGGCGCATTTCTTCGCGATGCCGCCAGGTGGAGGCAATCAGCATATTGCTGCCGAAGCTGCCGCGTCCCATGGGCTGGATGCTGTAGTCAAGGTCGCGCTCGGGGCTGCCGACTTCGATTTTGAGCCGGGCAAGTTTGGCGGCGGCTTCGGCCTTGGCCGCATTGCTCATCCAGCTGGATGCGGCCACCGAGGTGGCAAGCGCCTGATGGACTTCTGCGGCCACGGCTTTGGCACGCTGGGCTGTGACTTGAGGCAGATAGCGGGCGCGGTATTCGCGTCCCAGCATGGGGCCTGCGGCCAGATTGATGGCATCGAGGGTCTGCTTCCAGCGCGGCGCGGGTGCGGGCTGTCCCAGCAGGATGCGGCCACGGAACTCGAAGTCGGCATCGCGGAAGGATTTGGACAGATACGGTGCCATGGCATTGCCGACCTGATAGCGCAGATAGACTTTCCATTGCTCAGCCTTCAGGCTGCCGACCAGGTGATTGACTTCTTGCAGCATCGCCGGGTTGGCGATGGAGACGGTGTCGTCATTCACGCCTTGCGCCTGGATGAATTCGGCCAGGCGCAGATTGCGGTATTGCTTGCCAAGCTCGGCGACCGGCACCGGGGCGTAATTGCTGCGCGGGTCGCGCAGGGCTGGCAGTGGTTTGGCCACCCGTGCCAGTCGCGTTTCCAGGTCGAAAACCGCAGCGGTATCGGCTGCCAGACGGTTGGCCGGGGTGCCGGTCAGGGTGAGGATTTTTTCCACATAGCTGCGGTAGCGGCTCATCACCGCGATGGTTTCGGCATCCTGGCGGGTATAGAACGCCGGGTCGGGCAGCGCCATGCCGCCCTGGCTGAAATAGCCGATATGCCGGTCCAGTTCATTGAGGTCAAGGTCGGCGCTGAAGTTGAAGGCGACCGGAATGCCCACCTGATGCAGGGCAGCGATGGCTGCCGGCACATCGCGGTTGCGGCGGATGCCGTTGATGCGCTCAAGCAGCGGCGCAATCGGACGGCTGCCATCGGCTTCCAGTGCCGCCTCATTGAGGCCGCTGGCCCAGAAGTCGCCGAGCAGCTTTTGCACATCGTTCTGTGGCGCCTGCATCGCGGCATCGAGCAGGTCGCGCTGCTGCTGCTCGCTGCGGGTCACCAATTGCCCCAGTATCGTGGTGCTGGCAGTGCCGGGCGGTGGGCTGACCGCCGCGAGCCAGTCCTTGTTGGTAGCGGCATAGAAATCCCGGCATTCGGCGCTGATGGCGGGCGCCGCCGGGGAGCGACGCGCCTGGCTGCGCTTGCGCTGCGCCTGGGCATCAGCAGGAGTGAGCGCGGCAGCGGCAAGGCTGAAAACAAGGGCGATGGCCAGCGGTTTGGCTTGAGGCATTGCTAGAGCTTTCCGTGGGAGGGGCGCAAAGCATAACAAGAGCGCATGAAAAACCCGCCAGCCCGAAAGGCTGGCGGGTGTGTGGCAAGCCGCTGAAGGCGGGCGATTACCAGATTTTGACCTGGTTATTGCCCTCGCGCACCATGGCATCGCCGCGCTTGCAGCCCCAGGCCTCGGCAAAGGCGGGCAGGTTGCTGGGCGCGCCGATGGCACGGAACTCGGCCGGGGCGTGTGAATCGGTGGTCAGCCGTACCTTCAGCTCATCAGGGGTGAAATTGCGACGCCAGACGGTGGCCCAGTTGGCAAAGAAGCGCTGGTTGCCGGTGAGGCCGTCGATGGCTTCGGGCGTTTTGCCGCCCAGGGCGCGCTGGTAGGCGTCATAGGCGATGGCAAGGCCGCCGAGGTCAGCGATGTTTTCGCCCAGGGTCAGTTTGCCGTTGACATGCTGACCGGCCACTTCATAGGCATCGAACTGCTGCACCAGCTTGTTGGATAGCGCCTTGAAGTTGCGGGCATCGCTTTCCTGCCACCAGTTTTCCAGATTGCCATTGGCCGCAAAGCGGCTGCCCTGGTCGTCAAAACCGTGGGTCATTTCATGACCAATCACCGCGCCGATGCCACCGTAATTGAGCGCATCGTCGGCCTTGCCGTCAAAGAACGGCGGTTGCAGGATGGCCGCAGGGAACACGATTTCATTTTGCAGCGGGTTGTAATAGGCGTTGACCGTCTGCGGGCTCATTGCCCATTCGTCCTTGTCCACGGGCTTGCCGATTTTGCCGAGCGACCAGCGGTAGTTGAAGGCATTGGCGGCCAGTACATTCTCGATATAGCTGTCGCGTCGGGTTTCAAGGCCGCTGAAATCGCGCCATTTGTTGGGATAGCCAATCTTGGTGGTGAAGCCCTTGAGCTTTTCCTCGGCGCGTGCACGGGTTTCTTCGCCCATCCAGTCCAGCTGCTTGAGGCGCTCGGCAAAGGCATCGCCCAGATTCCTCACCAGCGTTTCCATGCGCGCCTTGGATTCGGCCGGGAAGGCCAGCTTGACATAAATCTGGCCGAGCGCTTCGCCCGCCTGGCTGTTGATGGTGCCCAGCACGCGCTTCCAGCGCTCGCGGTTTTCCTGCTGGCCGCGCATCGCCTTGTTATGGAAGTCAAAATGGGCATTGACAAAGTCGCTGGAAAGATACGGCGCGGAACTATCGACCAGATGGAAGCGCAGATAGCTTTGCCAGGTGCTGGCCGGGACATCGACCAGCATCTGGCTGACTTCGCGGTGAAATTCCGGCACGGCCAGCGAGAACATGGCCGGCTTTTCCACGCCCTGGGATTCAAAGAATTTCGACCAGGAGAAGTTCGGGGTGAGCTTGTCGGCCTCTTCGGGGCTGACCGGGTGGTAGTACAGCGAGACATCGCGTGCTAGTTCCTCGCTGGACTTGGAGGCATTGGCAAGGCGGGTTTCAAAGGCCAGCACGGCCTTGGCCTCGCGCTCGGCATCGGCCGGGGCAAGCCCCGAAAGCGTCAGGATGCGCGCCACATATTGTTCATAGGCGGCGCGCTTGTCTTGCTTGTCGGCATCAAAATAGAACCCCTTGTCCGGCAGCCCCAGGCCGCCCTGGGTGGCATAGGCGATATTCATGCCGGAGTTTTTGAAGTCCGCTTCCGGGCCAAAACCAAACAGCATGCCTTCACCCTGCGAATAGCTTTGCCGCAGGTGCTCGGCAATGCTGGCCGTGTCGCTGAGCGCCTCAATGGCTTCAATACGCGATTTCAGCGGGCTGATGCCCTGGGCTTCAATCTTGGCTTCGTCCATGCCGGTGGCGTAGAAGTCGCCAATCAGCTTGTCGATGCCCTTGGCATCTTTCATGGTGGCAGCCTGCTCGACAATCTGGCGCTGAATGGCATTGGAGCGCTCATCAAGCATCTCGAACGCGCCCCAGCTGGTGCGGTCGGAAGGAATCGGGTTGGCTGCCAGCCAGTTCTTGTTGATATAGCTGCCAAAGTCCATACAGGCATTGCCGGCGCTGTCGATATCGGCTGCGCTGAAGCTGTTCATTGGCGGCAGCTTGGCTTCATCAAGCGTGTAGCTGGGTGCTTCTGGTGCTACATCTGCGGTTTCAGGTGCAGTTTTGGGCTGTGGGCAGGCGCTGAGGCCAAGGCTGAAGGCAAGTGCCAGGGCGAGACGGGAAGGCGTTGACAAGGGCATGATGAGAAAATCCATTGACCCGCGGCGCGGGTCTTGTTGTGCGCACTTTACGCTGATTGACCTTTTTCAGGGAGTATCGGAAGTCATGCTTGCCCGGCTTCGCTCACCGGGCCGACAAAGCGGGTCAGCTCGCCCGCCAGCAGTGACATGCTGCCCGCGTGGCGGTCATGGCCGTCGCGGGAGTATTCAAAGCGGTAGCTGCGCTCAAGGCCAAGTCGGCCATCATGGCCGCGGCGCAGGCGAAAGCCGGTGGCGTGCACGCTTTGGTCGAGCCATTGCACGCCGGCGCGTTGGCAGGCCTGACGGCCGATTTCACTGGCCTGTTCGGCAGCGCGGCGGGCGGCATTGACCCACACCATCAGGGCGCCGACTGCCAGTAGCGCCCACAGCATGTTTTCCATCATTGCGCCTCGGGCTTGAGTTTGAGCAGCGCGGCCCAGTTCTGCCGGTTCATGCTGCAAGCAGCTTCGTTTTCCGGCGAGCAGGCGGGCGATTGGCCATCTTCGTCACTGGCGACCCAGTCATTGCTGATGGGACGCGGCAAGATGGCGCGCCCCTGAGCGTCGAGCCTGAGCTTGCGCATCGCCACCATATTGGCGACATTGCCGCCCACCAGCCAGACTTCGTTCGGGGTGAGATTGACGACGATATCGCAATGCGATTGCAGGCCGCCGTTGCTGCTGGCAAGAAAAGCCGACAGCCCGCCAAAGCCGACCACATTGCGGTTGTTGCGCACGTAGCAGAGCATGTCACCCAGCGCCACCGGGGTCTGGTTGGGATCGGCAAAGCCATAGGGGCCGTTATCACGATAAGCGGCGCGGATATAGTCGATATGGCTGGCGGAGTGGCGGAAGCCGCTGGCACCGGCCTTGACCATCACATAGGAAATGAAGGCAGCCGACCACGGTGCATCCACCACGAAACTGCGGCAATCGCTGCGGGTATAGCTCGATGCCAGTGGGTCCTGGCATTGATAGGCCGAGGTGTAGCTGCCGAATACGCTCTGCAAGGTGCCGCTGTCACGCCAGTAGGCGACGACCCGTTCCCAGGCGGGACTGCCATCGGCAAGCCGGGTACGTTCGGCCTCGGCAGTGCGCCGGCTGGCCAGCCGGCCATTGGTGTCAATAAAGGGCTGTGACCAGGCGGCATGCTCACGCTTGGCGACTTCAACAATGCGCCTGACCAGTGCCGTGCCGGGGGGGAATGTCTCGGCCGGCGCCTGCCATGCCGGGCGCGGGGCGTCGTCTTGTTCGGGGGCATGCTCAGGAGTCGATGGCACGTTTGTTGGTGCTTTGACGACCGGCTCGGGTGGCGCTGCCTGCGGTTTGGGCGCGCTGGCGCAGCCGGCCAGCAGCAGGACGGTCGTCAGCGTGGAAATACGCAGCGAAAAGGGCAGTTTCATGATGAGTATCAGCTGGAGGAAGCGGGCGGCGGGCCGAGCTTCATGGACAGGTCAATGGCGTGTACATGCTTGGTCAGGCTGCCGATGGAAATGCAGTCCACCCCATCGCGGGCGATGTCGGCAATGCCGTTCAAATCCACGCCACCGGAAACTTCAAGCGGGATGCGTCCGGCAAATTCTTCGCGGGCAATGCGCACTGCTTCGCGGCGGCTGGCGGCATCAAAATCGTCAATCAGGATGCGGGTACAGTCGGTTTGCAGTGCCTGACGCAATTCATCCAGGGTTTCCACTTCGATAATCAGCGGCAAATCCGGAAATTGCGCGCGAGCCTGATTGGCGGCCTGGCGCAGCGAGCCTGCGGCGCGGATATGGTTTTCCTTCAACATCACCGCATCGAACAGGCCAATGCGGTGGTTATGGCCGCCGCCCACACGCACCGCGTATTTCTGCGCCAGCCGCAGGCCGGGAAGGGTCTTGCGGGTATCGAGGATTTTGGTATGTGTGCCTGCAACTGCCGCCACATATTGCGCGGTGACAGTGGCTGTGCCGGAGAGCGTTTGCAGGAAGTTGAGCGCGCAGCGCTCGGCACTGACCAGCGCTCGGCTGCGACCTTGCAAGGTGGCGATGACCGTGCCGGCCTTGACGTGCGCGCCTTCCTGGATGCGCCACTGGATTTGCACGTTTTCATCCAGCAGCCGGTGACAGGCGTCAAACCAAGGACGGCCGGCAATGACCGCATCTTCCTTGCATAGCAGATAGGCACTGTCCGGGGCATCGGGCAGCAGCGCGGCGGTGACATCGCCGCTGGCAACATCCTCGGCCAGTGCGCGACGCGCATCGTCCAGCACCCGCTCGGGGTCCGGCGGCAAAATCTGTACTTGGCTCATGCGTCAAAGCCGGCAATCGTGTGGGTTTCGACGGATTCTTCCGGCAGCAATACCGGGATGCCTTCATCCACCCGATACAGACGCTTGCCGTCCTGGGTAATCAGCGCCTGCTGCAATGGCGTGGTCTGGGTATGCTCGCCAAAGGCCAGAGTGCCTGCGCTGATTGCGGCATTGAGCGTTGCAAGGCGTGCGCCATCAAGCAATGCCAAAGGCTGGCGGCTGATAGGGCAGGCGAGAATATCGAGCAGTTTCTTGTCCATGACATCAATCGCATTGGGGTGCCTTAGAATACGCCTTTAGTCACCGGGACAGCCATGACCGCGCAACAACCGCCCAAAGTGGGCATCGTGATGGGGTCGCGTTCTGATTGGGAAACCATGAAGCATGCGGCAGACAAACTGGATTTGCTGGGCGTGCCCTATGAAGTGCGCGTGGTATCGGCGCACCGCACCCCGGATGTGCTGTTTGAATATGCCGAACAGGCGGCCAGCCGTGGCCTGCGCGCCATCATTGCAGGCGCCGGAGGCGCGGCGCACTTGCCGGGTATGCTGGCAGCCAAGACCGCGGTGCCGGTACTGGGCGTGCCGGTACAGTCCAGGGCGTTGAACGGTCTGGATTCGCTGCTGTCGATTGTGCAGATGCCAGCGGGCATTCCGGTGGCGACCTTTGCCATCGGCAATGCCGGTGCCGCCAATGCCGCGCTGTTTGCTGCGGCCATGCTGGCTGCTGATGATGCGCAAATCGCTGCCAGTCTGGCGGCCTTCCGCGGCAAGCAATGCGCGGACGTGATGGCTGCCGATGACCCCAGGATTGGATGAGCAAGATGCAGGCAACAACGCTGGGTATTTTGGGCGGCGGACAACTGGCGCGGATGATGGCGCTGGCCGGCGCACCGCTGGGTCTGCGCTTTCTGGTGCTTGATGGCAATGCCGAATCCTGCGCCGGACAGCTTGCGCCAATGCTGGTTGGCGAATATGGCGACGAAGCCGTGTTGTGCCAGTTTGCCGGACAGGTGGATGTGGCGACTTTCGACTTTGAAAATGTGCCCGCCGCCACCGCCCAATGGCTGGCAGCGCATACGCCGGTGTTTCCAAGCCCGCGCGCCTTGGCGGTGGCACAAGACCGTTTGAGTGAAAAAAGCCTGTTCCGCGAGCTGGGCATCCCGGTGCCGGATTTTGCCGATGTGCCCGATCGTGCCGCACTGGATGCGGCGGTGGCACGGCTTGGTACCCCCTGTATTTTGAAAACCCGCCGTCTGGGCTATGACGGCAAGGGGCAGTTCCGTATCAAATCGCCCGCCGATGTCGAGGCAGCCTGGCAGGCGTTGGGGTCACAGGCGCAAAAAACCGGACTGATTCTGGAGGCTTTCGTCCCCTTCCAGAGTGAGGTGTCGGTGGTCGCCGTGCGTGGGCGGGATGGTGAGTTCCGCACCTGGCCGCTGACCCGCAACTGGCATGTCGATGGCGTACTGTCAGCCAGCCTTGCCCCGGCGGGGATGAGTGCTGCAATCGAGCAACAGGCCATTGCCCATGCCCGGAAACTTGCCGAAGCGCTTGATTATGTGGGCGTATTCGCGCTGGAGCTGTTTTGCCGGGATGGCGAGTTGCTCGCCAATGAAATGGCGCCACGGGTGCATAACTCCGGCCACTGGACCATTGAAGGCAGCCTCACCTCGCAGTTCCAGAACCATTTGCGTGCGGTGCTGGGACTGCCGTTGGGTGATACCGGGCTGCGGCAGCCCAGCTGCATGCTGAACTGGATTGGTACCATGCCTGATGCCTTGCCGGTACTGCAAGAAGCCGGCGGTTACTGGCACGACTATGGCAAACAGCCACGCGCCGGTCGCAAGGTGGGACATGCCACCCTCTGCGCCGACAGCGCCGAAGCTCTGGCGGCCAAGCTCGAACGCGTCGGTGCTGCGCTTGACCACAGCAGCCAGACCGCGCCGGTGGTGGAGGTGTTGAAGTTCGACTTTTCAGATGAGTAGATGCTTTTGTTATGAGAGTGCAGGCAATATTTAAATTGGAGTTAATGAGTGATGTCTGAGGAACTAAATAAGCTATTGAATGATGCGGTTCTAAGTGCTGTAAAGGAAAGGGGTAGGATTAATATCCTAATTGCAGGGCGTTCTGGAGTTGGAAAGAGCACTCTCATTAATTCAGTTTTCCAGAAAAATCTCGCTGAGACGGGGCAGGGGCGTCCTGTGACTAAAGGGATTAGGGAGATTAGTCGTGAAGATGTGCCTATTTCTATATTCGACACTCGCGGATTGGAAATGTCTGAGTTTAAAGAGACAATTTCCGGGTTGGAGCGATTAATTAAGGAGCGATGTGACGATCAAAATCCTAATCGGCATATCCATGCGGCTTGGCTATGCATCCAAGAGGATGGACGTCGTGTGGAGGATGCTGAAATTGAGCTGCATAACATGTTGTCACAGCATGTGCCGTTGATAACGGTGATAACCAAGGCTAGGAGTGATGTTGGATTCCGGAGTAAGGTGATTGAGTTGCTGCCTAAGTCGCGTAATGTGTTGCGCGTGCGGGCGATTTCTGAGGAGCTTGATGGGGGCATAATATTAAATCCAAGTGGATTGGAGGAGCTGGTGGAGCTTACTTCTGAGGTTATTCCAGAGGGAAGGCGTCGAGCATTTGCGGCAGCTCAAAAAGCCAGTATTAACTATAAAAAAAACCAGGCACATAAGGTTGTAGCAGCTGCTGCACTGGCAGCAGGTACTGCGGGTGCAAGCCCTATTCCCTTTTCTGATGCAGCGCTTCTTGCGCCGATTCAGATAGGTATGATCGCAAAAATTACTTCCGTTTTTGGGTTTGAGCTATCAAAGAGCACTTTGGGTACATTGGTGACATCTGCTATTGGTGTGGGAGGCGCTACCTTTGCGGGTAGAGCTATCGTGACCAATGTTTTAAAACTTATCCCCGGGGCGGGAACTGTTGCAGGGGGAGTTATCTCTGCAGCAACGGCGAGTGTAGTGACCACAGGACTGGGTGAGGCTTATATTGCGGTGCTTGCAGATTTTGCTGAGGAGAATCCGAATGGGCTTCCATCTGCATCTGAGCTTGCTGAAAAGCTGAAGAAGAAAATTCTCGGCATTAACTAATTATCTGAATTAGGTTGTGCTGAATTATATAAGCTAACTCTGACAGGGCTCTCTTGCCATAAATGCCGGCAGGGTGGGCAGGCATGCCCGCCCTACGGAACTTTGACCAGGCTTCTACAGCCGCGTCAGCCCGGTTTTCTGTTCCTCGCGGTGGATATCGTGCACGGCATAGCCGCAGTCGCGGCTGGGCAGCTTGAACCATTCCGGGCGGGTCAGGGTCTGGCGGGTATCGCGCAGGCCGCTTTCCCAGTGGTTCTGCATGCTGATGCTGCCAAAGGCATAGTCCTTGAACTGCTGCTCGTGGGGTTTGGCCTGATAAATCAGGTGCACGATATTCACTACCCGGTCGTCCAGCCACGGCTCCAGGGTTTTGCGCAAATCCGCTGGCAGTTGTTGGTCGGGCAGCTGCTCGATAAGTTCGGTCAGTGCCGTGCGCAGCTGCTGGATGCGCGCCACCATGTCGGTGCCGTGACGGGTGCGGCTGGAGAACTGGATGTCCTTGGCGCGCTCAAGTACATCCATCATGGTCTGCGGAAACGTGCCGCGCGCGCTCCACAAGTCCACCTGAAAGGCGAGGGTGTCGTTGCGCGGCCATTCATCGAGGATATGCTCCAGCGGGGTATTGGAGACGATGCCGCCATCCCAGTAGAAACGGCCATCAATCTCTACCGGCGCAAAGGCCGGGGGCAGTGCGCCGGAGGCGAGGATATGCTCCGGGCCGATGCGGGTATCGCGGCTGTCGAAGTAGCGGAAGTTGCCGCTTTCCACATCGGTGGCACCGACCGTGAGCCGGGTATCCGGGTCCTGGTTGATGCGGTCGAAGTCCACCAGCCGCTCCAGGGTCTGAATCAGCGGGCGGGTATCGTAGAAACTGGTGGCATTGGCGCTGCCGTCGGCCAGCATGAACGGTGAGGTGAGCCACGGCTCGAAGAAGCCGGTCTGTCCTTGCCAGAGGGCGGCCATCGCGCTCATCGAGGCTGCCCAGGTTTCCAGTGCCGGTGACATCGGCAGCATGGCAAGGCCGTTGCGAATGCCAAAGGCAGGCAGGGTGGCAAGCCCGGCAGGCTGGCAGATGGTGTCCCAGAATTCGCGCAGCCGCTCGATCCGGTCTTCCGGGCGGTTGCCGGCAATCAGCGCGGCATTGATGGCGCCGATGGAAATGCCGGCATACCAGTTGGGGCGGATGCCGGCCTCATTGAGTGCCTCATAGACGCCGCACTGGTAGGCGCCAAGGGCACCACCGCCCTGCAAAACCAGGGCGATGGAAGGATATTGGGCGATTTTTTCCAGCAATACCCGCTGCTGTTTGCGGCTCAACATCACTGCATATGCCAGCCGTGGCTGACGGCAAGGCTCTGCCCGGTCAGCGCGTTGTTTTCAAATGCGGCCAGGAACAGCGCCACATTGGCGACATCGTCAATGGTGGTGAACTCATGATCGACGGTGTTTTTCAGCATGATGTTCTTGATGACGTCTTCCTCGCTGATGCCGAATTCGCGGGCTTGTTCCGGGATTTGCTTGTCCACCAGCGGCGTGCGTACAAAGCCCGGGCAGATGACATTGGCGCGGATGCCCAAGGGGCCGCCCTCCTTGGCCACGGTGCGGCACAGACCCAGCAGGCCGTGCTTGGCGGTGACATAGGCCGATTTCAGCGGCGAGGCTTCCAGCGAATGCACGCTGCCCATATAGATGATGGCGCCAGGCGCTTTGCGCTTTTCCATATCGCGCATCGCCTCGCGGGTGGTCAAAAATGCGCCGTCGCAGTGGATGGCGAGCATCTTTTTCCAGTCGGCCAGCGAAAAGTCGGTGATTTTGTTGATGATCTGGATGCCGGCATTGGAAACCAGCACATCAATCTGGCCGTAGTGGGCGATGGCCTTGGCAAAGCCGTTGACCACCTGCTCTTCATTGCTGACATCCATCGCCACGGCCAGCGCATCGCCGCCCTGGGCGCGGATATCGGCGGCGACTTTTTCGGCCGCCTCCAGGTTGAGGTCGGACACCACCACCTTGCCGCCTGTGCTGGCATAAACTTGGGCAATGCGCTTGCCGATGCCGCTGGCGGCGCCGGTGACAAGACAGATTTTTCCGTTCAGTTGGGTATTCATCAAATGATTCCTGTATGAAGAAAATCAGACCTATGCAGGGGTTTTGGCCGGCTCTTATCTTTTGGCCGCATCCGACTTGGAGGCATCGCGGAATTGTGCCGGCTCCGGCCGTTTGACCGGAATCCCGGCGCTATTGCAGTGGCCGCTGGCACACAATGCCTGACGTAGTTGCGGGGTGGCTTGCAGCATCAGATGGAACAGGGTGTTCTGCTCGATATTGCCGCGCACCGCATGGCTGCCAGGGCCGCGCGCCCAGACGCCGACATCATCGCCGCCATGGGTTTCCGAGGCCATTGGCAGCATGGCTTCCTGCAAATAATCCGGATGCTCGGTGTCCACCTCGGTGAGGTTGGGGCGACCCTGTGTAGCCTGTTGCCAGCGGCGGCTCATCTTGCCGAAAGTTTTCGTCCCTTCCGCAGCGTTTTCGTTGGCGCCGGCATAGCCCGGGCCGTTGGCATAGCCAAGCGTGGTGTAGGGCAGCCCCATGCCATCGAGGGCATATTCGCCCGGCTCGCCTTCTTCCCAGCTTGAGCCGCGCACCTTGCCCAGAATCGGATTGCCGCGTGTGGGGTAGCCGGCAAAATGCAGGGTATGGCCGTGGTCGGCGGTGACGATGATGAGCGTGTCATCGGCTGAAGTCATCTCGGCGGCCACACGCACCGCATCGGACATCGCCACGGTGTCGGAGAGCGCGCGATAGGCGTTGCCGGCATGGTGGGCATGGTCGATGCGGCCGCCTTCGACCAGCAGCACATAGCCGTTGGGACTTGCCTGCAAGCGGGTGATGGCCGCGCGGGTCATTTCCGCCAGTGACGGTTCCCCGCCCGCATCTTGCGGGCGGTCGTGTTCGTACTGCATATGGCTGGGCTCGAACAGCCCCAGAAGCGGCTTGTCGCCGGGCGCCTTGTTCAGCTGTTCAAGATTCCAGACATACACGCCGCCGGGGTGGCGCGCCTGCCAGGTTTGCACGAGATTGCGGCCATCCTTGCGGCGGCCTTTTTGCGTCGGGTATTCGGGGTCGGTTTGGGTCTGTGGCAGGAAATAACTGCGTCCACCGCCCAGCATCACCTCGGCGCCGGTGGCATGGTCGGTTTCCATCATCTGCCGGGCGATATCGATGCAACCGGCCTGCCGGGCATGCTCGGGCAGGTCGGCATCGCTTTCCCAGTTGCGGTTGGCCGAATGCGCAAAGGTCGCGCCGGGGGTGGCATGGGTCAGGCGGGTGGTGGACACCACGCCGGTTTTCATGCCGATGGCGGCGGCCAGCTGCCAAAGCGTCAGCATCGGCGACTTCAGCGCCGCAGCGCAGTCATTGCGCGGCGCATCCTGGCCGATGGACAGCACGCCCATGCGGGTTTTCACGCCGGTGGCAATCGCGCTCATGGTGCCGGCCGAGTCCGGCGTCTGGGCATTGGTGTTGTAGGTGCGCGAGAGCGCGGTAGCCGGGAAATCTTCCCATGAAAGGCGCTGCTCCTCGCCGGAGCGTCCCTGCCGCTGGCCTTCGAGGATACGGGCAGCGGCCACCGTGGTCAGGCTCATGCCATCGCCCAGAAACAAAATCACATTGCGCGCCTTGCCCTGCATCGCGCCGCGCTCGGCCGCTTGCGCAGCACCGTGGATGAACCACCAGTCAGCCGTTTCGCCCGCCGGGCGCTCAATCTGCGGAACTTCTACCGCGGCGCTGGTTTGCGCTGTAGCCAGTGGAGCCAGCGCCAAGGTTGCGCCAAGCAGCGGAAGGGTGAAAAAGCGGGAGGGGAGCATGGATTTTTCTACCTGATGGCAACAGTTCGATATGCGCATTATGCGCCGAGTGCCGCGGTGGAGTATCTTCACCGGCTGTAATGACGGGAAGTGAGCGATGTTCGACTGGTGGTTCAAAATCAAGTTCTGGAAACGGGTGGTGCTGGGCTTTGTGCTCGGCGCGCTGGCTGGCTGGCTGTTGGGCGCCGATGCCAAGCTCTGGTTCGGCTGGCTGGGTGATCTGTATGTCACGCTGATCAAGATGATTGCCGTGCCGCTGGTGTTTTTTGCAGTCATCAGTGCGGTATCGGCGCTATCCGGGCAAAAGTCGATGGCCGCATTGGGCGGTCGCACCTTCCTGTGGTTCGCCATTACCGCAGTGCTGGCTGTGGCGGTGGGCTTGGGCGCGGGCTGGCTGATGCAGCCGGGCAGTGGCGTGGGGCAATTGGCGGTGGCCGATAACTGGAAGCCGCGCGATGTGCCCAGCGTCATGCAGGTTTTGCTCGATATCGTGCCAAGCAATGTGTTCTATGCACTGACCGGCATCGGCATGCGTACCAATGCCGCAGGCGAGACGGTACTCGCTGCCGGGCGGGGCTCGATTTTGCCGGTGATTTTCGTGGCCGGGCTGATCGGCTTTGCCATCGTCAAGCTGGGCGAAAAAGTTGCCGAGGCGCGCAAGCTGGCCAGCCAGTTGTCGGAAATCTGGATCCAGATCACCCGCTATGTGCTGGAAATGACTCCGCTGGGCACTTTTGGCCTGATTGCCGCGCTGGTGGGGACTTATGGCTTTGAAAAATTGCTGCCGCTGGGCAGCTTCGTGATCACCCTGTATGTGGCCTGCGCCTTCCATATCGTGGTGGTGTATAGCGGCCTGTTGCTGGCGCATGGCCTCAATCCGGTGAAGTTCTTCCGGGGCGCGTTTCCGGCGATGCAGGTGGCGTTCGTGACTTCTTCCAGCTTTGCGGCGATGCCGATGTCGCTGCGCACGGTCAGTGACAATCTCGGCGTGAACCGCGATTACGCCAGTTTCGCGGTGCCGCTGGGCGCCAGCATCAAGATGGATGGCTGTGGCGCGATTTATCCGGCGCTCTGTGCCGTGTTCATCAGCCAGTACATGGGCATCGACCTGAGCCTCAACCAGTACCTGATTATCGCCCTGGCTTCGGTGCTTGGCAGCTTTGGCACCGCCGGCGTGCCGGGTACGGCGGTGGTGATGGCGACCGTGGTGCTGACCGCGGCGGGCTTGCCGCTGGAAACCATCGGCTATCTGTATGCCATCGACCGTGTATTGGACATGATGCGCACCCTGACCAATGTCACCGGTCAGGTGCTGGTGCCGGTGCTGGTGGCCAAGCAAACCGGGATGCTTGAGCGCGAGGTGTATGAAGGCCGCAGGCGCGCTAGCGCAGCAAGTGATAACGTGGATGGTGATGCGTTTAGGAATGATTCCGCTCCAGAAGCATCCGAAAACAAGGGCTAGACTGCACCCACTTTCAATCACCAACCCTAACTGGAGTTCAACTCATGGCACTTGATAAAGCGCAAAAAGACACCGCTATCGGCATCCTCAACCGCATCATGGAAATGGAACTGGCCGGTGTGGTGCGTTACACCCACTACTCGCTGATGGTCTATGGCTACAACCGCATTCCGATCGTGTCCTGGATGAAGGGCAATGCCGACGAATCGCTGGCGCATGCCCACAAGGCCGGTGAGCTGGTCACCCTGCTGGGCGGTCATCCCTCGCTGAAGATTGGCCCGCTGCTGGAAACCGAACAGCACGATATCGGCGACATCCTGCGCGAATCGCTGGCGCACGAAGAAGCGGCCCTGAAGATTTACTACGAACTGCTCGCAGCGGTGGAAGGCAAGTCGGTGCTGCTGGAAGAATACGCCCGCGAAATGATTGTCGAAGAAGAAATGCACCTGGACGAAGTCAACAAGATGCTGCGCCGTCCCGGTGAAATTGCACAATTCAAGGAATAAGCCTTGAATGGCCGCACAGGCGGCGCGATATTGCGAAGGCGGAAGGGCAACCTTCCGCCTTCGTTACGTTTGGGAGACAACAGTCATGGCAACCGGCTGGGCAGGTGATGGTGCGGTACAAGAGCAGATTGATGCCACGGTGAACGATGCCATCGCACGGGCGCGCAGCCGCCTGCCGCGTGGTGAGAGCCTTGTGCGCTGCGAGGCATGTGATGCGCCGATTCCCGAGGCGCGCCGCAAAGCCATCCCCGGCGTGCGCCTGTGTGTGCCCTGCCAGGAGGCAGACGATGCCGAACAGGCGGCCTTCAGTGGCTACAACCGCCGTGGCAGCAAGGATTCGCAACTGCGTTGAAAGTCAGGGCTTGTAATCAAAGATTGGCGTCCCTATCAAGACGACATGAAAGCCAAAGTCCTGCACCTTGTCGCCATTATCTTTGCGCTGCTGGTTGCCAGCTTGCTGGCCGTGTTTGCATTGCGGCCACCGCAGGCGGCGCCACTTATCAGTCATCGAGGAAATGCAATGTCCGAACATACCGAAACCATCGTCTTTGGCATGGGTTGTTTCTGGGGCGCGGAAAAGCGCATGGCCGCCATTGACGGCGTGCTGGATGTGGAGTCCGGTTATGCCAATGGCGATGCTACCGATACCAGCTACAGGGAAGTCTTGGCACTGGAGAAGCAAATCCAGAATGGTGCGGTGGCCGCGCGTAACCACGCCGAAGTGGTGAAGGTCACTTTCGACAGGCAGAAAGTCGAGCTCGCCACCATTCTGGCCGCATTTTGGGAAAACCACGACCCGACGCAGGCGGACGGGCAAGGCAATGACATCGGCAGCAATTATCGCAGCGCGATTTATTACACTCGCCCCGAGCAAGCGCAATTGGCCGCGCAGACCCGGGACATCTACCAGGCAGCACTGACGCGCGCAGGCTTTGGGCAGATAGTCACCGAGATTGAGGCGCTGAAAAATTATGTGCGCGCCGAGGACTATCACCAGGACTATTTGGTCAAGAACCCGGATGGTTATTGCGGCCTGGGCGGCACCGGCGTGAAGTACGGCATGGCGGGAGCGGGCGGTCATCAGCCGCTGGAGCCGGCAAGCCTCAATGCCGAGCGGCAGTTGGTGGTATTCGAGGCCGAAACCTGCCCGTACTGCGAGAAATTCAAGGCCGATATCATTGACCACTGGCAGGCCGATGTACCGGTGGCGCGCAGCCTATCGCCACAGCCGCCTGTTGGCTGGACGCTGGAAAAAGCCCTGTTTGCCACGCCCACCATCGTATTGTTTGAAAATGGCCGCGAAGTGGCGCGCTATACCGGCTATAACGGCGAGGCGCGCAAATTCTGGCAGTGGCTGGGCTTTCAATTGCTGACCCCCGAGCAGCGCCGCATCGCCTTTGAGCAAGGCACCGAAATCCCCGGCAGCGGCTCGCATCTGGATGAAAAACGCCCCGGCACCTATGTCGATCCGGTCAGCGGCGCGCCGCTGTTCCGCAGCGATGCCAAGTTTGACAGCGATACCGGCTGGCCGAGCTTCTTCAACCCGGTGGAAGGCGCACTGGAGTTGCGCGAAGACTTGAGCCACGGGATGCGCCGGGTAGAAGTCATCTCGAAAAGCTCCGGCATCCATCTGGGCCATGTATTTGACGATGGCCCGCCGCCTACCGGCCAGCGCTATTGCATCAATGGCAATGTGCTGAAATTCGTACCCGATGAGGAACGCAACTGATGCAGGACTTGCGTGTTTCCATTGTCCAGGGCGATACCCGCTGGCACGATCCGGCAGGCAATCGTGACTATTACGCCGGGCTGATTGCGCCATTGGCAGGCAATACCGATTTGGTCGTATTGCCGGAAACTTTCACCAGCGGCTTTTCCAACGAGGCGGTGACAAGCGCCGAGGATATGCAGGGCGAAACGCTCGCTTGGATGCGTGCGCAGGCCCAAAAACTCGATGCCGCCATCACCGGCAGTGTGCAACTGCGCGAGGGCGATGCGGTATTCAATCGGCTGCTGTTTGTCACCCCCGATGGCCGCGTACAGCATTATGACAAGCGCCACCTGTTCACTTTTGCCGGTGAAAATAAGCGCTATGCCGCAGGCCGTGAGCGCCTGATCGTGGAATGGCGTGGCTGGCGGATTTGCCCACTGGTTTGCTATGACCTGCGCTTTCCGGTATTTGCCCGCAATCGCCCAGACCCTACGCGCGCCAATGCGCCGGATTACGACTTGCTGATATTCGTGGCCAACTGGCCGGCAGCGCGCGCCTACGCCTGGCAAACCCTGCTGCGCGCCCGCGCCATCGAGAATCTCTGCTATGTAGCCGGCGTTAACCGGACAGGTCGGGATGGCAATGCGCTGGATTATTCCGGCGACAGCGCATTGATTGACTTCCTTGGCCAGCCCTTTGCCGAAGGCGAAGGCGAGGGCGAGTTTGTCGCCAGCGCCACACTCTCAGCCAGGGCACTGACCGACTTCCGCCAACGCTTCCCGGCGCTGGATGATGGTGATGCGTTTGTGCTGAGTCATTGAAATTTAAGGCATTAGATTCAGGCTTGCTTCGTTCAACCAGAGAGTATCTGCATGATTTCAATAAAACCTCTGGCTACGGCATTGCTGCTGGGCTGCATTACGCTTTCTTTTTTGCAAGAAAGTGGGTGAAGCCGTGAAACACGGGCGGCCAAGAAGCGCATGCGTCGGGTGCGTGACAAGGAGCCCTACAGCTCTGGAGACATCCTTCATATCAACAGAGGCAACGGCTGGATGGTGGAGGGCTCCACGGAGAGTGTGGTGCGCGCCTATAACGAACTGGTTGACGCGAGCAACCGCCTGGATTGATTCTGGTAGCCTCGCAACAAGGCTCGGTACTCCCGAGCCTTGTTTGTTTTGGACTTCTCAATCAAAAAGATCCGGCTGCTCAAACACCGCGTCTTTTTCCGCAAAGCCTGCCAAGCCCACGCCGGCCAGGCGATACAGGGTATCGGCAGGCAAGTCCACGCGCTGGCGCAGTGCCTTGGCGACTTCGGCAAGTTCGGCCGCATCGCGCGGCATGGGGCTGCGGGTGATGGAGCGGGTCAGTACACGAAAGTCGGCGGTTTTGAGTTTCAGCACCACAGTGCGTGCCACGCGGCCGGGATGTTTTTGCGCCTCGCGCAGCCAGGCGTCCCAGGTTTTTTGTGCAAGCCGCTGGATTTCAGCATCCAGCGCCATCAGCGGCAGGTCTTGGGCAAAGGTGTCTTCACTGCTGATTTGGCTTGCGATGCGCCAGGGTTTCACCGGGCTGTAGTCAATGCCATGTGCCAGCTCATGCAGGCGTCGCCCCCAGCGCCCCAGGACTTGTTCGATGGCTTCAACGGGCAGTTTGCGCACATCGGCGCAGTCGCCAAGCCCCAGCGATTGCAGCCGTGCAGCGGTGACACGCCCCACGCCCGGCAGGCGCGTGAGCGGCAGGCTGGCAAGAAAGGTATCGACCTGATGGGGTTTGAGCACGAACTGGCCATCGGGTTTGTTCCAGTCGCTGGCGATTTTGGCAAGAAACTTGTTGGGCGCGATACCGGCAGAGGCGGTCAGCCCGGTTTCATCGCGGATGGCAGCGCGAATCTGTGTAGCAATGGCGGTGGCGCTGCCGAGATTCTGCTTGGGATGGGTGACATCCAGATAGGCCTCATCCAGCGATAGCGGCTCAATCAGATCGGTATGGCGGGCGAAGATTTCACGGATTTGCCTCGATACGGCTTTGTAGCGAGGAAAGTCCGGCGGCACGAATACCGCATCCGGGCATAGCCGTTCTGCGCGCAGTGCCGGCATCGCCGAGCGCACGCCAAAGTGCCTGGCTTCGTAACTGGCCGCACACACCACCGAGCGCGCGCCACGTCGGGCCACCACCACCGGCCGCCCGGCAAGCGCGGGGTTATCGCGCTGCTCCACCGAGGCATAGAACGCATCCATGTCAACGTGAATGATTTTGCGGGGCGTGGGCATGCGGCCATTTTCGCCTATGCCGTGTTTACATGGCGCGGGTATGCTTGGCACACCCCCTCAAGAGCCAGACCATGAAGCAACGTCATTTTTCCATGCTGCGGGATTTCCATTTGGCTGACTGGTTCACGCTGGCCAATGCTTTTTGCGGCACGGGTGCGATATTCGCCGCGATGCGCTTTTTGCAAGAAGGCAATGTGCGCGACTTGCTTTGGGGCATGGCGCTGGTGCCGCTGGCGTTTTTGTTTGATGCCCTTGATGGCCGCATCGCGCGTTGGCGCAAGGTCGCCTCCACGCTGGGGCGTGAGCTGGATTCATTGGCGGATGTGATTTCCTTTGGGCTTGCCCCGGCCGCCCTGGCCTATGCCTGTGGCATGCAGGGCGGCTGGGACTGGGTCATCCTGAGTTACTTTGTCGGTTGCGGGGTCAGCCGCCTGGCACGCTACAACGTCACTGCCGAGCAGCTGGCCGGTGACGAGGGCAAGGTCAGATACTTCGAAGGCACGCCAATCCCGACCAGTTCGCTGCTGGTTCTGGTACTGGCGGTCGCGGCCTGGCAAGGCGCAATCGGCAGCGATTTGTGGCTGGGCAGTGTGAAAATCGGCCCCTGGCAATTGCATCCGCTGGTGTTGATGTTTGCACTTTCTGGCTCATTGATGATTAGCAAAACCCTGCGCATCCCCAAGCCATGAAGACGATGTCAGGCAAGTCATAAGCGCGTGTTAGCATCAGCAAAAACGGGAGATAACCATGGCATATCAAGGCAACTGGCCAGGTGATTTTGAGTCACTGGCACGTCAATACTGGGCAGGCTGGAGTGAAATGATGCGGCAGGCAGCGGCAGGCGGCCAGGCTGGCTTTACCGCACCGCAAGGGTTTGCCATACCGGGATTTTCATCCCCTGCATTCGGTGCGATGCCGCAAATGGGGATGCCCTCGCCAATGAGCTGGCAACAGATGCTGGCGCAGTGGAGCCAGATGGCGATGTCGATGGCACAACCACAGCCGCAGATGCCCGGACTTGACGCCGCGTTGAATGACGCCCTGGGGCGCTTTCAGGCGCAGGCCGGTGACTGGTATGGGCGCATGCAGCAGCTGGCAGCCCAGCTTGCCGGGCAAAGCATCAGCGCAGCAGAAATCGCCTCGAAATGGAAGGCAATGCTCGAAGACAGTGGCGAGGGCGCCTGGCTAGAAATGTTCCGCGCCATGCAGTCACCCAAGGCGCATGGCTTTGAGCAGTGGTACAGTGCGGTACAGCCCCTGCTGTCAGGCCTGAATGAGGAGACCAGGAGCTGGCTGGGACTGCCGACCATGGGGCTGGCGCGCGAGCATCAGGAGCGGCTGCAAAAGCTGGCCAGGGCGCATCTGGATTATCAGGACAAAGTCGCTGCCTATAACGCGACCTTGATGCAGTCGGCGCAAAAGGCGTATGAAAATTTCGAGAAAAAACTCACCGAGCACGAAGCGCCGGGGGCTGAAATCACCAGCGCCCGGGCGCTGTTTGATGTCTGGATTGATGCGGCCGAAGACGCTTTTGCGCAGATGGCCTTGTCCCGTGACTATCGCGAAGTTTATGGGCAAATGGTGAATGCGCAGATGCAACTGCGTCAGGACATGCAAAAAGAAGTGGAAAATGCCACTGCCCTGCTTGGCATTCCCACCCGCACCGAAATCGAGGCGGCACATCGCAAGATTGCCGAGCTTGAGCGCGTGGTGCGGCGCCTGATGCGTGGCGAGGCGGCGATAAATACCGGGGAAGCGCCGCCGGCAAGTGCTGCGCCCAAGCGCACTGCGGCAAAAAAAGCGCCAGCACCGCGCGCTGCCAAACCGGCGGCCAAGACTGCCCGCAGCAACCAATCAGCCAGCAAGCCTGCCAAGGCGGCCTCAAGACGCGGGCTTCCGGCGATTGCACCGCCCAAGACCGCGGCACCGGCTGCCAAGACAGCCCGGAAAGCCACGAAGAAAACCGTGAAGCGGAGCCGTTGACATGAGCAATCCCCTGAAATTTTCAGCTGAAGACCTTGCCAACGAAGCCATCAAAATGCAGTCCAAGCTCATCAGCGGCCTGGAAACACTGCGTGAAGTCGGCAATTTCGACTACGGTGTTACCGAAAAACAGGAAGTCTGGCGTGACGGCAAAACTGTGCTGTACCGTTTCGTGAGCGAGAAAAAACCCACGGCCAAGGTGCCGTTGCTCATCAGCTATGCCCTGGTCAACCGCCCTTACATGATTGACCTGCAGGACAACCGCTCGCTGGTGAAAGGACTGCTTGAGCGCGGCGAAGATATCTATGTGCTGGACTGGGGCTATCCCGACCGCTCTGACCGTTATCTCGACCTGGAAGACTATGTGCAGCGCTTTATCGGCGGCGCGGTGGATTATCTGCGCAAGGCTCACCGGCAAGAGAGCGTGAACCTGCTGGGCATCTGTCAGGGCGGCGTGCTCTCGCTGTGTTATGCCGCGCTCAACCCGGAAAAAGTCCGCAACCTCATCACCATGGTGACGCCGGTGGATTTCCAGACGCCAGACAATATGCTCTCCAACTGGACACGCGGGCTGGATGTGGACTTGTTCGTCGATACGCTCGGCAATATCCCTGCGGACTTGATGAATTTTTCCTACCTGATGCTCAAGCCCTTCCGCCTCAACCTGCAAAAATACGTGGGTATGGTGGACATCCTCGATGATGCCAAGGCGATGGAAGACTTCCTGCGCATGGAAAAATGGATTTTCGACTCGCCCGATCAGGCTGGTGAAGCCTTCCGCCAATTCATCAAGCAGTTTTATCAGCAAAACGGCTTTATCAATGGCGGGGTGCGCATTGGCGATGAAGAAGTGGATCTTGGCTTTGTCGATATGCCGGTACTGAATATATATGCCGAGCAAGACCATCTGGTGCCGCCAGATGCATCGCGCGCGCTGAAAAAATTGGTCGGCAGCGAGGACTATACCGAGCTCAGCTTCCGTGGCGGGCATATCGGCATCTATGTCTCCAGCCGCGCGCAGAAGGAAGTCCCGGATACCATCCACAACTGGCTGCGCAAACGCTGATTGCAGCATGTGGCCGGAAGCTGCCCCCGGGCCGGCCATGCCGATGCGCATGGCCGCACTTTTCAAGGCGGTTGATGAGGCTCTGTTTCATCTCTGGGACCCGATAGGCGTGGCGGAAATGGCCGCTGCCGATGCGGTACGGGATGAATACTGCGGCTATGTCGCGGCTGTTGTGGCGGCCTTGCAGCAGAGCATGGATGCGCAGGCGCTGGCGGCATATCTGGACATGCTCGCGCGCGAGCAGATGAGCATTGAAGGCCGGCACATCAGCAAGAAAAGCCAGGTCACGGCCAACGCATTGCTTGACTACTATCATCATTGGCAAGCATGAGAGCGCATGGCCTTCGCCGGGTTCTACTGTGCCTGTTGCGATTGCTGGGCGTGGTGTGGACTTTACCCAATAGCCTGATGGGCTTGCTGCTCGGGATTTGTGTAATCCCCTGGGGCGCAAGGCCACGCTTGAGCCGCAGCGATTTTGCCCTGGTATTCGACCGCTGGCCCTGGGGGCCGGGCGGTGCGATGACGCTGGGCAATGTCATCATCAACACCGCAGCCGATTTGGAAGCGCTTTGCCCGACTTATGCGCATCGCGCAGGACTGTGCCAGGAGCCACGGGTGAGAATTGGCAGCCACGAACGCGCCCATGTCTGGCAATACATGCTGCTGGGGCCATTTTTCTTGCCACTGTATTTCGTGCTGGGTGGAATCAGCGTACGCAACCCGCTGGAGCGCGCCGCCGACCGCTATGCACTGGGACAGGGCAGCTGGTGGCCTTGGCAAAACAGCATCAAATAAGGTAATGAGAGGGAGGGGATTCCAATAAGAACCCCCGCATTGGAATGCCCCCCAGAAGTTGGACGCTCACGGGTTAAGGGGTCGAGGCCTGAGTCCGGTACTGCATCGGGCTCAGGCCTTTGAGTTTGGTAATTCCTAGCCAAACCGGATCAAATCTTGGAGGATTTGGTCATGAAGCATTGTCCCGAGTGTGGCGGCCCCTGGCATTACCGTCTGGGCGACGGACGCTTCAAGTGCCGAGTTTGTGGCAGGCGCTTCGTAGCCTTCCCCTCAATTGAGACAGTTCTAAAGGAGAACTTTTGGCAGTCTATGAAGATGACTGAAGGAGAGTTCTGATGCGCAAGAGCAAGTTCACTGAATCCCAGATTGTGGGGATCCTGAAGGAGGGCGATGCAGGCATTCCCATCAAGGATCTGGTGCGTAGTCACGGCATCAGCGTGGCGACGTACTACAAATGGAAGAGCCGCTAT
>NWQT01000019.1 GCA_002798295.1 Lysobacteraceae bacterium NML07-0707 | reverse complement strand
GTGCGCATCAAGCGCGTGCTGACCGACAACGGCTCGGTGTTTCGCTTCAAGCTCTTCCGCGCTGTTTGCACCCGGCATGGCATCGTACAGAAGTTCACCAGAACCTACCGGCTCCAGGCCAACGGCAAGGCCGAGCGCTTCATCCAGTCGGCCCCGCGCGAGTGGGCATACGGCTGGACCTACCAGAACTCAGCCCAACGCACACAGGCGCTGCTCAGCTGGCAACACCACTACAACTGGCACCGACCGCACCATGGCATCGCCCCCCTACCTCCCATGAGCCGACTGCCCACGCCGAGAAACAACCTGATTATTGATACTTCACAGCTAACAAGCAGGTGGTGATTCCATCACGTAGCCGCAACAAAGCGCAGCGCGAGTGCGACGCGGCACTTTAACTTTACAAGTGCACACCACTCTATTGAGAACTTCTTTGCCCGCCTGAAGCAATGGCGGGTCATTGCCACGCGTTATGACAAGACAGCATGTAGCTTCTTGGGAACCATCCACCTCGTCTCGGCCATCATTTGCATGATTTGATGACGTGCTTTAACACAAAGTGAGATACGAAACGCAAACTTACGTTCATCCTCCGTTACGTTTACCCCCTATATCTTGCGCCAACTTTTTTGCCACCCCTATTCAGATTCACTTGGGTGGCTCCCCGGCGGCCGTGTCTTTTCATTCGAGACCCCCGCCCAGGGTAGATGCAGCGCCAACAGCCAAGCGCCGCCGCCCTCCCCACAACGCCAGGCCGCTCTGCCAGCAATCCTGTGGATTGCCAGCCTGCGGCGCAACGAAACAAGGAGTACGACGATGAAACTGGATTGGATTCTGTGGTTCGCCTCAATCCTTCCGCCGCAGGCCAGCGATTCTCTGTGCCTGTCGGCCACGCTTTATCTTGAAGCCCGCAATCAGCCGGTGATCGGCCAGCAAGCCGTGGCCGAGGTCGCGCTGCGACGCGAAGACAGCGGCCTTTGGGGCGACAGCCTGTGCGAGGTGGTGACTGCCCGCAAGCAATTCGCCCCCACACTGGTTTCTCCGCAAACCAAGCTCAGCAATATCCAGGCCTGGTCGCAGGCAGTCAATGTGGCGCTGGATGCCCAGGCCAACTGGGCGCTGCCGCAAGACCAGCGTCAGGAAATCGTCCCCGGCGCCAGTCATTTCCTGGCACACAATATTGCCCGTCCCAGCTGGCGTAATGCCTATCAGGTCGCCACCATCGGTGATCACACCTTTTTGAAGGTGCAGTCGCTGCGCCGCCGCGACTGATGCGCTTGCCATTCATCCGTTCACGTTATGCTTGGCAACCCTTGATGTTGCGAGCCGCGGATGAAACCCTTACTACGCATCAGCCTTGTCATGAGTTTGCTCCTCGCCCTGCTGGCAGGCTGTGCCAGCACCGGCGGGCAGCGTATTTCCGAGCCTGCCGCCAGCATCCAGCAGCTCAGCATTGATGCGCAAGGCCAGTGGCAACTGGCGCTGCGGCTGCAAAACTACAGCAATGTGGCAATGCGCTTTGATGAGGTCAATCTTGCCCTCCGCATCGCAGGCGAGTCAGCCGCTCAGCTGCAGGCAAGCCCTGCGCTGACGGTGGCGGCTGAATCGGCCGAGATTCTCAGCATCAGCCTGACCCCTGGTTTGGCTGGCAAATTGCAGGCGGCCGATGCGCTCGCCAACGGCCGCGGCTTTGCCTACCAATTGCAGGGCACCATCAAGGCCAGCACCGAAAACGGCAAATCGCGCAGCTACCAAATCCAGCGCGACAGCGCGCTTAGCCCCGCCCCTGGCCTGCCCGGCGTGCTGCGCTGAAGCCCTGCCTGTCCACACGGAGAACCCCGATGAGCCAATACCGCGCCCCGCTGGATGACATCCGCTTCGCCCTGTTTGACGTTTTGAACGTCGAGCCCATTTTTGCGCAGATTGGCAAAAGCGATGCCAACCGTGAGCTGGTTGATGCCGTGCTGGAAGAAGCCGCGCGCTTTACCGGCGAAGTACTGGCGCCGCTCAATGCCGTAGGCGATCGCGGCTGCACATTTGACCCGCAAACTGCCGAAGTTCGCACTCCCGAAGGCTTTGCAGCGGCGTTTGCGCAGTTTGTCGAGGCCGGCTGGCCCGCGCTCAACGCACCCACAGCATTGGGCGGCCAGGCCATGCCGCAACTGCTGGGCGCGGCACTCAAGGAAATGATCAATGCCGCCAACCTTGCCTGGGGCAATTTTCCGCTGCTCTCGCATGGCGCCACCGAAGCCCTGCTGCATCACGGCAATGCCTGGCAGCAAGAGGTGTTCCTGAAGCCGCTGGTCTCCGGGCAATGGACCGGCACCATGTGCCTGACCGAGCCGCAGGCCGGCAGCGATCTTGGGCTTTTGCGCACCCGTGCCGAGCCATTGTCCGATGGTCGTTATGCCATCAGCGGCACCAAGATTTTCATCACCGCCGGTGAGCACGACATGGCGGAAAACATCGTCCACCTGGTATTGGCGCGGCTTCCCGATGCCCCCGCTGGCAGCCGCGGCATTTCACTGTTCATCGTGCCCAAGTACAAGGTCGATGCACATGGCCAGCTGGGCGAGCGCAACAGCGTGGCCTGTGGCGCGCTGGAGCACAAAATGGGCATTCATGGCTCGGCCACCTGCGTGATGAATTTCGATGCGGCCGAAGGCTATCTGCTCGGTGAGCCACACAAGGGGCTGATGGCGATGTTCACCATGATGAACTCCGCACGTCTCGGGGTTGGCCTGCAAGGGCTGGGGCTTGCCGAGCGCGCCCTGCAAAACGCGCTGCGCTATGCCCGCGAGCGCTTGCAGATGCGCGCGCTTTCCGGGGCAGTGCAACCGGACAAGGCCGCTGATCCCATCATCGTCCACCCGGATGTGCGGCGCATGTTGCTGACGCAAAAAGCCCTGGTTGAAGGCAGTCGCCTGCTGGCCTATCACGCCTTCCTGATGCTGGACATCGCCCAGCACGCACAGGATGCCGCCGAACGCAGCCGTGCCGATGCGCTGGTGGGCTTTCTCACTCCCATCGTCAAGGCCTGTCTCACCGAGTGGGGCAACGAATGCACTTATATGGCACTGCAATGCTTTGGCGGCCACGGCTATATCGCCGAGCATGGCATGGAGCAGCTGGCACGCGATGCACGTATCACCACCCTGTATGAAGGTACCACCGGCATCCAGGCGCTCGACCTGGTCGGTCGCAAGCTGCTGCAATTGCAGGGCGCGGGCTTGCAGGCACTGCTGCAGGAAGCCAACGCCTTCTGCCAGACAGAGGCCGGCAACCCGGCACTTGCCGAGTTTCTGCCGCAGCTGCAACAAGTGCTGGACAACTGGCAGCAAATCTCCCAGCAAATCGCACAGATGGCGGCCAAGAATCCGGAAGAAATCGGCAGCACGGCCCATGACTATCTGTTCATCTGCGGCTATAGCCTGCTTGCCTTCTGGTGGGCGCGCGCACTGGCGGCGGCAGAGAAGTCCTCGCAAAGCGATGCCTGCAAACAAGGCAAGCGCGAAACTGCACGGTTCTATTACGCCCGTATCCTGCCGCGCATCCACAGCCATGCCGCCGCCCTTGGCAGTGGCGCAGACATATTGATGCGACTACCTGCCGAGCATTTCGGTTAACCCTTCATCGGCAAAACGGCCTGATGGATACCCACATCTGCCAAGCTATCGCTGACCACCGCAGCGCGTGCAATCAATGCTCCGGGCAGCTGTTTTGCCCACGTTCCGGTCACCCGCGCCTGATTGGCTTGTCCTGGCAAGCAGGCACCCCATGGTCGTGGCATCGAGCCTCTGACTCTTCCCGCTCGCGTACCCAGGTTTAACCGCAGGCACTGGGCGTGCAACAGCAAATGCAAGCCAAGAGGCCAAAACTTGCTCCCTGGCAAACATAAAGCGTGATAAAAATCACGAACGAAAAATATATTCACTACCCTGCATCCAAAGGAAATTTTTATTCCTTATACTGCGCAGCTTGACTCAAGAAGCAACAGCAAATGACCACCCTGGGCTTTACTGGAATGGACTCCAGGACACACATCATGTTGCATGAGGCCTTTTGGGCTGCCGCAGCACGCCTACAACTTGATCTGCAACTTCGCCCCGATGCGGATGCCGATTTTGTCGTCGTTGATATGGACAGCCTGTATGGCCCGCTAAGCTGGCTGCAGCTCTATAACGCCGGCGTCACCGTGATTGGCTACACCCGTGCCACACGCTGCCATACGCACTTCCGCCTGGCGCGTGATTTTGATGAGGCGGCATTGGAAGCATTGCTCGCCGAACTTGCCATCCTGCCCAAATCAGGCAGCCCTGCCGCCGGACATGCCGAAATTGTGCAAGCCCTCCCCTCCGGCCAGCTAGAGCGCCAGCCGGCCGGGCAAGTTGACGTGGCTGCAAGCCAATCCGGATCACTTGAAATAGAAGACAAAACCCAAGCAAAACTGCTTGGTCACTGGCTTGCCAGTGGCGAGCTGCGGGGCTTGCTTCGCCTGCAACATGAGACGACCCCGGCACTGGTGCTGGATATGGATAACGCACAGTACTACGGCCCGCGCACCTTGAAGCCGCTACTACCCTTGTTCCAGACCCCGCTGCAACCAGAAGACTTTGTGCTGGTGCCTGAAAATGCCGACCTTGACTGCAGTGGAGATGAGCAGCAACTCTCACGTCTGGTGTGGTTTGGCGCCTTGTTGCGTGGCGCTGGCAAGCTACTGCCCCAACACGACGCCACTGCCCGCTACCGGCTCAGCAAGTGGATGCAGACCGAGCGTGAATACCCCAAACACTTGCGTATTGCCTCGGCACTGATGAAAGCGCCCGCCACCATTGCAGAAACTGCCCGGGCGGCGATGGCCAGTGAGGCAGAAGTCGCCGACTTTCTCAATGCCTGTCTTGCCATCGGCAGCGCAGAAGCGGTCTTGCCAAGCGCAGAGTCCCCCGCTGAAGCACCACGCCCGGGGCTACTTGAAAGGCTGGGACTTCGCTAAGCGACAGCCATCGGCATCAAGGCATTGCGCTCTTGCCCTGCACTTGCGGGCAAGAAATAACCATGCAAACAGGCCATTGACGCCAACTCGCCGTAAAATGCCCGGATGATTGATTCCTCGCGCTACCCCCGCCTTTCGCAAATCAATACGCCCGCCGACCTGCGCCGCTTTCCTGCGGAAGAGTTGCAAGCGGTGGCCGATGAGTTGCGCGCTTATCTGATTGAATCTGCTGGCAAATCCGGCGGACATTTTGGCGCCAATCTCGGCGTGGTGGAGCTGACCTGCGCCCTGCACTATCTGTATGACACGCCCCATGACCGTCTGGTCTGGGATGTCGGCCATCAGGCCTATCCGCACAAGATTCTGACCGGCCGCCGTGATGCCATCCACACCGTCAAACAAAAAGATGGCGTGGCACCCTTCCCCAAGCGCGAAGAAAGCGAATACGACACCTTTGGCGTGGGACATTCTTCCACCAGCATTTCCGCGGCCCTGGGCATGGCCATCGCCAGCGCCCAGGCCGGTAGCGAGCGCAGTGTCGTTGCCATCATCGGTGATGGCGCGATGACCGCCGGCATGGCCTATGAGGCACTCAACCACGCCGGCGGCATGGACGAGGAACCCAATATCCTGGTGATTCTCAACGACAACCGCATGTCGATTTCCGAAGCGGTCGGTGGCCTGACCCGCATGTTGGGGCGCATGAGCGGCAACAAAACCCTGAACGCCCTGCGTGAAGGCGGCAAGAAGCTGCTCGGTGACAAGGACACCGCCCCGGCGAAATTCGTCAAACGCTGGGAAGAGCACTGGAAGGGCATGTTCGTGCCCTCCACCTTGTTCGAGGAGATGGGTTTCCATTACACCGGCCCCATTGACGGCCACGACATGGATGCCCTGCTCGCCACCCTGAAAACCCTCAAGGGTCTGAAAGGCCCGCAGTTGCTGCATGTCATCACCACCAAGGGCAAGGGCTATGAGCGTGCCGAGGCCGACCAAATCGGCTATCACGCAGTATCGCCCTTCGACCCGGCCGAGGGCATGGTGAAAAAGCCCGGCGTGGTGAAAAAGCCCACCTATACCGATGTCTTTGGCGACTGGCTCTGCGATATGGCCGCCGCCGATGACAGGCTGCTCGGCATCACCCCGGCCATGCGCGAAGGCTCCGGGCTTGTACGCTTCTCCAAAGCGTTTCCTAACCGCTATTTTGATGTCGCCATTGCCGAGCAACACGCTGTCACCCTGGCAGCGGGCATGGCCTGCGAAGGCGCCAAGCCGGTGGTGGCGATTTATTCGACCTTCCTGCAACGCGCCTATGACCAGCTGGTTCACGATGTCGCCCTGCAAAATCTGGACGTATTGTTTGCCATCGACCGCGGCGGCGTCGTCGGCCCCGATGGCGCCACGCACGCGGGCAATCTTGACCTGTCTTTCCTGCGCTGCGTACCGAACATGCTCATCATGGCGCCCAGTGATGAGGCCGAGTGCCGCAAGATGCTGTCCACCGGCTACCAGCACCCCGGCCCGGCTGCCGTGCGCTACCCGCGTGGCAGCGGCACCGGCATCGCTGCCGGCGATAGCCTGGAAACCTTGCCCATCGGCAAGGCACAACCCAAGCGTCAGGGACAAGCACTGGCGCTACTGGCTTTTGGCGCAGTATTGCCGGCCGCCGAACAGGTCGGCGCAGCACTTGGCCTGTCCGTCGTTGACATGCGCTTCATCAAGCCGCTGGACAAGACCCTGATTTTGCAGCTGGCGCAAAGCCATGAAGGTTTTGTCACGCTGGAAGACAATGTCATCGCCGGTGGCGCAGGCTCGGGTGTGGCCGAGCTGCTGGCCGCCGAGGGCATCAGCCTGCCGATACTGCACCTGGGGCTGCCCGATGCCTTCCAGCACCATGCCAGCCGCGAAGACCTGCTGGCCGAAGCCGGACTGGATGTTGCCGGCATCCGCACAGCCATCCTCAAGCGCTGGCCGCAGTTTGCGCCAGACAGTCCGCAGGCAAGCGCGTGAGAGCCGGCACATCCACCGCACTGCTGTTGGCCGCCTGCTGCCTGTTTGCTGCCCCGGTAACGGCACAGCAGGCGCAGACGCCATTCGTGGTCGAGCATACCTACTGGCTCAAACCCGGTCGCCATGAGCAGTTCATCACCCTGTTCAAGAAAACCCGGCTGCCCCTGTTGCATGCCGAGCGCCAGGCGGGACGACTCATTTCCATCCGCATGGCACAGCCGCAACTGGTACAGGGGCGCGAGCAATGGGATTTTCGCCTCACCCTGACTTGGAAAGACCATGCCAGCGCACAGCAATTCAACGCATCCCAGAGCAACCCGGAGCTGGTCAGCAACCACCGCCGTGCAATGGAAGAACAATTGCGCGATGAGCTGATTGTTGAGCGCAACGATAGCTTGCTGAGCGAAGAAATGCTGTAAATGCGTGTCCAGACGCTCTCAGAGCCTATTCAAGGTCTCTTCTAGATACCCGCAAGTGGGCGCGAGCCACACATCTGCAGAAGAGAGGGCAAGACGCATACTACCGCCAAGATTGGTTGTCTTAGCAAGGCATGCAATAAAGCATGCTGTGCATAGGGCTCTTGCCCAAAGGAAGGGTTGCTTTGCAAAGGCTGCAGCTACGCTGTTGCAAATACTCGCCGGGCAACCAGCCCGTTTGCGCTTTGCGCCCTGCATGGCGTTCCTCGATTAAAGCAGGCAGTCAATCAGCAAGATGCCCGCGCAATGGAAGCTCATGTTCTTGCCTTGAATATTTGTGATGCAGCGCGTTTACCCATGAAAAATGCCAGTCAGCGGTAACTGACTGGCATTGAATATCGGCAATACGATTGTGGTTAATCGCCGGATCACTCGGCGCTCGGTGCACCCGGACGGTCAACCATTTCGATATAGGCCATCGGGGCGTTGTCGCCAGCGCGGAAGCCGCACTTGAGGATACGCAGGTAGCCACCCGGGCGGGCGGTGTAGCGCGGACCGACAACGGTAAACAGGGTGCCGACGGCTTCCTTGTCGCGCAGGCGTGCAAAGGCCAGACGGCGGTTGGCCACCGAATCGACCTTGGCGAGAGTAATCAGCGGTTCGACCACCCGGCGCAGCTCCTTGGCCTTGGGCAGCGTGGTCTTGATGAGTTCGTGCTTGATCAGCGAGGCGGCCATGTTCTTGAACATCGCTTCGCGGTGGGCACTGGTACGGCTGAATTTGCGGCCAGCATTCTTGTGACGCATGAGTTTGTTCCTTGAATTAAAAGATTGAGGCGTTGAACTTCGCTGTAGTCATCCTGACGCTTTGATGGACTGCGGATGGTCCGGCGGCGCTTTCCATGAGCCGCGCGGGTCAGTAACCCGTAAAGCCTTGCCCGCCTGCGGACAGGCGGGCAGGGAAAAATCAACCCAGCATGCCATGCTGGGCAGCACCGGCCGGCGGCCAGTTGTCCAGCTTCATGCCAAGCGAAAGACCACGCTGAGCCAGCACTTCCTTGATTTCGGTCAAGGATTTCTTGCCAAGGTTCGGAGTCTTGAGCAGCTCCACTTCGGTGCGCTGAATCAGATCACCAATGTAGTAGATGCTTTCAGCCTTCAGGCAGTTGGCCGAGCGCACCGTCAGCTCCAGATCGTCGATCGGACGCAGCAAGGCCGGGTCAATGCCGGTGCTGGCCTGTTTGGTGGCACCGCGCTCACGCTGGGTGAAGTCACCAAACACCGAAAGCTGGTCGGTGAGAATATCGGCTGCCGTACGCACCGCTTCTTCAGCATCAATGGTGCCATTGGTTTCGATATCCAGCACCAGCTTGTCCAGGTTGGTGCGCTGCTCAACGCGGGCAGCTTCCACCGCATAGGCCACGCGGCGTACCGGCGAGAAGCTGGCATCCAGCATCAAGCGGCCAATCGCACGGGATTCTTCATCCGGGCGACGGCGCACCGCAGCCGGCTGATAGCCAAAGCCGCGCTCAACCTTGAGCTGCATGTTGATGGAGGCATCCTTGGTGAGGGTGCAAATGACGTGTTCGGGATTGAGCACTTCCACATTGTGGTCGAGCTGAATATCGGCAGCAGTCACCACGCCCGGGCCGCTCTTGCTGAGGGTCAGGGTGGTGCTCTCGCCACTTGCCATGCGGATGGCAACATCCTTGAGGTTCAAAAGGACTTCAAGCACGTCCTCTTGAAGACCCTCGATGGCGCTGTATTCGTGCAGCACGCCGTCGATCGAAACCTCGGTAATTGCACAGCCGGGAATCGAGGACAGCAGCACACGACGCAGCGCATTGCCGAGGGTGTGGCCGTATCCACGCTCCAAAGGCTCGATCACGACCTTGGCACGATTGCCGGTGGTACGTTCGATTTGGGGCGCGCGCGGACGCAGCACTTGGTGGGCAGTAGCCGTCATGTAGGGCATCTCCTGACGAATCCCCGGCGTGCCGGGGATTCGTGGTTGAGGGGATTACTTCGAGTACAACTCGATGATCAGCGCTTCGTTGATGTCGGCAGGCAGATCAGCGCGATCTGGCACAGCCTTGAACACGCCAGCGAACTTCTTGGCGTCCACTTCCACCCACGAAGGCGAAAGATCCATCTGCTGGGCAACGGTCAGCGCTTCCTGCACGCGCAGTTGCTTCTGGGCGCGTTCGGAGAGGCTGATTTCGTCACCGGCCTTGACCGCATAGGACGGCAGGTTGACGTACTTGCCATTCACCAGCACGCCGCGATGCGATACCAGCTGGCGCGCCGAAGCGCGGGTCACGGCAAAGCCCATGCGGTAAACGACGTTGTCCAGACGGGTTTCCAGAAGTTGCAACAGGTTTTCGCCGGTGTTGCCCTTCTTGTTGGAAGCCTTCTTGTAGTAGTTGCGGAACTGGCGTTCCAGCAGGCCATAGATACGCTTGACCTTCTGCTTTTCACGCAGCTGGGTAGCGTAATCGGACATCTTGCCCTTGCGGGCGTTCGGGCCATGCTGACCGGGCTTTTGCTCCAGTTTGCACTTGGAGTCCAGCGCACGCGCCGGCGATTTCAGCGACAAGTCGGCGCCTTCGCGGCGGGCGAGCTTACAGGTAGGACCAATATAACGAGCCATTGTCTTTCAGCTCCTTTAGACGCGACGCTTCTTCGGCGGACGGCACCCGTTGTGCGGGATCGGCGTCACGTCGATGATGTTGAGGATTTTGTAGCCGACGTTGTTCAAAGAACGCACGGCCGATTCACGGCCCGGACCCGGACCCTTGATGCGCACTTCCAGCGCCTTCACGCCGTAATCAAGTGCTGCCTTGCCGGCCTTTTCCGCAGCGACCTGTGCCGCGAACGGGGTGGACTTGCGCGAGCCACGGAAACCGGAGCCGCCGGAAGTGGCCCAGGACAGGGCGTTGCCCTGACGGTCGGTGATGGTCACGATGGTGTTGTTGAACGAAGCATGGACGTGCGCGATGCCATCGGTGACGACGCGCTTGACCTTCTTCTTGGTCTTGTTAGCAGTAGGCTTGGCCATGTCGATTCCTTACTTCTTGATAGCCTTGCGCGGGCCCTTGCGGGTACGTGCATTGGTCTTGGTACGCTGGCCGCGCAGCGGCAGGCCACGACGGTGACGCAGGCCGCGATAGCAGCCCAGGTCCATCAGACGCTTGATGGACATGCCGACTTCACGACGCAGGTCGCCTTCGACGATGTACTTGCCGACTTCGGCGCGCAGGCGCTCGACTTCGGATTCGGACAGGTCACGGACTTTGGTGCTTACCGACACACCAGCGTCTTCGCAGACCTTTTTGGAACGGGTACGGCCAATGCCGTAGATGCTTTGCAGCCCCACCCAGATATGCTTCTGGGCAGGCAGGTTGACACCTGCAATTCGCGCCATAACGCGGTCTCCAATCGGTTGATTTTGGCCAAATGCGCAGCAAATGACCGGGGAAACGGAAAATGATAACAAATATCCCGGGTTCACATAAAGCTGCAAGCCACACAGCTTCGGCATGGGGAGTGTGCCCATGCTCCGGCGAACGAATCTCTGCGAGGCGCAAGCCACACCCGCTACTCTTGCAGGTGCATGACAGAAATCCACCCGTGCGCGGGATGCCGCCCGGGTCGCCCATCAAACCGATGCGTGAGAAACATCGGCGCGAATAAGGTGCCAAAGCATAACAGACTTCGGCGCGTGTGTGCGGCTGCCGGAAAACCCGGCAGCCTGTTATGACTATGCTGACTAATCAGCGTCCGCGAGTACCGCCCCTGAGATTGGCTTTTTTCAGCAGGCTTTCGTACTGGTGCGACATCAAATGCGCCTGCAGCTGGGCGATGAAGTCCATCACCACCACCACCACAATCAGCAGCGAAGTCCCGCCAAAATAGAACTGGGTGGAGAGCTCGGTACGCATGAACTCCGGCAGCAAGCAGACGATGACGAGGTAAATGGAGCCTGCCAGCGTCAGCCGTGTCAGCACGCCGTCGATATAGTCACCGGTCGCCTTGCCCGGACGAATGCCCGGAATCAATGCGCCCGACTTCTTGAGGTTATCGGCGGTTTCTTGCGAGTTGAACACCAGCGCGGTGTAGAAAAACGCAAAGCCCATGATCATCGCCGCCAGCAAAATCATGTACAGCGGCTGCCCGGGCGTAAGTGCCGCTGCGATACGCTGCATGATGCCTGCACCGCCATCGTTACCAAACCACTGCGCGGCAGTGGCCGGGAACATGATGATGGAGCTGGCAAAAATCGGCGGAATCACCCCGGCCATATTGAGCTTGAGCGGCAGGAACGAGGACTGGTTTTGATAACCACCACGTCCGCCCTGGCGACGGGCATAGTTGACCGTAATCCGGCGCTGGCCACGCTCGACAAACACCACGAACCAGGTAAAGCCCAAGACCAGTGCGGCAACCAGTATGGCGGTTGGCACCCCCATATCGCCATTCTTGATCTGTTCGAAAGTTTGCACTACCGCAGACGGCAGACCCGCCACGATACCGGCAAAGATAATCAGCGATACGCCATTGCCAATACCGCGTTCGGTGATTTGCTCACCCAGCCACATCAGGAACATGCTGCCAGCAGTCAGCGCCACCACAGCGGTGAATACAAACCCCATTCCCGGGTTGGTCACCACGGGGGTGCCATCGGGGGCATGCTGCCCTTGCAGCGCGGTGGCAATACCGATGGCCTGGAATACCGCCAACGGAATCGCCCCACGGCGCGACCACTGGGTAATCTTGCGACGACCAGACTCACCCTCTTTCTGGATGGCTTTCAGGGTCGGGAAGATCTGCACGCACAGCTGCATGATGATCGACGCCGTGATGTAAGGCATCACGTTCAATGCCAGCAGCGACAGACGCTCCAGAGCACCGCCCGAGAACATGTTCATCATGTTCACAATGCCCTGCTGATCCGACATGAAGGCGGTCATCGCCTCGGGGTTCACACCCGGAACCGGGATATGACAGCCGATGCGGTAAACAATCAGGGCACCCAGCACAAACAGCAAACGCTGGCGAAGTTCAGTGAACTTGCCAGCGCCTGCCATGCCGGCCAACGCACTTGCGCTGCGCGACATCGCGGGATTACTCCTCGACCTTGCCGCCAGCGGCTTCAATCGCCGCCTTGGCACCAGCCGTTGCCACCACGTCCTTCAACACGAAAGCCTTGGTGACTTCACCCTTCTTGACCAGCTTCACCTTCTTGACGCCAGCCGGAACCAGCTTGGCAGCACGCAGCGCGGCGAAATCGACTTCACCCGCTTCGAGCTTGTCCAGCTGATATAGCAGCACTTCGGCAGTGTCCTTGGCCATGCGCGAGCGGAAGCCGATCTTCGGCAGGCGCATATACATCGGCATCTGGCCGCCCTCAAAGCCGGCCTTGATCTTGCCCTTGCCGGAACGGGCAAACGAACCCTTGTGACCGCGACCGGCGGTCTTGCCAAGGCCGGAACCAATACCGCGACCAACGCGCACGCGCTCGGTACGGGCACCCGGTGCGGGTTTCAACGTATTGAGTTTCATGAATTATTCCTCCACGCGCACCAAGTAGTGAACCTTGTTGATCAGGCCACGTACTTGCGGGCTGTCTTTGAGTTCGCGCACGTCATTGAGCTTGTTCAGGCCCAGCGCACGCACCGACAGGCGATGCTTGGCCTGCGAGCCGCGCAGACCCTTGACCAGACGCACCTTCACGGTGCCCGTATTGTTGTTATTGGACATGGAGAATCTCCTCGACCTTCTTGCCGCGCTTGGCAGCGATATTGGCAGGCGAGTGCATGGCAGTCAGCCCCTTCAGCGTGGCGCGCACCAGATTGATCGGGTTGCGCGAGCCGGTTGCCTTGGCCAGCACGTTCTTGACACCGACCGCCTCGAGCACGGCGCGCATCGCACCACCGGCAATCACGCCGGTACCTTCGGAAGCGGGCTGCATGTAAACACGAGCCGCACCGTGGCCGGATTTCACCGAGTGCCACAGGGTGCCGTTGTTGAGGTCAACCGTCTTCAGGCTCTTGCGTGCCTGTTCCATCGACTTCTGGATGGCCACCGGCACTTCGCGCGCCTTGCCATAGCCGAAGCCAACTTTGCCATTGCCATCACCGACCACGGTCAGTGCGGTAAAGGTGAACTGACGACCGCCCTTGACGGTCTTGCTGACGCGGTTGACCGCCACCAGCTTTTCAATCATGCCGTCATCGATTTCTTCACGCGGGGCGCGATCACGATCACGGCCACGCGATTGACGTTCTTCTGCCATTGTGAATTCCTTATGGGTTACTTGCGGCATTGCCGCTTATCGTTGTTGGGTGACACATAGCCATCACGGGCGGCCGCGCAAGGCAGCCACCCGAATGGGAATCTTAGAACTGCAGGCCGGCTTCACGCGCCGCATCGGCCAGCGCCTTGATGCGACCGTGGTAGCGGTAACCGGAGCGGTCAAAGGCGCAGGACTCGATGCCGGCAGCCTTGGCACGCTCACCAATGAGGCGACCGACCTTGGCAGCAGCTTCGATGTTCTTGCCGTTCTTCAGGCCATCCATCACATCGGACTGGGTGGTGGAAGCCGAAGCCAGCACCTTGGAGCCATCAGCAGTAAACAGCTGGGCATACAGATGCTGGCCGGTACGCAGCACCGACAGGCGCGGCACGCCGAGCTTGCGGATATGGGCGCGGGTGCTCTTGGCACGACGCAGACGGGCGGATTTCTTGTCCATTTCTATACTCTCTTGGAAGCTGAAAACATGGGATGCCAGGGTGAAGTTTCAACACTTCACCCGCGAGCGCCTTAGGCTTTCTTGGCTTCCTTGCGGATGATGACTTCGTCGGAATATTTCACACCCTTGCCCTTGTAAGGCTCCGGCGGACGATAGGCACGAATCTTGGCGGCGACCTGACCCACCAGTTGCTTGTCAGCACCGGCCACGACGATTTCCGTCTGGGTCGGGGTGGTGATGGTGATGCCTTCGGGGGTGTTGAACACCACCGGGTGCGAGAAACCCAGCGCCAGGTTCAGATCCTTGCCCTGCATCGAGGCACGGTAACCCACGCCGACCAGCTCCAGCTTGCGCTCGAAACCTTCGGAGACACCCTTGACCATATTGGCCAGGATGGCACGCAGCGTGCCGGTCATGGCAACGCGCTCGGGGCTGGCTGCATTCAGCAGGATTTCGTTGTTTTCAACCTTCAGGTCAATCCCTTCGGGATGGGCGATGGACAGGTTGCCCTTGCCACCCTTGACATTGATCTGGCCGTTTTCGTTCTTGATTTCCACGCCCTTGGGCAGGGCGATCGGCTTCTTGGCTACGCGAGACATGGGATTCCCTCCTGTTAGGCCACGAAGCACAGGACTTCACCGCCGACGCCAGCCTGGCGTGCAGCAGCATCGGTCATGATGCCCTTGGAGGTGGAAACGATGGCAATGCCGAGGCCGCCCAGCACTTTCGGCAAGTCATTCTTGCCGCGGTACTGGCGCAAACCCGAGCGCGAAACGCGCTTCAGGGTTTCGATGACAGGCTTGCCCTGGAAATACTTGAGTTCGACCTCGAGCTCGGCCTTGCCGCCGCCCAGGTCTTCAACACGCAGGTCGGCGATATAGCCTTCGGCCTTGAGGACGTTGGCGATGGCGACCTTGGTCTTGGAGGACGGCATTTTCACCGTCGGCTTGCCAACTGCGGCGGCATTCTTGATGCGCACCAGCATGTCGGCGATGGGATCAGTCATGCTCATGAATTATTCCTTGAGTCAGCACCGATATCCGCTTTCGCAGAAATCTTGTGGATAGATGAAAGCCGGAAGGCTTGAAGCCAGCCGGCGCTTGCCGCTTTGGCAAGCGGGGTATTCTCACCCAGATTGCTCCGGGACGCAAGTTTGCATAACAACGGGCAGGCATTGCTGCCTGCCCGTGGCTGTGCCGTGGTTACCAGGAGGCCTTGCGCAGACCCGGCACGTCACCACGCATGGTGGCTTCGCGCAGCTTGTTGCGACCCAGGCCGAACTTGCTGTAAACGCCCTTCGGACGCCCCGTCAAGGCACAACGGGTGGTCTGGCGGACAGGCGAAGAGTCACGCGGCAGTTTCTGCAGCTTGACCGAGGCTTCCATCTTTTCTTCGTAGGAAGCGGTCTGGCTCTTCAGGATCTTCTTCAGCGCCTCACGCTTGTCGGCGTGCTTGTTGACAAGCTTGGTGCGCTTGAGATCACGGTTGATCATGCTGGTCTTGGCCATGCGTATCTCTCTTGATCAGCGGAACGGGAAGCGGAAGGCTTCAAGCAAAGCCTTGGCTTCTTCGTTGGTCTTGGCGGTGGTGGTGATGGCGATATCCATGCCGCGGGTCGCATCGATCTGGTCGAAGTCGATTTCCGGGAAGATGATCTGTTCCTTCACGCCCATGTTGAAGTTGCCGCGACCGTCAAACGACTTGCCCGAGACACCCCGGAAGTCACGCACGCGCGGCAGCGAGATATTGATCAGGCGATCAAGAAACTCGTACATATGCGCACGACGCAGGGTGACCTTGCAGCCGATCGGCCAGCCGTCACGGATTTTGAACGAAGCCACGGAAATGCGCGACTTGGTGACCACGGGCTTTTGGCCCGAAATCTTGGCCATGTCGGCCACGGCATTTTCCAGCACTTTCTTGTTGGTAGCCGCTTCACCCACACCCATGTTCAGGGTGATTTTGGTGATCTTCGGCACTTCCATCGGATTGGTGTAGCCAAAACGCTTCATCAGCGCCGGCACCACTTCTTCCTTGTAGATTTTTTCCAGTCGAGTGGTCATAGCTTCATTCCTCAGGCGTCAACCGCCTCGTCGCTGGAGCGGAACACGCGAATCTTGCGTCCATCCTCCAGCACCTTGGTCTTGATGCGCTCGCCCTTGCCGGTGGCCGGGTTGAACAGCATCACATTGGAAACATGGATCGAGGCTTCACGCTCGATGATGCCACCGGGCTGCCCGGCTTGCGGGTTGGCCTTGGTGTGGCGCTTGACCATGTTGATATTGGACACGACCACGCGGTCGCCCAGGACGCGAATGACATCGCCTTTCTTGCCCTTGTCCTTGCCGGTGATAACGACGACCTGGTCGCCTTTCTTGATGCGATTCATGGTGTCCTCTCCCTTACAGCACTTCAGGGGCAAGCGAAACGATCTTCATGAACTTTTCCGAGCGAAGTTCGCGCGTGACCGGCCCGAAGATACGGGTGCCGATGGGTTCATGCTTGTTGTTGAGCAGCACGGCGGCGTTGCCGTCGAAGCGAATCAGGCTGCCATCGGCGCGACGCACACCCTTGCGGGTACGCACCACGACGGCGTTGTAAACATCGCCTTTCTTCACCTTGCCGCGCGGAATGGCTTCCTTCACCGACACCTTGATGATGTCGCCGATGCCGGCATAACGGCGCTTGGAACCACCCAGCACCTTGATGCACATCACTTCCTTGGCACCGGAGTTGTCGGCAACGTCGAGGCGGCTTTGCATTTGAATCATGGTAGGGCCTCCTCAGTTATTCCGCAGCGTGGGCGATGACTTCGACCACGCGCCAGTTCTTGGTTTTCGACAGCGGCGCGCATTCGACAATGCGAACCAGATCGCCTTCTTTGCAGGCGTTTTCAGCGTCGTGAGCATGCAGCTTGGTGGAGCGACGGATGTACTTGCCGTACAGCGCGTGCTTGACGTGACGCTCAACCAGCACCGTCACCGTCTTGTCCATCTTGTTGCTGACCACGCGGCCTTCGACCGTGTGCTGCTTTTTATCAGTGTTATTCATGGTCAATCCTGTGGGTTACTGCCCGGCAGCGCCGAGCAGCATTTTGACACGTGCGATTTCGCGGCGAACGCGACGCACTTCGTGGGTCTTGGCCAGCTGGCCGGTCACTTTCTGCATGCGCAAGGAGAATTGCTCCTTTTGCAGATCCAGCAAGTGAGCCTTGAGCTCGGCTCCAGACTTTTGGCGGAGTTCTTTGAGTTCCATCAGCGCACCGTCCGGTTCACAAATTGGGTGGTCACCGAAAGCTTGGCAGAAGCCAGGCGGAACGCTTCGCGTGCCACTTCTTCGCTGACGCCTTCGATTTCATAGATCATACGGCCGGGCTGAATCTGCGCGACCCAGTATTCCACATTACCTTTACCCGAGCCCATGCGGACTTCGATCGGCTTTTCGGTAATCGGCTTGTCGGGGAACACGCGGATCCACATCTTGCCGCCACGCTTGACGTAGCGGCTGATGGCACGACGGGCAGCTTCGATCTGGCGCGCAGTCAGACGGCCGGTTTGCGTGGCACGCAGGCCATACTCGCCGAACGACACCTGATTGGCGCTCCAGGACAGGCCTTCGTTGCGGCCTTTGTGCTGCTTGCGATATTTGGTACGTTTGGGTTGCAACATGATTAACCCCTCGCTTCGCGCTCAGCACGCGGCTGGCGCGGCCCACGTGCCGGACGCTCGCTACGCTCGTTGCGCGGTTCTTCGTTTTTTTCCTGGCCCACTTGCGCGAAGTCGAAGATTTCGCCCTTGTAGATCCAGACCTTGATGCCGATCACACCATAGGTGGTATGCGCTTCGGCAAAGCCGTAGTCGATGTCTGCACGCAGGGTGTGCAGCGGCACGCGACCTTCGCGGTACCACTCGGAGCGGGCGATTTCAGCGCCATTCAAGCGGCCAGCAACATTGACCTTGATGCCGAGTGCGCCAAGGCGCATGGCATTGCCCACCGCACGCTTCATGGCACGACGGAACATGATGCGGCGCTCCAGCTGCTGGGCGATGGATTCGGCCACCAGCTGTGCATCGAGTTCAGGCTTGCGCACTTCGCTGACATTGATGTGCGCCGGAACGCCCATCATGTCGGAGACTTCCTTGCGCAGCTTTTCGATGTCTTCACCACGCTTGCCAATCACCACGCCCGGACGGGCGGTGTGGATGGTGACGCGGGCAGACTTGGCCGGACGCTCGATGGTGATCTTGCTGATACCGGCTGCGGCCAGCTTCTTGCGCAGCATGTCGCGAACCTTGAGGTCAGCGGTCAGGAACTCGGCATATTCCTTCTTGCCGGCGTACCACTTGGAGTTCCAGTCTTTGGAGATACCAAGACGGATGCCTACGGGATGTACTTTATGACCCATGATTACTTGCCCTCGGCGACGACGATGGTGATGTGGCTGGTGCGCTTCAAGATGCGAGTACCACGACCCTTGGCACGCGCCATGAAGCGCTTCAGGGTGGGGCCTTCATCGACCATGATGGTCTTGACCTTGAGTGCATCAGCATCAGCACCGGCATTGTTTTCAGCATTGGAGACTGCCGACCACAACAGCTTGTGAATCATGGCAGCGGCCTTCTTGTCGCTGAACTTCAGAAGATCAAGCGCACGGGCTGCGGGCAGGCCGCGGACTTGATCTGCCACCAGGCGGGCTTTCTGCGGGGAGATGCGCGCGGTGCGCAGGACTGCTTTGGCTTCCATTGTCATCTCTCCTTACTTCGACTTCTTGTCGCCGCCGTGACCTTTGAAGGTACGGGTCAGCGCGAATTCGCCGAGCTTGTGGCCCACCATGTTTTCGTTGACCAGCACCGGCACATGATTCTTGCCGTTGTGGACAGCGATGGTGAAACCCACCATTTCCGGCAGGATCATCGAGCGACGCGACCAGGTCTTGATCGGCTTCTTGGTGTTATTGCCCGCTTCTTCCACCTTCTTCAACAGGTGGTGATCAATGAACGGGCCCTTCTTGAGTGAACGTGCCATGGCCGATTAACTCCTGCGATCGCGCACAATGAACTTCTGGGTGCGCTTGTTCTTGCGGGTCTTGTAACCCTTGGTCGGGACGCCCCACGGGGTGACCGGGTGCGGATTACCTTGGCCAGCCTTGGCTTCACCACCACCGTGCGGGTGGTCAACCGGGTTCATCACCACACCGCGGACGGTCGGACGCACGCCGCGCCAACGCTTGGCACCGGCCTTACCCAGCTTTTCCAGGTTGTGCTCGACGTTGCCCACTTCACCGATGGTGGCACGGCATTCCACCGGCACCTTGCGCATTTCGCCCGAACGCAGGCGCAGCGTGGCATAGCCCTGCTCGCGTGCAATCAGCTGCACACCGGCGCCGGCAGCACGCGCCATTTGCGCGCCCTTGCCAGGCTTCATTTCGATGCAGTGGATGGTGGTGCCCACCGGGATATTGCGCAGCGGCAGGGTGTTGCCGGCACGAATCGGCGCCGATTCGCCAGCCAGCACCTGATCGCCCGCCTTCAGCCCTTTCGGGGCGATGATGTAGCGACGCTCACCGTCCACATACAGCAGCAGCGCGATGTGCGCAGTGCGGTTGGGATCATATTCAATGCGCTCAACCTTGGCCGGGATGCCTTCTTTGTTGCGCTTGAAATCGATGATGCGGTAGTGCTGCTTGTGACCACCACCGATATGGCGGGTGGTGATGCGACCGTGATGGTTACGGCCGCCGGTTTTGCCCTGCTTTTCCAAAAGCGGTGCGTACGGCGCACCCTTGTGCAGGTCGGGCGTGACCACGCGAACCGCACTGCGGCGGCCGGCGGAGGTCGGTTTGAAAGTCATCAAAGGCATGGTGTACTCCTTAGGCCTTCGCCGTCACATCGATGGCCTGACCGTCGGCCAACTTGACGTAAGCCTTGCGCCAGTCCTTGCGGCTACCCATACGCGAACGGAAAGCCTTGGACTTGCCCTTCACATTGACCACGTTCACCGATTCGACCTTGACATCAAAGATTTGCTCAACAGCAGCCTTGACATCGGCCTTGGTGGCAGTGGTTGCCACTTCAAAGACGTACTGATTGGATACTTCCTGCAGGCGCGCAGTCTTTTCCGACACGCGCGGCGCACGAATCACTTCATAGATATTGGTGGTCATGCCAGCCACTCCTCGATCTTCTTCACCGCATCGGTGGTGATGATCACCGAGTCGGAGGCTACCAGCGACACCGGATCCAAGCCCTGCACGTCACGCACTTCGACGTAGGGCAGGTTGCGAGCGGCCAGATACAGCGACTCACTGGCTTCCTCAATCACCAGCAGCGGGCGCTTGCCTGCTTCCAGCTCCTTGAGCTTGCCAACCAGGCCACGGGTCTTGGGCGAATCCACTTCGATGGCGTCCACAACCGTCAGGCGATCCTGGCGATTGAGTTCCGACAGGATGGCGGACATCGCAGCGCGATACATCTTGCGGTTGACTTTCTGCGCGAAGCTGCGCGGCTTGGCCGCGAAGGTTACGCCACCGCCGACAAAGATCGGCGCAGTCAACGCACCGTGACGGGCGCCGCCGCCCTTCTGGCGCTTGGATTTCTTGGTGGTACCACTGACTTCCGAACGGGTCTTCTGCGCCTTGGTACCAGCGCGACCGGCGTTGCGGTAAGCCACCACAACCTGGTGCACCAGGTCTTCAGAGAATTCACGACCGAACACAGCGTCGGATACCGACACCTTGCCGCCGTTTTTGATGGTCAGTTCCATGCTCATGCTCCCTTGCTTGCCGGACGCACGATGACATCACCACCCGGCGCACCCGGCACCGCACCACGCACGGCAATCAGGCCGCGCTCGGCATCCACCTTCACAACCTGAAGGTTCTGGGTGGTCTGGGTTTCGGCACCCATGTGACCGGACATCTTCTTGCCCGGGAACACGCGGCCCGGGGTCTGACGCTGACCGATCGAACCCGGGGCACGATGCGACAGCGAGTTACCGTGGGTGGCATCACCCATGGTGAAGTTCCAGCGCTTGATGGTGCCCTGGAAGCCCTTACCCTTGGTCACGCCCTGGACATCGACCAGCTGACCTTCGGCAAAGATGTCGGCGCGAATTTCGCCGCCCACTTCAAAGCCGGAGAGCTTGTCGTCAGCCACGCGGAATTCCCACAAGCCACGACCGGCTTCCACCTTGGCCTTGGCCAGGTGACCCGTGCCCGCCTTGTTGACCAGTGCAGCGCGCTTGACACCGGCAGTGACCTGCACAGCGCTGTAGCCGTCGTTTTCAACGGTCTTGATTTGGGTGATGCGGTTCGGGGTGGCTTCAATCAGCGTCACCGGGATGGACTTGCCATCTTCGGTAAACACGCGGCTCATGCCGGCCTTGCGCCCGACCAGACCCAGTTGATGAATTTTCGTCGACATGATGATGCGCTCCTCAGGTCAACTTGATTTGCACGTCAACACCGGCAGCCAGTTCGAGCTTCATCAGCGCGTCCACGGTCTTGTCATTGGGGTCAACGATATCGAGCACACGCTTGTGCGTGCGGGTTTCGTACTGGTCGCGCGCGTCCTTGTCGACGTGCGGCGAGACCAACACGGTGTAGCGTTCAGTCTTGGTCGGCAGCGGAATCGGGCCACGCACTTGCGCGCCGGTCCGCTTGGCCGTCTCGACAATCTCGCTGGCCGAGCGATCGATCAGGCGATGATCGAAGGCCTTGAGCCGAATACGGATTTTTTGGTCCGTCATGACGGAAGTTCCTCGGTTAATAGCCCTGCCTTTCAGCAAAGCCCCTGCAAACGCAGGAAGTTCAAAAGAGCGACAGGTGAAACGGCTATTTGCGCCCCACCCCTTACAACCATCCATTCAACAACAATGGCGGCCCGGTCACCCGGCCCGCCCAGAGCAAAAACAAACGCGCAAACATCCCCACAAACGGGAAAGCCACGCAACCTGTCCTTGTCTGGCGAATACGAGGCGCTTCCTGCGCCTCATTTCGCTGGCACTGCAGAAGCAATACACACTTCCACAATCGGTCGCGCATTCTGCCAGCCTTTCAGGGCGATTGCAAGCCACTGCATCCTGCCAATACCTATTGCTCCACCTATTCGGCAGTGAACCTGCCGTTCGCGGCCAGCTGGCGTGGCGCTTGCTCTTCTAAGCTGCCTGTGCGGCAGTGAACCGAGAATGCAGTCTGCGGCCTATCAACGCAATTTTCTAAGCTGCCTATTCGGCAGTGAACGCGGCTTTCATGGCGGCGTGGGCTTTCTTGAGTTTCTAAGCTGCCTATTCGGCAGTGAACATCATCTTGTTTCTGTACGCCAAGATTTCACCTTTCTAAGCTGCCTATTCGGCAGTGAACACGATTGGCTTTTTGACCAGCACTTTCCGCGTTTTCTAAGCTGCCTATTCGGCAGTGAACTTCTTGAGGGGTGCGTTGTGAAGCGCGTTACTTTTCTAAGCTGCCTATTCGGCAGTGAACGTCGGGGTAGATCACTGGACAAAGCATGTCAATTTCTAAGCTGCCTATTCGGCAGTGAACATAGGACTGTATATTTTGCCCCTACTATCGACTTTCTAAGCTGCCTATTCGGCAGTGAACTGCGAGTGCGACGCTAACACCGCAAATCCAATTTTCTAAGCTGCCTATTCGGCAGTGAACGGCGCAGTTGCGGATCGTGTGACGGTTGTCGATTTCTAAGCTGCCTATTCGGCAGTGAACTTACGGTGAGGATGTAGTAACGGGTGCTCACTTTTCTAAGCTGCCTATTCGGCAGTGAACGTAGATGTTGCCGACCATCCGAGCCGTAAAAATTTCTAAGCTGCCTATTCGGCAGTGAACGTTGCGCAGGCATTTGAGTGCGCGCCGGGCGATTTCTAAGCTGCCTATTCGGCAGTGAACCCTGCGCCCAGCACCGCCGCGTCGCCCTGCGTTTTCTAAGCTGCCTATTCGGCAGTGAACAAAAACGACGTTTTGCAGGGGTTTGCGCTGTCTTTCTAAGCTGCCTATTCGGCAGTGAACGCGAAAACACCGCAGCCGATAGAGGTCCAACTTTTCTAAGCTGCCTATTCGGCAGTGAACTTGAACCCTCGCTGCGGTAATTTCATCGGGTGTTTCTAAGCTGCCTATTCGGCAGTGAACCGGCGAAGGTGTACGACTACGCAGCAGTGGTATTTCTAAGCTGCCTATTCGGCAGTGAACTCTACAGAAGCGTAGAGCGACAGGTATGTCGCTTTCTAAGCTGCCTATTCGGCAGTGAACTACACACCACGCGCCGCATGGCCGTGGCGGCTTTTCTAAGCTGCCTATTCGGCAGTGAACCTTTCGCACTTTCAACATGGCGTCGGCGAATCTTTCTAAGCTGCCTATTCGGCAGTGAACCCCACGCCAACGGGAAAAACACGCGCGTCACGTTTCTAAGCTGCCTATTCGGCAGTGAACGCGACGCAGGCGTTCTTCTTGTTCCGGTTGCATTTCTAAGCTGCCTATTCGGCAGTGAACTGCTCTTGCGCGCTTCCCCCGCGCCGACATTCTTTCTAAGCTGCCTATTCGGCAGTGAACACTTCAAACTGAAGAAGCTGTGTGAACAGTATTTTCTAAGCTGCCTATTCGGCAGTGAACGGGCCGACGCTCAACCAGATCGGCTACGCCAATTTCTAAGCTGCCTATTCGGCAGTGAACTAGAGCGACTCCACTCTAATCAATTGTTTTTCAAAGAACAATGAGGATTTCCCGCTTGCAAACCCAATTTTCTGTTTGGTTTGTATTTTATTGATTTCAAAGGCCGTCCTTGGCCATTGAAATTTTTGGGTCAAAACAGGGGGACGCAGCCGCCAAGGCTGAGTCCGTGGCTATTGAAGCCGCCTTGGCTGGGCTGTTGGACTGGGCGCTGATCAAGGTAGAGGCGATAGCGTTGGCCAGTGCTACGGCTGTACTGGGTAACAAAAGGCAAGTCCAGGCGGTCGCCCGAGCCATCAGGGATGCATTCGCGTGCTGCATCTGCACTCAAGCGATGCCGACGCATGGCACGCTTGCGCATGTTTTTTGCACTCTTGGCCTGACGCCGCCCCACTTGCAGCCAGCCCTGTGGCTTGGGTGCAGGCATAAGCCCGGTGCTATGCAAGTGGTCGCGCATCCCGCGCAACCAGTCCTGCTGCATCAAGCACTCAAGCGCCGTTTCCTGCCCATGCAAGCGTAGCTTCAAGCCCAAGGTGGGATAAGCGCCATCACGCCAGCCGGGAAAGCTGATGCCGATGCTGTTTTCTTCAAGCATCACCAAGGCGCGATGAAGTTTCGCCACAAGTGCATCCATCAGCACATGCTGCGGAAATTCATCATCCGGTTGCAGGGTGAATTCGATATATGCATCCATCTCAAGCCTCGCCGAATACGCCACCACGAATCAATACCGCCATGACATAGTGCTGCTGCGCTTCAGTCGGCACTTTGTCTTTCAGCATCCAGCCATCGAACAGGGTATAGAAGTCATCTTTGCTGCCTTTGGGCTGGCGATAGGCTTTGCCTTGGGTCGTCACCGAACCATAAGGCTCCACGGCAATTGGGCCATTACCCTCCGCCTCTTGATACCAGTCATCCACGGTGCGCAGGGCATTGCCGATTTTCTGCGAGTGCATGGCGGCAATGCCGTCTTTTTTTGAACCTACAAAATAAAGCGTTTTGCTCTTTTTATGCACTCGTGCCTGCTCATTTTCTTCTTCCTTTTCTTTGGCGACCATTTTACCTTTTGCAGCTCGTCCACCTTCTTTATCCAGAATCAACTCCTGCGAGGGGAAAACCTCCTGCCCATTTCCGATACGCACATAGGCGGTGATTTGCAGCAGCACATGGGTTTCGCCACGCAAACCCTGGGCAATCAAATCGGCAAGGGCTTGCACCTGATCCTGCACATCACTAGGCACATTGAAGTCACGCAGCGAGAAACTCAGGGCATCAAAACGGCCAACAAGCGCTGCTTGACCCTGCTGAAAGCGGGCGACTTCCACTTCCACATCTTCTGCGCCCACGCGGTTGCGCCACAAGAAGCGGCCATTGGCAAGATTGATGGCATAGCGGCGCGCCAGTTCACGGAAGCCGTGCCGGGCCGCATAGTCCTGCGCCAAGGTGATGAGCTTTTTTTGATAATCGGCCTTGTTACAAGCCGAAGGCTGACCCACGCCCGGCAATACGCGCAAGGTGAAGCGCACCCGCAGGGTGTCGGCATCCATTGGCAGGGCGGCAACATCCACGGTTTGCAGATTGGGCTTGTCGATCGCGGCATCGAGCTTGAGCGGGTCTTGCTCAGCAGCTTTCAGGCGATTGGAAATCGTGCCGCGCACCGATTTTTCCTGAAGGCGCACCGGCGTCCAGCCCCGGTCATCATTACGCGCCGCCCAATCGCCTGAATGAAAGAGTGCATCGGACGGGTCGAGTTTGCGTTCAAAAGCCAAAACGGAAGGGGTTTCTTTACTCATGATGCAGCTCCTTGTCAGTCGAAGATGGAATAAAACTCGTCATCCGAGTCATCGTTACAGCGGTAGTCATTGCGGCAGCGATACAGGCCTTGCCCGGGCGGGCTATCGGCATACCAAAGCAGTTGCTCTGCGGTTTGCAGCCGGTGCGGGCTAACCCATTCACCCAGCGAATACAGGCTTTCGACAAATTGGAACGGCGTGCCTTCATCGCGGGCATTGGCGACCGTTCCCGGTGCCTGCCTCTCTGTCAGCGCGGCATAGCCCACCGGGATGGGCACGACCCAGCCACTACCTTTGGGTCGGTCATGCTGCCAACGGCCTTCCCCCTTGTCATAACGCCAGTTCAGGCGCGAGCGCGATAGCCAGGCATCCAGCAGCGTGGCTTCAGGGTTTTCTTCACGCAATGTAGTGAGTGCTTCTGCCAGCAGGTCATCACGCGCCACCAACGCAAAGCCGGGCAACAGGCGCAGGCGAAGCCGCTCAAAAAGTGCCTGCCGGCCAGCCGCATCGCCGGTCATCGCCACCCAGTACGGTGCGGTGTAACGCTTTGCCGGCAACAGCACGCCACCTGCAATGCGCATGGTCTGCACCATTTGCGCTATTTGCTCTGCCAAGGCCTGGTCCGCCGCTTCATCCATACCAAGCTTGACCCAATCCACGGCCAACACCAGACTGATTTGCAGATGAATGCGGCCTTCTTCCACAATGGCCGCCGTTTTGCCATCCCTTCCAATGGGATTGCGCGTCAGGCTGAAGGCCTTGATATAGGCATCGTTCACCAGCGCCTGATGGCGGTGGCAGACCACACCCACGGCTCGGAATTTCAGCCCCGGAATGCCCGAGGCAGCCAGCTTGCGCTGCAAAGCCCACATCAGGCCGATAAAGGCCGTAATGGAAGGGAAACCGTGGGTCAGTGGGCTGGAGATGGCATTGGCTGCCTGCACCTGCAAGCGTGGCAAGACCAGCAAATGACTGTAATCCGGGCAGCGACTCATGCCGATACCTCCGTGTGCCAATCGCGGCTGGATGGCAAGTCACGCCGAATCGGGTTCGGCCAGTTGGCATCCACCACCGCCTGTCGCGCAAAATGCCGCAACTCGACACTGCCGACGGCAAAGCCGTTATCGCGCAGCCATTGATTGAGCCACTGCGCAAAGCGCTCGGCAATTTCATCCGGCCAATCCTGCTTCTCCCAAGCGGCCTTGAAGGTTTCGTCTGCGGCATAGCCTTCCGGGTCTTGAGCCTGATCCCGATTGGGCAGCTGGGCACGCTCCGGGTCAAGCCAGAGTTGCTCGCAAAGAGGAAGCCGGCAGGCGGCATCACGTGTCCAGCCGGGCGGATAGGAATCACGCACCGTAGCCGCAAAGGCAGTCAAAGTGCCGCCCAGTCGCTGTTCCATGGCACGGCGCTTCTGGTCTTGCTGCATTTGGTGCTGCTTATACGCGCCAAGATGTCGTGCAAATGCTTCAAGCTGCTGCTGCATATCCTGGAAATGCAAAAGGCGCATGAAGGCGGTATCCAGATTCAAGAAACTGCGTGGACGGTAGCCATCCCAAATCGGGGGGAATGAGGCCAGCAAATAGTTGCTGCCGCCACGCTCGCTATTGAGCTGCGAAATATTCTGCGGTTTGGTGCCGCCCAGCTTGCGAATGGCAAGTTCGGGATATTCCGGAATTTGCATATCGCTGGGCTTCTTTTCCCGTCGCGCGCGCCGAGCCTCGACAATGGCCACATCAAAGCGGCTGTATTGAATGGCCTCGTGTACCGCTTGCACCAAGCTGCTTGGAAACATCGGCTGCAACAGAATGTATTGGGCGTCATCACAGGCATCCTCGCCTGTGCACCAATACAACTGCTTGGCATAGGTGTGGCTGGCGTAGCTGTCCGCCTCACGCTGTAAGCTGCAAAAAGCATCGGCATAAGCCCTGGCGGTGTCAGGATTGTCTGACAGTGCTGCAAGCAGGTCGGTATCTGCTTGCAGCAACCAGTCCAGCAAACGCTGGCCTTCCACTTCCAGCTTCAGCAATTTGTAAACATCCAAAGCTGCGGCATTGCCCACGACATCTTCGGCAAACTGCCTGCCCAGTACATGCGAGCCAAGTTCATCACGAGCCGGCAAATTGGCAGGCGGCACAAACAGGCTGCTGCCCTTGGCATCGGGGTGCGTCGCTTTCAGCACATGGGTGACCATCTGAATTTGTGCCACGCGACGCGCGGCATCAGCCAGCCAGGTGTCATAGTCATATTTGGCCGCCTGTGCTGAATCGGCAGCCTCTGCATCTTTGAGCTTGGCATCGCGCCGCTCCTTGATAAAGCGGGCGATGGCTTCATAAAACTTTCGCTTACGTGAATCCACAGGCAATCAACTCCTTATGACCATAGTGGTCATGGTATAGAATGCCCGCAGCAATCTGCTGCGAGTGGTTTTAGACGGATGGGCTCCTGATCGGAGCCTCAACCTCTTAAGGCGCGATGTGTGCCAATCATCTCGACCTCCTTACTTTCTTCGCCGAATTGATGGGATACCAGATTGCTCTGAACGGCTCCCGTTGCAGCGGGAGCCGTTCGCCTATATTACCCACCCAAAACTTAATGTCAATCCATTGCCTGGGAAATTTATTAATCCATTGCTTGGGATAATTTACAAGCCAAGCTGGTAGAATTCAATCAACACTGCCGTACAGGCAGCTCAGAAAATTGCTTGGGAGATTTCCAAGCCCTAATCCACTGCCGCATAGGCAGCTTACGGGGAATACATAGCTTCCCCTCTCATCTAAGTACCCCCAGCACCGGATCCCAGTACCATTGATTAAGCCCGGTGCGCTTCGGGGCTTCAACTTCGGTATAGCGTTTGGCCGCATCCATCAGGCTCATGGACTTTTCTTCTGCCAAAGGCCTTAAAAGCTCGATCAAGTCAAACTGCATCCAGGGCGAAATACCGGGGGCAATTTCCAGTTGCAACGGCTTGACCTCGCCTTTTGCCGAGGCGTACAGGCTGTGCTTTCCCTCTTGCAAAACGAAGTGGGCCTCAAGGCAGATTTCATCTTCGTCTGGCAGGAACACGAAGGTTTGCTCACCATAGGACGAGTCGCGGAATGGTTGCTGCTGCGGCATGGCCCAGGTCAGGTGCGCCAGTGGCGATGTCCAGAAGGTACTGGCATTGGGCGCCTGTGGCTTGTCGGTGCGCAGCAGCAGATACATGCGGAGATGCTCCAAATCCACCAATCTCGACTTCCGTAATGTTCTTATGTCCTCCGTCCGCTGGATACGCGGGCGGGCATCAAGGACTTGGTAGTGCTCGTCGGGCAGCAGGATTTGCAAGTTGTTGCTGCTCATGCGCAGCGGACGTGCTTTTTTATCGAGCAGGGAGGATTGCTCCTCCTCAAACCCCGGCCGGATAAATGCCGCCTCCCCCGGCTTCTCGAAACTGCGCAGGTTGCGCTCGAAAATCAGCACATTCGGGCTATCCGGGCTTCCCTCACGATGCCGCCACACCCGTCCGGCCAGCTGAATCAACGAGCGCATGGAAGAAGGCTCAACCACAGCCCAGTCGTAATCGTGGTCACGCCCCACCTCGGCCACTGGACTGGCCAGCACCACAAACACATGATTCTTGGCAGGATAACGCGCCAATAGTTCACGCACTTCCGGCCGCGACAACACCGGGTCGGTTGCTCCGCGACGATCCAGCACTTTGTCCAGCACCTGCTCGATTGCCGAGCGCATAAGCAGCGGGAAGCGTGAGTGATACACACACAAATGGATTTGGGTATCTGCGGGCGCCCCCAGCCGGAACAATTCGCGCGCAACGTCTTGCAATGGGTCAATATTTGCCATGCGCACCAGCCCGAAGCTGACCTGTTTACCGCTGGCCATATCCGTTTGTGCATGGCGTTGATGGGCTTGCAACATGGCCGTCTGCAGCTGCACGGCAAACGCCTTGCGGATTTCCGACTTGGCTACGGCAATCTCCAGCGGCAACAACTCGCCCTTGCGCTTGGGCGCTTCCCGGCTCAATGATTTGAGCCGCTTTGCAATGAAGGCCTGATGCTGCGTCTTGAACTGCGCCAAATCACTGCATGCAGCCGCTGCAACGGCGTATTCGTCCACCCAGAGGCAGGCGACTTCCGGGATGGTGGCCTGACCTCCGTGCACGCCGCGATTGCGCTGATAATGGGCGCGGCCTGCAGCATAGGCCTGATACAGCCCCTGCACCAAGTCCGGCGGCAAAGTGGCCGATGACAGCAGAACCTTGCTGCCCAAGAGTCCCGCCCAATGCACCAGCCTTGCCAACGCCGGAATATCGTCAAGGTCAAAGTCGTCCGGCTCATCCAGCACCAGGTCGCTGCTCATCAGCCGCAGCATGGGCGCAATTTGCCGTCCAGCACGCTGCGCTTCGGTCGCCGGCGTCAGGTGGTCGATGGTGCACACCAGCACCGGCGCACTCAACAGACGCTTGATATGCACATCGTGCAGCGCCATGCGCAACAGCGGATGCTCAGCCATCTGGCCTTCGTAAACGACACTGCCTGCCTCTTCCATCAGCGACTGGCTTGAAGCCGAGCCACTACGCTCGGCCTGCTGTTGGTGATACTCGAACAATTCGCGGCTGGCTGCTCCGCCCACACGAATGGCGATGTCATCGTCCTTCAGGTTCAGGTCTTTCTGGAAGGCACGCCCAGTTTGCAGGGTCAGGCTGCACAGGCCGACGGCAAAGCTGCAACGCATCCCGCGTTGCGGGTGAGACAGCGCCGCCATGATGCGGGCATTGGCCAGCGTCTTGCCGCGTCCAGTGGAAGCCATGTTGACGATGAAAGCGCCATGTTCTTCTGCTTTGTGACGCAGGCTTTCTGCCGCATCAAAGGCCTTGTCCTGCCAGCGAAAGCGCGCATCTTTGCTGCGTCGCCTCAACGACTTGCACGGCAAATGTGGCAGTTGCTTGGCAAAGCTCGGCAAGTGATAGCCAATATGCCCCGCATCTCGCGCCACCCCCAGCAGATGCTCGTCCAGCTTCTGCTTGAGCCTGCCATCACTATCGGTATTGGCATACAGAGTGCAGGCATCATCCCCGGCAACACAGCGGCCATCATCTGGCTTCAGTGATGAATAGTGATGGTCGGCCAGCATCAGCCCCATGCGGGCGATATGCATGACATACGGGTTTTCCAGCCAGCCGCCCTTGCCTGCTTTGCCTTGCAGCGCCAGCAACTGCCGGGCAAGCTTGCTGGCACGCGCCCGCCATGCTGGCAGCAGTACCGGCAGCTCGCCCGCCATTTGCCAATAGGGCTGTAATTGGCTTGGCGATGCATTGGCAAGCTCGGGATTCCAGTCGTTCCAGCCGGCATGGATGCTTTGCCATAGTCTTTCCATCTGCAAATCCTGCGGATTGAAACTTGCAGACTTCTTCCCAAACCAGGGGTTTTGCGTATTCTGGACGACCGGCAAAGTCAGCAACCGGTGGTGCGTCACCACCAGCCAGGCGATTGCAGCGGCCAGCGGCGGCAAATCCTTGAACGGCGGCTTGCTGCCGACATCCAGACCATCGCGGAACAGCCGTGTCTTATCCAGCCAGGCGGCATCATCTTCTGCCGTGGGCGCGGCCAAACGCTGCAACCAGGTGGCATCGTCATCGGCGCCCACAAAGGCCAGAAATAGCCGCAGTGACAGCCATTCGTGCCGGTACAGATTGCGCTCGAACTGCTGGCTGCGCAGTCGTTTCTGGAAGGCTACGCTGGCCTTGCCAAGGTCATGCAGCAATGCAGCCATCTGCATCAGCAGACGGATATCCTCAGCGCTATGCCAGTCGTTTTCATCGTCGGCGCGTATCACATTGCCTCGCGTGGTGTTGGTGGGCACTGCACCCTGAGCATTGAAGCGCGTGGCATCGCCCACCACCCACAACAGTTCGGAATGGTTGATGCCGCGTATCCAGTGACAAGCCACGGCGGTATTTTTACGCGCCGTTTTGCGCAGCAAACGGCGCAGCGTATCCAGCCCATCCCGGGTTATCGGCGTTTGCCAAGTGCGCTCGCCGCGCCGCTCGGCAAACTGATCAAGAATGCGGCGGGTCTGCTTCAGCGCCTGGCCACGGCACTCGCAAATCAGCAGGATATTCATGCGCTGTGTCCCTGCATGACGATGTCTTTCAAGGTCTCAATCATGAAATCCAGTGCCTCCATGCGGGTCAGCTGCTCAATGCAGGCTTGCCGAAAGGCTTGTTCTTCGTCGCCACGCATGGCCGAGACAAAGGCTTGCGGCAATACCACCGCGTCCTTGACCAAGTCAGCCACATCAAATACCAAGCCACCTCGCCGGGTCTTGCCATGCAATACAGCCAAGCCATGCGGCAGCCCCAACACCCAGGTGGCGCTGGCCGCCAGCCCATAAGCCAGATAGTTGCCGTGATCCAGAAAGCGGTTGGCAGGGTCAAGGCCGGTGCCGCGCTTGGCGCGGCTAAAGTCGCCATAGCCGCTGGTGCGCGCGGCCAACGCAAACAAGGCTTTGCTGAGCCTAGCTTCTTCGGTCAGCAGTGCGGTGATATCGGGGCAACTGGCAACCACTTGTGCGGATTTTTCCAGCAGCTTTTTCAGTGCAGCGGCATCCACCTCGAAACCGACCTCGCGCAGTGGCTTTGAGTTCTGCCACTGCTGTGCAATACAGTGCAAACGCGCCTGCTGTAGTTGCTTGGCCGCCGCAAGCCTGGCCTCATCATCAAACCAGAACGATACCCAGGCTTGCAGATATTCGGTGGGGCGGTATTCGCTCTGCGGGCTGAACCAGGCCACATCAATATCCACCTCGTTGGCAGAAAACAGTGGCGTGCCGCCACCGCCACAAAAGCCCACCATCACTCCGGCCTTGGCAAACTCACGCATCGCCGCCTGCGTCACCGAGGTGCCGGTGCCAAGCAGTACCACCGAGGTATTGGCAATGGGGATATTCCAGTACAGCGATTGCTTGCCGGCATCGGTGACGTATTCCACCCGCCCGCCGTTGACCAGCACCCGGCAATGCTGCAGGTAATAAATATTGGCACGCTTGGATAACAGGATGGTTTTAAGGTCGGAAGCGGCGATATCGTCCATAAAAGTCCCCTTCAAAGAGCGCACTTTAGCCCAACACCGGCTTTGCAAATGCGCAAAAACAAACCCCCGGCTTATCGCCGGGGGTTTGAGTATTGCCTTGTGGCAGATATCAAGGATTACTTGATGATCTTGGCGACCACGCCGGCGCCGACGGTACGGCCACCTTCGCGGATGGCAAAGCGCAGGCCTTCGTCCATCGCCACCGGGTTGATCAGGCTCACCGTCATCTTGACGTTGTCGCCCGGCATCACCATTTCAACACCTTCGGGCAGCTCCACCGCACCGGTGATGTCGGTGGTACGGAAGTAGAACTGCGGGCGGTAGCCCTTGAAGAACGGGGTGTGACGGCCGCCTTCGTCCTTCGACAGCACGTACACTTCGGCTTCGAAGTCGGTGTGCGGGGTGATGCTGCCCGGCTTGGCCAGCACTTGGCCGCGCTCCACTTCGTCACGCTTGGTGCCGCGCAGCAGCAGGCCTGCGTTGTCGCCCGCCTGACCCTGATCCAGCATCTTGCGGAACATTTCCACGCCGGTCACGGTGGTCTTGGTGGTCGGACGGATACCGACGATTTCGATTTCGTCGCCCACCTTGATCACGCCGCGTTCGATACGGCCGGTCACCACGGTGCCGCGACCGGAGATCGAGAACACGTCTTCCACCGGCATCAGGAACGGCTTGTCCACGTCACGCTCGGGTTCCGGGATGTAGCTGTCCAGTGCGTCCACCAGCTGCAAGATGGCCGGCACGCCGATTTCCGACTGGTCGCCTTCCAGCGCCTTCAGTGCCGAACCCTTGACGATCGGGGTGTCGTCACCCGGGAAGTCGTACTTGCTGAGCAGCTCGCGCACTTCCATTTCCACCAGTTCCAGCAGCTCGGCGTCGTCCACCATGTCGGCCTTGTTCAGGAACACGACGATGTAGGGCACGCCCACCTGGCGAGCCAGCAGGATGTGTTCGCGGGTCTGCGGCATCGGGCCGTCAGCGGCCGAGCACACCAGAATCGCGCCGTCCATCTGAGCCGCGCCGGTGATCATGTTCTTGACATAGTCGGCGTGGCCGGGGCAGTCCACGTGCGCGTAGTGACGGGTCGGGGACTCGTATTCCACGTGTGCGGTGGAGATGGTGATACCACGCGCCTTTTCTTCCGGCGCCGCGTCAATCGAGGAATAGTCCTTGAAGTCGCCACCGAAGCGCTCTGCGCCCACCTTGGTCAGGGCTGCGGTCAGCGTGGTCTTGCCGTGGTCAACGTGACCGATGGTGCCGACGTTCACGTGCGGCTTGGTGCGCTCAAACTTTTCTTTTGCCATTTCTGGAACCTCTGTTTAGATGATTGAATTTGGGATGGAAAGCATGATAGAGGTGGCTGCCGCGGTCAATCACGAGCCGCAGCAGCCAGGCTCAATCAGCCGTTTTTCTTCATGGCCGCTTCAGCGATATTGGCCGGCGCTTCAGCGTAGTGGTCAAATTCCATGGTGAAGGTGGCGCGCCCCTGCGACATCGAACGCAGGCTGGTGGCGTAGCCGAACATTTCGCCCAGCGGAATCATGGCATTGATGATCTTGCCCGAGGGGCTGTCATCCTGACCTTGCAGGATGCCGCGACGACGGCTCACGTCACCCATCACGTCACCCAGATAGTCTTCCGGGGTCACGATTTCGACCTTCATGATGGGTTCGAGCAGCACCGGGCTGGCCTTGTGGAAGCCTTCCTTGAAGCCCATGGAGCCTGCGATCTTGAACGCCATTTCCGAGGAGTCCACTTCGTGGTAGGAGCCGTCCACCAGACGCACCTTCACGTCCACCACCGGATAACCGGCGAGGATGCCGTTGGCCATCGCCTCCTGGATACCCTTGTCCACGGCCGGGACGTATTCCTTCGGCACCACGCCACCGACGATGGCGTTTTCGAACACATAACCGGCACCCGGTTCCTGCGGCTCGATTTCCAGCCAGACGTGACCGAACTGACCCTTACCACCGGACTGGCGCACGAACTTGCCTTCGGACTTGACGGCCTTGCGGATGGTTTCACGATAGGCCACCTGCGGCTTGCCGACGTTGGCTTCGACGTTGAATTCGCGCTTCAGGCGGTCAACGATGATGTCCAGGTGCAGCTCACCCATACCGGCGATGATGGTTTGACCGGACTCTTCGTCGGTACGCACGCGGAACGAGGGGTCTTCCTGTGCCAGACGGCCAAGTGCAATGCCCATCTTCTCCTGATCGGACTTGGTCTTGGGCTCGACCGCCATCGAGATCACCGGCTCCGGGAAGCTCATGCGTTCCAGCACAATCGGGGCATCCTGGGCACACAGGGTGTCACCGGTGGTGACATCCTTCAGACCCACGGCTGCGGCGATGTCACCGGCCAGCACTTCCTTGATTTCGTCACGCTGGTTGGAGTGCATCTGCAACAGGCGACCAATGCGCTCTTTCTTGCCCTTGACCGAGTTCAGCACTTGCTCACCGGCGTTCAGCACACCCGAGTACACGCGGAAGAAGGTCAGCGAGCCCACGAACGGGTCGGTCATGATCTTGAACGCTAGCGCCGAGAACGGTGCCTTGTCGCTGGATTCGCGGGTCAGTTCCTTGGTTTCGTCATCCATATCGACGCCACGCACGGCCGGCACGTCCACCGGCGAAGGCAGCAGCTTGATGACGCCATCGAGCATCGCCTGCACGCCCTTGTTCTTGAACGCAGTACCGCAGAACATCGGCACGATTTCGGTCTTCAGGGTACGCTCGCGCAGAGCGCTGACGATTTCTTCCTCGCTCAGCTCTTCGCCGCCGAGGTACTTGTTCATCAGTTCTTCGTTGGCTTCGGCAGCCGACTCCACCATGAAAGCGCGGGCTTCTTCCGCCTGGGCTTGAAGCTCGGCCGGGATATCGCGGTATTCAAAGCTCAGACCCTGCGAAGCGCTGTCCCAGTGGATGGCCTTCATCTTCAGCAGGTCAACCACGCCTTCAAAGTTGTCCTCGGCGCCAATCGGCACCTGCATCGGCACCGGGTTGGCACCCAGACGCGCCTTCAGCTGGTCACGCACTTTGAAGAAGTTGGCGCCGGTACGGTCCATCTTGTTCACGAATGCGATGCGCGGCACCTGATACTTGTTGGCCTGACGCCACACGGTTTCGGATTGCGGCTGCACGCCACCGACGGCACACAGCACGAACACCGCGCCGTCGAGCACACGCAAGCTGCGCTCCACTTCGATGGTGAAGTCCACGTGCCCGGGGGTGTCGATGATGTTGAAGCGGTGTTCCGGCATGGACTTGTCCATACCCTTCCAGAACGCAGTCGTTGCCGCCGACTGAATGGTGATGCCGCGCTCTTGTTCCTGCTCCATCCAGTCCATGGTGGCGGCACCATCGTGCACTTCACCGAGCTTGTGGCTCTTGCCGGTGTAGAACAGGATGCGCTCGGACGTGGTGGTTTTACCGGCATCGATGTGCGCCATGATGCCGAAGTTGCGGTAACGCTCAATAGGAGTGGTGCGTGCCACGGTCGTCTCTCTTTGTTTGTTTGCCCTAAAAAACCGGGCTTTCAGATGGCCGGACGCCGCCTTGACGGCGGCATCCGGGTGAATTCGCGAAAAATCGCTGGTATCGCGCTTTCGCGATGCACTCACCGGCAGATGCCGATGCTTGCGACCAGCGGCAAGCCGCCGGCCATGAAGCCATTACCAACGGAAGTGCGCAAACGCCTTGTTGGCATCGGCCATGCGATGGGTTTCTTCGCGCTTCTTGATAGCGCCACCACGGTTTTCCGAAGCGTCCAGAAGCTCGGCGGCCAGCTTGCGCGGCATCGAGTTTTCACCGCGCTTGCGGGCGGACTCGATCAGCCAGCGCATTGCCAGCGCCATGCGGCGGGAAGCGCGCACTTCCACCGGCACCTGATAGGTCGCACCACCAACGCGGCGGGATTTCACTTCAACAGTCGGGGCGACATTGCCCAGTGCCTTCTCAACCAGCTCCAGCGGGTTGTCGTTCTTTTCACCGATCACATCCATGGCGCCATAGACGATTTTTTCGGCCACGGACTTCTTGCCGCTCAACATGACCATGTTGATGAAGCGGGCGATGGTTTCGCTACCGTGCTTGGGATCGGGCAGCACCGAGCGCTGCGGGGTATTGCCTTTGCGGGACATTGATTTCTTCTCGTGTATTCATTGCGCCAAAAACAGGCGCGGGAAGCATCAGCGATGCAAGAAAGCGCGGCACAATGGCCGCAGCGCCGGATTACTTCGGACGCTTGGCGCCGTACTTGGAACGGCGCTGGCGACGCTTGGCCACACCGGCGGCGTCGAGCGAACCGCGCACGGTGTGGTAACGCACACCCGGCAGATCCTTCACACGACCACCGCGGATCAGCACCACGCTGTGTTCTTGCAGGTTGTGGCCTTCGCCACCGATGTAAGAAATGACTTCATAGCCATTGGTCAGGCGCACCTTGGCCACCTTGCGCATTGCCGAGTTCGGCTTTTTCGGGGTGGTGGTGTAAACGCGGGTGCACACGCCACGACGCTGCGGGCAGTTTTGCAGCGCAGGCGAGGTGCTCTTGTAGGTTTCAGGGCTGCGCGGCTTGCGCACGAGCTGATTGATGGTTGCCATGCTTTTCCAGTTGTATCTGCGGCCCGAGGGCCTTGGGAGTTGACTCACCCCGAAGCCGGGGCAAACAAAAAACTTTAGCCTGCACACGGTTTACCCGTGGCAAGCTGCCAAAAACGTACGGGCCTGCGCCTTGACGCAACCACCGCACAACCCCGCGCATCCATGTGCCGAACACGAAGCGCCTCCTGCCCTTCATTTCGGGTACTGGGTGGCACTAGAGCCACCGAAAACTCGAGAAGTTTACGATTGCTGTTTTGCCCTGTCAAGCACGCAGATTCCCGCGCAGGAAGCACGCTTCTTTTAAGGCCATAAATCATTTTTCGCTGCCCTATCTCATAATAGGGCTCATCACTTGATGGACTCCTGCCGCAGCTGTAAGGACGAGGTGCCCAATATGCTCAAGCTCGAACAAATTCAGAAAAACGCGGCCATCACCGGTATTGAGCCGGGCAAAGTAGTACGCATCGTCACCACTGAACCGGTTGGCAGTAGTGCACTCACGGTTTACTACAAAACCGCAGATGGCGCACTGCGCGAGCGGATGCTGTTCCGCACAGATGAGGCTGCACTGTCTTTGGCTGAAGCGGGGCGCCCTTGGGCGTTCGATGCCGATGGCGAGGCGTTCAAGCTGGCGGCAGAGGCTTACCGCATCAATCTGGCACATTTGTTCGACCCAATGATGGCCGTACACACCTCCAACGTGGAGCCTCTCCCGCACCAAGTCACTGCCGTTTACGAATCCATGCTGCCGCGCCAGCCGCTGCGCTATGTGCTGGCCGACGACCCCGGCGCGGGCAAGACCATCATGGCGGGCTTGTTGATTCGCGAACTGCTGATGCGCGCCGATGCCAAGCGCGTCCTGATCGTCGCGCCCGGCAGCCTGGTTGAGCAGTGGCAGGACGAAATGGCCGAGAAGTTCGGCCTGTCGTTCTCGCTGTTCTCGCGCGAACAGGTTGAGCACTCCCGCAGTGGCAATCCTTTTGAAGATCATGATCTCTTGATTGCCCGTGTAGATCAGCTGGCGCGCGCCGAAGACTTGCAAGACAAGCTCGCGCAAAGCCAGTGGGATCTGGTGGTGGTTGACGAAGCGCACAAGCTTTCGGCCAATTATTTTGGCAACAAGGTCAACAAAACCAAGCGCTTTTTGCTGGGCGAGCAACTGGGCAGCATCACCCGTCACTTCTTGTTGATGACCGCCACGCCGCACAACGGCAAAGAGGCGGACTTCCAGCTCTTCATGTCGTTGCTTGATAGCGACCGTTTTTACGGGAAATTCCGCGATGGCGTGCATAAAGTCGATGTCAGCGATCTGATGCGGCGCATGGTCAAGGAAGACATGTTGCGTTTTGACGGCACCCGCCTGTTTCCCGAACGTCGCGCCTATACCGTCAACTACAAGCTCTCTGACCGTGAGGCAGCGCTGTATGCCGCCGTTACCGATTACGTCAAAGAGCAATTCAACAAGGCCGATCAACTCGATGGCAACCGCAAAGGCACCGTCGGTTTTGCACTGACCGCCTTGCAGCGCCGCCTCGCCTCCAGCCCCGAAGCCATCTACCAGTCACTCAAGCGTCGCCGCAACAAGCTGGCGCGCCGTGTTGAAGAAGAAAAACTGCAACAGCGCGGTCACACCCTGGCTGAAACCCTGACCGGTCAAGACGATATCTGGGAAGCCAGCGACAATCTGGCGCCGGATGATTACGAGGTACTGGAAGAGAACATCGTTGACCAGGCCACTGCCGCACAGACTATTCAGGAGCTGGAAGCGGAAATCCTCATTCTCAATGACCTGGTAGGGCAAGCCCGGCAGGTGGTGCATTCCGGCCAGGATCGCAAATGGGATGAACTCTCGCGCCTGCTGCAAGACACGCCCGAAATGCGCGATGCTCACGGCCAGCAACGCAAGCTCATCATCTTTACCGAGCACCGCGACACCCTGAACTACCTGGCCGAAAGAATTCGCAGCTTGCTGGGCGTGACTGCCGATAACAATGATGCCGTAGTGATGATTCACGGCGGCGTCAAACGCGAAGAGCGGCGCAAGGTGCAGGAAATGTTCCGCAACGACCCTACTGTGCGCGTACTGATTGCCACCGATGCCGCAGGCGAAGGCGTCAACCTGCAAAACGCCAACCTCATGGTCAACTACGACCTGCCCTGGAATCCCAACCGGCTGGAGCAGCGCTTTGGTCGCATCCACCGCATCGGCCAGACCGAAGTCTGCCACCTGTGGAATATCGTTGCCGCCGAAACCCGTGAAGGCGATGTCTTTCGGCGCCTGTTTGACAAGCTTGAAGTCGAGCGTGCCGCCCTGGGCGGGCGCGTGTTCGATATCCTGGGCGAAGTGTTTGAAGAGCGCAGCCTGAAAGACCTGCTGATCGAAGCCATCCGCTACGGCGCCAACCCCGAAGTGCGCGCCCGCCTGCTGCGCAAAGTGGAAGACGCGCTGGATACCGCTCACCTGCAAGACATCATCCAGCGCAATGCCCTGTGCGAAGAGGTGATGGACGAAAAGCGCCTGTTTGCCATCAAGGAAGAAATGGACAAAGCCCAGGCGCGCAAATTGCAGCCTTACTTTGTCCGCGCCTTCTTCCAGCAAGGTTTTGCCCATCTGGGCGGCGAATTGCGTCCGCGCGAGGGCGGGCGTTATGAAATTACCCACGTTCCCGCGCTGTTGCGCGAGCGTGACCGGCAAATCTCCGGCCGTGACCGCCGCCATGGCGAACCGGTACTGCGCCGCTATGAACGGGTCTGCTTTGAAAAAAGCCAGGTGCGCTTGACCGACCGCATCGGTGCGCCCATGGCCAGCCTGATACACCCCGGCCACCCGCTGATGCAAGCGCTGACCGACATCGTGCTGGAGCAAAACCGCCCCGCCTTGAAACAAGGCAGCATCCTGCTTGACCCCGCCGACATGGGTACCACGCCACGTCTGCTGTTGCTGCTCGATCATGCTGTCAAAGAGGGCAGCGACCCCAGCCGCTTGGTATCGCGGCGCATGCAATTTGTCGCCATCAGCCCCGAAGGCCAGGCCAGCCATGCCGGCTGGGCGCCGCATCTGGATTTGCAAACGCTGCCCGAACAAGACCTGACGCTGTTTCAAGACTTGCTGGATGCCCCCTGGCTTGGCAAAGACCTGGAGCAACACGCCCTGGCTTTTGCCGGCAGCCGCCTGGCGCCCGAGCACTTCAACGAAGTACGTGAGCGGCGCGAGCGCAGCGTGGATAAAACCCTGGCCGCCGTACACGAGCGGCTGGTGAAAGAAATCAACTTCTGGTCAGACCGCGAAATCAAACTCAAGGAAGACCGCGCCGCTGGAAAAGACGTGCGCCTGAATCTGGACAACGTCAGCCGCACCATTGACGACCTTACCGCGCGCTTGCAAAGCCGCAGCCAGGAATTGCAAGCCATGCGTCATGTGGTATCCGCCGCGCCCGTGGTCTTGGGCGGCGCACTGGTGATACCGAAAGGCTTGCTGCTGCAACGTCAAGGCGTGCCGGAGCAACAAGGCGGCTGGTCCGCCGATGCGGCCGCCCGCCAGCATGTGGAGCACATCGCCATGCAGGCGGTGATGGATGCCGAGCGCGCCCTGGGGCATCACGTTACCGACGTATCGGCAGAAAAATGCGGCTGGGACATCAGCAGCCAGCCGCCCAGTGTTTCAGGCAGCCTGCCGCAAGTGCGGCATATCGAAGTCAAAGGCCGCGCCAAGGACCAGAGCACGATTACTGTCACCCGCAACGAAATCATGTATGCGCTCAACCAGGCGGACAAATTCATCCTCGCCATCGTGCTGGTGGATGGCGACACGCACCAAGGCCCCTATTACATCCGCACCCCCTTCAACCAGGAGCCGGATTGGGCGGTCACCAGTATCAATCTGGAGTTGAAGGAATTGCTGGCGCGGGCACAAACGCCGGGAGAAAGCGTATGAAACTAAAAAACCTATACCTGAAGAATTTCCGCTGTTTTGATGAACTCACTCTGGATTTTGGCAAGCGGCTTACTGTTATCATTGCAGAAAATGGCGCAGGCAAAACAGCAATTTTGGATGCCATTTCTCTTGGCTTTGCCCGCTACCTGACCAAAATCCCCGGTGTAAAAGGCCATGCCAGCAAAGAAACCGATTTGCGCGTCCTTGAGGATGAACGAAAAGCACCGTTTATGCTGCTGGCTTGGAAGGCATGCACCCACGACGCGCGTGAAATAATCTGGTCCAGCGAGCGAAAACGCGATGCCAGCATCAATGCAGCCGCCATCAGGCAGCATGTGGATGGAACACCCTTTGCCTCGTTACTGTGCGGGGTGAAGGCCATGGATGAATTCGCCCTGGAGATTATTCAGGCCGAATCTGAAGCCCAACCATTCTTTCTGCCTGTGATTGCCTATTACGGCACCAATCGCGCGATTCGTGAAGAAGTGCAGCGGCGCAGGGGATTTAGGAGAAATTTCTCCCGCTTCGATGCACTGCATGGTGCATTGGAGCCGGACTCCCGCTTTCGCGCAGCATTTGAGTGGTTTAATGCCCTGGAAGATGAAGAGCGCCGTGAAAGAGAAACACGCCGCGACTTTGACTATCGTCATCCTGCACTGGAAGTCGTCAGAAACGCCATTGGGCGCGTATTGCCCGGCCATAAAAACCCACGCACCGAGATCCGGCCTTTGCGCTTTGTGATCGACAAAGCCATGCCCGATGGTTCGACATCTACTTTACGTATTACCCAGTTAAGCGATGGCTACCGCGTGGTACTTGGTCTGGTGATGGATTTGGCGCGCCGTATGGTGGAAGCCAATACTGGCAGGCTACCTGCAGCACTGAAAAATACCAATCCGTTGGATTTGCCTGCCATCGCCCTGATTGATGAAGTGGATTTGCATCTGCATCCCCGCTGGCAGCAGCGCATTGTCACGGATTTGATGCAGACCTTCACCAACACCCAATTTATCTTGACCACCCACAGCCCGCAGGTACTCAGCACCGTCAAGCGTGAAAATGTGCGCATCATTGGCCGTGACAATGAAGACAAAATGATAGCGGCTCGCCCCATCGCAGCCACTTATGGCGAACCCAGCGGAGATGTACTGCACAGCGTGATGATGGTTGATCCACAGCCACCGGTTGCGGAAAAAAATGATTTGCAAAGGCTCACCGAACTGGTTGACCAAGGCCGCTTTCAGGACGAAGAAGCACAAATACTGATGGCAGCATTACAGCAAGCACTGGGAGAAACGCATCCGCAGCTTTTGCGTTTGCAGCGCAGTATCGAACGCCAGAAAAGGCTGCAATCATGAGGGTAATTCGCAAACGAGGGCATGGCGGTTATCGTCTGAATCAGGCTCATAGCTTTCCGACTGTTTCTCCCCAGGATGCTACCAATCGTTGGCGCAGTTTTGCCCATAAGGCAGAGGTCATGAATTACCTGCTGGATGAGCAATACCACCTTTGCTGCTACAGCGAATTGCGTGCAGATGAAGAAGGGCTGGGCTATCACATCGAGCACATCGAAAACAAAAGCCAAAACCCCGGACGCACGTTCGATTACACCAATCTGGCAGCCTGCGCCTTAAGCAGCGACGACTTGGAAAAACCCCAGACAAGAAGCGGAAATGCCTTTGGCGGCCATGCCCGGGGCAAGAGCGGGGCAAATGGGCCAGTGAATATGAACCAATTTATTCTCCCCCACCAGGCAAACTGTGCGCGTTATTTTGCCTATCTTTCCGATGGTCGCATCGTGCCGGCCATCTCATTAAGCGTACAAGAAAAATCACGGGCACAATACACCATAGACATGCTGAACCTTAACTGCCCTTTTTTGGTCACGCGTCGCCGCCAATGGTGGCGCGAATTGGAGAGTTTAGAGGAAGAGCATCTTCAAAAATCCTGGCACCTGCCCGATTTGATTGCCATAAATTTATTGCCCATCAACCACAAAATGTACCGGTTTTTTTCGCTTACACGCCAATTCTTTGGCCCACAGGCAGAACAGGTATTGCAACAACAAGCTCCGGAATTGTTATGAGCCCCCCATCAAAACTCCCAAAAAAACTCATCGAGGTCGCGCTGCCGCTGGATGCCATCAACGCCGCGGCAGCGAGGGAGAAATCCATCCGCCACGGCCACCCCAGCACCCTGCATTTGTGGTGGGCGCGCCGGCCTTTGGCGGCGGCGCGGGCGGTGATTTTTGCGCAGATGGTCAATGACCCCGGTTATCAACAAGGCGGCGGTTTCAAATACGGCGTCAACAAGGAAAAGGCGCAAGCCGAGCGCGAGCGGTTGTTTGCCATCATCGAAGACCTGGTCAAGTGGGAAAACACCAATAACGAAGAAGTGCTGGCGCGGGCGCGTGCTGAAATCTGGCGCTCCTGGCGCGAAACCTGCGCGCTCAACAAAAACCACCCGCAGGCAGCGGAACTCTTCAACCCCGACAAACTGCCTGCCTTTCACGACCCTTTTGCCGGGGGCGGCGCACTGCCGCTGGAGGCGCAGCGCCTGGGGCTGGAAAGCCACGCCAGCGATTTGAACCCGGTGGCGGTCACCATCAACAAGGCGATGATTGAAATCCCGCCGCGTTTTGCCGGTCTTGCCCCGGTCGGTCCGCGGTTGGCCGACGACAAGCAAGCCAAGCTGAGCGAAGACTGGTGCGGCGCCAAGGGGCTGGCCGAAGACGTGCGCCGCTATGGCGCGTGGATGCGTGCCGAGGCGCAAAAACGCATCGGCCAGTTCTATCCGCAAGTGGAAATCACCGCCGAGATGGCCGCCGAGCGCCCCGATTTGCAGCCGCTGATTGGGCAAAAGCTGACCGTGATTGCCTGGCTGTGGGCGCGCACCGTGCGTAGCCCCAACCCTGCCTTCAGTCATGTTGATGTGCCGCTGGCCTCCACCTTTGTGCTTTCCAGCAAGGCCGGCAAGGAAGCCTGGGTACAACCCGTGGTGGAAGGAGAACAATACCGCTTTGAAGTGCGTATCGGGACACCGCCGGATGCGGCGAAAAACGGTACCAAAGCGGCTGGACGAGGTGCTAACTTCGATTGTCTACTCTCAAGTACACCTATCAGCGGCGACTACATCAAGGCGGAAGGGCAAGCAGGCCGCATGGGCGCACGATTGATGGCAATCGTGGCTGAAGGTGTGCGAGGGCGGATATATCTCGCGCCTACTGCCGAACATGAAGCGATTGCCCGGCAGGCTACGCCGACATGGAAGCCCGCCGGTGATGTGCCTGCGCGCTTAACTGGTGGGACTTGTGTCCCTTACGGCATGAAGGAGTGGGGCGACCTGTTTACCCCGCGCCAATTGCTGGCGCTGTCCACCTTTTCCGATTTGGTGGGGGAAGCGCAAGCGCAGGTCAAAGCCGACGCGCTGGCCGCCAGCATGGCCGACGATGGCCGCGGGCTGGAAGCCGGCGGCAGCGGCGCCACCGCCTATGCCGAAGCGGTGGCGGTGTATTTGGCGATGGCAATTAGCAAGATTGCCAATATCGGTTCTTCTATCGCTTCATGGATGAATGATAGAGGCGCATTTCGAGAAACCTTTGCGCGACAAGCCATCCCAATGGTTTGGGATTATGCAGAAGCCAATCCTTTTGCTAATGCAGGAGGAAGTTTTGAAACTGCCGTCGATAAAGGCTCAATGTCCGTCCGTGATTTACCAAAATCTGGAACAGGCTTTGCCCTGCAAGCTGACGCACAAACTCAAGCCATCAGTCATAACAAGCTAATTTCCACCGACCCACCTTATTACGACAATATCGGCTATGCCGACTTATCGGATTTTTTCTATGTCTGGCTGCGCCGTTCGCTGAAGTCGATTTATCCGGGGCTGTTTGCTACTCTGGCCGTGCCCAAAGCCGAAGAACTGGTGGCTACCCCGTATCGTCATGGCGGCAAAGAACAGGCCGAGCGCTTCTTTCTGGAGGGCATGACCACCGCCATACACAATCTGGCCGTGCAAGCGCATCCGGCGTTTCCGGTCACCATTTACTACGCCTTCAAGCAGTCGGAAACCCAAGACGCCACCGGCACTTCCAGCACCGGTTGGGAAACCTTTCTGGAAGCGGTATTGCAAGCCGGTTTTGCCCTCACCGGCACTTGGCCCGTGCGTACCGAGGGGGCTGGACGCATTATTGCCACTGGCACCAACGCCCTGGCTTCGAGCATTGTGCTGGTGTGCCGCCCACGCGCAGCCGATGCGCCCAGCATATCGCGGCGTGAATTTGTGCGTGAGCTCAATGCCGCATTGCCGGAGGCGCTGGCGGAAATGACCCGTGGCGGGGTCAATTCGCCGGTGGCGCCGGTGGATTTGTCGCAGGCCATTATCGGCCCGGGCATGGCGATTTTCAGCCAGTACAGCGCGGTGCTGGAGGCCGATGGCACGCCGATGCGGGTAAAAACCGCGCTGCAACTGATTAACCGCTTTCTGGCCGAAGACGATTTCGATGCCGATACCCAGTTTTGCCTCGCCTGGTTCGACGAGCACGGCTGGGCCAGCGGCAAATACGGCGATGCCGATGTGCTGGCGCGCGCCAAGGGCACGGCAGTGTCGGCGCTGGTAGAAGCCGGTGTACTGGCATCGGCCAAGGGCGAGGCGCGCCTGTTGAAATGGGCGGAAATGCCCCCCGACTGGCTGCCTGAAAACGACCAGCGCCTGCCTGTGTGGGAAGCCCTGCACCAACTCATCCGCGCCCTGAACCAGCAAGGCGAAACCGCCGCGGGCGGCCTGCTGGCGCATATGGCCGCCAAAGCCGGCCCCATCCGCGCCCTGGCCTATCGCCTCTATACCCTGTGCGAGCGCAAAGGCTGGGCCGAAGAAGCGCGCGCCTATAACGAACTCATCACCAGCTGGAACGCCATCGAACAAGCCGCCAGCGAAGCGGGCGTGGTGGGCAGCCAGGCAGAATGGGATTTTTAAGGAGTTAAGACATGAGTGTTGGCAATTTGCTCAAAACGTCCGATGTTACTTTTCTGGATTTGATTGGCAACGGCAAGAAATACCGTGTACCGCCCTACCAGCGTGACTATTCGTGGGAGGAGGAGCAATGGGAAGACCTGTGGAACGATATTGAACAGCTGGCGCCGTCCCCTGACGCCCGGCATTATATGGGGGCGTTGGTGGTGGAAGCCACATCTGACCGTGAATTTCTGGTCATCGATGGGCAACAGCGTATTGCCACTTTGAGCCTGCTGGCACTTGCCGTGATTGATTTGCTGCCAACGTTGGGCAGCAGTGAAGAAGAGTACCGGCAAAACCAGGAACGGGCACAAGGCTTGCGCCATCGATTTATTGGAGAGAAAGATCCGGCTTCATTGCAGGAAAGCAGCAAGCTGTTTCTGAATCAGGAAAACGATGCTTTTTATCAGGACAATTTAGTTCAACTGCGTGCACCCAATAATCCGCGCGCACTCTCGCGCTCTAACCGCTTGTTGTGGCAGTGTTTTCAGTGGTTCAGAAAAAAGTTGGAAGAAAAGAAATTTACGGGCGAACAACTGGCCTTGCTGCTGTCGGAAACGGTTGCGCGCAAGTTATTGTTCATTCTAATTAGCGTTGAAGATGAGATTAGCGCCTATACGGTTTTTGAAACCTTGAACGCGCGCGGGCTGGAATTGTCATCCACCGATTTATTAAAAAACTATTTATTCTCCAAAATTCGGGTGGCAAATGACCTGCAGGCACTGCAGCGCCGCTGGCAAAAACTGATGAATATTGTACGCCAAGAGCGTTTTCCGGATTTTTTGCGTTATCACTTATTGTGCGAACTACCACAAATCCGCAAGCAACGCCTGTTCAAGCATGTGCGTGATCAGGTTCACTCACCACAGGCCGTTTTTGATTTGCTGGATGCGCTGGAGCGCCGCGCCGAATTGTTCGCCGCACTGAATGACAGCGAGCATGAATACTGGCAAGAAATACCGGATGCCAAGCCCTATGTACGCGAACTGCTGTTGTTCCGGATCAAGCAGATGACGCCTTTATTATTTGCAGCTTATGAAAAATTTGATACTGCAAACTTTGTCAAAATATTGAAATTAGTCAGTGTGATTTCATTCCGATACAACGTCATCAGCGGATTGAACCCCAATATTCTAGAGCATGCCTACCATCTGGCTGCCAAGGCAATTCTGGTCAACAAGGCATCCAAGCCTGCTGATATTTTCAGTCTTTTGCAGAGCATTTATGTGTCAGACGAAAAATTTCAACAAAATTTTGAAAGCAAACAATTACAAACCAATGGCCAAAGAAAAAAACTGACAAAATATATTTTGTGCAAACTGGAATCTGATGCATCTGGTATTGCGCGTGATTTTGAAGTGGACACAGGCAGCATTGAACATATTTTGCCAGAAAATCCCACAGCTGCTTGGGATGAATACTTTCATCCCGAACGGCAAAAAGACTTCATTTACCGCATTGGCAATTTAACCTTGCTGGAACCCAGCCTGAATCGTGAGGTTGGCAATGAGCTACTTCAAGAAAAACTGCCTTGTTACGCCCAAAGCCAGTATCAACTCACCCATAAAATCCATGCACAAGGCCAAGATAGTTGGACACCTGCCTCATTGGATGCACGACAAAAGGCATTGGCACGCCGTGCCGTACATATCTGGCGTTCCGATTTCGCCTGAAGGAGCAAGAAATGACTTTAAAGCCATGGCGTGAAATCGCCGAGCCGCATATTGATGTTCGTGAGGGCCGCTTCCAGCAGGCCGAGTTTGCCGCCGATATTTCCCGTGTGCATGCCGGTACGGCAGGAGCGGACTACCAAGATGCGACGCTGTTCTTCCAGCGCACTTTTATTACCGAGGGCATGCGCCTGTTGCTGGATTCGGTAGTCAAGCGCCTGGCAGGCCAGGGCGGCGAGCCGGTGATTCAGCTACAGACGGCATTTGGCGGCGGCAAGACGCACACCATGCTGGCGGTGTATCACCTGGCCAAAGGCGAGGTGCCGGCCAGCGATATGCAGGGCGTGTCCACCATTCTGGATGCTGCTGGCATTACCGAACTGCCGCGTGCACGTATTGCCGTTATTGATGGAATCAAGTCCTCTCCCAATCAACCTGTTATCAGGGATGGCTTGCGCATCCACACGCTATGGGGCGAGTTGGCCTGGCAATTGGGCGGTGCTGCGGGCTATGCCCTGCTTGCCGATGCCGATACCTCGGGTACGTCGCCGGGCAAGGATGTGTTGGTTGAGCTATTGCAGCAGGCTAGCCCGTGCGTGATTTTGATGGATGAATTGGTGGCCTATGTGCGCCAGTTTGAGGAGGGCAAGGCACTTTCCGGCGGCACGTTTGATTCCAATCTGAGCTTTATTCAGGCGCTGACCGAGGCTTTGAAAGCCGTACCGACGGCAGTATTGCTGGCCTCGTTGCCGGAATCGGTCAAAGAAGCCGGCAGCCAGCATGGTGAAAAAGCATTGGCTGCCTTGCAGCACTATTTTGGCCGGGTGCAAGCTTTGTGGAAGCCGGTGGCGACAGAAGAAGCTTTTGAAATCGTGCGCCGCCGCCTGTTCAGCCACATCCATGACACCCAGGCCAAGGAGGCGGTATGCCGCGCTTTTGCCGCGCATTACTTGGAACATCGCGATGATTTTCCGCAGGAAACGCAGGAGAGCCGCTATCTGGAACGGCTGCGCCAAGCCTATCCTATCCATCCGGAAGTGTTTGACCGCCTGTATGAGGACTGGGCCACGCTGGATGGTTTTCAGCGCACCCGTGGCGTGCTGAAACTGATGGCCAAGGCCATTCACCGCTTGTGGCGCGATGGCAATAACGATGCACTGATTCTGCCGGGCAGCTTTCCGCTGATGGATGCCGATACCCGCAATGAACTGATTTATTACCTGCCGCCGGGTTGGGATCCCGTGATTGAGCGCGATGTGGATGGTGAGCGCTCGGAAACCTGGGAGATTGAAGACAAAGACACCCGCTTTGGCAGTGTGCAGGCCTGCCGCCGTGTGGCACGCAGTATTTTTATGGGCAGTGCGCCGAGTACATCGCAGCAAGGCGTGCGCGGCTTGGAGCTGGAGCGCATCATGCTGGCCGCCACGCAACCGGGACAGCAACCCTCTGTATTCAAGGACGCGTTGCGTCGCCTGAGCGAGCGCCTGCATTACTTGAATGTGGCCGATAACCGCTTTTGGCTGGACACACGCCCCAATCTGCGCCGTGAAATGGAAGAGCGCAAACGCCGTTTTTCCAATCAGGAGGATGTATTTCCTCTGATTCGGGAGCGCATCCAGCGCAGTTTTGCCAGCGGCGTATTTGGCGGCACACATGTTTTCACCAGCAGCAGCGATGTGCCGGATGACTGGGCATTACGCTTGGTGGTATTGCCGCCGGATGCGGCTTTTAGCCGCACAGGCTCCAACCGCTCACATGAGCAAGCCGCAGAGATACTGAAAAAGCGCGGCGAGCAACCCCGCTTCAAACAAAACCGCTTGCTGTTTGTGGCTGCCGATGACAGCAATATCAGCCGTTTGCAGGATCAAGTGCGCTCTTATCTGGCTTGGCGCAGCATCATGGCGGACTACAAAGACGGCCGCATTGTGCTGGACAATCTGATGGCCAAGCAGGCACAAGCCAGCCTGGATCAGGCCGATGAAGCACTGCGCCGCATGGTGCGCGAAACCTATAAATGGTTGCTGGCCCCCATGCAGGAAGCGCGCCCGGGCAAGGGCTTGTCGGAAGTCATCTGGGAGCACTTCGCACTTAATCCGGGGGCTGCCAACTGGTCACAGGAAATTGAACGTGTGCTCAAGGAAAACGAGCTGCTGATCAGCGAGTGGGCGCCGATCCATTTGGCGCGTATTCTGAAAGACTGGTTCTGGAAAGAGGATGAGCCAGACACCAGTGCACTCAATGTATGGCAACAAAGCTGCCAGCAGCTGTATTTGCCGCGCCTTAAAGACAGCTTTGTATTCCAGTCCACTTTGGCGGCGGCTGCACAGAGCCGAGAGTTCTTGGGGCTTGCTCAAGGCAAAGCGCAAGATGAAAGTGAATTGCGCTATATCGGCTTTAGCTATGGCAAGACGACATCACCCATCCTAGATACATCGCTGCTATTAATTCATCCACAAGCTGCATCCAACTATGCAGATGCTTTGCTAGCGTCAGAACAAGAAGCCTCTACCCGCAGTGCGCATGACTCAGCACAAGCAACAGAGGATAAAGCTCATACATCTGCACCGCACACAGCCAGCCTTGACACCACGCAAACCAAGCCTCAAAGCTACCAGCGCAACAAAAAGCAGTTTTACGCCAGCATTGACCTGGACCCTATCCAGGCCAAGCGTCAATTTGCCGATGTTGTAGATGAGGTCATCCAGCAGTTCACCCAGCAGCATGGCGTCAAGGTAAGCATTGCCATTGAGATCCGCGCTGAGGCTTCCTCGGGCTTCACTGACAACTTGCAGCGTGCAGTGAAGGAAAACTGCAATGTGTTGAAGTTCAAAAATGCGGAGTTTGACGAATAAAACTCAAACAGCTCAAACATAAACACCCACACAACAAAGGCCGGGTTTCCCCGGCCTTTGTTGTGGTGCCCAAGCCCAAGGCTTATGCCTCGGGGCTGTCTTCAATCATCACCTGCTCCACCGGAGTCGGTGCCGGGGCGGCGTCGGTGCTGCTTTCACCTGCCAGCACATCAATGTCGGCGGCGGTAAGGCCTGCGGCATTGCGACGACGCTGGGTGTGGTAAGCAAGACCGGTACCGGCCGGAATCAGGCGGCCGACGATGACGTTTTCCTTCAGGCCGCGCAGCGAGTCGCGGGTGCCACGCACGGCCGCCTCGGTCAGCACGCGGGTGGTTTCCTGGAACGAGGCGGCGGAGATGAAGGACTCGGTCGCCAGCGATGCCTTGGTGATGCCGAGCAGAACCGGCTGGTACTTGGCCGGCAGTTCATTGCGGCTATCGGCGCGGGCATTGTCCTCGATGACGCGCTGGCGCTCGGCCTGCTCACCCACCAGGTAGCGGGTATCGCCGGCATCGGTGATTTCCACCTTGCGCAGCATCTGCCGGACGATCACTTCAATATGCTTGTCGTTGATCTTCACGCCCTGCAGGCGGTAGACGTCCTGGATTTCCTTGGTGAGATAGGCGGCCAGTTCTTCCACACCCTTCAGGCGCAGGATGTCCTGCGGGTTGGGTTCGCCGTCCACCACGGTTTCGCCCTTCTGGATGTGCTCGCCTTCAAAGACGATGATCTGCCGGTACTTGGGAATCAGCTCCTCGTGATCGACGCCATCGGCGCCCTTGATGATCAGGCGCTGCTTGCCCTTGGTGTCCTTGCCGAAGCTGACCACGCCGGAGATTTCCGCCAGGATTGCCGGATCCTTCGGCTTGCGGGCTTCAAACAGGTCGGCCACGCGCGGCAGACCGCCGGTGATGTCGCGGGTCTTGGAGGCTTCCTGCGGAATCTTGGCGACCACATCACCCACGCCAACAGCAGCGCCGTCTTGCAGGTTCACCACCGAGCGCGGCGGCAGCAGGTACTGCGCCGGCTGGTCGGTGCCGGGGATGTTGAGGTCATTGCCCTGGGCATCGACGATGCGCACCAGCGGACGCAAATCCTTGGCCTGCGAGCCGCGACGCTTGGGATCGGTGATTTCGCGCGAGGCAAGGCCGGTGAGGTCATCGGTCTTTTCGATCACGGTCACGCCATCGACGAAGTCATAGAAGCGCACGAAACCGGCCACTTCCGAAACGATCGGGTGGTTGTGCGGATCCCAGTTGGCCACGGTTTGACCGGCCTTGATGGCGGCACCGTCCTGGACGCTGATGGTGGCGCCGTAGGGCACCTTGTAGCGCTCGCGCTCACGGCCATGGTCGTCCAGCACCGACAGCTCGCCCGAGCGCGATACCGCCACCACGCCGCCGGACTCGTGCGCCACGGTCTTCATATTGTTGAACTTGACCGAGCCGGTGGTCTTGACGGTGACATTGTCGATGGCCGCAGCACGCGAAGCAGCACCACCGATGTGGAAGGTACGCATGGTCAGCTGCGTACCCGGCTCACCGATGGACTGTGCCGCGACCACGCCGACGGCTTCGCCCATATTCACCAGATGGCCACGCCCCAGGTCACGGCCATAGCAGTGCGCGCACACACCAAATGGCGCGTCACAGGTGATGGTCGAGCGCACCTTGATGCTCTGCACGCCGGCATCTTCCAGACGTTGCACCCAGGCTTCGTCAAGCAGGGTGTTGCGGGTGACGATCGGGTCCTCGTCATTGCCGGGCAGGAATACGTCTTCGGCCACCACGCGACCGAGCACGCGATCCTTGAGCGGCTCGACCACGTCGCCGCCTTCCACGATCGGGCTCATGGTCAGGCCATTGTGGGTGCCGCAATCGACTTCGGTAATCACCACATCCTGCGCCACGTCCACCAGGCGGCGGGTCAGGTAGCCGGAGTTCGCCGTCTTCAGTGCGGTATCGGCCAGACCCTTGCGCGCGCCGTGGGTGGAGATGAAGTACTGCAGCACGTTCAGGCCTTCGCGGAAGTTCGCGGTAATCGGCGTTTCGATAATCGAGCCGTCCGGCTTGGCCATCAGGCCGCGCATCCCGGCCAGCTGGCGAATCTGCGCCTGCGAGCCACGGGCGCCGGAGTCGGCCATGATGTAAATCGAGTTCATCGACTTCTGGTCAACGATTTCGCCCTGGGCGTTTTCCACCTTGTCGGTGCCGATGGTGTCCATCATCGCCTTGGCGACGCGCTCGTTGGTGCGCGACCAGATATCGACCACCTTGTTGTAGCGCTCGCCGCCGGTGACCAGACCCGACTGGTACTGCTGCTGGATTTCCAGCACTTCTTCTTCGGCCTCGGCCAGAATGCCAGCCTTCTCCTGCGGGATGATCATGTCGTCGATGCCGATCGACACGCCGGCGCGGGTGGCGTAGGAGAAGCCGGTGTACATCAGCTGGTCGGCAAAAATCACCGTGTCTTTCAGACCCAGCTCGCGGTAGCAGGTATTGATCAGGCGGCTGATCGCCTTCTTGTTGAGCTCGGTATTGACCAGGCTGAACGACAGCCCTTCAGGCAGGATGTCGGCCAGCAGGGCGCGACCGACCGTGGTATCGACCACGCTGCGCTTTTCCTGACGCTCGCCGTTTTCATCCAGCACCACTTCGCTGATGCGCACCTTGACCTTGGCGTGCAATTCCACCACGCGGTTGTCATAGGCACGCTTGACTTCGGCGACATTGGCAAAGGCCATGCCCTCGCCTGCCTTGTTTTCCAGCGCACGGGTCATGTAGTACAGCCCCAGCACCACGTCCTGCGACGGCACGATAATCGGCTCGCCGTTGGCCGGGGAGAGGATATTGTTGGAGGACATCATCAGCGCGCGCGCTTCGAGCTGGGCTTCCAGCGAAAGCGGCACGTGTACCGCCATCTGGTCACCGTCGAAGTCGGCGTTGAAGGCGGTACAGACCAGCGGATGCAGCTGGATGGCCTTGCCTTCAATCAGCACCGGCTCGAATGCCTGGATACCCAGACGGTGCAGGGTCGGCGCGCGGTTGAGCAGCACCGGGTGTTCGCGGATGACTTCTTCGAGGATGTCCCAGACTTCGGCTTCTTCACGCTCGACCAGCTTCTTGGCCGCCTTGATGGTGGTGGCCAGGCCCTGGCGTTGCAGCTTGGCAAAGATGAACGGCTTGAACAGCTCCAGCGCCATCTTCTTCGGCAGGCCGCACTGGTGCAGGCGCAGATAGGGGCCGACCACGATCACCGAGCGGCCGGAGTAGTCCACGCGCTTGCCGAGCAGGTTCTGGCGGAAGCGGCCCTGCTTGCCCTTGATCATGTCGGCCAGGGATTTGAGCGCACGCTTGTTGGTGCCGGTGATGGCGCGGCCACGGCGGCCGTTGTCCATCAGCGCATCAACCGATTCTTGCAGCATGCGCTTTTCGTTGCGCACGATGATGTCCGGTGCGGCCAGCTCCAGCAGGCGGCGCAGGCGGTTGTTGCGGTTGATGACGCGGCGGTACAGGTCGTTGAGGTCGGAAGTTGCAAAGCGGCCGCCATCGAGCGGCACCAACGGGCGCAGATCCGGCGGCAGCACCGGCAGCACGGTCATGATCATCCATTCCGGACGGTTACCCGAATCCAGGAAGGCCTCGACCAGCTTGATGCGCTTGGTGAGGCGCTTGAGCTTGGTTTCCGAGCCGGTGGAAGCAATTTCTTCCTTGAGTTTGACCATCTCCGCCTGCAGGTCGATATTGCGCAGCAGCTCGAATACGGCCTCGGCGCCCATCGCGGCTTCAAAGTCTTCGCCATGCTCGGCGCGCGCCTGCCAGAACTGCTCTTCAGTCAGCAGCTGGCCTTGCTCCAGCGGGGTCAGACCCGGCTCGGTGACCACATAGGCTTCAAAGTACAGGATGCGCTCGATATCGCGCAGGGTCATGTCCAGCATCAGGCCGATGCGGCTGGGCAGCGACTTCAGGAACCAGATATGCGCCACCGGGGCGGCCAGGTCAATATGCCCCATGCGCTCGCGGCGCACTTTGGCCAGCGTGACTTCGGTGCCGCATTTTTCGCAGACCACGCCGCGATGCTTCATGCGCTTGTACTTGCCGCACAGGCATTCGTAGTCCTTGACCGGGCCAAAGATGGCCGAGCAGAACAGGCCGTCACGTTCGGGCTTGAAGGTCCGGTAATTGATGGTCTCGGGCTTTTTGACTTCGCCAAAAGACCAGGAACGAATCATGTCCGGGCTGGCCAGCGCAATCTTGATGGCATCAAAATCCGGCACGGCGCGTTGTTGGTTGAACAGGTTGAGCAAATCTTTCATGGGTTATCTCCGGGAGTGGCAAGCAGGGTGAGCGGGGAAAGGCGGCAGCGTCTGGCCGCCGCCTGCCACATCAGTGCTCTTCCAACTCCATATTGATGCCGAGCGAGCGGATTTCCTTGACCAGCACGTTGAAGGACTCCGGCATGCCCGCCACCATGTCGTAATCGCCATCGACGATGTTCTTGTACATCTGGTTACGGCCCTGCACGTCGTCGGACTTCACCGTCAGCATTTCTTGCAGGGTGTAGGCCGCGCCGTAGGCTTCCAGCGCCCAGACTTCCATTTCACCAAAGCGCTGGCCGCCAAACTGCGCCTTGCCGCCCAGCGGCTGCTGGGTGACCAGCGAGTACGGGCCGGTGGAGCGGGCGTGCATCTTGTCATCCACCAGGTGGTTGAGCTTGAGCATGTGCATATAGCCCACGGTGGTCTTGCGGTCGAAGGCTTCGCCGGTACGGCCGTCATACAGCTGCGTCTGACCGCTGCTTGGCAGGTCGGCCAGCTCCAGCATCGCCTTGATTTCGCTTTCTGCCGCGCCATCGAACACCGGGGTGGCCATCGGCACGCCGTCGGTCAGGTTCCTGGCCAGGGTCAGCAGTTCTTCATCGCTAAACTGGTCAAGGTCAACACGGGCTTCGCCCAGCACCTTGGCATCGTGGTTGTAGATTTCTGCCAGGAACTTGCGCAGCTCGGCCACCTTGGCCTGGGCTTCGAGCATCTTCTGGATTTTCTGACCCAGACCCTTGGCGGCCCAGCCCAGATGCACTTCCAGAATCTGGCCGATGTTCATACGCGAAGGCACGCCCAGCGGGTTCAGCACGATGTCCACGGTCTGACCGTCGGCCAGGTACGGCATGTCCTCGACCGGCACGATGTTGGACACCACACCCTTGTTGCCGTGGCGGCCGGCCATCTTGTCGCCGGGCTGGATGCGGCGCTTCACTGCCAGGAACACCTTGACCATCTTCAACACGCCCGGCGCCAGATCATCGCCCTGGGCAATCTTGGCGCGCTTGTCGTCGAAGCGGCGCTCGAATTCCTTCTCGTGCAGCGCGATTTGCTTCTGCGCGCGGTCAATGGCTTCCGCCGCGTCCTCGTCCTTCATATTGAAGTGGAACCAGTCGCGCGGACGGGTCTGGTCCAGCACCAGCGAGGTGATGGTTTCGCCCTTCTTCAGGCCGCCACCGCCATTGGCGGTCTTGCCGAGCAACTGCGCACGCAGACGGGCAAAAATCGCCGCTTCCAGAATCATGCGCTGGTCGTCGAAGTCTTTCTTGACGCGGCGCACTTCTTCTTCCTGAATCTGGATGGCGCGCTTGTCGCGCTCCACGCCATCGCGGGTAAACACCTGCACGTCGATGACGGTGCCGTCCATGCCCGGCGGCACGCGCAGCGAGCTGTCCTTCACGTCGGAAGCCTTCTCGCCAAAGATGGCGCGCAAGAGTTTTTCTTCCGGGGTCAGCTGCGCCTCGCCCTTGGGCGTGACCTTGCCGACCAGAATGTCGCCGGCGCGCACTTCGGCGCCGATATACACCACGCCGGACTCGTCCAGACGGTTCAGCGCGCTTTCCGAGACATTGGGGATGTCGGCCGAGATTTCTTCGGCGCCGAGCTTGGTGTCACGGGCAACGCAGGTCAGCTCCTCGATATGGATGGTGGTATAGCGGTCTTCTTCCACCACCCGCTCGGACAGCAGGATGGAGTCTTCGAAGTTGTAGCCGTTCCACGGCATGAACGCCACCAGCATGTTCTGGCCCAGCGCCAGTTCACCGATATCGGTGGACGGGCCATCGGCCAGCACATCGCCACGCTCGACCACATCGCCGACCTTCACCAGCGGCCGCTGGTTGATACAGGTGTTCTGGTTGGAGCGGGTGTACTTGACCAGGTTGTAGATGTCCACGCCGGCATCGATTTCGCTCTCGATTTCGGCATCGTGCACCTTGACCACGATACGCGCGGCGTCGATTTGCTCGACCACGCCGCCACGGCGGGCGTTCACGGTCACACCCGAGTCACGCGCCACGGCGCGTTCGATGCCGGTGCCCACCAGCGGCTTCTGCGCACGCAGGGTCGGCACGGCCTGGCGCTGCATGTTGGCGCCCATCAAGGCACGGTTGGCGTCGTCGTGCTCCAGGAACGGCACCAGTGCAGCGGCGACCGACACCGTTTGCATCGGCGAGACGTCCATGTAATCCACTTCCGCAGGCGCACGCAGGCCGGTATCGCCCTGGTAGCGGCAGTTGACGAATTCCGCCGTCAGCTCGCCCTTGGCATTGAGTTGCGCATTGGCCTGGGCAATGACCGCCTTGTCTTCCTCAATCGCGGAGAGGTATTCAATCTGGTCGGTAACGCGGCCATCCACCACCTTGCGGTAAGGGGTTTCCAGGAAGCCGTACTTGTTGGTGCGGGCATACACCGCCAGCGAGTTGATAAGACCGATGTTCGGGCCTTCCGGGGTTTCGATGGTGCAGACGCGACCGTAATGGGTCGGGTGCACGTCGCGCACTTCAAAGCCGGCGCGTTCGCGGGTCAGGCCGCCCGGCCCCAGCGCCGAAACGCGACGCTTGTGGGTCACTTCCGAGAGCGGGTTGTTCTGGTCCATGAACTGCGACAGCTGCGAGGATCCGAAGAACTCCTTCATCGCTGCGGCCACCGGCTTGGCATTGATCAGGTCCTGCGGGGTCAGGCCATCGGCCTCGGCCATGGTCAGGCGTTCCTTGACCGCACGCTCCACGCGCACCAGGCCAACGCGGAAGGTGTTTTCCGCCATTTCACCGACGCTGCGCACACGGCGGTTGCCGAGGTTGTCGATATCGTCCACCACGCCGCGGCCATTGCGGATTTCGGTCAGTGTGCGGATGACATCGAGAATGTCCGAGCCTTCGCCGTATTCGGCCACCAGGCGCTTGGATTCATCATCGCTGCGCTCGGCCAGATATTTGTGGTCGTACAGCACCGGCGCGCCGGTTTCTTCCTCACGCCCCAGACGGCGATTGAATTTCATCCGGCCGACAGTTGAAAGGTCGTAACGCTCGAAGGTGAAGAACAGGTTGTGGAACAGGTTCTGCGCCGCATCCTTGGTCGGCGGCTCGCCCGGACGCATCATGCGGTAGATTTCCACCAGTGCATCGAGCTGGCTGCGGGTCGCATCCACGCGCAGGGTATTGGACAGATACGGGCCGCGGTCAAGGTCGTTGACCCACAAGGTGCCGATGCTGGCGATGCCGGCGCGGCGCAGCTTGCCCAGCAGTTCTTCACCGATTTCTTCGTTGGCCTGCGCCAGCAGCTCGCCGGTGGCCGGGTCGGCCACGTCCTGCGCCAGGATATTGCCGTAGATATAGCTGTCCGGCACGGCCAGCGCTTCGATACCCGCTGCTTCCAGCTGTTTGATATGACGGGCGGTGATGCGCTTGCCCGCCTCGACGATGACCTTGTCGCCATCGGCCAGGTCAAACTCCAGCGTTTCGCCGCGCAGGCGCTCGGGCACCAGCTCCAGCTGCACCCCTTCAGCCGGGTCGATATGGAAGGTATTGATTTCGTGGAAGTGCCTCAGCATTTCCTCGTTGCTATAGCCCAGCGCACGCAGCAGCACCGACACCGGCAACTTGCGGCGACGGTCGATACGGGTATAGAGCGCGTCCTTGGGGTCGAACTCGAAGTCCAGCCAGGAGCCGCGATAGGGAATCACGCGCGCATTGAACAGCAGCTTGCCCGAGCTGTGGGTCTTGCCACGGTCGTGGTCGAAGAACACGCCGGGCGAGCGGTGCAGCTGGCTGACGATGACGCGCTCGGTGCCATTGACGATGAAGGTGCCGTTATCGGTCATCAGCGGCACTTCGCCCATATAGACCTCTTGCTCCTTCACATACTTCACCGCCTTGCTGGAGGACTCGCGGTCGTAGATCACCAGACGCACGGTGACGCGCAGCGGTGCGCCGTAAGACAGGCCACGATTGCGGCATTCGCGCTCGTCAAATACCGGCGCGCCCAGGGTGTAACCGGCATATTCCAGCGCGGCATAGCCGTTATGGCTGACAATCGGGAAGACCGAACCAAGTGCAGCGTGCAGGCCTTTGTCCTGGCGCGCATTCATCGGCTTGTCGGCTTGCAGGAACTCGCGGTAGGAATCCATCTGGATCGCCAGCAGATAGGGCACTTCCAGAATCGACTTGCGCTTGCCGAAATTCTTGCGGATGCGCTTTTTTTCTGTCAGAGAATACGTTGTAGCGGGCGTGGTCATGAAAACACCTTCATTGTCGCGGGATGACGCCTGAACGCCATCAGGTTGACCGGAACCGTCCGGGGGACGCGAGCCATAGCAAGAAGTTGCTGGTATTGCCGGCACCAGCACGCCCTCTGCCACTACTTCTGCTGTTGGCTCCAACGGGCACAAGACCCGAAAAGGAAGGTCTGAACAACGCCATCCTGGCGTTGCCAGCCCACGCCAAGTCCGGCACATGTCCTGACTTGGCTCACACGAATCAATCACGCATGATTGATTCGTGGTTGCTCATCCATGAGCAACACGGCGCCTTCCGAATATTCGAAAGGCGCACAAACATCAGGCAGGAAGCCTGCCCAAACCTTCGTCAAAACAACGGCTTGGGCAGATCACCGGCCTACGCTTGGGCGTTTGCAGGGCAGAGGAAAAACTGCGCCCCATCAAACGACCAAAGGCCGAGAGCGCTTTGCGCTCCCAGCCTCGGGGTGTCGCCAAAGATCGGCGACGGTATCGCACTTACTTGAGTTCGACCTGAGCGCCAGCGGCTTCCAGATCTTTCTTCATCTTTTCGGCGTCTTCCTTGGACACGCCTTCCTTCACGGTCTGCGGTGCGCCTTCGACCATGTCCTTGGCTTCCTTCAGACCCAGGCCGGTGATGGCGCGGACGGCCTTAATCACTTCAACCTTCTTGTCGCCGGCAGCCTTCAGGATGACGTCGAATTCGGTCTGCTCTTCAGCCGGGCCTGCAGCAGCGGCCGGACCTGCAGCCACAGCCACCGGAGCGGCAGCGGACACGCCAAACTTTTCTTCGATGGCCTTGACCAGTTCCATCACTTCCATCAGGTTCTTTTCAGCGATGGCATCAACGATTTGTTCGTTGGTAAGAGACATGAGATTTACCTTAAAGTAGTTTCAAATGGGTTGTTGGGCCAAAGCCGGCATCAGCCTTCGGCCGGGGCTTCAGCAGCAGCGGTGTCGCCGCCTTCTTTGTCGGCCACGGCCTTGACGGCGCGGGCAAACATCGAGGCCGGTTCGGCCAGCACGCGGGCCAGCATACCCAGCGCCTGGTCGAGGGTCGGCAGCGAGGCCAGCACTTCGACATGGCTGGCGGGGTATTGCTGACCACCGACTACGACAAGTTTCGGTTGCAACTTGTCATTGCCTTTGGCGAACTCCTTGATCAGACGACCGGCAGCACCGGGTTCTTCAGTCGAGAACGCATACAGCAGCGGACCGACGAGGTCGTTTTTGGCGACTTCGAATTCCGTGCCTTCAACAGCACGCGAGGCCAGGGTGTTCTTGATGACTTTCAAGTACACGCCGGTTTCACGCGCCTTCTTGCGCATCGCGGTCATTTGTCCGACCGTGGTGCCTGCGTATTCGGCTGCAATCAAGGAGTGCGCCTTGCCAGCGACTTCCGCCACTTCGGCAACGACGTCTTTCTTTTGGGACAGATTCAGAGCCATAAGCACTCCTGTTGGGATTGCCGCAGACCGCTCCAGCGGCTTGCGGGACGTGTTGATGCCTTCCCTGACATCCGGGGACGAACCCCTGGTGCGCTTCTGAACCGGGACAACCCGTGAAACTTCCAGAAGGGCAACCATCTGCGCAGGACGCTGTTGCTGATTAAGCAGCCTCGCTGGTATCGACGGCGATTCCGTGCCATGCCGAGCTTCCCTGCCCGTCGTCAATACGCGCTGACCACTCCTGCGGTCTTTGATGGCTCTGCGCAAGGCGCAGCGCCTTCAAACGGGACGCGGATTTTATCCGCATCAAAACGCCCCGGCAAGCCGCCGGGGCGCAGTACTTCAAAATTACTTCAGGTTCAGCGAGGACTGATCCACCGTGACCCCCGGCCCCATGGTGGAGCTGAGCGACACTTTCTGCAGATAGGTGCCCTTGGCGCTGGAGGGCTTGGCCTTGATCAGGTCAAGCAGCAGCGCGGTCAGGTTTTCCTTCAGCTTTTCAGCGTCAAAGTCGGCCTTGCCGATGGTGCAGTGGATGATGCCGGCCTTGTCGGTGCGGTAGCGCACCTGACCGGACTTGGCATTCTTGACTGCTTCAGCCGGATTGGCCGAAACCGTGCCGACCTTCGGGTTCGGCATCAGGCCGCGGGGGCCGAGCACGGTGCCGAGCTTGCCGACCACGCGCATCGCGTCCGGGGTGGCAATCACCACGTCGTAGTTCAGCTCACCGCCCTGCATGCGCTCGGCCAGGTCATCCATGCCGACCGCATCGGCACCAGCAGCCAGCGCCTCGTCGGCCTTGGCGCCGGCAGGCACGAACACCGCCACACGCACCGATTTGCCGGTACCGGCCGGCAACACGGTGGAGCCGCGCACCTGCTGGTCGGACTTGCGCGCATCCACGCCCAGACGCACGGCGACGTCCACCGCTTCGACGAACTTGGCCTTGCTGTTGTCCTTGATGATTTTCAGGGCTTCATCAATCGGGTATGCCTTGCCCGGCTCAACCGCAGCAGCGATTGCTTTTTGTCGTTTGGTCAATGCCATGTCTTATTCCTCCACCGTCAAACCCATCGAGCGAGCCGAACCCGCGATGGTGCGCACTGCTGCGTCAAGGTCGGCCGCCGTCAGATCCGGTTCCTTCGCCTTGGCGATATCTTCCAGCTGGGCACGGGTCACCTTGCCCACTTTCTGGGTATTGGGACGGCTGGAGCCAGACTGGATGCCCACCGCCTTCTTCAGCAAGATGGTCGCCGGCGGCGTCTTGGTGATGAAGGTGAAGGTACGGTCGGAATAGGCAGTAATGACGGTCGGAATCGGCAGACCCGGCTCCAACTTGGCGGTTGCCGCGTTGAACGCCTTGCAGAATTCCATGATGTTGAGGCCGCGCTGGCCAAGCGCGGGGCCGACCGGCGGCGACGGGTTGGCTTGACCCGCCTTCACCTGCAGCTTGATGTAGCCAATGACTTTCTTTGCCACGTTAGTTTTCTCCTGGAGTTCTCTCGCCTGCACGCCCAGGGCTGCGGGGCTTCTCCGTTACACGAAACAAGGCGCAGCCAAACGCTGCGCCTCACCTTGAGGTCAGACGGACTTTTCCACCTGACCAAATTCCAGTTCCACCGGGGTGGAACGACCGAAAATCAGCACCGCGACACGGACACGGCTCTTTTCGTAATTGACTTCTTCGACCACGCCATTGAAGTCGTTGAACGGGCCATCGGTGACGCGCACCATTTCGCCCGGCTCGAACAACACCTTGGGACGCGGCTTCTCGACGCCGTCCTGGACACGTTGCAGGATGGTATCGGCTTCGCGGTCGCTGATCGGCAGCGGCTTGTCCGCCGTGCCGCCGATAAAGCCCATCACCCGCGGCGTTTCCTTGACCAAGTGCCAGGATTCGTTGTCAATGCGCGGAATGCCGTTGTCATCGTGGGTGGCGATTTGCACCAGCACATAGCCCGGGAAAAATTTGCGCTCAGAGCGGCGTTTTTGCCCGGCACGCATTTCCACGACCTCCTCGGTCGGCACGATGACATCGCCAAAGCGCGATTCCATCTCCATGCGCGCAATACGGTCGCGCAGCGACTGCGCCACGGTCTTTTCAAAGCCGGAATAGGCATGCACCACATACCAGCGCTTGTTGTCGGTCGAGCCTTGCATTTTTATCCCTTGAGCCTTGCTTGTCAGCGCCACAACAGCTTGGTCAGCTGCGAAATCAGAAGGTCAAAGCCGCCCAGCAGCAGGCTGATGACCACCACCACGATCATCACGATCCAGGTGGTACGCATGGTTTCCTGACGGGTCGGCCAGACCACCTTGCGCAATTCAAAACGGGTTTCGTAGAAAAACTCGCGCAGCCTGGGGCCGAGACTGGAGGTCATGAACACCGCGGCAGCGGCAATCAGGCCGACAACCACGGCTGTCACGCGCAGCCAGCTGTTCCATTCATTCTGGAACCAGTAATACGCAAATACGCCGGCTGCCACCAGCAGACCAGCGATCACAAACTTGACGATATCGGCACTGGAAGTGCCGTTTTTGTCTTGGACGACCTTGGTGTTCAAGCCGCGAGTTCCTCGGTTGAGCTGCGGCTGCCAAAGCACTCCGCATCATTCACCCACCCCGCGACCGGGATGGTTGGCACGCCAGGAGGGACTCGAACCCCCAACCTGCGGTTTTGGAGACCGCTGCTCTGCCAATTGAGCTACTGGCGTACGTGGTTTGACTTTACTGCAAATGGCAACGGCGGCAAGCGCCGCCTTTGCCGTATCGTTGCCACCCTTGCAGCAAGGGTGGCAACTCTATCATTACTTGATGATCTTGGCGACCACGCCGGCGCCGACGGTACGGCCACCTTCGCGGATGGCAAAGCGCAGGCCTTCGTCCATCGCCACCGGGTTGATCAGGCTCACCGTCATCTTGACGTTGTCGCCCGGCATCACCATTTCAACACCTTCAGGCAGTTCCACCGCACCGGTGATGTCGGTGGTACGGAAGTAGAACTGCGGGCGGTAGCCCTTGAAGAACGGGGTATGACGGCCGCCTTCGTCCTTCGACAGCACGTACACTTCGGCTTCGAAGTCGGTGTGCGGGGTGATGCTGCCCGGCTTGGCCAGCACTTGGCCGCGCTCCACTTCGTCACGCTTGGTGCCGCGCAGCAAGAGGCCTGCGTTGTCACCGGCCTGACCCTGATCCAGCATCTTGCGGAACATTTCCACGCCGGTCACGGTGGTCTTGGTGGTCGGACGGATACCGACGATTTCGATTTCGTCGCCCACCTTGATCACGCCGCGTTCGATACGGCCGGTCACCACGGTGCCGCGACCGGAGATCGAGAACACGTCTTCCACCGGCATCAGGAACGGCTTGTCCACGTCACGCTCGGGTTCCGGGATGTAGCTGTCCAGTGCGTCCACCAGCTGCAGGATGGCCGGCACGCCGATTTCCGACTGGTCGCCTTCCAGCGCCTTCAGTGCCGAACCCTTGACGATCGGGGTGTCGTCGCCCGGGAAGTCGTACTTGCTGAGCAGCTCGCGCACTTCCATTTCGACCAGTTCCAGCAGTTCGGCGTCGTCCACCATGTCGGCCTTGTTCAGGAACACGACGATGTAGGGCACGCCCACCTGGCGGGCCAGCAGGATGTGTTCGCGGGTCTGCGGCATCGGGCCGTCAGCGGCCGAGCACACCAGAATCGCGCCGTCCATCTGCGCAGCGCCGGTGATCATGTTCTTGACGTAGTCGGCGTGGCCGGGGCAGTCCACGTGCGCGTAGTGACGGGTCGGGGACTCGTATTCCACGTGTGCGGTGGAGATGGTAATACCACGTGCCTTTTCTTCCGGCGCCGCGTCAATCGAGGAATAGTCCTTGAAGTCGCCACCGAAGCGCTCTGCGCCCACCTTGGTCAGGGCTGCGGTCAGCGTGGTCTTGCCGTGGTCAACGTGACCGATGGTGCCGACGTTCACGTGCGGCTTGGTGCGCTCAAACTTTTCCTTTGCCATTTCTCTACTCGGGTCTGGTCAGGGATGATTTCGGTGATAAACCGATGAAGATGGTGCTCACGAATGGAATCGAACCATCGACCTCTTCCTTACCAAGGAAGTGCTCTACCGACTGAGCTACGTGAGCGAATTGCGTATGCAGGACAACCTCAATGGAGCGGGAGACGGGAATCGAACCCGCACCATCAGCTTGGAAGGCTGAGGTTCTACCATTGAACTACTCCCGCACCGGGAGATTTCGGCGCATCAGCAAGATGGTGGAGGGAGGTGGATTCGAACCACCGAAGGCGTAAGCCAGCAGATTTACAGTCTGCCCCCGTTGGCCGCTTGGGTATCCCTCCGTCGTTTTTGCTGACGGGCGAAACAGCTGGCTATTCTGCCATGCTTTATGCGGATGTCAACGGGTCAATACAAAAATTTTTCACCTTTGTAGCTTCAATGCGCTGGCGCGTCGCCCCCGGCGACCTTGTGGGCAGCGGTTTTGACATCGCCCTGCAAGGTTTCGCTGGCATAAATCGCCACCTGCGGGGTGCCATCCACGCTCACCCAGCCGCGATACATGCCGGGGGTATTGAACGGGAAGGCATAACCGCCATCGGCGGTCATCACCAGCGCCCCGCCATCGCCGCCCAAGGCCACGATTTCTTCATTGATCACCTTGCCGCCAGCCTGCGCCGCGCTCTCGCCGCGATGGGCAACGCGGGCGCAAATATTGTGTGCGGCGGCGCTGCGGATATAGAACTCGCCCCAGCCGGTGCCGGAAACCGCGCAGCGGCTGTCCGCCCAGGTGCCGGCGCCAATCACCGGGCTGTCGCCGACCCGGTTCCAGCGCTTGTTGGTCATGCCGCCGGTGGAAGTGCCTGCAGCCAGATGGCCTTGTGCATCAATCGCCACCGCGCCGACCGTGCCCACATAACGGCGATATTCGGCCTCGTCACTGCGTGCGGCCTGCTTGCCGGCTTCTTCTGCCAGGCGGCGCTGCAATTGCTGCCAGCGTTTTTCGGTACGGAACCAGTCCGGCTCTACCAGGGGCAGGCCTTTTTCTTTGGCAAAAGTTTCCGCGCCCTGCCCGGTGAGCATCACATGCGGAGATTGCTCCATCACTGCCTGCGCCAGGGTAATCGGGTTTTTTACCCGCCTCACACCTGCCACTGCACCGGCGCGCTGACCATTGCCGAGCATCAGCGAGGCATCCAGCTCATTGCGGCCTTCATGGGTGAAAACCGCGCCACGCCCGGCATTGAAGTAGGGGCTGTCTTCCAGCACCACGATGGCGGCCACGACGGCTTCTTGCGCGCTCTTGCCTGCCTTGAGAATCGCTTGGCCGCGCAGCAGCGCCTCTTGCAATGCCGCACGGGCGCCTCGTTCTTCTTCCGCGCTCAAATCACCCGGCGCCACGCCTGCGCCACCGTGGATGATGAGCTGCGGGGTGACGGCTTTCTTTGGGGCTTCATCAGCCAGTGCTGCAGCAGGCAAAGCCAACATCAATGCAGCAGTCAACAAGGTACGCATGGGAACTCCTCAAGGTTTCAGGGGAACAGCCGGGACAAACTGCAACTGCCCGGCACGGATGGCAGCTTGTGCGGTAAACGCCGGATTTTCCACCTGCCAAGTGTGCGCATTGACCCGGCTTTGCGTGCCAATGCCGGTCACCTGCCAGTCTTGCGCCTGCAGCGCCTTGCCTGCCTCCAGGGTAAATGCACCCGGACGGAACAACCAGGCATAGCCGCCAATCCGGCTGTATAGCCTGCCCTGCCCGGCCGCGTCGATGCACAGTGCGGTTTCTTCATCCACGCCAAGGCCGAGCAACGGCGCTGTGCCATCGCGCTCGGCCAGATGCGCCAGCATGGTCATCAGCCGCGCCTGGCGCTGGCGTTCGTTGAAATGGGTATCGGTCAGGATGCCGCTGGAATACAACGGCTCAAGACGCAAAAAGTCGCTCACCAAAGTAATGCCCGAAGTGCGCGCATCGGCCAAGGCCTGCGCTGATGTCAGGCTGCCGCCATCCAGTGCGCCATACACATGCCGCCCCTGTACGGCCAGCCCGGCGCTGGTACCGCCCAGCGGCTTGCCTGCCGCCACATGACGATTGATGGCCGCCTGCACCGGCGTGCCCTGCCAGAAACGCAGATAACGCGCCTGGTCGCCGCCACCAATGAAGATGCCATCGGCGCTTTCAATTACAGCCAACACTTCCGGGTCAAATGCGGCTTCGCGGCTGCGAAACACCAGTGTGCGCACCGAGGTCACGCCGCCAATCTGCTGGTACATTTCGCGCTGATTCTGGTCCTGCATCGAGGCGCGCAACACCACGATATGCCCGTGACCTGCGCGCTCAAAAAACCAGCCAAAGGCCTCCTGCGGCCACTCACCGCCCCCCACCAGCATCAGTCCCGGCTGCACCTTGCCCGGCGTTGCCGCAGCCACATCGCCGATTTGGTAATAGTCATAGGCCGCGCGGCGGCTGCCGGAAACACTGGCACAACCTGCCAGCAGCGCACAAAGCAGCATCAGACTGTGGCTAAAGACTTTCCTCATCCTTCTGTCCCAATACCTGCCAAGCCGGTTTGTTTTAACACGAAACCCCAAGCATTCCGAGGCGCCCATTCATGCGGCCATGCAGCAACACCGGCGGCAAAACTTCTGTTATCACTGCCACCGTGGACGCGGGCATGCGGCCGTCCCGGCGCTTGCCTGCCCCGTCCCGGCCTGCACCATTTACGGGAGATTTCCATGCGCAAGACATCGCTTGGCCATGCCATTTTTTCTGCGTTGACGCTCACCCCTGTGCTGGCATGCGCACAGACCACCGCTGCCGAAGGCGCAGCCTCACAACATCTGGACAAAGTCACCGTCACCGGCTCGCGCATCCCGCGCACGCAAGTGGAAGGCCCGGCGGCCATTACCTCGATTTCCGCCGAGCAAATCCAGGCCAGTGGCTTTACCTCGGTGCCGGAGCTGTTGCGCTCGCTGACGCAAAACGGTGGCGAAACCCAGGGGCAGCAGTCCTCAATGGGCGCAGCCACCACGCCGGGCGCGCAACAGGTCAGCCTGCGCGGCCTGGGCGCCAATCACACGCTGATATTGATCAACGGCCGCCGCGTGGCCGACTTCCCGCTGCCGTTGCAAGGGCGCAGCAATTTCACCGATGTCGGCAATATTCCGCTGGGCATGATTGAGCGCGTGGAAGTGCTGACCGGCAGCGCATCGGCCATTTATGGCTCGGATGCAATGGCCGGGGTCATCAACTTCATCCTGAAAAAATCGGCCGATGGCATCCGCATCGACTACCGTTATGGCAATACCAGCCGCGGCGGCGGCCAGTCACAGCGCCTGACCCTGACTGGCGGCGTTGAGCGCGATGCCTTCAGTGCCGTGTTCGGGCTGGAAGTGCAAAACAAAAAACCCCTATGGGCGACCCGGCGCGGGGTACAAGACTCCACCCTGAATGCCCCCGATGCCGATAGCCGCCTGCCAAGGCTGATTGCCGAAATCTACGACGATGACGCGGGCGGGAACATCGCGCCGGGCGATGCCTGCGCCGCCATGGGACATCTCAACGAAGGCACCACGGTACAGGCTGATGGCGACTATGGCGCCTACTGCGGCAGCGCGCGCGCCATCGCCTACAACACCATCGAGCAGCAGCGCAAAGGCATCAATGCCTATGCCGCGATGCGCTATCAATTCTCGGAGAGCTTGGATTGGTTTGCCGACCTGCAATGGGGGCGGCACAAAGTGGCGCTGCTCAACACCCCAACCCGCTGGGCCTTCCAGGACCCGGCTTCCACCCGCAATTACGCCAATGTGTTCTACAACGCCCATAGCGGACGTTATGAAGCCTGGTGGCGACAGTTTGCGCCGGAAGAAATGGGCGGCATCCGTCGCGCCATGAACCGCAATACACAGAAAACCCTTGCCGTTGCCACCGGACTTGAAGGCAGCTGGGGCGAGGACTGGCAGTGGCAGGCGGCGCTCAACCACGCGCAATACAAGGCCGATGTGCGCTTTGCGCGCATCCATGCCGAGGCCGCCAATCGCCTGTTCCTGGGCGAGCGCCAGGGCTATGACAGCGACGGTTATGCCATCTACAACACCGACCCCGAGCGCCTGTTCCGCCCGCTCAGTGTGGCCGAATACGACGCGATTGCCGCGACCTCGACCTTCCGCCCGAAGGCACAGACCGACACGCTCTCGTTCACCGTCAACAACCCCGCGCTGTTCTCGATGCCCGCCGGGGATGCCGGTTTTGCCGGCGTTCTCGAATATGGCCGCCAATCCTATGCCATCCATCCCGACCCGGTGGCACTCACTACCGGCTATTACGGTGCCCGCTATGGCGATGGCAGCGGCAAGCGCAATCACTGGAGTGTGGCAGGCGAAGCCCGCATCCCGCTGCTTGCCAGACTCGATGCCAGCCTTGCCGGTCGCTATGACCGCTACCGCTATGCCGGCAATCAGCCCGGCAAATTCACCTACCACCTGGGGCTGGAATGGCGGCCGCTGGACAGCTTGCTGCTGCGCAGCTCCTACGGCACCGGCTTCCGCGCCCCCGACCTGCACTACCTGTTTGCCGGCGAGGACTATTTCCGCACCCGCGCCACCGACCATTACCGCTGCCGCCTGGCCAACCCGGATGCACCGATTGCCAGCTGCCGCAGCAGCCTGCGCCGTGCCCGGGTGACCCATATCCGCACCGGCAATCCGGATCTGGATGTGGAAACCAGCACTTCACTGACTGCCGGTATCGTCTGGTCGCCCACGGCGGATTTCGATCTCTCGCTGGATTATTACCGCATCCGTATCCGCAATCAGGTGCAGGATTTCAGCATCGATGCCCTGCTACGCGAAGAAGCCAACTGCCGTCTGGGCACCACCCCCACCGGCAGCCCGGTGGATGCCGCCTCCCCCAGCTGTGTGGATGCCATCGCCCGGGTGATGCGTGATGGCGCTACGCTCACCGGCGTGCGCTTCAACCCCATCAATATCTCGCGGGAAGAAACTTCCGGCCTCGACCTTGCCAGCCACTATCGCCTGCGCACCAAAAATGCCGGAGATTTCCGCTTCCGCGCCAGCTATAGCTGGGTACACAAACACACTAGCCAGCAATATCCGGGCGACCCGGTGGAAAACCAGCTGGCCGTGGATAGCGGCTGGTACATCCCGCGCAGCAAGGCCAATATCGGCCTTGCCTGGGAAAAAGGGCCAATGGGACTGAGCCTGTACGGGCATCGGCTGGGACGGATTTCCAATTACGACAACAATGCCTGGACGCCCGCCAGCTGGCGCCTGAATGCCGGTGCGCATTACGACATCAGCCCGCAGCTGGGCATCGCCCTGTCGGTCAACAATCTGCAGGACAAGATGCCGCCGCGCGACCCGACCTATAGCTCATACCCCTATTACGATATTTCCTGGTATGACTCGGTGGGGCGCAGCTACTGGCTGCAACTGAGCTGGAAAATCGGCAAGCCATGATTGCCGCAGCCCAACAGCAACGCCCGGCAGGATTTGCCGGGCGTTTGCGTATCGGCACGCTGGCGACTTATTTATTGCCACCATTGCTGGCCACACGCCTCTGCGCAGGCTGCGCGGCACTGCGGGAAGCCGCCGCACCTTGTGCCGCAGCCGCGCCGCCGACACTCATGCGGTCGATATTGCGCTCCACCGTGGCAAGACCGATGCCACGCACATTGGCCAATTCCTCCACGCTCTTGAACGGGCCGTTTTGTTCCCGGTAATCAATGATGGCCTGCGCCTTGGCAGGCCCCACATTCAGCAGCACGCGGCTGAGGGTCTGGGCATCGGCGGTATTGATATTCACCACTTCATTGGCAAAGGCATTCGCAGCGAAGAGGCACAGCGACAGCAGCAACGCCTTGACGGAGAAAAACACGGTTTTCATGACCAGCTCCTTATGTCTGCAACCCGGCCATTCCGGGCAAGTTCAGTGTCCTGATTGCCCCTGCCCGCCACCATCATCCAGCCGCTTGTGCCGCTGACAGCCAAGGCGCATGGCGGCTGTCAGATTTTTGCCTGCCACTGCCGCAGACTAGCCCCCTTCAGCCCAGCCACAACTCCCAGCCAAAGCGGCCAATCATGATGCACAACAGCAGCATGAAGCCGCGCCGCAGCCAGCGGCTGCCACCGCGCAGCGCAAGCCGTGCGCCCAGCAAACCGCCGCACAGATTGGCTGCGGCAAGCGGTATCGCCCATGCCCAGACCACATGCCCCCCGGGCACGAAATACACCAGCGCGGCGAGGTTGGTGGTGAGGTTGATGATTTTGGATGAGGCGGTGGCGGTCAGAAAGTCAAAGGCATAGAAGCGCACAAAAACAAAGGCCAGCAAACTGCCGGTGCCAGGACCGAAGATGCCGTCGTAAAAGCCGATACCCGCGCCCAGCAGCAGCCCCAACCCGTATTCGCGGCGGTTGAGTTGCCGCTCGCGCACCACCTGCCCCAGGTCTTTTTTCAGAAAGGTGTAAAGCGCCATCACCACCAGCAGCACAAAGATGGCCGGCTTCATCCAGGCAGTGGGGATATGCGCCACCAGCCTTGCCCCCAGCCAGGAAAACACGAAGGCCAGCGCCGCGGCAGGCAGCAGCATCGTCCACGGCACACGCAGCCGGCGCAGGTATTGGCCGGTCGCCACCAGGGTGCCATTGAACGAGGCAAACTTGTTGATCCCCATGATCTGCGCCACGCGGGTATCGGCAGGCAGGGTATTGATAAGACCGGGCAATTGCAGCAGGCCGCCACCGCCCACCGCCGCATCCATCAGGCCTGCGGCAAAACCGATGGCAAGCAGCCACAGCCACTGTACGTCCAGCATCATGGCAACAGCTCCAAAGCAAAAACCCGCCAGTTCAGGCTGGCGGGCTTGCGGTATCAGACATTGAAGCGGAAGTGCAGTACATCGCCTTCCTGTACGCGGTATTCCTTGCCTTCCAGACGCAGGCGGCCGGCCTCTTTGGCTCCGGCTTCGCCCTTGTATTGGATGAAGTCATCAAAGGCGATGGTTTCGGCGCGGATAAAGCCTTTCTCGAAGTCGGTATGAATCACCGCAGCGGCCTGCGGCGCGGTGGCGCCTTTCTTCACTGTCCAGGCGCGCACTTCCTTGACCCCGGCAGTGAAATAGGTCTGCAGGCCGAGCAGGGTATAGGCAGCGCGAATCACGCGGTTGAGGCCGGGTTCTTCAAGGCCGAGGTCGGCAAGGAAGGTGTCGCGGTCAGCATCGTCCAGCTGCGAGAGTTCTTCCTCGATAGCAGCCGATACCGGCACCACCTGCGAGCCTTCGGCCTCGGCATGGCGGCGCACCGCATCCAGATGCGGATTATTCTCGAAGCCATCTTCCAGCACATTGGCCACATACATCACCGGCTTGATGGTGAGCAGGAACAGGTCGCGGATCACCGCCTGCTCGTCCTCGTCCAGCCCCAGTGCGCGCACCGGACGCCCGGCATCCAGACCTTCACGCACGCGGTTCAGCACTTCCACGCGCCGTTTGGCGTCCTTGTCGCCACTTTTGGCATTGCGCTCGGCGCGTTGCAGGGCTTTTTCCACCGATTCCAGGTCAGCCAGCGCCAGCTCGGTGTCGATGGTTTCGATATCGGCCAACGGGTCAACCTTGTTGCTGACGTGGATCACGTCCGGGTGCTCGAAGCAGCGCACCACATGGGCGATGGCATCGACCTCGCGGATATTGGCAAGAAATTTGTTGCCCAACCCCTCGCCCTTGGCCGCCCCGGCGACCAGCCCGGCGATATCGACAAACTCCACGGCGGTGGGGATGGTGCGCTCGGGCTTGACGATTTCAGCCAGCGCATCCAGACGCGGGTCGGGCACCGGCACCACCCCGACATTCGGCTCGATGGTGCAGAACGGAAAATTGGCCGCAGCGATACCGGCGCGGGTCAGGGCATTGAACAGGGTGGACTTGCCGACGTTCGGCAAACCGACGATGCCGCATTGAATGGCCATGAAAAATCCTCAGAAAAATCGCCGCGCAAAGCCTTCAGGCCTTGCCGCGGCAGGAATTGGAAGTATGCAGGCGCTTCATCGCCTCGTTGAAATTGCCAGCCAGCGCCAGCGGCAGCACGTCGATGGCCGCATCGATGGCGCGCCGGGTCAATGCCTCGTCCTCGCCACTGGCACGCCCCAGCACCCAGCCGACCACCCGCTCTTTATGGCCTGGGTGACCGATACCCACGCGCAGGCGGTGGAAGGCGCCATGGCCGAGCACGCGCATGATGTCGCGCAGGCCGTTCTGGCCGCCGTGACCGCCATCGAACTTCAGGCGGATATCACCGGGCGCCAAGTCAAGCTCGTCATGCGCCACCAGCATCTGCTGCGGCGCAATTTTCCAGAACTGCAACGCAGCCAGCACCGATTTGCCCGACAGGTTCATGAAGGTGGCGGGCTTGAGCAGCCACACCTCCTGCCCGGCAATGCTGGCACGCGCCACGCTGCCAAACAGCTTGCCTTCGGCGCGCCAGGCCGCACCGGCATTTTCTGCCAGGGCATCCACAAAACGAAAACCCGCATTGTGGCGGGTTCCGGCGTGTTCGGCTCCGGGGTTGCCAAGGCCGACGATCAAACGCAATTCACTCATAAAGCAAAGGCGGTGCAGATTTCGCTGCACCGCCCCGGGCGATTATTCGCCTTCACCTTCGCCCTCGGCAGCCGGGGCTTCATCTTCCACATGGCCCTTGCCATAGCGCGCCACGGCCACGGCCGGGTTGAATTCGTCGCTGATGGCATGTGCCAGACGCACGCCTTCGGGCAGCTTGACATCGGACAGGTGCACGGTGTCACCGGCCTTGATGCTGCCCAGATCCACTTCGATGAACTCCGGCAGATGGCGCGGCAGCATCACCACTTCCACATCGTTGAGTTCGCTGGTGACGGTCACTTCAGCGGACTTGCCGGCCGGCGAATTTTCGATGTTGGTGAAGTGCAGCGGCACGCGCACGGTGATTTCCACGCCCTGCGGGATGCGCTGGAAATCCAGGTGCATGATGATTTGCTTGTACGGATGGCGCTGCATATCACGCAGCAGCACGCGCTCGACCTTGCCGTCGATATCCAGGCTGATCAGCGAGGAATAGAACCAGTCATGCTGCTGAGCCAGCCACACCGGCTCCTGGTTCAGGGTGATGCTCTGCGGCGCTTCACCGCCACCGTAGATGACCGCAGGCAGCTGACCGGCACGACGCAGGCGGCGGCTCGCACCTTTCCCCTCGTCCTTACGGGCAAATGCCACAAGTTTGTGTTGGTTGGACATGTTGTCTCTCACTTAAGGTTCATTGAAAACCGCATCGCTGCGGCAGGGCGACTCCCCCGCGACCAGAGGAGCCGATTTGCGCAGCTTGCACCGCGCGAATGCTTTGAATCAATCCACGTACAGGGAGCTGACCGATTCGCCGAAGGCAATCCGGCGGATGGTTTCGGCCAGCATCTCGGCCACGGAAATCTGGCGAATTTTGTCACAAGTCCGCGCCGCATCGGAGAGCAGAATGGTATCGGTCACCACCAGCTCGTCCAGCGCCGAGCGGGTGATATTGTCGATGGCAGGCCCCGACAGCACCGGGTGGGTAATGTAGGCAGCCACCTTGGCAGCGCCGTTTTCCTTGAGCGCGGCAGCGGCAGCGCACAGCGTGCCGGCGGTATCGACGATGTCATCAACCAGCACGCAATTCTTGCCGGCCACATCGCCGATGATGTTCATCACCGTGGCGACATTGGCGCGCGGGCGGCGCTTGTCGATGATGGCAAGGTCGGCATCGTCCAGGCGCTTGGCGATGGCGCGGGCACGCACCACACCGCCGACGTCGGGCGAGACCACCACCATGTTTTCGGTGCCGTACACGCGCCAGATGTCGGCCAGCAGCAGCGGCGAGGCATAGACATTGTCCACCGGCACATCGAAAAAGCCCTGGATTTGGTCGGCATGCAAGTCCAAGGTCAGCAGCCGGTCGGTCTTGACCGCGCTGAACATGCTGGCAGCGACCTTGGCGGTAATCGGCACGCGCGCCGAGCGCGGACGGCGATCCTGGCGGGCATAGCCGAAATAAGGCACCACCGCAGTGACCTTGCTGGCCGAGGCGCGCTTGAGCGCATCAATCAGCACCAGCAGCTCGAACAGGTTTTCCGCCGAAGGCGCACAGGTCGGCTGGATAACGAAAACGTCCTTGCCGCGCACGTTTTCTTCGATTTCCACCTGGACCTCGCCATCGGAGAAGCGCCCGACCAGCGCCTTGCCCATGCGGATACCCAGCTCGTCACAAACGGCCTTGGCCAGCGGGCGATTGGCGTTACCGGAAAAAACCAGCAAATTGCTACCGTCCATCGTCAATCCTGAAGCAAACCCTGAAAAGAAAAACGGACGAATGAGAAAGCGGGCGACCATGCGCTGTGCAATTCATCATTCGTCCTGTTGTATGGCAGGGGCGGAAGGATTCGAACCTACGCATGCCAGGATCAAAACCTGGTGCCTTAACCACTTGGCGACGCCCCTAAATTTGCGTTGTGCTCTCCAGCGCATCCAGTAACGGTGAGCGCGCTGCCCCTGCCACCACTTGCGTCTGCAACGACAAGGGCAACCGGGCTTGCGCGGCTCGGGCTTCATCCAGCGTGGAAAACTCGACAAAACACCCGCTGCCGCTACCGGTGAGCCTGGCTTTGCCGATGCTTGCCAATGCTTCCAGCGTTGCTGCGACTGCCGCTTCACGCTTTCTGAGCACCGGCTCGAACGCATTGCCGACCCGTTCCCCGGAGAGGAAGTTGCGTATTGTGGCCGGCTTTGCGTTGCGAGTCAATTCTTTTGATTGAAAAAGTTCAGCCGTCGGTACATGCACCCCCGGAAAGGCCAGCACATAGGCTGCCTCCGGCAGCTCAACCGGGGTGATGCGCTCGCCCACGCCTTCGGCCCAGGCATTATGCCCATATACAAATACCGGCACATCTGCGCCCAGCTGCAAGCCCAGCTGCGCAAGTCTTGCCACCGGCAGCTTCAGCCGCCACAGCCGGTTCAATACCCGCAGCACGGTGGCCGCATCCGAGGAGCCGCCGCCAAAGCCGCCACCGGCCGGGATGCGCTTTTCGATGGCGATATCCGCCCCCATCGGGCAGCCGGTTTCGGCCTGCAACAAGCGCGCGGCGCGCACCGCCAAGTCATCGGCCTCGGCCATCCCGGCAACAGAGTCGCCCACACGGCAGATGCGGCCATCCGCGCGCAGCCGCAGATGCACGCGATCGCCCCAGTCCAGCATGCGGAACACGGTTTGCAGCGTGTGATAGCCATCCGCGCGGCGGCCGGTGATTTCCAGCATCAGATTGAGCTTGGCCGGGGCTGGCCAGGCGCTCCAGCCATCGCTTGCGGCAAAGTCGCGGGTATTCATTGCGCCGCACTCCACTTGTCCACCACCAGCCGCACGCGGTTTTCCCCCTGGATGGCCTGGATGCGCGAAGGCCACTGCGCGCCGGGGCTGAACTCGATATGCCAGCCGTTTTGCACAAGGCCAAGCAGCCTGCCATCGGCAGCAAAGCGATATTGCGAAACGGCCATATCCGGCGCCGGACGCCCCCGCAGCCAGTAAGGCATGGCGCGCACTGGAATATCCCAGCCGGTTGCTGCATGCAAAAGCGCGGCGGCATCCGCGCCATGACGCGCGCCTTCAGGCAGGCCGTGAATGACTGCCTCGCCGCCGCCGACCGACAGCTGCCAGCTCTGCCGGGTCAGGGGCGCAGACAACAGCACCTGATAGTGCTGCGCATCCTGCTGCTGCCATTCGATGCGGGCATTGCCACTGTGTGCGCCACTGACAATCGCCACCCGGCCCGTCATTTGCCAATGCGTATCCATCCCGGCAGGCAGCGCCGCAATCCATCGCCTGCACGCCTCGCTCTGTGCTTGCGCATCGGCGTCGCAGGTATGGGCAGGCGCTTGCGGCCGCGGCTGTTGGCTGCTACAGGCTGCAAGCAGCAGCCCCGGAATCATGACAAGACAGGCAGGCTTCACAGCTTGGCTCCGGTAGTTTGCAGGGCGCGCTGCAAGGCGCGATGTTCGGGGTTCAGTTTGCGTGCCTGGTCAAAATACTGCCGGGCTTCATCGCGCCGCCCCATCACCCACAATACTTCGGCGATATGCGCGGCGACTTCGGCATCACGATGCAGCGAAAACGCACGCTTTAGCTGCGCCAATGCTTCCCGGTGCCTGCCCAGCCGGTACAGCACCCAGCCGTGGCTATCGAGGATGGCGCCATTGTCCGGCTCGGCCACGCGCGCGCGGTCAATCAGCGCCAGCGCTTCCTTGTAGCGGGTGGTACGGTCGGCCAGCGTATAGCCCAGCGCATTGAGTGCGGCGACATTGTCCGGGGCGATCAGCAGAATCTTGCGCAGGCTGGCCTCGGCGCGCTCGATATCGTCAAACCGCTCCCAGGCCAGTGCCTGCGAATAAAGGATGGCAAGATCATCCGGCAGCGTCATCAAGCCGCGCGCATAGGCATCCAGCTCGCCCTCACGGTCGCCGTCTTGCTGGCGCAACTCCGCCTCGGCCAAAAAACCATCCCGGCGCGGGTCATCCTCGCCGGCACTCTTTTGCGCCTCGTCCGGCGCGCTGTTTTGCAATGCGCGCAATTGCGCATAGCCCTCGTCCTTGCGCCCCAGGGCATGCAGCACCACCGCGCGGCGCAGCTGCAACACATGCGTCCATTCCGCCGCCTGGATGCTGTCATACCAGACAAGTGCAGCCGGGTATTGCTTGAGCATTTCCGCCATCTGTCCCAGGAGCAGCCGGTAACGCGGCCCGGCATCGGCCGGTACTGGCTGCATCTGCCGATACAGCGCCTCAAGCCCTGGCAGATTGCCGGCGCGTTCCAGAAGCCCGGCACGCATCGCCTGAATTTGCAAGTTTTGCGGCCCTTCGGCCAGCACCTGTTCGGCATCGGCAAACTCGCCCATGCGCTGGTATTCATCGGCCAATGCGATGCGCAACAGCGGTTGGCCATCCACCCGGTTGCGCGCCTGGGCCAGTTTGTCACTGGCGCCAGCCTTGTCCCCCAGCGCCGCTGCCAGCGATGCCTGTAGCAGCAAGATGCGCGGATCATCCGGGAAGCTGGCCGCCGCCGCATCCAGCATCTGCCCGCTCAGCTGCATCTGCCCCGACAGCTGCGCCCAGCGCGCCAATGCCAGCATCGCCGGCAAATCATCCAAGGGCAGCCGTCCGCGCTGGTAGAGGCGTTTCATCAGCCAGGCGGCATCCGCATTGTCCGCGCCCGCCGATGACAGCACCATCAGGGCATTGCGCCAGCGCTCGGGCGCGGGGTCTGCCAGCAGCTTTTCCAGCGCCGCCAGCGCCGGACTTCGCCGCCCCTGGCGCAAGGCCAGCAGCGCCTCGGCTGTATGCATGTCCAGCGATGGCGCTGCATGGCGCTGCCAGAGGGCAAGGGCAGCGGCGGCCAGCGGCGTATCGCCTGCCAAAAGGGCAATTCGGGTGGCGCGTGCGGCAAGTTCGGCATCAGCGCTGCTGCGCGCCGCCTGCAAATAATGGCCAGCGGCCTCGTCAAGCTTGCCCGCCTGCAACGCAAATTCGCCAGCCATGACCGGCGCCAGCGCGATTTCAATGTCGGCTTTTTTTTCGCCAGATGCAGCCGCCAGCGGCAGGGGCGCCAGCGCCAGGCACAGGGGCAGCCACAGGGAGAAAATACGATGAGCTTCGTTCGACATGTGCAGCAGCGTAAAATGCGCGTTGGTTCCAGATTGCTGCCAGCTTAAACGCAAGCCGCTGAATATGCCGAGCGCCCCTACTTTCCACGCACTGGGTGTCAATCATCAAACCGCACCGGTTGCTCTGCGCGAGCGTCTGGCGTTTGATGCTGCCGCCTTGCCGGAAGCATTGGCCGCGCTCAAGGCCATGCCAGGCGTGCATGAGGCGGCGATTCTTTCCACCTGCAACCGCACCGAGCTGTACGCGCTTGCCGATGGCGAGGGCACCGTCTTGCAGGAATGGCTGGCGCAGCGCCCCGGCGAGCGCCTGCCGCTGGATGCGTATGTGTACCGGCACCAGGATGTGGCCGCCGTGCGTCACCTGTTCCGCGTCGCCGCCGGCCTGGACTCGCTGGTATTGGGCGAGCCGCAGATTCTGGGGCAGGTCAAGGATGCCTGGACGCAGGCGCGCGATGCCGGCAGCCTCGGCAGCCAACTGGACCGGCTGTTCCAGCAAGCCTTTGGCACCGCCAAGCACGCCCGTACCCATACCCGTATCGGCCAGCACCCGGTATCGGTGGCCTCCACTGCCGTGCGTCTGGCACAGAACACCTTTGCCCGGCTGGAAGATTCGCATGTGCTGCTGATTGGCGCGGGCGAAACCATCGAGCTCACCGCCAAACACCTGTCCGAAGGGCGGGTCAAGCGGCTGATGGTCGCCAACCGCACCCTGGCGCATGCCCAGGATGTCGCCAGCCGTCATGGCGGCTTTGCCCTGCCCCTGTCCGAGCTTGACCGCCATCTGGCCGAAGCCGACATCGTGTTTTCCGCCACCGCCGCGCGCGATCCGGTACTGCTGAAATATCAGGTGGAAGCCGCGCTCAAAAAGCGCAAACACCGGCCGATGCTGCTGATGGATCTGGCCGTGCCGCGCGATATCGCGCCGGATATTGCCGAGCTGGCCGATGTATTCCTGTACACCGTGGATGATCTGGAGCGCGCGGTGGAAGAAAACCGCCGCAGCCGCCGCGAAGCCGCCTCCGAGGCCGAAACCATCGCCGCGCTGCACGCCGAGCGCTTCATGGAGCGCATCCAGCTGCTGCGCCACGATGCGCCGGTACGCCGCCTGCGCGCCCATGGGCAGCTGGCGCGCGATGAGGCCATGCGCAAGGCACAGCGCCTGCTGGCCAGCGGCGCCGACCCGCAGGCCGCGCTGGACTTGCTGGCGCATACCCTGACCAACCGCCTGCTGCACGCGCCCACCATCGCCCTGCGCGATGCCGCTGCCAATGGCGATGGCGAGCTGGCGCGCGCCATTGACCGCCTGTTCCCGCCCCTGCCGGATACCGACGACCATGCAACCGACGCTACGCCGCAAGCTTGAAGTCCTTGTTGAGCGCCGCGACGAGCTGGAACGCCTGCTGGGCGAGCCCTCGGTGATCGGCAATCAAAACGAATTCCGCCGCCTCTCGCGCGAGTTTGCCCGGCTTGAGCCGCTTGCCCGCGCACTGGCCGATGAAGCGCGCGCGCGCGCTGACCTTGCCACCGCCGAAGAAATGCGCACCGACCCGGAGCTGGCGGAGCTGGCCGCCGATGAAATCGAAAGCGCCCGCAACCGTTTGGACACGCTGGAAACCCAATTGCTGGCGCATCTTTTGCCGCGCGATGCCCGTGATGACGGCAGCCTGTATCTGGAAGTGCGCGCCGGCACTGGCGGTGACGAGGCGGCGATTTTTGCCGGCGACCTGTTCCGCATGTATTCGCGCTATGCCGAACGCATGGGCTGGCGGGTCGAGGTGGAATCGGCCAATCCCGGCGAACATGGCGGCTTCAAGGAAATCGTCGCCCGCGTCGAGGGCGAAGGCGCCTATGCGCGGCTGAAATACGAATCCGGCACGCACCGGGTGCAGCGCGTCCCGGCCACCGAATCGCAAGGCCGCATCCATACCTCGGCAGCGACGGTCGCCATCATCGCCGAGGAGGCGGGCGATATCGACATCCAGATCAACCCGGCCGACCTCAAAATCGACACGTTCCGCTCCAGCGGCGCCGGTGGCCAGCATGTCAACAAGACCGAATCGGCCATCCGCATCACCCACGTCCCCACCGGCGTGGTGGTGGAGTCGCAAACCGAGCGCAGCCAGCATGCCAACCGCGACAAGGCGATGAAGCGCCTGGCCGCGATGCTGGCCGAAGCCGAGGCCGAGCGCCGCCAGGCCGCCCAGGCCGCCGAGCGCAAGCTGCAAGTGGGCAGTGGCGACCGCAGCCAGCGCATCCGCACCTACAACTATCCGCAGGGGCGCATCACCGACCACCGCGTCGAAGGCCTGACCCTGTATGACCTTCCCAACATCATCGAAGGCCAGCTTGATGCGCTGATTGAGCGGCTGATGCACGAAGCGCAGGCCGATGCACTGGCGCAGCTGATGGCCGAATCTTGACCCACCGCCCACTGTGTTTTGCCAAAATCAGGCAAGATGCCCCCATTCCCCCGCACAGGCCATGCCCTGACAGGACTGCCATGAAAATCCAAGTACGCCAGGCCGAACTTGAAGATGTCGATGCACTGGTTCCGCTGTTTGATGCCTACCGCCAGTTCTACGACCAGCCCAGCGACCTGCCCCGCGCCCGCAACTGGCTGCGCGCCCGTATTGGCAATAATGAGTCGGTGGTGCTGATGGCCGAACAGGGCGATACTGCCCTGGGCTTTGCCCAGCTCTATCCGATGTACTCCTCGGTACAGACGGCCCGCATCTGGGTGCTGAACGATATCTATGTGCCGCCGGAGCAGCGCCGCAATGGCATCGCCAAGGCGCTACTGAAGGCCGCTGTCGATTACGCCCGCGCCGATGGCGCCAGCCATTTGCAACTGGAAACCGGTCGCCGCAACGAAGCGGCGCGCGCGCTGTATCGCGCATCCGGCTGGCAGGAAGACGATACCCAGTGGTATTCGGTCAAGCTATGAAGCCCGCCGCCATGGCGTTACGCACGGGCGCATCAAGGACGCCATGACCCGCATCAATATCGTGCCGCCTGCCGAGCTGTGCGACCAGCACCTTCTGGCCGAGCACCGCGAGCTGACCCGCATCCCCAATCTGGTGGCACGCGGCAAGTTCAATCTTGCCGGGCAGCCTGCCGAATACAAGCTGGGCGAAGGCCATGTGCGGTTTTTCTTCGACAAACTTACCTTCTTGCAGCACCGCTATCAGGCGCTGCATCAGGAATGCCGGCGCCGCGGCTTCAATGTCAGCGATATCTGGCCGGCCGACTTGCCCGATGACCCGGCGCTCTGGCGCGACTATCAGCCCACGCCCGAGGCACTGGCCATCAACCGCGAACGCATTGCCCTGCGCATGCCCGCCAAGCCGCGCTTTACTGCCCCGCGTGCGGATGGTTGAACGGCAGCGAGCGGTACACACTGCCGACACTGCGCTGCAACAGCTCACGTAGCGGCAGGCGCAATTCATCGAGCTGCACCATCACTGCCCGCCCCAGTGCATCTTGCTGGCTGGGCAAGTCCACCTCGTGAATCGGGATGCGCAAACGCCCGGCGCTGTACAGCTCGGCCATGCGGACATTGTCCAGATCGCGCGCCAGCAGCCAGCCGCCGCTCTCGGCACGCACCACGATGTTGGCTTCAGCCAGCTGGCACAGCATTTCCTGCACCAGGGTATCGGTCAGCATCGGCTCGCGTTGCCGCAATTCATCGCTATGCAGGCCAAGCCCCTGTTGGCGCGCCTCATGCAGCCGCCCCAACAGGCGCAACATGCCATAAATTTCATAGCCTTCAGGCAAGCGCAGGCTCTGCGGCTGATAGCGGAATGCCGACAGGCTGGAAGCAAACGAGGCGCCCAGCAATACCGCCACCCAGCTGAAATAAGTCCACATCAGCAGCACCGGCAACAAGGCCACCGAGCCATAGATGCGCTCGTAGGTATTGAAGTTGCCCAAAAACACGCCCAGCCCCCACTTCACCAGCTCAAAGCCGCTCACCCCCAGCAGCGCACCGGCCAGTGCATGGCTCCATTTCACCGTGCGGTGCGGCACTACCCGGTAAATCGCCGTAAATACGCCCAACTCGATCAAAACCGGCGTAGCCCTGAGCAGCCAATTCTCCAGCCACTGCCCCGGCTCGGAATCAAAAATCGCCAGCGCAAAAAACTGCGCCGACAACGCCATGCTGGCCACCGCAAACACCGCGCCCAGGGTCAGCACCGTCCAGTACACCAGAAAACGGCTCAGCTGCGGCCGCGTGGTCGGCACCCGCCAGATACGGTTGAAAATGGCTTCCACACTGGTCAGCGTAATCAGCAGCGATATCACCAGCACCACCGTGCCCAGCACGGTCAGCGCATTGGCGTTTTCGGAAAATTGCAGCAGGTATTCCTCAAGCGCGCGCGCCGATGAAGGCACGAAGTTCATGAAGATGTAATCGCTCAATTTTTCCGCCCAGCGCCCTTCGGTGAACACCTTGAAGGCCGAGAGCGTGCTGAAAATCACCGTGACCAGCGGCACCAGCGCAAACAGGCTGATATAGGCCAGCGAGCCGGCCGCCTCAAACAGGCGGTCATCGACAAAACGCTGCCAGACAAAGCGGGCAAAACTCAGCAAGCGTCCCCGGTCGGTGGCATGCTCAAACAACCTGCGGGCATCATGCTGGATACGGTCGGTGAAAGAGAGTTGGCGCATTGGGCAAGACTACCGCATAGGAAAGCCTGAACAACGCCATCCTGGTTGCCAGCCCACGCCACGTCCGGCACATGCCAGGACTTGGCTCGCGCGAATCAATTCACTTGCATGATTGATTTGTGGCAGCTCTCCAGCGCCGCAGGCGGCTCTGAATATTCAGAGCTTCCCATACACTGTGCACCCTGATTGGCAACTGGCAACCCGAACGATGGAAATTTTGGTGCTGTATTTCAGCCGCAACGGCTCGGTGGCTGCGCTGGCGCGGCAAATCGCCCGCGGCGTGGGCGAGGTGGACGGCATGTCGGCACGGCTGCGCACCGTCCCCCCGGTCGCCCCGCAAACCGAAACCGCGCTGCCGCCGGTGCCCGAAAGTGGCGCGCCCTATGTTTCAGTTGACGACCTGCGCGAATGCGCAGGACTGGCGCTGGGCAGCCCCACACGCTTTGGCAATATGGCCGCGGCCGTCAAGCATTTTCTCGACACCCTGGGCACGGAATGGGCCAATGGCACCCTGATCGGCAAGCCCGCGGGCGTGTTTACTTCTTCCGCCACCCAGCACGGCGGCCAGGAATCAACGCTGCTGTCGATGATGATTCCGCTGCTGCACCATGGCTGCGTGATTACCGGCATTCCCTTCAGCGAGGCCGCCCTGTCCTCTACCCGTAGCGGTGGCACCCCTTATGGCCCCAGCCATGTGGCAGGCAGTGATGCCGATGCCACCCTCAGCGCCGAAGAAGCTGAACTGGCGCGCGCCTTTGGCCGTCGCCTGGCGCAGCTGGCCAGGAGGCTGGGCGCATGAAAGGCATGAGTGGCGCACACAAAACCGTGCTGGTTTCGCTCATCGGCATTGCCGCGCTGTACACCCTGGGCTTTCAGGGGCACTGGCTGAGGATCATGTTCAATGCCCTGCCGCCGCTGCTGTTCGCCGCCGCCATCGCCCTGCGGGTACGCACCGCCACCTTCTGGGCCAGCATCATGGCGCTGTTCTGGTTCTCCTACGGGGTGATGGAAACCTGGGCATGGCAAGGCAGCGCCCGCCTGTATGCCCTGGGCATTACTGCACTTTCCATCGTGGTGATTGTCGCCGGCAGCTGGGCGGGACTCATCGCACGCTTTGGCAAAAGGCCGCAGGACTGAGCGCCTGTTCAAACAATGGCAGCCGGGCGGCATGCCTGCGCCCGGCACAAATCACTCCAGGGTCGGCAGGCTGATTTTGGCAGGCTTCTGTGCCGCCGCAGGCAGCGGTTCTGCGGGCAAATCCTGTGCAGCCATCACCCGGTCGATGCGGCCATGCCAGGCCGCGCCCGCGGCAGACAACAGGCGCACACAATCGTCGGCATAGCTCTCCGGGTTGCGCAAGTTGGGGTCAACATCCTCCACCGTGGCGCGCCCGCGCAACGGGGTGCGCATGGGGCCAGGTTGCAGGCCGCAGATGCGCACCGTGGAGCCGGCCATTTCCGCCGCCCACTGCGGCACCAGTGCCGCGCGCGCCTGCTGGCTGATGGCATACGGCCCCCAGAATGGCTTGCCGGCATGTTCGGCATCGTCCACCACAAACAACACGGCGGCATCGTTGGAGGCTTTCAGCACCGGCATCAACGCAGCGGTCAGCCACATTGGCGCGGTGACATTGATGTGCATGGCGCGTGCCACATGCGCCGGGTCGGTGTACTCCAGCGGCGTCAGCGCGCGGAACTCGGCAGCGCAGTGAATCAAGCCATCAAGACGGCCAAAGGCATCCTGGATGCGCTCGGCCAGTTGCAGATGATCATCGGGCGTGGCGCCCTCCAAGTCCATCGGATACAGCAGCGGCTCGGGGCCGATGTCTTTGAGTGCATCGTAAAGCCGGTTCAACATGCGCATATTGCGCCCGGACAGCACCACGGTGGCGCCGGCGCGCGCCATCGCCTTGGCTGCAGCCTGCCCCAGCCCGCCCGTGGCGCCGGTCAACAAGATGATGCGCCCGTCAAGGCGCGGCGCGGCGGCTGTACTCACGCCTTGCCAGCTTCGGCGACGATGCGTGCCAGCTCACCGGACTCAAACAGTTCCAGGGTGATGTCGCAGCCGCCAATCAGCTCGCCATTGATGAACAACTGCGGAAAGGTCGGCCAGTTGGAATAGCGCGGCAAATTGGCGCGTATTTCCGGGTCTTCCAGCACATTGATGGTGCGCAACTCGGTAGCGCCGGCCGCTTTCAGCGCCTGCACGGTACGGCTGGAAAAGCCGCACATCGGGAACTGCGCCGTGCCTTTCATGAACAGCACGATCGGGTGGGATTCAACTTCGCTCTTGATACGGTCCATCACGGACATGACAACTCCAGACACTGCCTCACAGGCAGAACACGTTACGGGGAATTAGAATGGCGCATTCTACCGCCAGCCGCGGCCTCCCCGCTGCGGCTTCTTTCACCCCCAAAGGAGCAAGCCATGGCCATCGAGCTGCCAGCCCTTCCGTATGACCGCACTGCACTGGAGCCGCATATCTCCGGTGAAACCATCGACTTCCACTACGGCAAGCACCACAAGGCCTATGTGGACAACCTCAACAAGATGATTGAAGGCACCGAGTTTGCCGCGCTTTCGCTGGAAGAGATCATCCAAAAATCGCAAGGCGGCATGTTCAACAACGCCGCCCAGGTGTGGAATCACACCTTCTACTGGAACTGCCTGTCGCCCAATGGCGGCGGCGAGCCGACCGGCAAGCTGCTGGAAGCAATCAATGCTGCCTTTGGCGACTTTGCCAAGTTCAAGGAAGAATTCACCAAGACCGCGATTGGCACCTTCGGCTCCGGCTGGGCCTGGCTGGTGCAGCGTCCGGACGGCTCGCTGGCACTGGTGAGCACCTCCAATGCCGCCACCCCGCTGACCGGCGATGACAAGCCGCTGCTGACCTGCGATGTCTGGGAACACGCCTATTACATCGACTACCGCAACGCCCGCCCGACCTATCTGGAGCACTTCTGGAACCTGGTCAACTGGGACTTTGTTGCCAAGAACATGAAGTAAGTGCGCAAGTTCCATGCTTGAGCAAAACACAAGGCCGGGAAATTCCCGGCCTTGTTTGGTTTTACTCGCTGCAAAGCGCCTGATGAAGCTCGGCGCTCATGCCGCCGGGGGCCTCCTGACCATAAGCACTCAATTTGACACCTTTGGCCCGCGCCCAGCGTGCCAACCATGACGGGCCAAAGCGTCGGCTTGCCTTGGCAGGCGTTTGATATGCCTCGTCTTTGAGCGCCTCATCCAACGAGACAAATTGATAGCCCAACTCTTTCAGGGTAGACAGACTTCGATCCAGCGTAGCAGCGTTCAAGCGCGAGGCATGAATGAGCAGCACTTGTGGGATTTGTCTGCCGAAAAGTTCATCCGTCATGCGCTCGAAAATGCCTACCGACTGCCGCAGATGCATATCGTATTCGGCAGCGACTTGTTCTCGCCGTGCATCCTGTGCTGGCAGCTTGTCATAAACACAGGCAAAGATGTAATCACCATGCTCAATGGTAAATGGCGCCACCGTATAGCCCCGCGCTGCCAGAAAATCCTCAAAGACGCTCTGCTCATCATCACTCTTGCCCGTCTGGGTATAGGGGTGACGGTAGTAGCGCAGCGGCACGCCCTTCCTGACGCTGATCCAACGGGTAAAAACTTCACCCTTCAGCACCGCATCCATGTTTTCCGACAGCGATGATGCCCACAGACCGACATGCCCATGGTTGTGATTACCAAGCTCCATCCCGGCATCCAGCCAGTCATTCAGGATGGCTACGCCCGCATCGATTTTGCCCGAAACAAGCAGGCGATCCTCATTCACGAAGCCTACTGCCTTGACCTGGTGCCGCTTGAGCGCTGCGAGAATTGAGCGATTCAGCGCAGCGCTCTCTTCCACCGTAATCGGCGTAGCCGACTCAACCGGCAAATCATCAATGGTGATGGCAATGCGCTTTTGCCCATTGCCCAGGGCGGATGCAGAAAACAACGCCAAGCCCACCAATAACACATGTCCGCGCAAATACTTCATGTGTTGTCTCCAAATCAGCCATGCAATCAAGTCATCACGCGGTATACTGGCTTGTACTCGCCGGAAATCTTCATCCGCCGCTGCTCGACGAAAGCGCGCAGCAGCTCGTCCAGCGCCGCCATCATGTCCGGCGCGCCATTGATCCGGAACGGGCCATGCGCCTCGATCCGGCGCACGCCGCTTTCCTTGACATTGCCGGCGACGATGCCGGAAAACGCACGGCGCAAGTCGGCTGCCAGCGCATGTGGCTTACGTCCGTGGTTGAGGTCAAGCGCTGCCATCGCCGCGTGATCGGGATCAAAGGGCTGCTGGAAGTCCAGCGGAATATGCAGCCGCCAGTTGAAGAAGAACGAATCCTTGCTGGCCACCCGCTGCTCGCGTACCCGGCGAATGCCATCGACCATGCAGCGCGCTACTTCTTCCGGATTGGCAATGATGATGCGGTAATGCTTTGTGGCCGCCTCGCCCAGCGTCAGGCGGATGAACTTGTCGATTTGCTCAAAATAGCTGGCAGCCGAAGCCGGGCCAGTAAACACCAGCGGCATTTCGATGCCCTGGTTCTCCTCGCGCAACAGGATGCCGAGCAGGTAGAGGATTTCTTCGGCAGTACCAACGCCTCCGGGAAACACGATGATGCCGTGCGCCATGCGCACAAAGGCTTCCAGACGCTTTTCAATGTCCGGCATGATCACCAGATGGTTGACAATCGGGTTGGGCGATTCGGCCGCGATAATCCCCGGCTCGGTGATACCGATATAACGCGAGCGCCGCTGGCGCTGCTTGGCATGGGCAATGGTTGCGCCCTTCATCGGCCCCTTCATCGCTCCCGGCCCGCAGCCGGTACAGATGTCGATGCCGCGCAAGCCAAGCTCGTAGCCAACCTGCTTGGTGTAGAGATATTCTTCGCGGCTGATCGAATGCCCGCCCCAGCACACCACCAGGTTTGGATCGGCGGGTTGCAGCACCCGGGCATTGCGCAGGATGCGGAATACCGCATCGGTAATCGCCGCCTCGCCTTCCAGCCCTTCCACGCATTCGGGCACCATCTCGATCGCGGCATAGGCCAGATCGCGCACAGTGGCAAACAACAGATCCGCCACGCCGCGGATGATGCGGCCATCGACAAAGGCGATCCCCGGCGCATTCTGCAATTCGATGCAGATACCACGATCTTGCTGGGTCACCTGGATGTCGAAGTCCGGATACAGCACACGCGCGGCATCCGGATCATCAGAGGTGCTGCCGGTCGTCAGCACTGCCAGTGCACAGCGGCGCAACAGCTCATGCATGCCGCCGCTGGAGGCATCCTTGAGGCGTGCAACTTCTTCGCGGGAGAGCACATCCAGTCCGCCTTTGGGATAGATGTTGGCGCAAACAGTCGGCAGGTTGGAACGGGAGGGGGTGATTTGTTCTTGGATTCTTGTATGCATGCGCAGACTTTAGCGCATGAATGCGAAAAGCGGATGACGTCCTTGCCGCCAGACAAGAAAACGGCCGGTAAAACCGGCCGTTTTCAAACGCATGCAGACAGAATCAGAACTTGTAACGGAAGCCGACCATGACCGACCAGCGGGATACGCCGGTATTGCCCTTGTCGTTATTGTTTTCCTGAATCTGCGCGTTGTCGGTACCGGTGAAGTTATAGACATACTTGCCGGTAGCCGGATCGATACCGGCATAGCTGGCAACGCGGCGGGTGGAGTAGAAGCCGTAATCATCAATCAGCCCCCACTTCTTGTTGAGCAGGTTACCGATGTTCATGATGTCGAGCGAGATTTCCGACTTGTGCCCACGCCAGAAGCCCGGCAGCTCCTGCGACACGCGCAGGTCGAAGCTGTTGACCCACTTGGCCGTGAAGGCATTGGCCGGCGCCACCTGGCCGCGATACTTGCCAAGCTCGGGGTTCTGCTCCAACCAGGCAAAGAAGTCGCGCTCCATCGCCGCACCGCCACGGAAGATCACATCGCCCGGCGCCGCTGGCACATAGAACAGGTCATTGGTGGTTGCACCATCGCCATTGACATCGTTATAGAAGATGTAGCTATACGGACGACCGCTGCGACCTTCGTAGAACAGGCCGACGCGGGTGTTGTAGTCACCGAAGAACGCCTTCTTGAATTCCAGCGTGGCGCTGACGCGATCACGCAGGGCGTAACGCGAGCGACGCGCGACATTCTCATTGGTATTGAAGATCAGCGTATTGTTCCAGTTCGAGGTGTTCTGCGAGCTGGTCAACGGGCTGACTTCCCAGGCATTGGTGCGGGTATAGAACGCGCTCCAGCCCCAGCTTTCGGTCAACGGCTTTTGCAGGCCAATGGTGAACTGGTGGCTGCCCCCCTTGTGGGTATTGCGCATCAGCATCACATTGCCGATATCCTGCGGACGGTTGGCCTTGGCCAAGGCGCCCTTGCGGCCATCGCTGATACCACGGCTACGGTCATCGAAATTATTCGGATCAAGCCCCTTGTCATTCCAGTAAATGGCACGACCGTCCGGACCGGCGGCGGTCGGATCCATCACGTCAAGACGCTCAAAATAGATGCCGTCCTTGACCTTGGTGGCAAGCAGCTCCACCGAGAACACCAGATCCTGCCAGCCCAATTCCTGTTCCCAGGCAAGATTGGCCTTCCACACCGACGGCAGGCGCAGACCCGGCTCAACGATATCGACATTATGGCGGCCAGCGCGCGGATTGAGACCCGCGGTGGACGGCGGCACCTGTGCACTGAACTGCAGCGGCTTCGGGCCGCGCGAGCTGTTGAGGTCATACTCGACGTAGTTCAACCCGGTATTGGAATAGCTACCGGAGAGCCAGACGTTCGGGGCGGTACCGCTGAACAGGCCAACGCCGCCACGCAGCTGCGCGCGCAGATCGCTGATCGGCGACCAGTTGAAACCGATGCGCGGCTGAACCAGCTGCTTGTCCACGGTCTGGGTATTGTTGTAGCCGAAGGCTTCCTGGATACGGGCGTTATACAGGCGCTGGTTGCTGAAGTCCGGCTTGTCCACGCGCACGCCGTACATCAGGGTGAACTCCGGCGAAATCGCCCAGGTGTCCTGTACAAACAGACCCAGGTTCTTCAACGTATAACGCGCCGGAATATCGTCGATGCTGCCATTGGCGCGTGGCGCACGCAGCTGGTAACGGGTCGGGGTACCGGCGATAAAGGCCTCCAGATCGGCGAACTCGTACACGCCATTCAAGTTACGGCCATAGAAGTTCAGCACTTCGTTCTTGCTGTAGTCAGCGCCAAACTTGATGCTATGGTCGCCAACATACAACGTACCGGCAGCAAAGGCGGTCAACTCCTGGGTATCGACGATGTTGACATGGGTGTTCTGCTCGGTGCCCAGATAGACGCTGGAATCATTGCTGCCAAAGCCCCTGATGCGAATCGACGGCAGACGGCTGTAAGGCGCGCGCTCGGCGCGGTAGTCGCGACGGCTGACCTTGACCTCACTGGTGAAGTTCTCGCTCCAGTTGGAGAACAGCTCGCCAGTCAGGCTCTTGAAGGTCTTGGGCTGGTCATACCAATAGCTGCTGAGCGAGATGGAGCCGCTGGTAAGGCCAGGGAAGCGCGCCACGTTCTGCTCCATATGGCTATAGCGCAGGGCAAAACGATGATCGTCATTGATATTCCAGTCGAGCTTGGCCGCATATTCCTCGATTTCGGTCTTGCTGCCCGGCACATTCAGGCTACCGGCGTTGATACCGTAGGTGCTGGCAGCGGCCTGCACGGCAGCAACATCCGCATCGCTGATATGACGGCCATACGGCGTGGCGGACAGGCTTATGCCCGGCGCATCGCGCTCGAACTTTTCATAGTTGACGAAGAAGAACAACCGATCCTTGACCAGCGGACCGCCAAAAGTGGCGCCATAGGTTTTTTCGCTATTGAAGCCAGCAAACGGGATATCGCGCAAATTTTTGCGCACCCAATCACCATTGCGGTAGCTGCCATACACGGTACCGGCAAATTTGTTGGTTCCCGAACGGGTCACGGCATTGATCACCGCACCGGTACCACCAAAGATGGTGGTGTCGTAGTTGGCAAGGTCGATATTGATTTCCTGGATAGCATCCATCGACACCGGCTGGCGCTCGGTCGGCAGATTGTTCGCTTCCAGTCCAAACGGATCGCTGGCGCTCACCCCGTCAATGCGGATGGCGTTGTAGCGGCTATTCTGGCCACCGGCAGAAATCGCGCCATCGGCCTTGCTGACCTGCGAAATGCGCGGATCCAGACGGATAAAGTCCTGGATATTGCGGTTGGCCGAAGGCAGGGCTTCGAGCGTGTCACGGGTGACGTTGGTGGCCGTACCCATGCGGTTCTGGCTGAAGATGTCCGGCCCCATAGCCACACCGGTTACTACCACGGTATCCAGATTGGGCTGGGCAGCGGCGGCCAAATTGGCATTGACCGTGGCCACCTGGTTTAGCGGCAGATAGACATTTTCTTCAGTATCGCTGCCAGCGCCGGCCTTGCTGACCACGATGGTATAGGGGCCGCCCACGCGCAAACCGCGTGCGTTATAACGGCCATTGGCATCCGTGGTGACACGGCTGATGGTGCCCGACTCAACGTGGGTGATGGTGACTTCAGCACCAATCACCGGCTGGCCGCTGGCATCGGTAACTACGCCACCAACACCGGAGGAGGTGCTCTGGGCGAAAACGGGCGCCGCAGCCAGGGCGGCAATCAGACCAAGCGCAAGCTTGGACCGGCGAAGAGTATGAGTGCGGTTCATCGCAATTACCTTGAGGACGTGAAAAGTGAGGGGGGGGCTGCTCACAGACAGACAGAAGGCTCGGTGAGACAATACCGAGCCGGATGGTTAACATCAGTTTAACAGCCTAGAGGGCAAATGTGAAAGCCAGGTGACAACTAGGTTTTGGGAATTTTGAACGCACAATCCAGTCACCCGGGACGAGCGACCGGCCTTATTTCATTGAGCTCCAATAGGAGGCCAGACCATCCAGCAGCATCTGGATGGAAATCGCCACCAGCAGCATCCCCATCAGTCGCTCAACGGCAGTCAGCACCCGATGCCCCAGCCATTTGTACAGCAGCGGCGACATCAGCAGAATGGCCGCTGTCGCTACCCAGGCAATCAGCAGCGCCAAACTCCATTCCCACATCCGGTCGGGATATTGCGTGCCCATCAGCATCACCGCTGCCATGCCTGAAGGCCCGGCAATCATCGGAATCGCCAGCGGCACAATAAAAGGCTCACCGCCATGCTGATCGCCCATGATGCCCTCGGCGGGCGGGAAGATCATGCGGATGCCGATCAGGAACAGCACGATGCCTCCGGCAATCGACACCGACTCCTGGCGCAAATGCATCGCATCCAATGCATATTTGCCAAACCACAGGAACAACATCAGCACCACCAGTGCAATCAGCACTTCACGGGCGATAACGATCAGCTGGCGCTTGGGCGGCAGCGAACGCAACAGGCTAAGCACCACTGGCACATTGCCAAGCGGGTCGAGAATGATGAAAAGCAGCAGGGCGGCAGAGGCGATGGTCATGCGCGCATTATCCTTGCGCAACGGCAGCTGCCGCAACGGCGTTATCAAACAGCTGTCAGCCAGCACGGTGTTCCATGATAATGGGCGCCTTTTTCAAGAGATCCCGCAATGGAAGACCTGCTCATCATCACCACCGGCGGCACCATCGACAAGGTGTATTTCGATGCCAAGTCCGACTATCAGGTCGGCGAACCGCAAATCGGCAAGATTCTCGCTGACCTTGGCGTCGCCTTCCGCTTCCATGTCATTCCACTGCTGCGCAAGGACTCGTTGTTCATCGACCAGGCCGACCGCGAGCTGATGCGCGCCACCATCGCTGCGCAGAGCGAACGCCATGTGCTGGTCACCCACGGTACGGATTCGATGGTGGAAACGGCCAAAGTGTTGGCGAGCATTGCCGATAAAACCATCGTGCTGACTGGGGCGCTGAATCCGGCACGTTTTGCCGGCTCCGATGCCGAATTCAATATTGGCTGCGCCGTCGGCGCCGTGCAGGCGCTGCCGCCGGGTGCCTATCTGGCCATGAACGGCCGTATCTGGCAGCCGGACAAGGTGCGCAAGAACGTCGATGCCAACCGCTTTGAGGCGGTCTGAGCCTGCAACATTGCAGCCGGGCAACTGCCCGGCTTGCGCAAATCACAACATCCCGGTTTCCAGGCGCGCCGCTTCGCTCATCATGCTGCGGTTCCATGGCGGGTCGAATACCAGCTCCACGTCAGCTTCGACAATGGTCGGAATCATCTCCAGCTTGTCGCGCACATCGGCCACCAGGATATCGCCCATGCCGCAGCCGGGCGCGGTCAGCGTCATCTTGATGTCCACCCGGCGCTGGCCGTCCTCAAGGGGATGCAGATTGGCCTCGTACACCAGCCCCAGTTCCACCACGTTGATGGGGATTTCCGGGTCAAAAATGGTGCGCAGCTGCCGCCATACCAGTTGTTCGACATCTTCGTCACTGGCGTTGTCCGGCAGTTCAATCGGCGGCGGCGGCTCCTTGCCGATGGCATCGGCATCCTTGCCGGCCACGCGCATCAGATTGCCCTCGACAAACACCGTAAAGCTGCCGCCCAGCGCCTGGGTGATATAGCCGACGCTGCCAGCCGGCATGGTGACTTCTTCTCCCGAGGGGACAAGGACGACTTGGCAATCGCGCTCAAAGCGCACCGGTTCGCTGCTGCGGGAATACATGGCCACACAAGGCAAGACAAAGAGGCGCATTGTAGCGCCGCAGGCTCTATCCTGTAGCGATGACTGCTTCCTCTTTGCCGCGTGTTTCACTGACTGGTCTTTTCCTGCTTCTGCTCGGCGCATCCGGCGCGGCCGCGCTGTGGGTGATGCTGGTGTTCATTTTTGACCTGCCTGCCTGGATTTTTGCCTTTCTCGCCTGTGCGGATGTGCTCATCATGCTGCGGCTTGCACGCCTTGCCCCCGGTTTTTGGCGTAGCGCACAGGCCGCCTTCGGCACGGCACTTGCCATCGCATTGGCGCAATGGGGGCTGATGGCCACACAGGTCGGCCAGCAACTGGGCATGCTGCCATGGGAATCCCTCCCGAAAATGGGCTTGGGCTTTGCCTGGATACTTTCGGGCTTTTGGTTGGCGCCCCTGGATTTTGGCCTGTACGCTGCGGCCATTGCACTTGCAGCGCTGCTTGGGAGATAGGCGCGCGTCAACCATTGGCGCAGGCGTGCGTTTTCAGCATCGGACTTTGCCCTCATGACTTCTCGCCCCATGTGCCCCGATGCCGGCTTCACCCTACCCGAAAGCGAACCGCTGACGACAGCGGCGCCGACGCTTGAGGCATTTTTGCGCGATGTCGGGCCGCGCGCCTTCCGCTTTGCCGAGGCCAGCCTGCGGCATCGTGAGGATGCGCTGGATGCGGTACAGGAGGCGATGCTGAAAATGCTCGGCTATCGCGCCCGTCCGGCAGACGAATGGCCGCCGCTGTTCTGGCGCATCCTGCGTACCCGCATCATTGATGCACAGCGCAGGCGACGCTTCCGCCTTGGCTGGCTGACTTCATCGAGCAATGACGAAGGCCAGCCAATCGACTGGATGGACGAGGCCACCCCCGAGCCTTCGCGCCAGCACGACAGCCGCGAGGCCTGGCAACGGCTGCGGCAGGCGCTGCGGGCATTGCCCGCACGTCAGCGCGAAGCATTCACCCTGCGGGTACTGGAAGAGTTCGACGTGGCTCAAACCGCACACATCATGGGCTGTAGCGAAGGCTCGGTGAAAACCCACCTCTCCCGCGCCCGCGCCGCACTGCAAGCACAACTGGAGGACTGGCGATGAACGACCAGCAATTCGACCAACAACTGCGCCAGCAATGGCAGGCTGCCGCCGCGCATCTGCCCGGCCATATCCGCCTGCAACTCTCACCCGCCATCGCCACACAACGCCGGCAGAGCACACCTGCCCGCTGGCTGCCTTGGGGCGCCGCTTTGGCCAGCCTGGCGTTGTTTGCCGTGCTGCTGACGCCGCTTCGGCAGCCAACAGACCCGAGCCCGGCACAGACATTGACCGCGCAGCCGCTCAGCACAGATGCCGATATCAATAGCGACGACGGCCTGCTGTCCATCACCCCGGACTTTTATGCCTGGCTGGATTCGGACGAAATCCGCACCCTGGCCGCAAAATGAGTACCCCCGCGATGCACATCAAACACACCTCCCTTGCCCTGCTTGCCCTGTTATCCGTCCCGGCACTGGCACAGTCTGCTGACAACATCCAGCTGCGCTGGGAACAATTGCCACGTACGCAGCAGGAACTTCTGATTCAACCCACGCGCGAACGCTGGAACCAGGCCAGCCCGGAACAGCGGCAGCGGATGCTTGCGCGTGCGCAGCGCTGGCAGGCCATGACCCCGGAAGAGCGCGCCCGCGCCCATCGTGGCCGTGAACGCTTCGAACAACTCTCGCCCGAAGAACAGCAGCAAATGCGCGCGCTGTATCAGCGTACCCGGCACATGAACCCCGACGAGCGCCGTCATGCCATCGCGCTGTATCACGCCATGCGGCGCATGAGTCCCGAAGAGCGCACGGCGCTACGCCAACGCTGGAGCCAGATGAACGCCGCCGAGCGCGAGGCCTGGGTGGAAACTCATGCCCCAAAGCGCCAGCACAGACCGGACAGAAAACACGGGCATTAATCTCATTCGTCCAACGGCTGCTTGCCCATCGGCACGCTTGTGCCTTCACGGCCGACATGGGCATCGCCCCAGGCTTTCAAAGCGTGGATGACGGGAGCCAGCGTCTGGCCATAATCCGTCAGCCGGTACTCCACCTTGGGCGGCACTTCGGGATAGACCTTGCGGGCGATCAGCCCATCATTCTCCAGCTCACGGAGCTGATTGGTCAGCATGCGCTGGGTGATGTTGGGCAACAGACGGCGCAATTCGTTGAAGCGCAGCACCTGTTCGCAAAGCAGACGGTAGAGGATGACACCCTTCCACTTGCCGCCAATCAGGTTGAGCGTGGCTTCGACCGTACACCCGGCAGCACAAGTGAAAGTTTTATGGGGGATTCGCGCCATAACGGTATCCTTTTCGACACTATATGCAAAATATGTGCGTTCTTACGTAGATCGACAATAGCGGCAAGAATTGCGCAAATCGTTCACTGAAAGGAATGCGCCATGAAAGTCATCGCCTTCAACCAACCCCTGCCGATTTCCGATTCTCGATCCTTGGTCGATCTCGACCTTCCCGAACCCGAGTACGGCGAGCACGACCTGCTGGTCGGAGTGCAGGCCATCGCCGTCAATCCCGTGGACACCAAAGTACGCGCCCGCGCACAACCGGCCGAAGGCCAATGGCGCATTCCCGGCTGGGATGCCGTCGGACACGTGCGTGCAGTTGGCGCATCCGTGCAGGGCTTCCAACCCGGCGACCGCGTGTTCTATGCCGGCGCCATCGATCGTCCGGGCTGCTATGCACAATTACAAGCCGTGGATGCCCGCATCGCGGCGCACGCCCCCGCCACACTTGATGATGAAGCCGCTGCTGCCCTGCCATTGACTGCACTGACCGCCTGGGAAACCCTGTTCGACCGACTGGAGGTGAACAAGCCCGTGGCGGGTGCCGCCCCTGCTCTCCTGGTGATTGGCGCTGCAGGCGGCGTCGGCTCCATGACCCTGCAACTGGCACGCGCCCTGACCGGCCTGACGCTTATCGCAACCGCCTCGCGTCCGGAAACAAGCCAATGGGTCAGGCAATGCGGCGCACATCATGTCATCGACCATCGCCAGCCGCTGGCCGCACAAGTCGAAGCACTGGGTCTGGGCGCACCGGCCTTTGTTTTTTCAACCACACATACTGATGACTATCTGGCCGACATCGTTGCATTGATATCGCCACAAGGACGTATCGCATTGATTGACGATCCCAAGTCGCTGGACATCACATTGTTGAAGCGCAAAAGCCTGTCGCTGCATTGGGAATTCATGTTCACCCGCTCGCTGATGGGCACTGCCGACATGCGGCGCCAACAAGACATTCTGCGCAACGTGGCCAAGCTTGCTGATGCGGGCAAGCTCACCACCACACGTACGCGCTCGCTGGGTCTAATCAATGCGGCCAATCTGCGCCAGGCACATGCACTGATTGAAAGCGGCCAGAGCATTGGCAAGATTACCTTGAGCGGCTTTGCCTCATGACAAAGCCGCCGATAGCGCATCGCCCCAACAGTGGCAACACAGTCGATGCCAGCCACTGAACAGGCTGTTACACCCCCTTGCCACGTACCAGTTGCATGATTTCGCCCATATCGAGGGTTTGTGCGCGCTGCTCGATTTGTGGCCGCAGCTGTGCCTGCAACTGCTGTCCCTGGCCGAACAGGTTCTGGTAGCTGCTTTTCAAGACATCGGTAGAGAGTTTGCGGCCACCGGCGTAATAGGCCAGCGCCACATGCCCCAGTGCATAGGTGCTGGCAAAGCTCATGCCGGAGCTGATGGCCTGCTTGCCAAGGCCGCCCAGCACGCCGCCAAGCATACGGCCACCGGCCTTCTTCAGCAGGCCACCCAAGAGCTTGCGCCCGGCGTTTTCCAGATATTGCGAGGTCAGCCCCACCCCCAGCGTGGCCAGGAAATCCTTGATATGGCCGCTATCGAGCTCATAGCCATGTGCTTTGCCAATGCGATAGACCAAGCGCATTTGCAGCGGGATGATGGCCATGGTGGACAGGGTTTCGGGCAACAATTCCAGCGCGCCATTGGTGATGGCAGCGGTACGGATTTGTGCTTCAAGCTGATCGCGGTCAATCACTGTCAGCGGCGGCGGCGTGGTGCTGGCTGCCACCGGGTTTGCCGTATCCGGCACGGCAGCAGCGGCCAGGCTGTCGGCCTGTTGCACAAAGTTGTCGCTGGGCGCCTCGGCAAGCCCAAGCTGCTGTTGCAAATCCTGCAAAAAAGCGCGTTCGGCGCTGCTGTGCACGCCATCGGCATCGCATAGACAGACGGCCATTTCATAGGCCAGTTGCCGGGTTTCTTCGCTTTCCAGCGCCGCGACTGCACTGGCCAGGCTGACGCGCCGTAGCAGCACATCCTGATACAGCGAGGGCAGGTTCACCGCCGGGTCATTGCCCAGGCTCTCGGCAATGCTGCGTACCGCCTCGCGTTCACGTTCATGCTTGGCGCCATCGGCAAAACCTGCCATCAGGGCGATATGCAGCACAGCCTGGGTTTCAGTGGTCTTCATTGGGAGGATTCTCGACAAGGGACATGCCCGAAGCTGCACACATTGCCATAACCGCGATGAATGCCGGGTGCGCCGGTTATGCCGGCGGTTTGCGCAGGCGGCGTTTGGGCGGCTGCCATGGGCGTGAGGTCATTGCCGCAACTTTGGCTCCGGCCTCGCCAATGAGCTTGGGCAGGAGCTGCGCCTCGGGCAGCAAATGCCAGTATTTCTTCGGCATTTCCTGCTGCATCATGCGCGGGTTGAGACGTGCGGGGTTGAAGATATGCGCGTAATAGGTCTGCCACAGTTGTTCCATCGGGTCATCTGCGACAGCGGCGGCGCGCTCGGCACCGGGACCATATTGCAAGGCCTCGCCATCCCAGCGAACGCTGCGATAAGGCGTCAGCAGACACCAGCGCATACCGGCAAAACGGCGGGCAAAAAACGGCGCCACCCGATCCACGATCCAGTGCTCGGGCTCGAACCAGGCGACAAAATCATCGCGCTGCCCGGGCAGCTCGCAAAAGCGTACAAAGGCCTTCATTTTGTGGCTATCACGCCCCACTGCCTTGGCATGCACAAACGCCTGCCGCACATCGGCATCGGTCATGCGTGAAAGCAAATGGCGCTCGCCCCCGGCAATGCGCCAAAGCAGCCGGTACAACAGCGCAAAACGCTGTGTATCACGATGGCACAACACCTGCGCGGCCAGCTCCACGAAGCGCTGCGGTACTTTGGGCGCAGCGCGCAATATGGGGGCGTCAAAAACCTCCGCTGCCGGCATCAAGGCCAGCGCATCGCCTGCCAGCCAGTCCAGCGATTCGGGCGGCACCCCGGCCTGCCAGGCGTGGCGGGCGGCAGCACGCCATACTTGCAGCGACCACTCAGGTGAAACGCGGGCTTGCCAGCGCTGGCTCAAAACAGCGCTCCTTGCTGCGGCTTGATGGCCAGGCTGCTGCGCAAGGCCTGCGGGTTGTCCAGCTTCTGCCGGGGATGGTGGTCGGGCAGCAGGATGAACGGCAGCAGTTTTTTCATCGGTGCGCGCAACCGGGCAATATCGCCCAACCGCAAGGCACCGCTGCGACGGCTGGCGATGATACGTTGCACATTGCGCACGCCAAGTCCCGGCACGCGCAGCAGCATTTCCTTGGGTGCGCGGTTGATATCCACCGGAAAGCACTCGGGATGGCGCAGCGCCCAGGCGAGTTTTGGGTCGATGTCCAACGCCAGCATCCCGTCTGCGCTGTCCCCGGCAATCTCGTCCACCTCAAACTCATAAAACCGCAGCAGCCAATCGGCCTGATACAGGCGATGCTCGCGCAGCAAAGGCGGCGCCTTGGGCGGCAACCGTCGCGAAGCATCCGGGATGGGACTGAAGGCCGAGTAGTACACGCGGCGCATGCGGTAATCGCCATACAGCCGCGCACTGCTGCGCAGGATGTCGGCATCATTGGCCGCATCGGCGCCGACTATCATCTGTGTGCTCTGCCCCGCCGGCGCAAAGCGTGGCTTGCGCACCCTGGCCGGTAGGCCTGCCACTGCGCGCGGCCTGGCGCCACGCGCCTCACGGGCTTCATCAATCCGCCATTTCAGCTCGCCCATCGCCTCATGGATACCCGCATGGGTCTTTTCCGGCGCCAGCTCGGCAAGCCCGGCCTCGGTCGGCAGCTCGATATTGATGCTGAGCCGGTCGGCATAGCGTCCGGCCTGCGCCAGCAGTGCCTCGGAGCATCCGGGAATGGCCTTCAGATGGATATAGCCGGCAAAACGGTGCTGCTCGCGCAGCCGTCGCGCGACTTCAATCATCTGCTCCATGGTGTAGTCGCCGGAGCGGATGATGCCGCTGGACAGGAACAAGCCCTCGACATAATTGCGCTTGTAAAAATCCAGCGTCAGCTTCACCAGCTCGTCGATGCCAAATCGCGCCCGCGGCACATTGCTGGAAATACGGTTGACGCAATAGGCGCAGTCATAGATGCAAAAGTTGGTCAACAGCAGCTTGAGCAGCGATACGCAGCGCCCATCTGGCGTATAGCTGTGGCAGATGCCCATGCCCTCGGTGCTGCCAATGCCGCCGCTCTTGGCGGAATTGCGCTTGCCCGCACCGCTGGAGGCGCAGGACGCATCGTATTTGGCGGCATCCGCCAGGATGGCGAGCTTGTTGATGGTGTCCATGCCAGGATGGTACGACAGCACTGTCGCATTTCCTGCGACTGGATAGCCCCCATGGCTTGACATCCTGTCCCTAGCATTACCGCCCCGGAACCGGAAACAGCAGCATTGGGCTGTGATAACTCAGGCCATATACCCACAACGGCAGCATGCAAGCTGCCGTTGTGTCACTCATGCGGCCAAGGTCATGGGCTGGCCAGCCATTTCAGTGTCAGACCAAGACCGTAGGCGACCACGGTGCCGGTGGCATAGCCGACCGTGCCCAGCAATACCCCCACCGGCGCCAGCGAGGGGTGGAAAGCCGCAGCGACTACCGGGGCGGAAGCTGCCGCGCCGATATTGCCCTGCGAGCCCATGGCGAAATAGAACAGCGGCGCTTTCACCATGCGCGCCGCTACCCATAGCACGCCGATATGCACCAGCATCCACAACACGCCAATCACCAACAGTTCCGGGCGGTCGGCCAGCTGTTTGAAATTCATCTGCATGCCGATGCTGGCAATCAGGAAATACAGGAACAGCGCCCCCAGCTTGGATGCGCCCACGTCTTCGAGCTTGCGCACCCGGGTAAAGCTGAGCGCAAGGCCGGTAAACGTGGAGAACATGACAATCCACACAAACGGCGTATCCAGGCTGAGCCGCGCGGCATAGGGCACATGTGCGCCCGCCCAGGCCGACGCCGGGGTGGCGATGGCATGCGCCAGTCCAACCACGCCAAAGGCAAGGCCGATAATCAGCATCAGGTCGGTGAGGCTGGCGATACGGGCATTGGCCGCTTCATAGGCGGCGACCCGCGCCTTCATTTCATCAATGGCGCGGGTGTCGGCGCGGCTGGCCTTGTCGATTTGCGCCGAGCGCCCGGCAAGAAACAGCAAAGTCGCCATCCAGATATTGGCGATGGCCACATCCACCACCGAAAACTGGCCAAACAAGGTGGCATCGACCTCAAAGATTTCCCGCGCCGCCACCATATTGGCGCCACCGCCAATCCAGCTGCCAGCCAGTGCCGCCATGCCTTTCCAGGTATCCCCGGCCACCGCTGCCGGCCAAAGCCATTGCAGCAGCACGAAACTGACGATGGCGCCGAGCACGATGCCCAGGGTGCCTGCACAGAACACGAACAACAGGCGTGGACCGAGTTTCAGGATGCCTTTCAAATCCACCGAGAGGGTGAGCAAGACCAGCGCCGCAGGCAACAGGATGCGGCTGGCGACCGGGTTGTAGATGGCACTGTTGGCGCCATCAATCAGGCCATAGGTGTTGTACAGCGCCGGGATGAAATAGCACAGCAACAGCGCCGGCACCCAGGAAAAGAACTTCTTCCAGAACGGCGTGGGGCCGCTGGCAAGATAAAAAATCACCCCCAGCGTGGCGGCAATCAGGCCAAAGACCACGACATCATTGCCAATCAGTGGGGCGGTGGTATTGGGGTCGGCAGGCAGCGCCATCGACTTATCTCCTGTTCAGCAAGACAAAACAAACCCCTGCCCAATGATGCGACAGGGGTTTGGGCGCAGATTACTTGCCAAGATGCTTGGCAAGCCAGGCATTGACGGTGTGATGCCACTGCACACTGTTATGGGATTTGAGCACCCAGTGGTTTTCGTCGGGGAAATACAGGAACTGCGAGTCGATGCCGCGGCGCTGCAAGGCGGTGAAGGCGGAGAGGCTCTGGTCAATCGGCACGCGGAAGTCGTTTTGTCCGCCCACCACCAGCATCGGCGTCTGCCATTTGCCGATATGACGCGCGGGATTGAAGCGCTCGTAGTTTTCCGGCTTTTCCCAGACCGTGCCGCCCATCTCCCATTCGGTGAACCACAGCTCCTCGGTCACCAGCCCCATCGAGCGGGTATCGAATACCCCGTTATGGGTGACCAGGCATTTGAACGGCGCGCTGCCATCGGCATTGAACCAGTTGCCGGCAATCCAGTTGGTCATGAAGCCGCCGTAGCTGGCGCCTAGCGCGCAGGCACGCTCGCCATCGAGCCACGGATATTGCTGCTGCGCCGCCGCCCATCCCTTTTGCAGGTCCTCCAGCGGACGGTCGCCCCAATGGCCGCTGATGGCATCGGTAAACGCCTGGCCGTAACCGGTGGAGCCATGGAAATCAATCATCACCACCGCATAACCCTGCCCGGCATAGGTCTGCGGGTTCCAGCGATAGCTCCAGCCATTGCCAAAGCTGCCCTGCGGGCCGCCGTGGATCAAAAACGCCACCGGGTAGCGCTGGCCGGGCTGGTAATTCCAGGGCTTGAGCACATAGCCGTACACGGTTTCATCATTCCAGCCCTTGAAGCTGAACTGCTCGAAATCGCCAAAGCGCACCGCCGGTTGTTGCTCGGCAGCCGAAGGACTGAGCGCGCGGGCATTGCCGCCTGCTGCGGGCATGACAACAATCTGGTCGCCCGACTTCAGGCTGTTGCGGGTGAAGGCCAGCTTGCCGCCGCCTGCCGAGATATTGCCGATGCTGCCGCCCTCGGCCAGTTTGCGCACCTGCCCGGTGGCGATGTCGATGGCAAACAGCGGACGCTGCCCCATGTCATCGGCGCTGGCGTAAATGGTCTTGCCGTCTTCAGACAGGGTGATGCCATTGGCCGAGCGGTCCCAGCTCGGGGCGATTTCGCGCACCTGGCCGGTTTCAAGGTTCATCTCGGTAAGCATATGGCGGTCGGCCTCGAATTTGGGGCGTTTCATCGCCCAGTAATAGAGCTTCTTGCCATCGGCCGAGAATACCGGGCCGCCATCCCAGGCGGGGTTGGCCCCGGTCAAATTGCGCGGCTGGCCACTGCCATCGGCATTAACCAGATACAGGTCGAAATTGGTGCTCCACGGCTCGCCACGCCCCGCTTCGCGGATGCTCATCACCAGCTGCTTGCCATCGGGCGAGAACGCCAGGTCAGAAAAATCGCCAAACGGTTTGGACGGGATATTGCCCGCCACCGCACCACTGACCAGCACCGCGTCTTTGGCGGGCGCATCTCCCAAGCGCGCCACAAAAGCACGGTTCATGCGGCCATCGGCCCAGGTATCCCAGTGGCGCACAAAGATTTGCTGGTACAGAACGCCGGAGGTTTTTTGCTTGCCCGCATCCTCCAGACGCTGCTTGCTGCAGGCCAAATCCGCGCCACAGCCCGGGTACACGGCCAAGCCCAGCGCTACCGCATCGCCCGCGGGCGAGAATTTGTAAGCCTCCACATCCAGCGGCAGGTCGGTCAGCGCCCGCGGCGAGCCGCCTGCCAGCGACTGCGCATACAACTGCATGCTGCCCTGCTTGGCGCTCAGAAAATACACCGTCTTGCCATCGGCAGAGAGTGAGGGGCTGTTGACGCTCCAGCCCGCCGGGCTGATTTGCCGCGCTGCACCGCCCCGGCTTGCCACCGCCCATAGTGCCGTGCTGGCCTTGAACTCGGCATCCACCGTGCGGCGCAGGTAAATCACCATTTGGCCATCAGCGGAAATCTGCGGCGCACTGTAGCGGTCCAGCCGCACCATGTCTTCGACCGTAAAACCACGATGGGTCTGGGCAGCGGCGGGCAACACGCACAAGAGCGCAAGCGGCAAAAGCGCAGAATGGAGCTTCATCAAGGGTTTCCTCAAAACAAGGGGTGTAAACAAGTCAGGCAATCACAAAGCAATGGAGCGTAACGAACAGGGACAGGCTGCTGCAGACGCACGCGCAGCCGGTTTGGTTAGAACGGAATATCGTCATCGTCAAAGCCATCTGCGCCACCAAAGTCTGCCACAGGCGGGGGGCTGGATTGGCGTTGCGGCGCGCGGTTGCTGCCCCCCTGGCTACTGCCGTAGTTATTGCCGTAGCCGCCGCCAAAGTCCTCATCGCCATAACCGCCTTGCTGCGGCTCACGGCGCTGCGCCGGTTGCTGGCGCGAGCCGCGTTGCTCGTAGCCACCACCGCCAAAACCGCCATCATCGCCACGACCTGTGCCGCCCAGCATCTGCATTTCATTGGCAATGATGTCGGTGGTGTAGCGCTCAATGCCGTCCTGGCCGGTATATTTGCCGTAGCGCAGCTCACCTTCGATATACACCTGCCGCCCTTTGCGCAGATATTCGGCGGCGATTTCCGCGAGCTTGCCAAAAAAGGTGACGCGATGCCACTGCGTCTGCTCTTGGCGGTTGCCATCGCGGTCTTTGCGCACCGTAGTGGTGGCCAGACTGATTTTGGTCACTGCCATCCCGCTCTGGGTGTATGTAGTAGTTTCCGGGTCATTGCCGAGGTTGCCGACCAGAATCACCTTGTTGATGCCGCGAGCCATGTCTTTTCCTTACCTGATTGTGTTCTGCTGGTGTTTTGCGGCTCAAATGCCGCCATGGGGATGGGATGATACCGCGCAATGCCACCCGCCTATAATGGCGCAATGCACAATATGAATACCGCCCAAGTCCGCCCCACCCAACTTGACCTGCCTGCAATCCAGGCATTTGCCGCGCCTGACATGGCCGCGGTGGATGCGCTGATTCGCCGCCGTCTGGCTTCTGACGTACTGCTGATCAACCAGGTTTCCGAGTACATCATCAGCGCTGGCGGCAAGCGCCTGCGCCCCATGCTGTTGCTGCTGGCTGCGCGCGCACTGGGGTATCAGGGTGCGGATGCCCATCAGTTGGCGGCAGTGGTGGAATTCATCCATACCTCAACCTTGCTGCATGACGATGTGGTGGACGAGTCCGAGCTGCGCCGCGGCCGCAAAACCGCCAATGCGGTCTGGGGCAATGCCGCGAGCGTGCTGGTCGGCGATTTTTTGTATTCGCGCAGCTTCCAGCTGATGGTCGAGCTCGAATCCATGCCGGTACAGCAGATTCTGGCCGATACCACCAACCAGATTGCCGAAGGCGAAGTGCTGCAACTTCTGCATGTACGCAACCCCGATACCGATGAAGCCGCCTATCTGCGCGTCATCGAACGCAAAACGGCGATTTTGTTTGCCGCTGCCACCCGTCTGGGCGCACTGCTGGCCGGTGCCGATGCCGCCACCCAGCAGGCGCTGCACGACTATGGCCTGGCGCTGGGCTATGCCTTCCAGATTGCCGATGACGTGCTGGACTATGCCTCGGATGCGCAAACGCTTGGCAAAAATCTCGGCGATGACCTGGCCGAAGGCAAGATGACCCTGCCGCTGATTCATGCCATGCAGCATGCCGGCAATGCCACCGGCAAGCGGCTGCGGCAGATTGTCGAAAACGGCGATGTCAGCGCCCTGCCAGAAGTGATTGCCGCGATCAATGCGCATGACTCGCTGGGCTATAGCCGCGCACGTGCAGCCGAGTTTGCCCAGCGCGCCGAGGCTGCACTTGCCGCTCTGCCCGACAACGAAGCCAGCGCGGCGCTGCGTGGCCTGGCGCATTACGCCCTGAACCGAGAAAAATAAATCCATGACCTTTGGCCGGTGACGGCCAAGGTTTTCTGTCGCAATATCGGCATTTTCCCCAAGATGCCGGAGTTGCCCGATGCGTTATCGCCCCCGTATGGCTGCCTTCAGTGCGCTATTGATGCTGGCCATTGCTTCGCCGCTGGCCGCGCAGGACAAACAGGAGGCCAGCCCGCAGCAAACAACCCGGCAGCCGCTGGAGTCCATCACCCGGCACAGCGGCCAGTTTGGCGGCAGCAAGATGGCGTATGAGGCGATTGCCGGAGAAATCTTTCTCAAGGACAAGGACGGCAAGCCCAAGGCGGCGATTTACTCCACCACTTATCTGAAAACCCCGCGCGATGCCACGCGGCCGGTGCTGTTCCTGTTCAATGGCGGCCCCGGTTCCGGCTCGCTGTGGCTGCATCTGGGCGCGTTCGGCCCCAAGCGTGTGGTCGTGCCTTCCGATGCCCGCGATGATGGCGCGCCGCCTTACCCGCTGGAGGACAATCCCGAATCGTTGTTGGACGTGGCTGATCTGGTATTCATCGACCCGGTGGGCACCGGCTTCAGCCGCGCCCTGCCCGGCACTGAAGCCAAGGAATACTGGGGGGTCAAATCCGATGCTGTCTCCATCGCCGAGTTCATCCGCCTGTGGCTTGGCAAGTACCAGCGCTGGAATTCGCCCAAGTATGTCGGCGGCGAAAGCTATGGCACCACCCGTTCGATTGCCGTGGCCAATGAGCTTGAAGGTGGCTACAACGATGTCGCCTTGAACGGCATCCTGCTGATTTCCACCATCCTCGATTTTGGCCTGTCGGCAGAAGTGCCGGGCAATGAAATGGCGCATGTGGTCAACCTGCCGACCTATGCCGCCACGGCCTGGTATCACCGCAAGGTGCCGAACCCGCCAGCCCAGGTTGCGGACTTTGTCGAGGAAGCGCGGCGCTTTGCGCTGGGGCCGTATCTGTCGGCGCTGGTTCAGGGCAGTGCCCTGCCTGCGGATGAGCGCGCCCGGATACGCGCCGGACTTGCGCGCTACAGCGGACTGTCCGAGGACTATCTGGAACGTGCCGAGCTGCGCGTAAGACCCTCACGCTTTTACAAGGAACTGCTGCGCGATCGCGGCCTGGTGGTTGGGCGGCTCGATGGCCGCTATACCGGGCGCGATGCCGACAATGCCGGTGAGTTTGGCGAGAACGACCCCAGCTTCTACGGTATCGACGCGGCCTATACCGCCGCGATGAACAGCTATGCGCGGCAAACGCTGCAATACTCGCCGGATATCCAGTACAACGTTATCGGCGGCGTCGGCCCCTGGGACTGGAACCCGGCAGGCGGGCAAAGCGGTGGCCGCACTGCCTATATCAGCGTCGCCCCGTATGTCGGCCGCCTGCTGCGGCAGAACAGCGGCTTGCGCATCCTCGCCCTGCAAGGCTGGTACGACCACGCCACGCCGCTGCTGGGCGCGGAATATTCACTGAACCGCAGCGGCATCCCGCAAGATCGCATCCAATGGCATTACTACGATGCCGGGCACATGATGTACGTCAACGAGCCGGAACGGGTAAAACTCGCCAACGATATACGCCGATTCATCCGCAACCGGCAAAGCGGGCGTTGAAGCAGGCGCGTCGCATCCGTAATGCCTGCCAGAGCCGATTGAAATGAGTCGCTGGCTTTAGATGCTGCGGCGATTGGCAGCTTCTCAATGCCGGGATATGCGCCCGGCATCAAACGGGCTCACACCGAAAAAGCGCTACGCAAGCATCAAAGCCACTCAAGCCACCCCAAGCCCGCTGATGGCGGCGATAAGCGCCGGGTCGAAGCCGCCAAGGCGGGCAAAGTGTTTGCCGCGCTCCACATAGTCGCGGTAGGCGCCGAAGCTCGGCGCGCCGGGGGAGAGCAGCAGAACGCCCTCGCCTTGCAGCATCTGTTTTGCAGCCTCCACGGCTGCGGGCAGGTCGTTTGCCGCAGCTAGTTTCATCCCGTTTTCTGCGGCCAGCGGCGCCAACAGGGCGTGGATGCGCGCGCCATTGGCGCCCAGGGTAAGGATGCCATGCGGGGGACGAGCGCGGACGCCATCGGCAAAGGCTTGCCAATCCAGCCCACGGTCATGGCCGCCGACCAGCACCACGGTTTTCTCATCCTTGAATACCTCCAGCGCTGCCAGTGTGGCGTGCGGTGTAGTGCTGATGGAATCGTTGACCCATAGCACACCATCGATACGCCCCAGGGGCTGCAAGCGGTTGGGCAGTGGCATGAAGGTTCCGGCATGCGCCGCCAGCGCTGCGGCATCGAATCCCAGCACTTCCAGCGCGGTCAGCACCGCACACAGGTTGCTGCGGTTATGCCGCCCCGGCAGCGGCAGGTGGCGGGTATCGAGCACGTATTGCCCCGCGCGATACAGCGCATCGTCGCGCAGATGCCAGCCACCGGGCCGGCCATACCAGTGGATGAGGGAATCGGGCAAATCAAGCGCTGCAAGCTGTGCATCGTTGGCGTTCAGCACTGCATGTTGCGGGCGGGCGCCGGTGAGCAACGCCAGTTTGTCCTCGACATAGCGCTGTTCGCTGCCATGCCAGTCCAGATGCTCGGGAAAGATATTGGTGACAATCGCAAGATGCGGTCGCACGCCGCTTTCAGCCACATCCCGGGTCTGGTAACTGGAAAGCTCCACCACCCATTGCTCGGCGCGGGCATCCAGCAGCTCCAGCAGCGGCAGACCAATATTGCCGGCCAATGCAGTGCGCTGCCCGGCAGCGCGCAAAAGATGCGCCAGCAGGGCACTGGTGGTGCTTTTGCCCTTGGTGCCGGTGACACAGCAGATGGACGCATCCGCGCCACGCTCGGCAAACCATAGCCCGGTGCCGCCGATGAAGCGGGTGCCATGCGCGGCGGCAAACTGCACAGCCTCGCCATACGGGCTGATGCCGGGGGATTTCACCACCCAGTCAAAACGCGCCAGGTTTTCGCCACTGGCCTCAAACTCGAACGACAGCCGGGCATCGCCCAGTTGCGCCGCATCGGCCGCTTCAGCCGGATTGCAAAACAGCGTCAGTGGCTGCTCGGGCAGGCGGCTGCGCACTGCCTGCCAGGCGGCACGGCCTTCCCGACCCCAGCCCCACAGCGCAACGCGCTGGCCTTCAAGCTGCGAAATCTGCACGGACACGCTCCCACAGTGCTGGCGGAATGCGATGCTCGCCATCGGCACGCAACAAAGCCTCCAGCGACAAGTCTTCGCCCGCCAGTTGCGGGGCGATTTCCCGAGCAAAACGGCGCACCAGCGCATCCTCACGCCACTCCGGACGCTCGGCCAGCTGCGCCATCGCCGCACGCGATTCACGCGCTTCACCCACGCATTCAAATGGCTTGTGATCGTGGTATTCCATCAAGGCATCAAAACCCGCCTGCTCACTTTCGCAATCAAGCAAGTTTCGACCAAAAATGGCGGTCAGACGCGGCTTGGGCATGAACGGGGCGAGCGCCAGGAACACGAAATGGCATTTCGGGCAGACTCCGCACCAGCGGCTGGCTGGACGCTCGCCGAGGATATGGAAGTTGCGGTTGCAGCTGGAAAAATGCGCATCGTAATGGCTGTTTTTGGCAAACTGCCGCGCCACCGCCAGCTCGCTCAAGGGGCGCAGCAGCGAGTAATAATGCAGATCGGCGGCCACATGCTGCGCCACATATTCGCCAAAGCGGCGCTCGAAATCCCAGCCCTTCGACCATTGGTGGTTCACTTCGCCACTGCCTGCAATCAGGCTGCCGTAACTGGCCGAGCGCTCATTGGAAAACACCACCTGGTCGGCGCCGGTCAAAATCGCGGCCACCACCATGATGGCGGAATTGATAGCCGTGACCGGGATATGGCCGTTCCAGGCGCCCTCACGGTTCATCTCGAAAAGCTCGGGGGCAAGCTGGCGCTGGATATTGAGCGTCGGCAGGCCGGTATGTTCGGCACAGGCGCGAATCAGCTGCGAATTGCCAATCCAGGTGACGGTTTGCCCAACACCAGCGCGGTGCAGGGTTTCGATGGACACCAGCGAATCCTTGCCGCCGCCAATCGCTACCAGCGCGTGCTGGCGCAGCCCTACTGCGGAAGCCTGCGGCAGCGCTTTGCCACCCCGCGGGAAGCGGATACGCGCGCGCAAGTCCAGCCCGTTGCGATAGGCAAATTCACCCAAGCCCTGCAAATAGATGATGTCCATAAGCGCGGCAGTGGCTTCATCGAGCTGGGCATATTCCACGCGGATTTCATCCGGCACGGCGGCCTTGTAATAGCTCACCCCGGCAATCAGGTGCAGCAGGGTCAAGGCCGGCTCCAGCGCCTGCTTCCACGCCGCATCCAGCTCAAACGGCGCGCCGGGGATGGTGATGCGCTCGACCAATTCCGCGCCATCGTCAAAGGCATACGCCAGCTCGATCACGCCATTGGCCAGGTTCATGCCACGGCGCACAAAACGAAACACGCGGATCTCATCGCGCTTGAAACGGCTCATTGTTATTCCCTCTTAATCCAGCACCTGTTCCTGCGGCAAGGCGCGCAGGTTGTAATGACTGGCCATCACATAGCCATAGGCACCGGCATCGGCAATCAGCATCACATCGCCCTCGGCGGTGGCCACAGGCAGTTCACGGCATAGACCCAGCACATCGCCGCTTTCGCAAATCGGGCCAACCACATCAAAATCACGCATGCGCGTATCTTCCAGGCGCGAGAGATTGCAGATCTCATGCCAGGCGTCATACAAAGTGGGACGCACCAGCGCATTCATGCCGGCATCCAGGCCGACACGGCGCACCCCTTCTTTTTCCACCACCTGGGTGACATGGGTGAGCAATACGCCGCACTGCGCCACCACGAAGCGTCCCGGCTCAATGGCGATGCGATAGCGCGGGAACGCGGCCTTGACTTCGGCCACGGCGCTGGCCCAACCATCCAGGTCAAATTCCTGGTCTTCGGGCTGATAGGGAATCGGCAGACCGCCGCCCAGATTCAGCGTTTCGATGGTGCCGATGGCATCGGCCAGGGTGGCAAGCTCGGCATGGACGCCTGCCCAGTGCGCAGGCGACTGGATGCCGCTGCCCAGATGCGCATGCAGCCCGGTGACCTGTACATCAATGGCGCGTGCCGCCTCGATAAATGCCTCGATACGCGCCAGCGGCAGCCCGAATTTGGAAGCGCTGCCGCCGGTCACCACCTTGGCGTGATGACCATCGCCACGCCCCAAATCCACGCGCAGCCAGATTTCCTTGCCACGAAAAACTTCCGGCCAGTTGTGCAGCGCCTCCACATTGTCCAGCGTCAGACGCACGCCGCGCGCCAATGCCGCCTGATATTCCTCGCGCGGCGCAAAGCTCGGGGTAAACAGCACTTCCCCGGGCTGCAAGCCTGGCACATTGGCAAAGGCGTGCTCGATTTCTGCCAGCGATACGCATTCCAGCCCGAACCCTTCATCATGCAGCGTGCGCAAAATGGCCGGATGCGGATTGGCCTTGATGGCGAAATACCGCAGGTCCAGCGCATCCACGGCCTTGAGCCTGGCCGCCTGCGCACGCAAGGTCGGCAGGTCATATACATAACGCGGCGTGCTTTCCGCGGCGCAGGCCAGAAGCGCTGTGCGGCGGCTTTGCCACCACTTCGGCGGCTGCGGTTTTTCTGCTTGGTTCAATTTACGCCAACTTGTCCCGAACACGGCTTTTTCTTTTACCGGCATGGCACCACTCTTTATCAGTTCAGCATGGAGATGGGGAATCAGGCCATCGGCCTGGATTTCATCGATCACGAAGGTCAGGTTGAGGTCATTGGATGACTGTGAAATCAGATGCACGCGCTCCTGCCCAAAGCGCGCCCAAACGCTTGAGAGCCGGTGCAGCAACGAGCGCATGCCGCGCCCCACCAGGGTAATGGCCGCGCACGCGGTAATCACTTTCACCCGGCACACCTGCGCCAAGTCTTCGGCCAGACACGAGAGCACATCGGTGGTCATCAGGTTTTCGGCAGGGTCCAGCGATACCGTGACATTGGTTTCCGAGGAGCCAATCAAGTCCACCGACAGCCCATGACGCTTGAAACGCTCAAAAATATCGGCCAGAAACCCTACCTGCTGCCACATGCCGATGGATTCCATCGACACCAGCACAATGCCGTCGCGGCGGCTGATGGCTTTCACACCCGGTACGGTGGCGGCACTGGCCTCAATGCGTGTGCCGGGAAACTCCGGCCTTGAGGTATCCAGAATCGCCATCGGCACCCGCGCCTCGCGGCAAGGCGCAATGGCACGCGGATGCAGCACTTTGGCACCAGTGGTGGCGATTTCCTGTGCCTCGGCATAATCGAGCCGCGCCAGCACGCGCGCATCGGGCACTTCTCGCGGATTGGCGCTGAACATGCCCGGCACGTCCGTCCAGATTTCCACCGCATCGGCACCCAGCAAGGCGCCGAAATACGCCGCCGAGGTATCCGAGCCGCCCCGCCCCAGAATCGCCGTACCGCCATCAGCATGACGGGCGATGAAGCCCTGGGTTATCAGCATGCGCTGTGGCTGTGCGGCAAAGCGCCCGCGCCAGGCCGCATCCGCATGGCGATGGCAATTCACCGACAAACGCCCGGCCCAGTCGCTCTGGTTGGGCAGCGCAAGCGCCGAAAGCCAATCGCGCGCATCACACCAGCCAAAATCCAGCCCCTGCGCGCGCAAATAGGCCGCGCCCAGCGTGGAAGAAAGCAGCTCGCCCTGCGCCAGAACCTCTGCCTGCCAGTCCAGACTGCGGCTGGCCGCACGCGCATCGCTGCCCAGGGCTTGCAAGGCGGCAAGACGCTCGGCCAGCACCGTGTCTGCATCCAGCCCCAGCGCCCCGGCAAAGTCCAGATGACGGCGCTGCAAGGCGTCGATATGTGCATGAATGCCCTCGCCCTGCGCAATCGCCTGCAACTGGTTGGTCACGCCCGAAAGCGCCGATACCACCACCAATACCCGGCCATGTTGCGCACGCGCAGCGGCAATGCGGCCAATATTGTCCCAGCGCTCGCGCTGCGAAACGCTGGTGCCACCAAACTTCAAGACCCGCCAACGGGCGGCATGGGGGATGGACGACATTAAAATGACCCGGCACTAGCCGCATTCCAGAAAGAGTCCATTTTATGAGCAAACCGCAGCCACGCCCGCGTCCTTTCATGCAACTTGATGTTTTTGCCGAGCGCCCCGGTGTGGGCAACCCGCTGGCCGTGGTGCTCGATGGCGAAGGCCTCGACGATGAGCAAATGCAGGCCATCGCCCGCTGGACGCGACTGCCGGAAACCACCTTTGTATTACCCGCCAGCGACAGCGACAGCAGCTATCGGCTGCGCATGTTCAGCCCTGCCCGCGAAGTGCCGTTTGCCGGCCATCCCAGCGTCGGCACCGCCCGTGCCGTGCTGGCGGCCGGGCTTGCCCAGCCCCGCGATGGCATTTTGGTACAGGACGGCATTGCCGGAAAACTGCCACTGAAAGTCAGTGGTGAAGCTGAAAACCCCAGCATCGCCATCCGTACCCCGCGCGCGCGACTTGTGGAAACCGCCAGCGCCTGCGACCGGCGCTTTGGCAGCGCACTGGCCGCACTCAAGCTGGGCGAATTGCCGCCCGCGCTGATGGACGGCGGCCGCCGCTGGTGGCTGGTGGAAGTGGCTGACGAGGCCGGCCTGCGCGCCGCCACACCCGACTGGCCCGCCATTGCCGCCCTGGCACAGGCCACCGGCAGCATGGGCATCTGCGCCTATGCCCGCAGCCAGAGTGCGGACTACGAACTGGCCGTGCGCGCCTGGGTCGGCAGCGGCGCCCCATTTGAAGATGCCGCCTCCGGCGCGGCCAATGCCACCCTCGCTGCCTGGCTGGCACAGCAAGATGCCCTGCCCGGCACACAGCGCAGCTACCGCGTCAGCCAGGGCCGGGAAATCGGCTTTGATGCCCAGCTTGTGCTATCAGTGGATGAAGCCGGCGACATCTGGTCGGGCGGCAAAGTGGCCTGCGTGATTCGCGGTGAAATGCACTGGTAAAACCTGAATAGGCCGCACAGCGGCTATTCAGGATTTTTTTGCCCCAAAACCTGCCCAAAACGCTTGGCTCGGAGCCAAGCCTTGCTCTACATTGGCTTGCCGGTCAACGCCGCGCATCTCAAACCATTGCAAGGAATATGACACCCATGGCTACGAAGAAAGCTGCTGCGCCGAAAAAAACCACCCCCAAAAAAACCGCTGCCAAAAAGGCAAGCCCGGTGAAAGCCGCGCCGAAAAAAGCGGCGGCCAAAACCATGAAGCCGATTGCCGATGTGCTGACCAAATCGGCACTGGTTGCGCATCTTGCCGAACACGCCGAAGTCGCCAGCAAGGACGTCAAGGCCGTACTGGCTGCGCTGGAATCCACCATCCACGCTTCGGTACACAAAAAAGGTGCAGGCGCCTTCAACCTGCCGGGGCTTTTCAAAATCAAGGTGGTCAAGGTACCGGCCAAACCCGAACGCAAAGGCATCAACCCGTTCACCAAGGAAGAACAGGTATTCGCCGCCAAACCGGCCTCGGTCAAGGTCAAGCTGCAACCACTAAAAAAACTCAAGGACGCTGCCGCCTGATTCACCCGGCAGCACGTGCAAAAAAAACCGGAGTCGCCAAGCTCCGGTTTTTTGTGACCTTAAAAAAGTGATTCCTAGCCAAACCGGATCATATCTTGGAGGATTGGGTCATGAAACATTGTCCTGGATGTAGCGGAGCCAGACACTACCGCTTGAGCGACGGACGCTTTAAGTGTCGCGCCTGTGGCAAACGCTTTAGTTGGACATCGGTATGGGATTGAATATTTTTTTGTTGTCCCATTCGTAAGTGGTTTTGCGGGCAACGGCAGTGCCATGACCTTCGATTTTTTCCAGTAATTGCCCCTGTGCATTGTATTGATAGGTGGTGCGGTTGCCGTTGCTGTCCAATGCGCTGCTGGGATAACCGTTGGCATCGTAGTCAATGGCCGAGGTTGAAGCTGCGCAATGTGGGCTGGCATGACCATGAAACGAAGTCAACTTGCCATTGTTATATACCCAGGTGGAACGCTTTCCGAGTTATGTTCGATATGGAATTGGTCTGGATGTGGATTGCTGTACACAAAGCGATGTTTTTGCATGCCGTTGCGTTCGGTGGATGAGTTCAGGCCATTGGCGTGATAGCTGAATCTTGAATGGCGTACTCCGTTGATTGATTTGCCGGTCAGCGCCCAATAGTTGTTTGATTCGTAATGGTAAGTGGTGGTGCGGGCAGGTTGTCCCGGAGCGGTTGCTGAAACCAAATGCAGTGCTGCCGTGACAGAGCCGGTGTATCCGTATTGGCATGTGTTGCCTGCTGGGTCGCGTACTGTCTGGAGGCGGTTCCCGCTCCAGACAAATTCCACGTATTGCCCTGAGGTATGGGTAACCCGGGCAAGGCGGTTGCCGTTATAGCTGTAACTCCAAGCAATGCCACGCGGGTCGGAAAGGCGTTTGGCACGGCCATCAGCATGGTATTCCTCCATACCGCCGAGACTCTCCAGCTTGAATGAACCATCGGGCAAACGGCTCAGGGTGGCAGGAAAGCTGCTGCTGGTTTCCATGAAATTGCCTGTGGCAACGTCCTTTTCAAATTTCAAAATGCCGCCGCTGGGGCGCCATGCCAATATCACTTGATGGCTGTCTGAAAAGCTGCAATTGCCACCTGCCATGGGAAAACAACTGGCTTGCTTGCTGTCGTTTGTTGCGAATTTCAGGAAATAGCCAAAGCTGCTGACCCATTAGCCTTCCAAAAATGCCCGTGCCACGCCAGTGATGGTTATAAACCCGCATTAACCCCAGTCCCATTTCGCCGGGCAGCTGAAAGTCCGGCTCATATTCCACCTTATTGCCGGTGGCGACCACCACCGGGTTGCCAATCAGGATATTGTGCCCGGCGGTGGCGGGGATATCACTACAGTCGTCCGGGTCTGGAGCCCTTGAATCAAAATCTGTCCAGGTGGGCTACTCATAATCAGAGCCGTATTCTCCAAGGTCGGGGAATTCTAAATAATAATCAAGCTCGCGAATGCCATAGGCATAGTAAATGCCAAAATCCCATAAGAAACCCCATCCCCAGCTTCCCCGGTCGCCACGAACAACAACACGATCCAGTACTGGCTTTTTTGCCTGAGTGCTTTCTGCAAATACCAATCCAGCCATTGCAAGCATGGCTACAGACAGCGTGCGACGCATATTGAAATGCTTGATACGGCGTTCAACATCAATCCTTCCCATCCTTACTTCTCCATGGACTTGAGGAATCAGATTGAAGACCTGTTGGCGTACAGCTTGTCTGAGTGGACAGGCAGCTTCGCCAACGCTTTGATTAACTACGCCTGAAAACAGAAAATTGCAAGCTGCTATACAGCAAAGCCTGATGAGCCATTGGGGCGGGCTATAATCGCCAGCCGTTTGGGTTCCCGGTATCGTGATGAAGCTGGCTGGAAAGACCGCCGAGGCGCTGGCAGAAAATGGTGCGCTGGCGAAGGAAATTGCCGGTTTTGTACCGCGTGCCGGGCAGCAGGCGTTGGCGGCGGCGATTGCCGAGTGCATTAGTGAGGTCGATACCTTGCTGGCCGAGGCCGGTACCGGGACAGGCAAGACTTATGCGTATCTGGTGCCGGCGCTGCTTTCGGGCAAGAAAACCATCATCAGCACCGGCACGCGCGCGCTGCAAGACCAGCTTTATCACCGTGACCTGCCACGGGTGCGCAAGGCTTTGGGTGTCGGCCACAAGTCGGCGTTGCTCAAGGGGCGTGCCAATTATCTGTGCCGTTATCGTCTGGAGCAGGCCAAGGGCGAGCCGCGTTTTGCCAGTAAAGAGCAGGTATCGCAGTTTCAGCGCATCGTTTCCTGGAGTGGGCGCACCCGTTTTGGCGACCTGGCCGAGCTGGAAGGCATGCCGGAAGAATCGCCGGTATTTGCGCTGGTGACTTCCACCAATGAAAACTGTCTGGGCAGCGATTGCCCGTTTTTTGGTGATTGCTTTGTGGTGCAGGCGCGGCAGCGGGCGCAGTCGGCGGATGTGGTGGTGGTCAATCACCATCTGTTGCTGGCCGACCTTGCGCTGAAACAGGAAGGTTTTGGCGAAATCCTGCCCGGCGCGCAGACCTTTGTGGTGGATGAGGCGCATCAGTTGCCGGAGTTGGCCGCGCAATTTTTTGGTGAGGGCATTGGTGCGCGGCTTCTGGTGGAGCTGGCGCGCGATGTGATTCACGAAGCCCGGCAAACCACGGCAGGTCTGGCGGCATTGCAGCCATTTGCACTGGCGCTTGAGCAAAGCGTGCGCGAATTGCGTGTGGCGATGGATGGCTTGCCGATACGCGGCACGCGCAGCCGGGCGCTGGAAAACGAGGCCGTGGTCAAGGCGTTTGATGCGCTGCAAGCGGCGTTGCAAAGCCTGATTGAAGCCCTCGGGCCGTGGCGCGAGGCCAATCCCGGTCTGGATACGGCGCATGCGCGCGTGGTGGAAATTGAAGCGCGGCTCTCGCGCTGGCTGGAGGCGTGGAACAAGCCTGAAGACGCGCCGGAAGAAGAACTGGACGAGCGCAGCCCCGACCCCGGCAGCGACAATGTGTATTGGTATGAGCTCACGCCCAAGGGCTTTCGCCTGCAACGCACGCCGTTGGATGTATCCGGCCCCTTGCGCCGCCACCGGGAGCGCTCACAGGCAGCCTGGGTGTTTACGTCCGCCACGCTGACTGTGGGCGGTGAGTTCATCCATGTATCCAAGCGTCTGGGGCTATGGCAGCCCAAGACCCGCATCGAGCCCGGGCCTTTCGATTGGCCCAGGCAGGCGCTTTGCTATTTGCCCAAACGCCTGCCCGCGCCTTCGGCCTTCGGTTTTACCGAGGCCGTCGTGGAGGCGGCGCTGCCGGTATTGCAGGCATCACAAGGCCGGGCGTTTTTGCTGTTTGCCTCGCATCGCGCCTTGCGCGAGGCAGCCACGTTGCTGCGCGGGCGGCTGGATGTGCCCTGGCCTTTGTTCGTGCAGGGTGAAGCCTCGCGCGCGCAGCTATTGCAGCAGTTCCGGGATTCGGGCAATGGCGTGCTGCTGGGCACGGCCAGCTTTCGTGAAGGTGTGGATGTGGCCGGGGATGCGCTATCGGTGGTCATCATCGACAAGCTGCCGTTTGCCGCGCCTGATGACCCGGTATTCGAGGCGCGGCTGGAGGCCGTGCGCCGCAGCGGTGGCAACCCGTTCCGCGATGAGCAATTGCCGCAGGCAGTGATTGCGCTCAAGCAGGGAGCAGGGCGGCTGATTCGCACCATCCATGACCGCGGCGTGCTGGTGCTGTGTGACCCGCGCCTGAGTGAAAAAAGCTACGGGCAGGTGTTCATGAATTCATTGCCGCCGATGCCGCGCACGCGCGAGCTGGCCGATGTGCAAGCGTTTTTCAAAGCGTGCGCAGTAGAATAGCCCTCCCCTTTCCGGAAGTTCTCCATGAGCGTTTTTGAAGGCAATTTGCGGGCGGATGCCGATGCCTGCTTTGCGATTATCGTCAGCCGCTGGAATGCGCAAATCACTGAAGCACTGGTCGAAGGCGCGCGCAAGGCGCTGCTGGACAATGGTGTGGATGAGGAAAAAATCGACATCATCCGTGTACCCGGTGCCTGGGAAATCCCGCAAGTGGCGCGGCAGTTGTCGCTGGGCAGTCGCCACGATGCCATCATCACGCTCGGTTGCGTGGTGCGCGGCGATACCCGCCATTACGAACATGTGGCCGATAACTGCGCCAAGGCGCTGATGGAGCTGGCTCTGGCGAGCAATCTGCCCATCAGCAATGGCGTGCTGGCGGTGGAAACGGTGGAGGACGCCAGGGCGCGTGCCGGTGGCGTGCATGGCAACAAGGGTGAAGAAGCGGCCATTGCCGCCATCGAAATGCTGGACTTGTTCGACCAACTGGTTGATGCCGAAGCACAGTCCGATGGTTTTTCGCTGGGCTTTGAGGATGACCCCGAGGGCGTTTTTGATGTTGAAAAATTCATCGCAAGCAGCCAGGAGCTGAAGCCATGAAGCCGCAATCGCGTCGCCCGCAGGGGATTGACCCGGTGCATCGCACCCGCGCCCGTCGCCGCGCCATGCAGGCCATCTATGCCTGGCAGCTTTCCGGCGGTGTGGCGCAGCAAATCCTGGCGCAGTTCGCCCACGAGCAGGCGCATGAAATCGCCGACCTTGCTTATTTTGAAGACCTGGTGCGCGGCGTCATCAACGATACCGCCGTGCTCGATGCCGGGCTTGCGCCACATATAGACCGCGCGGTGGAAGAGGTTGACCCGGTGGAACGGGCAGTATTGCGCATCGCCGCCTACGAGCTGCGCCAGCGCAAGGATGTGCCGTATCGGGTAGTCATCAACGAGGCCATCGAAACGGCCAAACGCTTTGGCGCCGACCACGGTCATACCTATGTCAATGGCGTGCTGGACAAGCTGGCGGCCGAATGGCGCAGCGTGGAAGTGAACGCCGCCAAGCAGCGCTGATAGCCGCAGGCCGTGGCCGAGTTCGACCTGATTGAACGCATCCGCCGCCGCAGCCAGACGCGGCCGGATGTAGTGCTGGGTATTGGCGATGATGCCGCACTCATCGCCCCGCCTGCGGGAATGCAGTTGGTCGTGGCAACCGACACGCTGAACCACGGCGTGCATTTCCCGCCGCAGACGCACAGCTTCGACATCGGCTGGAAGGCGCTGGCGGTGAATCTCTCTGACCTGGCGGCGATGGGCGCACAGCCAGCTTGGGGCAGCCTGTCGCTGTCACTGCCGGAGGCCGACCCGGATTGGCTGGATGGTTTTATCGACGGTTTCATGCAGCTGGCCGGGGAGCACGGCTTGAGCCTGATTGGCGGCGATACCACGCGCGGGCCGCTATCGGTCTGCGTCAGCGTGATTGGCCTGATTGCGCCTGACCAGGCGTTGCGCCGCGATGCCGCACAGCCAGGCGATGATGTTTGGGTCAGCGGCACATTGGGCGATGCCGCTGCAGCGCTGGCTCTGTGGCAGCAGGGTCACCACATCCCGCAAGCCCTGCGCACCCGGCTTGACAGCCCCACGCCGCGGCTGCCACTGGGGCAGACACTGGCCGGTCTGGCTCATGCCGCGGTTGATATTTCCGATGGCCTGCTCGCCGATGTCGGGCATATTGCCGAGGCCAGCGCGGTCGCCATCGACATTGAACTCGAACAGCTACCCGCATCGGCTGCCTTGCAGGCGCTGGGCGTTGAGCCGCAAACACGGCGGCACTGGCAGGCCAGTGGGGGTGATGACTACGAGTTGTGTTTTACCGCAGCACCGGCCTTGCGTGAAACAATCCGTAGCCGCGCCCTGGCCTGCGGCACCGCAGTGACCCGCATAGGCCGTGTTTGTGCAGGACAGGGCATCACCGCCATGCTGTCCGGTGAACCAGTGCAGACAATCCGCAACGGCTTTGAGCATTTCGCAGCGCGCTGACCCAGTGCTTCCAAGTCCATGTTGTTCCTTTCCCGCCTCTCCGTTAGCCGGGGAGTGAACCGGTCTATCCCTTGCCGGGGGCTTTGCGCTGAATTGCGGTGCCAGGGGGTAACGCCGGAAGTGATGGCGATTTGTCCGAAGCTCATGGAGAGCAGCGATAATGGCGCGATGAAAACACTTCGCATCGCTACCCGCAAAAGCCCGTTGGCGCTTTGGCAAACCGAACATGTGGCCGCCTTGCTCAAGGCACAACACCCGCAGCTTGAGATTCAGCTTGTGCCGCTGTCCACACGCGGCGATGAGCTGCTCGACCGTTCGCTGGCAGCGATTGGTGGCAAGGGACTGTTTCTGAAAGAGCTGGAGTTGGCCATGCTGCGTGACGAGGCCGATTGCGCGGTGCATTCGCTCAAAGACGTGCCGATGGAGCTGGAGCCGGGCTTTGTGATGCCTGCCATCATCGCCCGCGGCAGCCATGCCGATGCCTGGGTCAGCAATCATTTCGACAGCATCGCCGCGTTGCCTGCCGGGGCACGGGTCGGGACTTCATCGCTGCGGCGTCGCGCGCAGTTGCAGGCTTTGCGGCAGGATTTGCGGATTGACGACCTGCGTGGCAATGTCAATTCGCGGCTGGCAAAACTCGATGCCGGTGAATACCAGGCCATTCTGCTGGCCTGCGCCGGGCTGGAGCGCCTGGGCTTTGCCTCGCGCATCCGTGCACGCTTGGAAGCGCCCGAGTGGCTGCCCGCTCCGGCGCAAGGCGCGATTGCAGTGGAGTGTCGTGAGGATGCGGCCGATGTTCAGGCGCTGTTTGCAGCGCTGGATGATGCCAATACGCGCGTTTGTGTCAGTGCCGAGCGCGCCATGAACCGTGCCCTGGATGGCAGCTGCCATGTGCCGGTCGCCGCGCTGGCCGGTCTCGACGGCGACATGCTGCATTTGCAAGGGCTGGTGGGCGATGCACATACCGGGGTGCAAGTGCGTGCCGAGGCACGTGCGCCTCGGCAGGCGGCCGAAGCACTCGGGCAGCAGGTGGCCGCAGCTTTGCTGGCACAGGGAGCGGGAGACTTCATCCGCGCTTGATGCGCGCGATCTGCATGTGTGCGGCAGCCTGGGTGAAGCGGTCGTGTTCCCACGCCCGGCGGACTTTCATGCTGCACAGGCGTTCCATGCCGCCTCCATCAAGCCATAAGCAAAAAACCATCCGCCCACGTGAGCGGGCGGATGGTAGGCAATCATTGCACGGGGCAGGCAGGGGTGTTGGCCGCTTGCCTGCCGAGCGTGCCATCAAAGGCCGTGTACTTTGACACGCTCTTGCAGCGGAGCGAAAGCCTTTTCACCGGCCGGAGCGCTGATGCCGCCGAACACCAGTTGTGCGCGCAGCTTCCAGTGGCTGGGGATGTTCCAGGTGCTGGCTACCTGCGCGTCAATCACTGGGTTGTAGTGTTGCAGGTTGCCGCCGACACCGGCTGCGGCCAGCGTTGACCAGACCACGTACTGGTGCATGGCGCTGGTGTGCTCGCTCCAGATGGGGAAGTTGTCGGCATACAGGGCGAACTTTTCCTGCAAACCCTTGACCACGTCCTGGTCTTCAAAGAACAGCACGCTGCCCGCTGCGGCCTTGAACATGTTGAGCTTGTCCTCGGTGGCCTGGAAGTTCTCGGCCGGCACAATCTTGCGTAATTCGCTGATGGCGATGTCCCACAGCTTTTCATGTTCGCTGCCAAACAGCACCACCACGCGGGCGGATTGCGAGTTGAAGGCGGACGGGGTGTGCTTGACCGCATGTTCAACGATTTGCACCACCTGCTCGCCGCTGACCGGCAGGTTCTTGTTGAGGGCATACACCGAGCGGCGGGTTTCTGCGGCTTGTTGCAGGGTCTGAAGATTCGACATGGGTTTTCCTTAGAAATGAAAAGTGGAAAGATGAAGGCGGCTGCCCTTAGGCAGCCAGCCTTGACAGAATATCCGCTCAATGCGGCTGATTGATATTGGCCTCGATATCCATGGGCACGTCCATCAGCAGGATTTCGGCATCGCCCACTGCCTCGACCTCGAAGCCATCGGTTTCCCAAAGACCCAGGCCATCGCGCTCGCCCAGCTCGATGCCGCCCACCTTGGCTTTGCCCTTGATGACGAACACATAGACGCCGTTGCCTTCGCGCTTGACCTGATAGCGCTTTTGCGTGCCGTCAGCAAAGCGCGCCAGCGAGAACCAGGCATTTTGGTGGATCCATACCCCGTCATCATCGGCATGCGGTGAGAGGATTTGCTGGAAATCGTTGGGCTGCGCCTGATCGGCGATGGTGATTTGCTGATAGCGCGGCTCGACACCATTCTTGCGCGGCAGCACCCAGATTTGCAGGAACTTCACCGCCTGGTCGCGGTTGGCATTCATTTCACTATGGGTGACCCCGGTGCCGGCCGACATCACCTGCACATCGCCATTTTTGATGATGCTGCCATTGCCCATGCTGTCGCGGTGCGCCAAGTCGCCAGACAGCGGCACGGAGATGATTTCCATGTCGCGGTGCGGATGGGTGCCGAAGCCCTGGCCGCCTTCAACGAAATCGTCATTGATCACGCGCAACACGCCAAAGCCCATGCGCTCGGGGTTGTAGTAATTGGCAAAGCTGAAGGTGTGGGCGCTTTTGAGCCAGCCGTGGTTGGCGAAACCGCGCGAGTTGGCAGCGTGGTGGATGGTTTTCATCACAGAACTCCTGATATTCAAGCAAGCGCCACAAAAGCGCGATGGCAGGCATGTTAGCTACACATACGGGGTGGAAAAAGCCGAAAACAGGAAATCACTGTTCCAAATTTGTAGCTAGTGAAGGATTTGTGGTTTCAGCATCAATGTTATTGGAACGGAAAATAGCGCGGAATCAAGAAAATGGCGGCGATGAAGAACAGCAAATTCAAGGGGATGCCGATTTTCAAAAAGTCGGCAAAGCGATAGCCACCGGCGGTATAGACCATGGTATTGGTTTGGTAGCCCACCGGTGTGGCAAAGCTGGTTGAAGCGGCGAATGCGACGGCAATCAGGAACGGTTTGGCGTCCACGCCCATGGCATCGGCAGTGGCGATGGCGATCGGTGCAATCAGCACCGCTGAGGCGTTGTTGCTCATCATTTCGGTCATCACCGAGGTCAGCAGATAGATCACAGCCAGCGTCATTACCGGGTTGCCATTGCCGATCATCGACAGAGCACTTTGCGCGACCCATTCAGCACCGCCGGAGTTTTGCAAAGCAATGCCCAGTGGCAGCACACCTGCCAGTAGCATGATGACCCGCCAGTCGATACCCCCATAAGCGCGCTCCGGGGTCAGGGTGCGCAGTACTACCAAGAGCACGCAGCCAAGCAGGGACGAGGCCACAATCGGCATGATTTCAAATGCTGAAAGCGCAATCGCGCCGACCATGATGGCAACGGAGGTGAACGCGCGCATGCCGTGAACACGTGGTTGCACGCGCTCATGGGTCAGAATCAGGCCTGGCGTATTGCGCAGCGCCTCCAGTGCCTCAGGCGTGCCATCCACCAGCAGGGTATCGCCGACTTGCAGTGGAGTTTTATGCAATGGTTGGCGTAATGCCAGCCCGGGGCGTTGCAACCCATGCACCCGTACACGGTGGATATGCCCAAAGCGCAGGCCAGTCAATGTGCGATTCACCAAGGGAGAGCCAGGCGCGATCAATACCTCGGCATGGACGCGCTCTGCAGCCGGGTCAGCCACCAAGTCACGAGCGACTTCGTCAAACTGCAGCTTGAGTGATTTGCGGGCTTTTTCAATTTGCTCCCAGGCGCCGCGTACCAACAGCCGGTCGCCTGCTTCGATCACGGCCGAGCGTGGGCGGGACAGTGTTTGACCATTGCGGTAGATTTCCAGCAGATAGGCATCGGTGATGTCTACTGGAATTACCGCCGAGCCGAGCTTGCCCACCGCAGGAGACTTTCCGCCAACATACAAATCCACCAGCCAACGCCCTTGGTGTTCGTCGGTCTCATTATTTGGCGCCGGGTGCGCAGGCAGCAAGAACTTGCCTGCCAGGAGCATATAGGCGGTGCCAATCACGGTGAACCAGATGCCAAGTTGGGTGAACTCGAACAGCCCGAAGCCGGGGAGCCCCGATTGCTGTGCCACCGAATGCACCAGCAGATTGGTGGATGTGCCTACCAGGGTGCAAACACCGCCAAACTGTGCTGCATAGGAGAGAGGAATCAGCATTTTTGAAGGCGCTTGGCCGACTGCAGCGGCCGCAGTCATCACCAGTGGCAGGAATACCGCCACCACCGCAGTGTTGTTGATAAACGCTGATGTCGCCGCTGCCAGCATCATCATGATTAACATGAAGAACCAGGGGCGACGGATACGGGCAAGAAAATCACCCAGTTTGGAGAGCACGCCACTGTGCTGGATGCCGGCACTCAATACGAACATTGCCGCCACGGTCACCGTGGCCTCACTGGAAAATCCCGAAAGCGCCTCACGTGGGGTGACAAGACCCAGCACCATCACCGTGACCAGTACCAGCATGGCCACCACATCTACCGGCAGTTTTTCGGTGACAAATAAATAGACTGCGCCGGCCAAGACGGCCAAGGTCATCCAGATATCAGCACTCACTCGCGCTCCCAAGCGTGATTGCGGAGCAACATCATTCCATAACTATGCCAATAGAGCCATGACGGGGCGAGGGCATAGAAAAACGGCGCCGGTTGCCCGACGCCGTTGTGCTTGACTTGCCTTGGCAGGGAAGATCAGAAGCCGTAGACCACATTGACGGTGGTGAGCGTATCGGTCTTCTTCACGCCTGGCAGTACGTCGGTGTTGTGACGGGTTTCCACGCCGGCCTTGAGCGCCAGTGCGTCGGTCATCTTGACCAGAACGCCAATATCATTGCGGATAAAAATATTGTCCTTGTTGCCTTCCAGCAGCAAGTCGTTATACAAGCCAACATTTTCGTTGAACTGGTGCTTGAACAGCAGCGCGCCACGGGCGATGACGCCGTTCTCATGTACACGCAGGTCTTGCAGCTTGCTCCAGCGATAACCAGCGCCCACTTCCAGGGTCAGCTTGGTGGTTTCATTATCCACTGCACGGAAGCCATAGTTGGCAGCTGCCACGTTCTGGTATTCATAGCTGGCGTAATGGTCACGTTCGGTACGAATACCTGCACCAATGTAGCTCTGGGCGTTGAGGTCGCGGGCAGCGGTGCCGAAGGCTTCGTAACGGTAGGCATTTTCCTTGCCATCGGCTTTGCCGTTCAGGAAGGCGGCGCCGGCGGCATAGGTCCAGTCGCCCTGTTTGCGGGCGGCAGCAAGCTTGCCGACCAGGGTGCGGCTATCGGTATTGCCCTTGGCAATGGCAAGACCCACTTCGCCAGTGCCGCTCCAGTGGTCGTCGGCATTGTCGGCGGCCTGGGCGAAGGCGGGGGCTGCCAGCAGGGTGGCGACGGTCAGGGCGAGGATTTGCTTGTTCATTGTGATTCCTTGGATTGACTCATGGGGGTGCAAAGGCACCAGAAATTCGGTGGCGTATGGTGCTGATTTCAAGCTGAATGGGTGATTAGTAAAAGTTTTGTTATTCAGAGACGAAGTTTTCATTATGGAACCTCTGAATATTCGAAAGGCTCCTCGCGGCTCATGGATGCGTGTGAGCCAAGTCAGGACTTGGTGCCGGATTGGGCGTGGGCTGGCACGCCAGGAAGGCGTTGCTCAGAGCTTCCTTATTTTTGCGAACGCAATCACTCATCGCCCAAGGCATAATTCCGGCATGGCTCGCTACGAACGCATCACCGCATTGCACCGCATTCTCAAAGGCTCGCGCACGGCTGTGCCGATGTCGAGGCTGATGGACGAGCTTGATTGCTCGCGCGCCACCGTATATCGGCTGATTGCCTTTTTGCGCGATGTGCTGATGGCGCCGGTGGTGGGCGATGCCGATGCCGGTTTCCGTTATGACCCGCAAGAGTCCGAGCGTTTTGAACTGCCCGGCGTGTGGCTGAACTCTGGCGAGCTGCATGCCCTTTTGGCGGTACAACAATTGCTTTCACGCACAGGCAGTGGCGTGCTCGCCGAAGCGATGGCGCCGCTGCAGCAGCGTATTGAGGCGCTGCTTTCCGAGCAGGCCGGTGGCAAACAATGGCCGCTGGAGCGAGTGCGGGTGATTCAGCACCGCATCCGCAAACTGGACGAGGCCAGTTTCCGCACCGTGGCCACCGCCGTGCTGGAGCGCAAACAACTGAGTTTCGAGTATCACGCCCGTACCACCAACCAGAGCACCCGGCGACAGGTATCACCGCAGCGCATCACCCATTACCGCGATAACTGGTATCTGGATGCCTGGGATCATGACCGCGAGGCATTGCGCAGCTTTTCGGTAGACCGTATCCGCAATGCAAGGCTGGACAATGCACTTGCCAAAGACCTGCCCAATGAAGACTTGAACAGCCATCTTGCCAGCAGCTACGGCATTTTTGCCGGAGAGCCGAAAAACTGGGCAACCATTATTTTCAGCGCCAAGGCAGCACGCTGGGTGGCTGATGAACATTGGCATTCCAGACAGCAGGGGCGCTTTTTGGCCGATGGCCGTTATGAACTGAAACTGCCCTACAGCAATGGCCGCGAGCTGTTGATGGATGTGTTGCACTATGGCGCGGATGCGGTGATTACCGAGCCGCTTTCGCTGCGCGAGCAGGCGCGTACCTTGCTGGAGTTGGCGCGTAGCAATTATCAGGTTTGAACAGACGCCGGGACAGTGGCGGCAGGATGATGCACCCATGACTTCCGGGCCGGGTTTTGTGCCGGCAGCTGTGGTAGTTTGACCGGCTGCAATCCCCTGACCGGAGTCATAAATGAAAGTCCTGCCGCTATCTGCCGCCGTGGCTGCCGTGCTTGCCATGGGCGCCCTGATGCCTGCCGCTGCCCAATCTGCCAAGGAGCCTGCCATGTCTGCCCCCACCCCTGTCGATGCGCATCAATGGCTGGAAGATGTGGAAGGCGAGCGGCAGCTGGCCTGGGTGCGCGAGCGCAATGCCGTATCCAACAAGGCGCTGGCTGATAATGCCGAGTTTCGCCAGCTTGAGGCCGACCTGCTCGCCATCCTGAACTCCGACGCCAAGATTCCCGGCGTCTACAAGATGGGCGATTACTACTACAACTTCTGGCAGGACAAGCAGCACGAGCGCGGCATCTGGCGGCGCACGACGCTGGCCGAGTACCGCAAGCCCAACCCGCAGTGGGAAACCGTGCTGGATCTGGATGCGCTGAACAGGGCCGAGGGCGAAAACTGGGTGTGGCATGGCGCTTCCTGCCTGCGCCCGGCCTATACCCGCTGCCTGATTGCGCTCTCGCGCGGCGGCGCGGATGCGGACGTGACGCGCGAATTTGACCTGGCCAGCAAGACCTTTGTTGAAGGCGGCTTCTTCCGTCCCGAGGCCAAGGGTTCGCTGGGCTGGATTGATGAGAACACCGTGTTTGTGCAGACCGATTTTGGCGCCGGCAGCCTGACCGATTCGGGCTATCCGCGGCAGACCAAAATCTGGAAGCGCGGCACGCCGCTGGCGAGCGCCGAATTGGTGTTTGAAGGCAAGCCGACCGATATGTATATCTCCGCCTTCCGCGATGACACGCCGGGCTATGAGCGTGATTTCGTCAGCAATACTGTCGCCTTCTACAACAGCGAGCTGTACCTGCGCGGCCAGGATGGCAGCCTTGCCAAGGTGGATGTGCCCAATTCGGTGGAAAAGGGCGTGCATCGTGAATGGCTGACGCTGGAGCCGCGCCAGGACTGGACGGTCGGCGGCAAGACCTACAAGGCGGGCAGCTATCTGGTGGCCAATTTCAATGACTGGATGGCGGGCAAGCGCGAGCTTGTGGTGCTGTTTGAGCCGAGCGACAACAGCTCGCTGGCAAGTGCGGCATGGACGCGCAACCATCTGGTGCTGAATGTGCTGGAGGACGTGAAAAACAAGCTGACCGTGCTCACGCCCACGGCCAATGGCTGGCAGCGTTCGGCCTTTGTTGGCGCACCGGAAATCGGCACGGTCAATGTCGGCGCGGTGGACAGCGATGAGTCCGACGCGCTGTGGATGACCGCTTCGGGCTATACCACGCCGACCACGCTGTACCTGGCCGAAATCGGCAAGCAGCCCGAAGCGCTGAAAACCATGCCGAGCTTCTTCAATGCCGAGGATTTGCAGGTTGAGCAGCACTTTGCCACCAGCAAGGACGGTACCCGCGTGCCGTACTTCATCGTGCACAAGCAGGGCATGGCGCTCGATGGCCGCAACCCGACCCTGCTGTATGGCTATGGCGGCTTTGAAATCTCGCTGACCCCCGGCTATTCCGGCACCATCGGCAAGGGCTGGACGGAAAAAGGCGGTGTGTACGTGGTCGCCAATATCCGTGGCGGTGGCGAATACGGCCCGCGCTGGCATCAGGCCGCGCTCAAGCAGAACCGCCACAAGGCCTATGAGGACTTCGCCGCGGTGGCGCAGGACTTGATTGCCCGCAATATCACCCGTCCGGCGCATCTGGGCGTACAGGGCGGCAGCAATGGCGGCCTTCTGACCGGCAATATGTTGACTCAATACCCGGAGCTGTTTGGTGCGGTGGTGATTCAGGTGCCGCTGCTGGATATGCGCCGCTACAACCAGCTGCTTGCCGGCGCTTCGTGGATGGCCGAATACGGCAATCCCGACAAGCCGGAAGAATGGGCCTATATCCAGAAGTTCTCGCCCTATCACCTGTTTGATGCGTCCAGGAACTACCCGCCGGTGCTGATTACCACCTCGACCCGCGATGACCGCGTGCATCCGGGGCATGCCCGCAAGATGGCGGCGCTGCTGGAGAGCGCCAACAAAAACGTGCTGTATTACGAGAACATCGAAGGCGGCCACGGCGGTGCAGCCAATAATGCGCAGCGCGCGCATATGACCGCGCTGGTGTATTCGTTCCTGTGGAATACCCTCAACAAAAAATAAGGAAGGTCTGAACAACGCCCTCCTGGCGTTGCCAGCCCACGCCAAGTCCGGCTATGCCGGACTTGGCTCACACGAATCAATCACTTGCATGATTGATTCGTGGTTGGTCTCCATGACCAACGGAGAGCCTTCCGAATATTCGGAAGGCTCCCTAAGCCAGACTGCGCCTTGTGATGTTTGCGGGGCGCTTGCCTTTTGCCAAGGAAAACCCCATGAAAATGAACCCGTTTGCCGTAGCGCTTGCACTTGCCATGACTGTGACCACCACCACCCACGCCGCCGACCTGCCCATGCCGCCCGATGTGGCCAAGAAACCGCATACGGTGAAAGCCCCGCATGGCGCCGAGCGTCAGGACGAGTACTACTGGCTGCGCGATGACAAGCGCGAAAACCCGGAAATGCTCGCCTATCTCAATGCCGAGAACGCCTATGCCGATGCGCTGTTGAAAGGGCTGAAGCCGGTTGAAGATACGCTGTATCAGGAAATCGTCGCCCGCATCAAGCAGGACGATGCCTCGGTGCCGTACCGTGACAAGGGCTGGTGGTATTACAGCCGTTTTGCCACCGGCCAGGACTATCCCATCCATGCCCGCCGCAAGGATGGCGCAGGCGTCGATGCCCAGACCATCCAGGCTGCCAATGCCCGCGGTGATTTTGCTGGCGAAGTGGTGCTCTTGGATGTCAACAAACTGGCCGAAGGCCATGACTATTACGCCGCCTATCCGGTCAGCATCAGCCAGGATGGCCGCCTGATGGTGTGGGCCTTCGATACCAATGGCCGTCGCCAGTACACCCTGCGGGTGAGCAATCTTGACACTGGCGAGCTGCTGCCCGATGTCATCACCGGCACCAGCGCCGATGCCGAATGGGTCGATGATGGCCGCAGCTTCCTGTATGTGGAAAACGACCCCGAAACCCTGCTCACCAAGCGCGTCAAGCGCCATGTGCTGGGCACCGACAGCGCCCGCGACACGCTGGTGTATGAAGAAAAGGACGATAGCTTCTACATGGGGCTGGGGCGCACCCGCGATGACAAATACCTGACCATCGGCGTGTCCAGCACGGTATCGGATGAAACCCGCTACGCCCCGGCCAATGACCCGTCGCATTTCACCGTGCTTGCCGCACGCGAGCGCGATGTGGAATACAGCGCCGACCATTTCAATGGCCGCTGGCTGATTCGCACCAATGCCGATGGCGCGCAGAATTTCAAGATTGTCACCGCCGCCAGCAACAGCCGTAGCCGCGCCGACTGGAAAGACCTGGTGGCGCATGAGCCGGCCGTATTTGTGGAAGGCTTTGAAGTGTTCAATGACTTCATGGCCGTGGCCGAGCGCTCCGAAGGGCTGGAGCGTATCCGCGTGCTGAAGGGGGATGGCAGCAGCGAATACGTCAAGGCCGATGAAAGCGCCTATTCGATGGGGCTTTCGGTCAATTCCGAGGCCGATAGCGACTGGCTGCGCTATAGCTATACCTCGCTGACCACCCCGGCCATCACCTATGAGGTCAACCTCAAGACCGGCGAGCGCCGCCAGCTCAAACAGCAGCCGGTGCCGGGCTATGACGCTTCGCGCTATACCACCGAGCGTGTCTGGGTGCCGGCGCGCGATGGCAAGACCCGCATCCCGGTGAGCCTGGTGTACCGCAACGACTTCAAGCGCGATGGCAGCGCAGCGATGCTGCAATACGCCTATGGCAGCTATGGCTCTTCCATGGATCCGGGCTTCTCGTCCACCACCGTCAGCCTGCTTGACCGCGGCATGGTGTATGCCCTGGCGCATATCCGTGGTGGTCAGGAGATGGGGCGGCAGTGGTATGAGGACGGCAAGATGTTCAACAAGAAGAACACCTTCACCGACTTCATCGACGTCACCCGCTATCTGGTGGCAAACGGTTATGCCAGCAAAGACCGCGTCGCGGCCTATGGCGGCAGCGCCGGCGGCCTGTTGATGGGCGCCGTCAGCAATATGGCGCCCCAGGACTACCGCGTGATTCTCTCGCAGGTGCCGTTCGTGGATGTGGTGACCACCATGCTTGATGCCTCGATTCCGCTCACCACCAATGAATACGACGAATGGGGCAACCCGGAAAAGAGCCGTGAGAGCTACGACTACATGTTGAGCTATTCGCCGTATGACAATCTGGAAAAGAAAGCCTACCCGGCGATGTTTGTCGGCACCGGCCTTTGGGATTCACAAGTGCAGTACTGGGAACCGGCCAAATACGTTGCCCGCCTGCGTGATGTGAATACCTCCAGCCACCCGGTGGTATTCCGCACCAATATGGAAGCTGGCCACGGCGGCAAGTCCGGCCGCTTCCGCCGCTACCGCGAACAGGCGGAAATGTACGCCTTCATGCTCGACCAGCTGGGCGTCAAATAAGACGTCTTGCAAGACCCAAACGCCGGGCTGATTGCCCGGCGTTTTTGCTGCTGCTCTTTCTCGATGAATCGGATCAGCCAGAAGCAAGCAATTTAGCGATACCTGTGACGGCAGTAACTCAGGGGCGTCGTGAAGAAATCTAATAACTTCATCAAAGTGCAGGCTGCGTAGCCTCTTGAGCAGGCCGAGTCGGGCACGCCAGTCGACGAGGCATGCTGGGCGATAGGTATCCGGCAGGCCGCATTCATGCTTGACGCAAGAAATTTGACGAACCTTGGGTGTCCGAATTGTTGGAAGGGCTCAGGGTTGCATATGGTAGTGAGATGGATTAGGGTCGGTTACCAAGCATCCGTCATGCTTCTCTAAGGAGGATCGCATGAAAAGTCCAGCGATGTGGTTATGGGGGCTGAGTACACTGACCGGAGAGGTATTGGCTCAGCAGCAGGTGCGCGAGGTGGCGCCCTTGGTAAGTGCCTGGGATTATGGTGAAAATCGCTGCCTTGTTAATGAATGGGGCTATCCAAGTGAAAAATTGGCCGCAATTGCTGGCATGAAGCGTCACTATGTGCAGGGATCAGGCTGTCCAGCAAGTGTTGAGCCAAGAGCAGACTGGGGTGGCTATGGGGCATGTGGCAGCTCCCAGTGGTACCCAAAGTTCGATCTCTACCTGGGTGTGGAAAACATCAATACAAGGCACTACCGGGTTGATTATTCCTGGCGTGATGAAATGGGGGTTTGCAAGAACACGGCCAGTGATGGTTTGACTGTCTATCGTCGCCGTGATGTCCGTTGCCCGGAAGGCTATGAGCCCAGTGGTGGTCGCTGTGTGGTTTCTGACCGGCCTGTTGTGAATCCGCTAAAAAATTCGGATACCTGCCTTGCAGGGAGCAATGGCTCCAATCCGATTCATTCGGCATTGGGAACCAAGCATCAGCGTGAGAGAGACTTTTCCACAGGAGCGGGTATCGTCTTTGAACGTTACTATTCCAGCGCCGCCCATATGGGGAACGGCAGAATGGGGCAGCATTGGCGACATGGTTATGAGCGCAGCATTCGTTTTTCCGATGGCCGGGGACGTGGCGGCATTGCCACTGCTTGGGCAATTAGACCTAACGGAGACAGTATCGGGTTTACATTGAATGGTCAGGATCTGAACGGAATCTGGCAGGCGGATCCGGATATCCGTGAACGGTTGGAAAAGCGCCTGGCTGCTGATGGCACCGCGCAAGGCTGGATATTGACTACAGCTGATGACGTAATCGAAATATATGATGAAGATGGACGCTTGGTTGAGCTTGTTAGTCCGGAATCAGGCCATCTATGGCTGAATTATACCGCTGATACAGGTTTGCTTGATTCGGTGTCAGATGCTTCGGGTCGTAAAATCGTATTTTCATATAACGAGAAACATCAAGTAGCCGCCATTACCTTGCCTGATAAAAGTCAATATCGCTACCAATATGGTGCAAATGGCAATTTGCAAATTATGGATGCACCAGCTACGGGCATAACACGCCACCAGCGACACTATATGTATGAGGACGCCCGCTTTCCCCATGCGCTGACGGCTATCCTGCTTGATGGCGTGCAATATGCCTATTGGGACTATGACAGCCAGGGGCGGGCAATACGCAGCGGTCACGGCGCCCGCAGCTCAGGCGTTGATCTTTTTCAGTTTGAATACCACGATAATGGCACCACTACCATCACCGATAGCTTGGGACAACGCAGGAACTACAGGTTCCACCTTCAGCATGGAACAGTCCATTTGGCAGGGCTGGATGTGGCGTGTAGCTTTTGTTCCGGAAATGCTCAGAGCATTACTTATGATGATTATGGATTTGTAGACAAGGAAATCGATTTCTCTGGTGCCGTGGTGGATCATGAGCATGATGTTTATGGACGACAGATACGGAAAGTGGAGGCGGCCGATAATCCTTTGCAAAAGCGCACCACATTGACTGCCTGGCATGAAAAACTGCATCGCCCCTTGCTTAGAGAGGTTCTGGATGCAAAAGATGTGGTGGTTTCTCGTGAACGTTGGCGCTATACCCAGCGCGGTCAGCTGTTGGATTACATCCGCGAAGACCCGGGCAATGGTCCGCAGCGTCGTACGCATTACCGTTATTGTGAAGCCGATGACGTAACCACCGGAAAATGCCCGCGGGAAGGCTTGTTGCTGGAAGTGGATGGCGCGCGTAGCGATGTGTCTGATATTACCCGCTATCAGTATTATTCGGAAAATCATCCGGGTTGTGATGATGGAACGGATCAATGCATCTATCGAAAAGGTGATTTATGGCGTATTACGAATGCCATTGGGCAGGTAACTGAGTTCCTGGCTTATGATGGGGCTGGGCGACCACTTTCGTGGCGTGATGCCAATGGGCTTATTACCCGACTCGGCTACCATGCACGAGGGTGGTTGGCCGAGCGCAGCGAACACGATGGGGATAGCGTTCGTCGTTGGCGTTTTGGCTACACTGCCAGCGGAAAATTGCAGCAAATAATTCAGCCCAATGGCGATGCATTGAATTTCAGTTATGACAGTTCCCAGCGATTGACTGGTGTACGTGACAGTCATGGCAACCAGATCAAATATACCCTGGACGCTGCCGGTAATCGGATCAGGGAAGAAATTCTTGATTCTGTCGGGCAATTGACCTATGCGGCGTCACGCAATTACAACAGCCAGGGATGGCTGCAGCAGGCAACCGATGCCTATGGTCATGGGCAGCAATATGCCTATGACCCATTGGGGCGATTGCGGCGTGCAACCGATGCCCTGGGGCATATTGACAGCTATCAATACGATGCCCTGTCGAGGCCAGAGAAAATTCTGGGCGATGTCGGAAGAATCGGCGCCACCACTATGGTGGCCTATGATACGCTTGATCAAGTCATCCGGGTCATTGACCCCAAGGGTCTTGAGACACGCTATCAATACAATGCCTTGGGTGACCTTATCAATCAATACAGCCCGGATACCGGTGGCAATGTATTCACTTATGACGCTATTGGAAATCGTGTCAGCACCACCGATGCTGCTGGAATAACTCGGCGCTACCATTATGATGCCCTCAACCGCTTGATCCGCGTCGAGGCTCCTGGGGGACTACTGCGCTACGGCTATGACCATAGTTTCTCTGGCTGTCCTGCCGATGCGCGTTATGGCAAGGGTAAACTCACAAGAATATATTCTCAGGACAATCAGGCGCATTACTGTTATGACCGTTATGGTCAAGTCGTGGCGATGCAGCAGGCCGTCGGTCATAGTCGTCTTTGGCAGAAATATCAGTATGATATTAGCGGGAAGCGAACCGGGGTGACCTTTCCTGATGGCGCTCAAGTGAGATATCAACGCAACTTGCTTGGTGAAATTTCATCCATACATTATGTTGCCCCGGATGGCAGCTCACAGACTGTAGTGGAGGCCGTGCAATATGTGCCGTTCGGTGCAGCCAGGGGATGGCGTTACGGTAATGGTCGCCTGCTGCATCGGCGTCTGGACAA
>NWQT01000039.1 GCA_002798295.1 Lysobacteraceae bacterium NML07-0707 | reverse complement strand
CAGCCCCGGCAGGCCTTCGGCCAGGTAGCACCCCAGCCATTTGCGTGCGGTGGACGCTGTCACGCCGTGGCCGGCGGCAGCCTGTGCGGCATTCAAACCACTTCCGGTCATGTCCTGAACCATTTCAAGGCGACGGACAAAGGTAAGTCGGGCATTCTTATGGGTGTTCATCCGGCTGTCTCTGGAAGTTTTGGGTGTTTGGCAACTTCCAGTCTCCCAGACTCAGCTCGGGTGGACGCCAGAAACAACGTATTGAGATATCACACCTGTAGTTTCTCAGTACATGGTTCTCTGCAAAGCCCAGTCGGTTCGAGGGAGGCAAGTGGCTTGTGGCCGAAGAAACTCCTCCGTCTTTGTAAGCTTTCCCAGATTGTAGAGAACTTGGGGCAATAGAACCTCTAGCGTCAGCTCAAAGTCGCAGAGAAAATGCTTGCTGGCATTTGTATTGAAATCGGCGCCTGCATGCGGTCTGGCTATAATCCAGTCAGGCATGGCGATCAATACTGCAAGTCCGATGGCTAATATGTCTTTTGCATCTATGCCCGAGCCGATTTTCCGCGCCTGTGACCTGACCAAGGTCTATGGCGTGGGCGAAGTGGCTGTGCATGCGCTGCGCGGCATCGACCTGGCGCTGTACCCGGGCGAGTTTGTGGTGATCCTCGGCCCTTCGGGATGCGGCAAGTCCACCTTGCTCAACATCCTCGGCGGGCTGGATGTGCCCAGCGGCGGGCAGGTCTGGTACCACGGGCAAGAGCTGTCAAAAGCCGATGACGCCGCGCTGACCCGCTTCCGGCGCGAGCACGTGGGCTTCGTGTTCCAGTTCTACAACCTGATTCCCAGCCTGACCGCGCGCGAGAACGTGGCCATCGTCACCGAGATCGCGCGCGATCCGATGCCGCCGGAAGAAGCGCTGGCGCTGGTCGGCCTGGGTGAGCGGCTGGATCATTTCCCGGCGCAGATGTCCGGCGGCGAACAGCAGCGCGTGGCCATTGCCCGCGCCATCGCCAAGCGCCCGGTGGTGCTGCTGTGCGACGAGCCCACCGGCGCGCTGGACTCGGCCACCGGCGTGCGCGTGTTGCAGGCGCTGGAGCATGTGAACGCCACGCTCGGCACTACCACGGTCATCATCACCCACAACGCCGACATCGCCCGCATGGCGCACCGCGTGCTGACCCTGGGCGATGGCCGCGTGGTCGGCGAGGCGCGCAATGCCGAGCGCATCCGCGCCGAAGCGCTGCGCTGGTAAGGACCCGCGCATGAAACGCCGCCTGCTGCCCGCCCTGTACATCAAGGCTCTGCGCGATTTGTGGCTGATGCGCGGGCAGGCGCTGGCGATTGCGCTGGTGGTGGCCTCGGGCATCGCCATGCTGGTGATGTCGCAGGCGACGCTCGATTCCTTGCGCACCACGCGCGATGCCATGTACCGCGACTACGCCTTTGCCGATGTCTGGGTGCATCTCAAGCGCGCGCCGGAGGCCATCGCCCAGCGCGTGGCCGAGCTGCCGGGCGTGGCCAGCGTGGAAACCCAGGTGCAGGCGGCGGCCAAGCTGGCTTTGCCCGGTTACTCCGAGCCGGTGGAAGCGCTCATGCTGTCGCTGCCCGACGATGGCAGTGCGCCCCGCCACAACCGCCTGTATCTGCGCGCCGGGCGGCTGCCCGCGCCATTTGCGCATGACGAGGCGGTGGTCAGCGACGCCTTTGCCCAGGCGCATGGCCTCAAGCCCGGCGACCGGCTGCGCGCCACGGTGTACGGACGCAGCCAGTGGTTCACCCTGGTGGGCGTGGCGCTGTCGCCGGAATACCTGATGCAGTCCAAGCCCACGGCCATGTTTCCGGACTACGAGCGCTACGCCATCCTGTGGCTGCCGCGCCAGTCGCTGGCCGCGGCGCTGAGCATGGATGGCGCCTTCAACCAGCTCAGCTTGCGTTTGGCGCCCGATACCCGCAGCCATGCCGACCAGGCCGAGCTGATCGCCGCCATTGACCGGTTGCTGGCGCGCTGGGGCGGGCTGGGCGCGTATGGGCGCATGGAACAGCATTCTTACCGTTACCTGCACGAAGAGTTCCGCCAGCTGGCAACCATGACGCGGGTGTTCCCGACCATCTTTCTCGGCGTGGCGGCGTTTTTGCTGAACGTGGTGTTCACCCGCCTGATCGGCACCCAGCGCGCTCAGGTGGCGATCTTGAAAGCCTTTGGCTACCGCACCCGCGACGTGCTGCTGCACTACGGCCTGATGGCGGCGCTGATCAGCCTTGCCGGTACGGCGCTGGGCGTGGCCGCCGGGGTCTGGCTGGGGCAGGTGCTGGCCGGGCTGTACCAGATGAATTTCCGCTTTCCGTATCTGGCTTTCACCCTGAACGGCACGGTGGTGGCCATTGGCGCCGGGGTGGCGCTGCTGGCCGCCGTGGCCGGAGCCGGGCGCGCGGTGCTGGCGGCGGCGCGCGAGCCGGTAGCGCAAGCCATGCGCCCGGTGGCGCCGGAGCGCTACCGCGCCACCTTGGCCGAGCGGCTGGGTCTCGCCCGCTGGCTGTCGCAACCGGCGCGCATGGTGCTGCGCCAGATCGAGCGCCGTCCCTGGCGCGCCCTGCTCAGCATCATCGGCCTGGCGCTGGCCGGGGCGCTGATCATGCTGGCGCGCTTTCAGGGGCAGACCATCACCCACATGATCGACCTGCAATACCGCCTGGGCGAGCACCACGACGTGGCGGTGAACTTCATCGAAGCCGCCCCGCGCCGCGCCCTGCACGAGCTGCGCGCCCTGCCCGGGGTGCAGCATGTGGAGGGCTTGCGCACCGTGCCCGTGAAGCTCTCGCGCGACAACGTGGTGGTCAACACCGCCATTGAAGGCTTGCCGCCCGAAGGCCTGCTGCGCCGTCCGGTGGATGCCAGCCGGCAGCGCCTGCCACTGCCCGAAGGCGGCTTGCTGCTGTCGGACTATCTGGCGAAAAAACTTGGCGTGGGCGTGGGCGATGTATTACAGGTGCAGGTGCTGCAAGGCAAGCGTGCGCGGCTGCAACTGCCGGTGGCGGCGCTGGTTAACGAATACGTGGGCACCCGTGCCTACATGGCCACGCCTGCGCTGAACCGCGCGCTGGGCGAGGGCGATGTGGTCAGCGGCGCGCTGCTGACCCTGCTGCCCGGCCAGCAGGCGGCAGTGATGCGTGCGCTGGACGCGCGCCCGCAGGTGGTCTCGGCCGAATCACGCACCGGCGCGGTGCAGGCGTTCTTCGACATGCTCGAGCGCATCACCGGCCCGTTCACCCTGATCAGCATCCTGATGGGCGCGATCGTCAACTTCGGCGTGGTTTACAACAGCGCCCGCATCACCCTGGCCGAGCGCGCCCGCGAACTGGCCAGCCTGCGCGTGCTGGGCCTCACCAAAGGCGAGGTGGCGCGCATCCTGCTGGGCGAAATTGGCCTTTTGGTGCTGCTATCCATCCCGGTTTCGTTCGCCGCCGGCTGGGGTCTGACCTGGCTGCTGGTGCAAGGCCTGCAAAGCGACCTGTACCGCGTGCCCATCTACATCCCGCCATCGAGCTACGCCTTTGCCGCGCTGGTGACGGTGTGCTCCTCCATCCTCTCGGCCTTGGCCGTGCTGCGCCTGGTGTGGCGGCTGGACATGATCGAGGCCTTGAAAACGCATGGATAGGCGCTTTCCTTCAAACGACCGGAATTTCCTTCTGGCAACAACAGGCGAATTTTGATGAAAATGCCCGGCAAAAGAACGTTGCTTTACTCCGCCATCGCCCTGCCGCTCTTGACGTTGCTGATTTGGGCGGCGCTACGCCCTCCAGCACAACTGGTCAGTGTGCAAACCGCCAGACGTGGCGCGCTCATCCAGAGTTTCAACGAAGAAGGAAAAACCCGGCTCAAGGCCAGTTATGCCATCAGCGCGCCGGTGTCCGGCAATTTGCAGCGGATCGCGCTGGAGCCGGGAGACAAGGTCAGTGTTGGACAGGTGCTGGCGATGATTGAGCCTGCCACCAGTGGCTTGCTGGATGCGCGTAGCCGCGCCAGGGCCCAGGCCGATATTCGCGCCGGGCAAAATCAGCAGGCCGCCGCCGATCAACGTATTGCTGCTGCGCGCGCTGCCTGGCAAATGGCCGAAGCCAGTTTGCGCCGGGTGGAGTCGTTGCAGGCATCACAGCTGGTTTCACGGCAAAGTCTTGACCAGGCACGTGCCCAGGCGGCCAGCGCCGCTGCCGAGTTGGCCGCTGCCCGCGCCGAGTCACAGGTAGCTCTCCAGCGTGTGGCCGCCGCGCGCGCGGTACTGGCGCAAGAGGGGCGCAGCGATGCAGATGCGTCGGCGTTGGCGGTCAAGGCTCCGGTTGCGGGCGTAGTGTTGCGTCGCCCGATGCAAAGCGCCGTGCCGGTCATGGCCGGGCAGGTGCTGATGGAAATCGGCGATGCGGCACAACTGGAAATCGAAGCGGATGTGCTGTCCACCGATGCGGTGCGACTGGCGCCGGGGATGGCGGCGCGGATACAGCGCTGGGGTGGCGAGGGCGTGCTGGAAGCGACGGTTACCCGCATCGAGCCGGGTGGCTTCACCAAGGTATCGGCTCTGGGCGTGGAAGAACAGCGCACCCGGGTGATCCTTGACATCAAGAGTCCGCACGCACAATGGGCGGCGCTGGGTGATGCCTACCGGGTGGAGCTGGAGTTCATCCTGCAACAGGAGGCCGATGCCCTGCAGGTTCCTGCAGGAGCGCTGTTTCGCAGCAGCGCCCCTGCCAACGCCAATGATGCGGGTGAACCCGCCTGGGCGCTGTACCGGGTGGTCAATGGCCGTGCCCGCCGTACCCCGGTTAGCATTGGCCTGCGCTCGGCCACTGCGGTACAAATCCTGAGCGGACTCAATGAGGGGGATAGGGTCATCGTGCAGCCGGATGAGCGTATTGAAGAAGGCAGTCGCGTGGAAGCGCACTGAGTCCGAGCCTGCCATACAGTGTTTTGCTGCTGGCAGCATGGGTGACAGCGGTGGTTATCTTGCAGCCGGTATCAGCCTGCGATTATTAGCGCCTGCTTCTCCGGCCATTGGCACAGGTCATGCACGATGCATTGGCCGCATTCGGGTTTGCGGGCTTTGCAGACATAGCGGCCATGCAGGATCAGCCAGTGGTGGGCATGGCGCAGGTACGGGGCGGGCACGCGCGCAAGCAGGGCGTCTTCCACCTGGCGCACGTTTTTGCCGGGGGCAAGCCCCATGCGGTTGGAGACGCGGAAGATATGGGTATCCACGGCCATGGTCGGCTGGCCGAAGGCGGTGTTCAGCACCACATTGGCGGTTTTGCGCCCCACGCCGGGTAGCGCTTCCAGCGCTTCGCGGTTGGCGGGCACTTCGCCGCCGTGCAAGTCCAGAATCTGCTGTGAGAGCGCCACCACATTGGCGGCCTTGGTGTTGTACAGGCCGATGGTGGCGATATAGGGTTTGAGCCCTTCCACGCTGAGCGCGGCGATGGCCGCCGGGGTATTGGCGATGGGAAAGAGTTTGCGGGTGGCTTTGTTGACGCCGACATCGGTGGCCTGTGCCGAGAGCGTGACTGCCACCAGCAGCTCGAAGGCGCTTTGGTATTCCAGCTCGGTTTTCGGCTCGGGCTCCAGCTCTTGCCAGCGGCGGAAGGTCTCCTCGATTTGCGCAGGCGACATGTGCGCAAGCTTGGTTTTGCGGCTGCGGACAGTTTTGGAGGGGGTCTTGCGGCTCATCGTTTGGCTTTGGCGAGGGCGCGTGCCAGGGCAGCGGCGGCAGCGCCGGAAAGCGCCGGTTTGCCGCTGCTGCTGGTGGCGAGGGTTTGCGCTTGTCGTTGCTTGCGTTCGGCTTCCTGGCGGGACAGGCGTGCCTGACGGTTTCGATAACGCTCGCGGGCGGCCAGTGCCGTGAGGCGTTCATCGCGTAGCCGCGTTATCAGATGGATTTGCGCATCGGCAAGACCCGCAGCAGCCAGGCTGCGGGTATCGCCATTCCAGCGCAAAAGGCCAAGCTCAATGGCGCTATCGAGGTCATCGTCCGCAATGGCAGCGGCGAGCCTGTGCCAGTCGATAGCAGTCATCAGCGGCCCTGAAAGACGGGCTTGCGTTTTTCCAGAAAGGCGCCGGTGCCTTCGCGCATATCCTCGGTGGAAAACATCAGGCCGAACTGGGCGGATTCATATTCCAGGCCTTCTTCGATGCCGCACTCGCCGCCGATATGGATGCAGTCGAGCATTGCGCGCAGTGCCAGCGGCGCCGCATTGGCAAGGCTTGCGGCCAGCTTCCCGGTTTCGGCAGCCAATTCCGCAGCAGGCACCACGCGATTGACAACGCCCAGTTCGCGGGCACGCTCGGCCGTGATCGGCGCGCCGGTCAGGCACATTTCCAGGGTGGCGGCGCGGCCTGCCAGACGCAGCAGCCGCTGGCTGCCGCCAAAGCCCGGAATCAGGCCGAGATTGATTTCCGGCTGGCCGAGCTTGGCGTTATCGGCAGCGATGCGCAGATGGCAGCACATGGCCAGCTCCAGGCCGCCGCCGAGTGCAAAGCCGTTGATGGCGGCAATCACCGGTTTGGGCATTTTTTCCACAAAGCGCATCATGCGCTGGCCGCGCAGCGAAAAATCGCGTCCCTGCACTGCGGAAAGGGTATTCATCTCGCTGATGTCAGCGCCAGCGACAAAGGCTTTTTCGCCCGCGCCGGTGAGCACGATGACACGCACCGCATCGTCCCCGGCGGCTTCGCCAAAAGCCTGATGCAGGGCATCGAGGGTGGCCGAATTGAGTGCGTTGAGCTTGTCCGGGCGGTTGATGGTGATGGTGCGCACACCGGCCTCGGTGCTGATAAGTAGCAAAGATGTGGACATGACTTCCTCGTGCTGTGATGGGGAACCAAACCCCGCTGGCGTTGTCTGACAGGCGGTGCCAAAGGCGGGTATGCCCTTGGCGCCTGCCGCAGCGTCAGTGGCGGTTAAGGCCGTAGCTGATTATGCTAGCGCCTGTTTGCCGGGCATGTCGCCCGTTTTCTCTTAATGGAAAGACAAAGGAACATTATGAAATCTCGTTTGCTCTCTGCCACGATCGCGGCCATCTTCCTGACTGCCGGTGTTGCCGGGGCGCAGGACATGAGCTCGGAAAAGTCCAAGCTGAGCTATGCCTTCGGCTATGACTTTGCCCGCAACCTGGCTGAAAGTGGCGAAGAGCTGGACACTGCGGCGGTGGTGCGCGCCGTGCAGGACGGCCTTGCCAAGAAGCAGCCGGCCATCAGCCCGGAACAAGCGCGCCCGGCGCTGGAAAACTTCCAGAAGCGCCAGCAGGCCAAGGCACAGGCAGCGCAGGCCGAGTTCAACCGCGTGGCGGCTGAAAACCAGACCAAGAGCAATACTTATCTGAACACCTTCAAGGCGCAGTCCGGCGTCAGGAATCTGGCCGGTGGCGTGATGTACCGGGTGATGGAAAACGGCACGGGCGCCAAGCCGACCCTGAACAGCACGGTGAGCCTGGAAGTGTCCGGCCCGTTCCCGTTCGGCCAGCGTCCGCAGCAGGCGCAGCCGGTGCAAACGCCGAGCATCAAGGTCAGCGAAATCGAAATGCAGGCGATGCGTGATGTCATCACCCAGATGCCGGCAGGCTCGAAGTGGGAAGTGGTGTTGCCGGCCGACAAGGCCTTTGGCAATGACCCGCGCAGCGGCTTCCCGCCGAATGTGGCCGTGGCCTTTGAAATCAAGCTGGTTCGCGTCAGCAACTAAGCGCGAGTATGCAAGACGCCGGCTCCAGGGTCGGCGTTTTGCTTTAGGCCATGAACGATGCCCTGAAAACCATCGAAAGCCCGTGCAGCGGCGTTTGCCAGCTTGACCCCGCAGGGCTGTGCCTGGGCTGTCGCCGCAGCGGCGATGAAATCGCCCGCTGGCGGCAGATGGGCGATGACGAGCGCCGTTATCTGATGCAGGTCGTGCTGCCCGCGCGCGGCTGGCGGCCAGTGGAAGGCGCATGAATCTTGCCGGTTTGCAGGCTGTGCTGCATCCCTTGCAGTCAGCGCCAGTCGGGCAGGGCTGGAATACCGCGCTTGCGGCCTTGCTGACGCAGCCCTTGCGCGAGGCGACCGTGCTGGTGGGCTTGGTAGCGCGTGAAAACGGCTGGCAGGTGGTGTTTACCCGCCGCAGCGAACGCCTGCGCCATCATGCCGGTGAGGTGAGTTTTCCCGGTGGTGCGGTGGAAGCTGAGGACGCCGATGCGGTGGCTGCGGCGCTGCGCGAGACGCAGGAAGAAATCGGTATCCCGGCAGCGGATATCAGGCCACTTGGATTTCTCGACCCGTTGCTGACCATCAGTGGTTTCCGGGTCACGCCGGTGGTGGCACAGTTGCGCAGCGACTATCAGCCAACACCTGACCCGCAGGAAGTGGCCGAAGTCTTTGAGCTGCCACTTTCCTTTCTGCTGGCGCCCGAGAGCCTGTTCCACAGCAGCCGGCAATGGCAGGGGCATGTGCTGCGGATTGCCGAATTGCATCCCTGGCCGGGACACCCGGCGCGGGTCTGGGGCGCAACGGCGATGATTATCGAAAACCTGCGCACGCGATTGGAGGCCGCAAGATGAGTTGGACCACCCTGATAAGTGTCGATGCCCTGGCACGGGCTGCTGCCTCATGCGTCTTGCTTGATTGCCGCGCCGTGCTTGGCGATGTCGAGGCAGGTGTTTGTCAGTATCAGGCCGGGCATATTCCCGGTGCATTTCATGCCGAGCTGGAGCGCGACCTTTCGGACATGCAGCAAACCGGGCAGGGGCGTCACCCTTGGCCGTCGGCCGCACAGTTCGCGCAGAAACTGGCGGCCTGGGGGATCACCCCGGACACGCAGGTGGTGGCCTATGACGCTGGCAATGGCATGTTTGCCGCGCGCGCCTGGGGTTTGCTGCGCCTGTTCGGCCATGACAAGGTGGCGGTGCTTGATGGTGGCCTGGCGGCCTGGCAGGCGGCGGGTTTGCCCATCAGCACGGAACTCCCCGCCTTGCAGAGCCATCCGCCGGTGGCGGGAGATTTTGATTATTCGCGCCTGTTCGACCATCAGGATGTCATCGCCCATCTCGCGCACGGCGGCCTGTTGCTGGATGCGCGGGCGGCCGAGCGCTTTCGTGGCGAGGTCGAGCCCATCGACGCGTGCGCAGGCCATGTGCCGGGGGCGCTGAACCGCCCGTTTGCCGAAAACTTGATGGCCGATGGTCGTTTCAAGTCATCACAAGCCCTGTTTGCCGAGTTCGCCCAGCTGCTTGGCGGGCGTACCCCCTCGGACATGGTGGTCATGTGCGGTTCCGGCGTCACCGCCTGTCATCATCTGCTGGCCATGGCGCATGCCGGGCTGGTCGGCAGCAAACTTTACAAAGGCTCGTGGAGCGGCTGGATCAGCGACCCCGAGCGTCCCGTCGCCACTTCCTGAAAGAGGTCATCATGAAAAACATTGCCATTGCCGCCTTGAGCGTCGTATTGGTCGCGAGCTTTCCGGCCAGCGCCGGGCAGCGCACGCAAACGGCCGAGGCCGACTGCCAGATCGTGATTGCCGATGGCTGGATTCGCCTGCTGCCCGGCGGCATGCCGATGCACGCAGGTTTTGCCCGGATTGAGAACCCCTGCGGCAAGGCGGTGGAGGTCGTCGCCGCCACAAGCCCTGTGTATGCGGAAGTGGAGCTGCATGAAACCACCCGGGTACAGGGCGTCAGCCGCATGCGGCAGATTGCTGCCTTGCCAATTGCCGCACGCGGTCAGGCACGGCTGCAACCGGGGGGCTTGCACTTGATGCTGATGCGCCCGCAACGCCCGTTGCAGGCGGGCGAGCAGGTCGAGATTTACTTCCGGCTGGCCGATGGCCGCCAAGTCGCTGCCAAATTTGAAGCACGCGAGCCGTGAGCCATTGCCTGAGGCGAGTTGTCCCAAGGGTGTGACCGGCAGGGCTGCACAGCCCCGCCTTTAGTCTTCGTCTTCCTCGAACTCGACCACCGCATCCAGGTCGAAGGCCAGTTCTTCGAGCATTTGGCGCACGCGCCGTACCGTGGCGGTATTGGGTGCGTCGACTTCCAGCGCGTGCACATTCGGGCCGCGTACATCCGACAGCCCGGCCGAGCTGGAATCGGCATCATCCATATGCGGCATCAGGTCGGCCACTTCCTCGACATGCTCGATGCCATCCAGGCTCTGCAACAAATTGGTCATGGCGCGAATATCCGCTTCGCTGCCGGTGATACGCATACGCAACAGGGGCATGATGAGTTTTCCTTACTGATGGGATTGGCGGGCAGGGCTTGCCTTTTCCCGCACGGGCACGCTGATATTGCAGATATCGATATGGCCGGCCGGATGCACATACCAAGCGTCACGGCGGTTGCGGCGCGCTTCCACCGCTTTGGCAAACTCGGGCGCATCGGTGCGCATCACCTCCAGCTGCAAGCGCTCGGATGCCGGGATTTCACTGCCCAGGCGGATGCGCTTGATGGGCGTGTGCATCGCCGGGTCGGTGTACATGCCGAGCGGTTCAGGGCCGCGTGGCAGCACGCTCAAAAATTCCATGCCGCGCAACACCCGGCCAACACTGGTGATATTGCCATCGAGCGCACGCGGCGACTGCCCGGTGACCACATACAGCTCCGCGCCGATGCTGCTGTCCGGCGCGTTGCCCCGGCCTGCGCCCAACAGCCCATAGCAATGCGTCATCCAGGCCTCGCCATCGGCCTGGTTGCGGGCAGCGTGGAAGCCATCGACAAAACCGACCTCGGCTGCCCAGCCATCGCGGTCGGGCATGGGGGTAAAGGCCAGCCCCTGCGTGCTGCGCTTGAATTCTGCGGGCAATTTTTGCGCGACATCCTGGGGGAGTGGCTTGGCCTTGGCTGCATCCTCGGCATGGGCATCGCCAAACTGCACCACGAAGTTGTCCTGCGAGCGGTAAATGGAGGTGCCATCCCAGAAGCCGCCACGCGCCAGACGGCGAATGTTCTCTACATGCTGCGGCGCAAATTGTGGCGCCAGTTCGATGATGGCCAGACGCCCCTCGCCAAATTCCATGTAAAGCAGGTTCTCTGGCGCCGGCGTGCGCCAGGCGCTGGCCGGGGCTGAATCAATGATTTCCTTGCTGCTGCGGTATTGGGGCTTTTCCTCTGCCGTCAGCGTTGTGGGCGCAGCAATGGCGGCCAGCAATGCAGCGGTGAGCAGATGGGTTTTCATGCATAACTCCTGACGGCAAAGCAATGTTTGGATAGCATGCCACGATGATGAAGCAATATGACCATGAATATTTCGAGCGCTGGTATCGCCGCGCCGGCCTTCACGATGACAGGCGACTGGCGCGCAAAGTGGCGCTGGCCGTGGCAATGGCCGAATACCATCTGGAGCGGCCATTGCGCACAGTGCTGGATATCGGCTGTGGCGAAGGTGCCTGGCGTGCGCCGCTGATGAAATTGCGCCCAAAGGCCGAATATCTGGGCTTTGACAGCAGCCCATACGTCATCGAGCGTTATGGACGCAGCCGCAATCTGTATTACGCCCGTTTTGCCGATTTCCGTTATCTGCGCCCCTGCGCGCCAGTGGACTTGCTCATTTGCAGCGATGTGCTGCATTACCTGGATGCCCGCGAGCTGGGGCAGGGGTTGCCGGGACTTGCCGAGCTGACCGGTGGTGTGGCGTTTTTGGAGCTGTTCACTGCCGAAGATGAAATGGAAGGCGATACCGAAGGCTTCCATGCCCGTCCCGCCAAGTGGTACCGGCAGCGTTTTCGCCGCGCCGGCTTTGTGCAGACAGGTGCACACCTGTGGCTGCCATCCCGGCTTGCTGCACAGGCCAGTGCACTGGAGCGAGCCTGAAATAAAGCACAGCGGGCAATCAAGTAGCGCTGCGCAGACTGGGTGCGGTATTTACTCCACTACCAGCGCATCGACTTTCTGCCAGCCGCGCGGCAACAGGGCGCCGCGGCTGGCGCGGTTGCCGAGGTAGTCGTCCAGTTCTCTCCAGCTCAAGGTCATGGTGCGGGCGCCAGAGTGCACGCGCAGTTTGCCGCCCTCGGGCACCACGGCCACGGCCACGACTTTTTCGGTGCCGCGCTTGGCCTTGGGGATGTCGATGAGTTTGTTGCCCTTGCCCTTGTCCAGCTCCGGCAGCTCGGCAAGTGCAAATGCCAGCACATGCCCGGCGCTGGTGACCACCACGATGCGGTCGCTTTGCGGGTTGGGCGCCAGTGCCGGTGGCAGGACTTGTGCGCCAGTGCCCAGGCTGAGCATGGCCTTGCCGGCCTTCTGGCGGCTGGTGAGGTTTTCAAAGCGGGTAACAAAGCCATAGCCTTCGCTGGAGGCCAGCAGCAGGCGGGCATCGTTGTCGGCGCTGATCAGTGCCCGGAAGCTGGCGCCGGCTGCCGGTGCAAAGCGGCCAGTCAACGGCTCGCCATTGCCTCGGGCGCTGGGCAGGGTATGGGCCGGGGTGGAATAGCTGCGTCCGGCAGAATCCAGAAAGGCCACTTGCTGATTGTTGCGTCCGCGTGCGGCCGCCAGCAGTCGGTCACCCTCGCGGTAGGAGAGGCTGGCGGCATCCACATCATGCCCCTTGGCGGCGCGTACCCAGCCTTTTTCGCTGAGCACGATGGTGACCGGCTCGCTGGCGACGAGTTCGGTTTCGGCCAGTGCCTGCGCAGCGGCGCGCGATACCAGCGGCGAGCGCCGGGCATCGCCAAACTTGGCGGCATCGGCCAGTAGTTCGTCCTTGATGAGTTTTTTCAGCTTGGCGCGGTTCCCGAGTACGGCCAGCAGCTGTTCGCGCTCCTTGGCCAGAGCATCTTGCTCGCCGCGGATTTTCATTTCCTCAAGCCGTGCCAACTGCCGCAGCTTGGTGTCGAGGATATAGTCGGCCTGTTCCTCGCTGAGGCCAAAACGCGCCATCAGCACCGGCTTGGGCTCGTCCTCGCTGCGGATGATGTGGATGACTTCATCCAGATTCAGGAAGGCGACCAGCAAGCCCTGCAACAGGTGCAGGCGGCGCTCGACCTTTTGCAGGCGGTGTTGCAGGCGGCGGGTGACGGTGTTTTGCCGGAAGGCCAGCCATTCGCCCAGGAAGGCTTTGAGGTTTTTCACCTGCGGCCTGCCATCGAGGCCAATCACGTTGAAATTGACCCGGTAGCTTTTTTCAAGGTCGGTGGTGGCAAACAAATGCCCCATCAATTGCTCGATATCGACGCGATTGCTGCGCGGAATCAGGGTGATGCGCACCGGCGTGGCATGGTCGGATTCATCGCGGATGTCCTCAAGCCAGGGCAGTTTCTTGGCACGCATCTGCGTGGCGATTTGCTCGATCACCTTCGATGGCGATACCTGATAGGGCAGCGCGGTGATGATGATGTGGCCATTTTCACGCATATAGGTGGCGCGGGCGCGCACTGCGCCATTGCCGGTTTCATACAGCGCCAGAAGATCCTTGGCCGGGGTGATGATTTCCGCGCTGCTGGGGTAGTCCGGCCCCTGGATGTGCTGGCACAGGTCGGCCACGCTGGCCTCGGGGTCATCCAGGAGGCGGATGCAGGCGCTGACCACTTCGTTCAGATTATGCGGCGGGATATCGGTGGCCATGCCCACGGCAATGCCGGTAGTGCCGTTCAGCAGCAGATGCGGCAGCCGTGCCGGCAGCCAGGCTGGCTCTTCCAGCGTGCCATCGAAGTTGGCCTCCCAGTCCGCCGTGCCCTGCGCCAGCTCGCCCAAGAGCACTTCGGCAATCGGGGTCAGGCGCGACTCGGTATAGCGCATGGCGGCGAACGATTTGGGGTCGTCGCTGGAGCCGAAATTGCCCTGACCGTCAATCAGCGGATAACGGTAGGAGAACGGTTGCGCCATCAGCACCAGCGCTTCGTAACAGGCGCTATCGCCATGCGGGTGGTATTTGCCGATGACATCGCCGACGGTGCGCGCGGATTTTTTGTGCTTGCTGGCCGCGGACAGCCCCAGCTCGCTCATCGCATAGATGATGCGCCGCTGTACCGGCTTCAAGCCATCGCCAATGAAGGGCAGGGCACGGTCAAGCACCACATACATGGAGTAATCCAGATAGGCGCGCTCGGCGTATTCGCGCAGCGGGATTTGCTCAAAACCGTGGAAGGCGGGACGGGAGAGGTCGTTGCTCATTGGCGATGGCGGCAGATTTTCAGCGGTCGTATTGGCCAGCGGCTTCAGGCTGGAAGCGGATGGACAGCACATGCAGCTTGGCGGTGTGGCCGCCCGGCATCGGCCAGTCGATGCTGTCACCGACCTTCAGGCCAATCAGCGCGCTGCCCACCGGTGCAAGAATCGAGACCTTGCCGGGGCTGCCATCGGCATCGTGCGGATAAACCAGGGTGATTTCGCGCTCATCGCCATTGCTTTCATTGCGCAGCACGATGGTGGAGTTCATCGACACCACATCCGCAGGCATCTGCTGTGGCTCGACCACATGGGCGCGCAGCAGTTCTTCCTGCAGATTGCGGGTATCGAACTGCCCGCTGACAGTTTTTTCCAGCAGGGTTTCAAGGCGCTCCACATCCAGACGGGACAGGGTGAGCGGTGGGCGCGGGGTAGCGTTCATGCAATAAAACTCCGAAAAGTCAAAGGGCGGCGCGTGATGCGTCGCCCGGAAGGGTTTGGCTGTTTGCGCAGTTTGCCAGAGCCTGGCAAATGCTGCATGACTGCGGGCAGCTCAGGCCAGGTCAAGGCGCGCCAGCGCTTGCCCCAGGCGCACCGGGGTTTGCGCTTGCAGGGCGGGGTTGAGCGTGGCCACGCCCGGCGGCAACAGGGTGATGACGGTGGAGCCGTAGTTGAAGCGTGCCATTTCGGCAAAGCGTGTTAGCTGGATGTTCTGGTCGCGGTAGTCCTTGCGGGTGATGAGCTCGGCATAGGCGGGGATTTCCACGCCGCTCCAGACCGTTTCCACGCCGGAGACCAGGAGTGCGCCGACCATTACCTGCACCATCGGGCCGAAGGCGGTTTCAAAATGGCAGACCAGACGCTCATTGCGGGCAAACAGCCGTGGCACGTTGGCCACCGCATCGGTGCCGACTGAAAACAGCCTGCCGGGCACATGCACGGTTTCCACAAGGCGCCCGTCGCAGGGCATGTGCACGCGGTGATAATCACGCGGCGAGAGATAGACGGTGGCGAACAGGCCGTTTGCGTAGGGTTCGGCTGCACTGGCATCGCCAAGCAGTTCAGCGGCGCTGAAGGACTGCCCCTTGGCCTGGAAGATGCGGCCATTTTCAATCGCGCCGCATTGGCTGATATGGCCATCGGCAGGCATCAGAAGGGTCTTGGGGTCGGCATCCGGGGTGCGGGCGCCAGGCTTCAGGGCGCGGGTGAAAAACGCATTGAAGCTGGGATAGGCGTTGGCATCGGGCTCGGCCGCTTCCTGCATGTTGACGGCGAATTTGTCGATCACCGTATCAATCAGGCGCTGCTTGATGGCCGGGTTTTGCGAGTACGCCAGGCGGCGCGCCATTGAGGAGAGCAGGCGATGCGGCAGGATATAGGTCAGTTGCGTGATGAGGCTCATGGCAGGTTCTGGCTTAAAAGAATGAAGTCGCGGGCAATCTTGTCCGGATCGAAGCTGTGGCTTTGCGGGTCGGGCTGAATCACGCCCGCCATCTGGCCATCGGGATTGATGACGGCAAGCGCGGCCGAGTGGTCAACAGCATAGACTTGCGGATGCTGGGGATTGTTGGGCGGCTGCTTCATGAATACCAGCGACAGGCTGCGGGCAAAGCGCTGCAGCGCAGCCAGATCGCCGGTAGCGGCGATGGTGTCGGCATGGAAGGCATGGGCATAGCGGCCGGTATGCGCCGGGCTGTCGCGCTCGGGGTCCACGGAAACAAACAGCACACGCGGGCGGGTGGTTTCAGGCAGTGCCTGCCATTGCTTTTGCGCTTGGCGCAGCTCGGCAAGCGTGGTGGGGCAAACATCCGGGCAGTGGGTGAAGCCGATGAATACCAGCGTCCAGTGGCCTTTGAGGGCATCCAGGGTAAGCGGGCTGCCATCATGGCGCAGCAGTTCAAAAGGCGGCAGCGGGCGAGGGGTTGCGAAACACTGCAAGGCTTCGGTGGGCGGACAACTGGCGCTGGGCGTTGCATTGAATACCTTGAAGCCGACGAAAATACCGGCCAGCGCTGCGGCCAGGGTCAGCACGATCAGGGAGGTGCGGTTGAGCATGGGTCAGGGGTCAGGGGTCAGGGGTCAGGGGTCAGGGGTCAGGGGTCAGGGGTCAGGGGTCAGGGAAAGCATCGACAGCCGGGCTTGGCTGTCAAGTGCTTTTGCTTTGCGCAATCCCCATTGCCAACTCCCGGCTCTATACTTTCGCACCGCCCCCAATGCCCTGATTGATACCGTGAATCCAGAAAGCACTCCCGAGCTGCACACCCTGATTGATTTCATCCGCTACGGCGCCAGCCGTTTCAACGCGGCCGGGCTGACTTTCGGCCATAGCTATGACAATGCCATCGACGAGGCCACCCAGCTGGTGCTGCACGCGCTGCACATGCCGCATGACCTCTCGCCGGTGTATGGGCAGGCGCGGCTGGTGGAAGCCGAAAAACGCGCGATTTTTGAATTGTTCCGCCGTCGTATCGAGGAGCGTATCCCGGCGGCTTATCTGACCGGCGAGGCCTGGTTTGCCGGGCTCTCGTTCAAGACCGACGCCCGCGCGCTGGTGCCGCGCTCGCCGATTGCCGAATTGATTGAGTCGGGCTTCGAGCCGTGGCTGGGCGGGCGCGAAGTGACGCGCGCGCTGGATATCTGCACCGGCTCGGGCTGCATCGCCATCGCCATGGCGCATTACCACCCGGATTGGCAGGTGGATGGCGTGGACATCAGCGCCGAGGCACTCACGCTTGCCGAAGAAAACAAGGCGCGGCTGCTGGCCGATAACGTGCGCCTGTTGCAGTCCGACCTGTTCAGCGCGGTGGCGGGCGAGAAATATCAGCTGATCGTCACCAATCCGCCCTATGTCACCCATGCCGAGACCGATGCACTGCCGCCGGAATACGCCCACGAGCCGGAGCTGGGGCTGCGCGCCGGCGATGATGGTCTGGATCTGGCGCTGCGCATCCTGCGCGATGCCCCGGACTATTTGACCGAGGATGGCCTGTTAATTTGCGAAGTGGGCGAGGCCGAGAAGGCGCTGTGCGAGCTGCTGCCCGAGCTGCCGCTGGCCTGGGTGGAGTTCCGCGTTGGCCAGATGGGGATTTTCGTGGCCGAACGCGCCGATCTGGTGGCGCATCACACCCGCATTGCGGAACTGGCTGCCGCGCGCGCATGAACAGCTTCGGGCGGCTGCTGCGCGTCACCACCTTTGGCGAATCGCATGGCCCGGCGATTGGCTGCGTGATTGACGGCTGTCCGCCCGGAATATCCATCGCCGCCGAAGACTTCCAGGCCGACCTTGCGCGCCGCGCCACCGGTCGCAGCCGGCATACCTCGCAGCGCCGCGAAGCGGATGAGGTGGAAATCCTCTCCGGCGTGTACGAGGGCAAAACCACCGGCACACCGCTGGCCTTGCTGATCCGCAATAGTGATGCGCGCAGCCGTGATTACCAGGCCATTGCCCGGCAATTCCGGCCGGGACATGCCGATTACAGCTATTGGCAGAAATACGGTATCCGCGACCCACGCGGTGGCGGCCGCAGCAGTGCGCGCGAAACCACGATGCGGGTGGCGGCTGCCGTCATCGCCAAGAAATGGCTGGCCGAGCACTACGGTGTGGTGGTGCGCGGCCATCTGGCGCAGCTGGGTGAGCTGACCCCGGCGCAGCATGACTGGGCTGCGGTGGAGCACAACCCGTTTTTTTGGCCGGATGCGGGGCAAGTGTCCGAGCTTGAGGCGTATATGGACGCGCTGCGCAAATCCGGCGATTCGGTCGGTGCCGTGGTAGCGGTCAGCGCCAGCGGCGTGCCGCCGGGCTGGGGCGAGCCGGTTTACGGCAAATTGTCGGCCGATATCGGCGCGGCGATGTTTTCCATCAATGCGGTCAAGGGCGTGGAAATCGGCGAGGGTTTTGCTTCTGTCCGGCAGAGGGGCAGCGAGCACCGTGACCTGATGTATCCAGACGGTTTTGCCAGCAATCATGCCGGCGGCATTCTCGGCGGCATCAGCAGCGGTCAGCCCATCAGGGTGCAGGTCGCCTTCAAGCCCACCTCCAGCCTGCGGCTGGCAGCGCCCGGCGTGGACGTTGACGGCGAGGCGGTGGAGATCATCACCACCGGGCGCCATGACCCCTGCGTGGGCATCCGTGCCACGCCCATCTGCGAGGCAATGCTGGCGCTGGTATTGATGGATCATGCCCTGCGTCATCGTGCCCAGTGCGGCGATGTGGGTGAGGTCGCCCCGCGTATTCCTTCTTCTCGTGAGTGAACACAATGAGCAACAAGCAATTCAATATCGCCGTTGTCGGCGCGACCGGCGCGGTGGGCGAAACCATGCTGTCCATCCTGGCCGAGCGCCGTTTTCCGGCAGCCAATGTCATCGCCCTGGCCAGTGAGCGCTCGGCGGGCAATCTGCTGGCCTTTGGCGATGATGAGCTGGAAGTGCAGGATTTGGCGGGCTTTGACCCGGCCGGGATCGACATCGCGCTGTTTTCGGCAGGCGGCAGTATCAGCAAGCAATATGCGCCGCAGTTTGCGGCAAAAGGCGCGGTGGTGATTGATAACTCCTCGGCCTTCCGTTATGAGGCCGATGTGCCGCTGGTGGTGAGCGAGGTGAACCCCGAGGCGGTCAAGAACCGTCCGCGCGGCATCATCGCCAATCCCAATTGCTCGACCATGCAGATGCTGGTGGCGCTCAAGCCCATCCATGACGCCTTTGGTATTACCCGCATCAATGTGGCGACCTATCAGTCGGTATCCGGCGCCGGGCGCAGCGCGATGGAGGAGCTGGGCAGGCAAACCGCGCAGCTTTTGAATTTTCAGGGCGCAGAACCTGAAAAGTTCCCGGTGCAGATCGCCTTCAACCTGATCCCGCATATCGACGAATTTCTGGACAATGGCTATACCCGCGAAGAAATGAAGCTGGTGTGGGAAACCCGCAAGATTCTGGGTGATGACAGCATCCAGGTGAATCCGACCGCAGTGCGCGTGCCGGTGTTCTATGGCCATAGCGAGGCGGTGAATGTGGAAACCCGCGAGCCGGTCACGGCAGCGGCGGTACGCGAGTTGCTGTGCAAGGCGCCGGGGGTGGAAGTGGTGGATGCGCTGCACGCCGGCGGCTATCCGACCCCGGTGACGCATGCCTCGGGCAATGATGCGGTGTATGTGGGGCGTATCCGCCAGGATGAATCGCATCCGCGCGCGGTCAATCTGTGGATCGTGGCCGACAATATCCGCAAGGGCGCGGCGCTCAATGCAGTACAGATAGCTGAATTGATTGCAAATGAGGCATAAGTCCGGCTAGAGTTGCTGCCAATTATGAAGAAGTTACTGCAAACACTTGTCTTGACAGCATTTGTTGCCCTGGCGGCGCCTGCCTGGGCGCTTGGGCTTGGGCAGTTGAAGCTCAAGTCCGGGCAAGGCCAACCATTGTTGGCCGAAATTCCGGTGATTACCGCCGAGCCTGCCGAACTGGAGCGATTGCAGGCGCGGCTGGCCTCCCCGGAGACTTTCCTGCGCGTGGGACTGCCGCTGCCGGACAGCCTGGTGTCGGATTTGCAGTTCTCGCTGGTGCGCGATGCCGAGGGCAAACCGGTGATTCGCGTTACCAGCCCGGAGCCTGTGTCCATTCCGATGCTGACTTTCCTGCTGGAAGTGGACTGGGGCGAAGGCCGTCTGGTGCGCGAGTATTCGGTGCTGGTGGCTGCGCCCGAAAGCGTGGCAGCGGCTGCGGTGCCGGAGATTGAAGCGGCTGAAGGCGCGCCTTCCAATACCATCGTGCGTGATGCAGAAGCTGCCAGCAATCAGGCGCCGCTGCCGGAAGCCAATACCACAGCGACGGCCAATGCCAGTAGCGAAGCGGCAGCGCCGGTGGCGACTGTCGCCAGCTCGGCCATCGCCGCCCCCGTCAACAACGCTGCGGTTACCGCGCCTGCCAGTGCGGCTGGGCAAACCCTGCCTGCGGTGCAACGCGGGCAGACGCTTTCGGGCATTGCCGCGGCCATGAAGCAGCCGGGACAGGACCTGCAGACCATAATGGCGGCCTTGTTGCTGGCCAATCCAGAGGCGTTCATCAATGGCAACCCGCACCGTCTGCGGGAAGGCGCAGTGTTGCAACTGCCGGCAGGCGATGCGGCCAGTGGCGGATTTGCTTCTGCCGAAGTCAAGGCGATGGCCGCGCAGCTCTCGCAATGGCGTGCGCGCTCAGGGCGTCGTGGTCGCGCGGTGGATGTGGCCAGTGGCGTGAGTGATGCTTCTGGTGCGCGCGGCAACCAATCAAATACCGCAAACACGCGCCGCAGTGCGCGACTTGAAATCGCGCCGGCTGCCACCTCGGCCGCCGCCGCTGCCAGCCTGTCGGGAACGGGCGGCAAAGGAGATTCACTGATGGCACAACAATTGCAAGAAGCGCAGGAAACCATTGCCGCCCGTGATGCGGAAGTGGCTGAACTCAAATTGCGCGTGGCTGAACTTGAAAAGCTCAAGGAACAGCAGAACCAGCTGATCCAGATGAAAGACGGCGAGCTGGCACAAGTACAGCAGCAGCTCAAAGCCCAGAATGCAGGCCGTAGTGATGCCGCTGGCGGACAAGCCCTGCTGTGGTCGGCATTGGCCGTATTGCTGCTGGCGGGCATCGTGTTTGCCGCATGGCTGCTGCGCCAACGCAAGCAGGCTGCTTGGGATGCCGCCATCAAGCGTGGCGCGGGTGCGGCCTCTGAGCGGCAGGCACCATCGTTCAGTGAAGATTTCGCGCAGGCTTATGATGCCGATCGCAGCGAACAAGAGGCCGGCATCGGGCAGCTGGCTGATTCGGACAAGGCTGCCTCATTGCAGGCAGAAGAAGATTCGCCACAAGATCTGGCTTTTGCAGCGCCTCAATCCAGCGCAGTGGAAGCTGATGCAAAGGCCGCACAGCAGACGGTCAATACCCTGTGGCATCTGCCTTCATGGGTAGGCAGTGCCAGCCATGAGTGGGAAAAAAGTGGTGATGACCACGATGCCGTGGCGCTCAAGCCGCTGACCGATGACCCGGCCAAGGTGGGCGCCTGGACTTTCCCGGCCGATGCTGGCGAGCCGCGCGCCGAAGGCTTTGCAAGCCAGGCACAGCCGGTCTTGCCCGATGCCGTGCCGGCCGTGCCGGTAGCGGATGAATTGCCTGCCAATGTCAGCATTGCACGGCCGGTGGCAAGCGCAACATCTACAGCTGAGTTTGAGGACGGCCGCCTGATGCTGGCGCGTACCTATATCGAGCTTGGTGACTACGGCACTGCCCGGCTGCTGCTGCAGCAGATCGTGGATGAGGGCGAGGTCGTTCAGGCGGCGCGGGCACAGCAACTATTGAATGAGCTGGATTGATGGCGCGCTGGGCGCTGGGCGTTGAATATCAGGGCAGCCGCTATCTGGGCTGGCAGCGTTTGGGCGATAACGGCCCGACGCTGCAACAGACGCTGGAAAACGCCATCGCCCGCGTGGCCAATCATCCGGTCGATACGGTATGTGCAGGCCGCACCGATGCTGGCGTGCATGCCCGCTGCCAGGTGGTGCATTTCGACTCTGCTGCCGCGCGTGATGCGCGAGCCTGGATGCTGGGCATCACCTCGCAATTGCCGCCCGATATGGCGGTGCGCTGGTGCGTGCCGGTGGCCGATGACTTTAGCGCGCGTTTTTCTGCCCACGCCCGGCGCTATCGCTATCGCATCCTGAACCGGCCGGTGCGTCCCGGTATCGAGCGCGACTATCTGGGCTGGGAGCGTCGCCCACTGGATGCCGGGCGCATGCATCAGGCCGCACAGGCACTGCTTGGCGAGCAGGATTTTTCCGCCTTCCGAACCGTGCACTGCCAGGCCACGCACCCGCGCCGGGAAATGCAGCATATCCGCGTGTATCGCCATGGCGATGAAGTACAGGTGGAAGTGCAGGCCAATGCCTTCTTGCACCATATGGTGCGCAATATCGTCGGCTCGCTGATTCCGGTGGGGGCAGGGGAGAAGCCGCCTGAATGGATCGCCGAGCTGTTGGCAGGCCGCGACCGAACCCGCGCCGGGCCGACCGCAGCGGCTTCTGGCCTGTGCTTTTTGCATCCGCTGTATGCGGCAAGCCATGGCCTGCCCGACGAAGTCACTGTCCATGCATGAGCGCGATTGAGCCCACCCGCATCAAACTCTGCGGCTTTACCCGCGCAGCCGATGTGGCGCTGGCCTGCGATTTGCGGGTGGATTTTCTGGGGCTGATTTTTGCCAGGAAAAGCGCTCGCTGCCTGACCCTTGCCCAGGTTGAAACATTGCGTGCGGCGATGGCCCCGCAGACCGCTGCGGTGGCGCTGTTCATGGACAACCCGCACGCGGAAGTCGCCGCCGTGGTGGCGCGTATCGCCCCGCATTTTTTGCAGTTTCATGGCGATGAGCACGATGATTTCTGCCACAGCTTTGGCCTGCCGTATATCAAGACCATTGCCATGGCGGGGGTGGCGTCGCTGGATATGCAAGCGCTTTGCGCCCGTTTTCCCCATGCAGCCGCATTTTTGCTGGATGGTCATGCCGTGGGGGCGGCAGGGGGCAGCGGCCAGTCCTTTGACTGGTCACGCCTGCCCAAAGAAAGCCCAAAGCCGCTGATGGTGGCCGGCGGTCTCACCCCGGAAAATGTCCATGGCCTGGTCAAGGCGCATCGCCCCTGGGCGGTGGATGCGGCCTCGGGCGTGGAGCTTGCGCCTGGCATCAAGGATGGCGATAAGATGCGTGCCTTCATTGCTGCCGTGCGTCGCGCCAATCATGAAAACGCGGTAGGCTGATATCGGGGGCTTGAGGGAACTTTATGAAAATCACCCACTATTTGCTTGTTGCGGTGGCTTTTCTGCTAGCGGCACTGATATCGCTGCTGTTCTATGACTTTGTTTATAGCAACAAGGCCGAACAGCGCATACTTGACTATATACATCAGGAAATGAGCATAAAAAATGAAACGCAGATGCGTGAATTGAGACAGCTAGCTTATGACAGCGAAAGCATCCTGGCGGCTGCCAACGGTGCGGCTCACTTAAAGATCATGGTTGCCGAGTACCACGCGATGCATCAACGGCTGCCTACCTCATTGAGTGATTTGAATCTTGCTCGCGACTGGACGCCCAGCTCAAGGGTAAAAACCGTGAAAATAGATAGCAACACTACTGTCACGATGGTCATTGATGCGGAGCACAGCAAAGGCACACTGGTCTATGTGCCCAGTCTTCATCGAGGTCAATTTGTGGAGTGGCAGTGCAGTACCCCGGATATCAGGGATATTGGCCGGCATCTGCCGACATGTGAATATACCGGGCGCTGATTCATGTCTGCCGCCATCCACGCCTTCCCCAAATATTTGAGCTCACCGATGACTGATTTCCATGCCTATCCCGACGCCGCTGGCCACTTTGGGCGTTTTGGCGGGCGCTTTGTCGCCGAAACCCTGATTGGCCCTTTGCAGGAGCTGGCCGCCGCTTATGAAGCCGCGCGTGCCGACCCGGCCTTCCAGGCCGCCTTTGATGCCGACCTTGCGCATTATGTGGGACGCCCAAGCCCGATTTATCACGCCCGGCGTTTGAGCCGGGAAAACGGCGGCGCGCAAATTCTTTTGAAGCGCGAAGACCTGAACCACACCGGCGCGCACAAAATCAACAACACCATCGGTCAGGCATTGCTGGCCGCGCGCATGGGCAAGCCGCGCATCATTGCCGAAACCGGCGCCGGCCAGCATGGTGTTGCCAGTGCTACCGTGGCTGCGCGTCTGGGGCTCGAATGCGTGGTGTACATGGGCGCCACCGATGTCGAGCGGCAAAAGGCCAATGTCTGGCGCATGAAGCTGCTGGGGGCGGAGGTGATTCCGGTCAAGTCCGGTTCGGCCACGCTCAAGGACGCCTTGAACGAGGCGATGCGCGACTGGGTAACGAATGTCGCCAATACCTTCTACATCATCGGCACCGTGGCCGGCCCCGACCCGTATCCGCGCATGGTGCGCGATTTCAACGCCGTGGTCGGGCGCGAGGCGCGCGCGCAGATGCTGGCCGAATATGGCCGCCTGCCTGATGCGGTGACCGCTTGTGTGGGGGGTGGCAGCAATGCCATCGGCATTTTTCATGCCTTCCTGAATGACCACCAGGTACGGCTGGTGGGCGCAGAAGCGGCCGGGCAGGGCATCGATACGGGCCAGCATGCGGCATCGTTGGCCGCAGGCCGCCCCGGCGTGCTGCATGGCAACCGCACCTATGTGCTTTGCGATGATGATGGCCAAATCACCGAAACCCATTCGATTTCGGCGGGGCTGGACTATCCCGGTGTGGGGCCTGAGCACGCCTTTCTGAAAGAAACCGGGCGTGCGCAATACCTGGGCATTACCGACGCCGAGGCGCTGGCCGCCTTCCATCAGCTGACCCGCTGCGAAGGCATCCTGCCGGCGCTGGAATCGAGCCATGCCATCGCCCAGGCACTGAAACTGGCGCGCGAGCTGCCGCCTGATGCGCTGGTGCTGTGCAATCTCTCCGGCCGTGGCGACAAGGACATCCATACCATCGCCGCTCACCAAGGGATTGAATTATGAGGCGTCCCGGTTTTTGCGCGTTGACAGGGGTGCTGCTGGCTCTGTCCGGGCAGTGTGTGGCGCAAACGGATATGCCGGCTGCAGGGACGCTGGAGAGTAGCTGCAGTGCTATCGATATTCTGGAAAATTACCAGAATGTTGTGATGGGCTATGAGGAATACCCACGGCAGCAGTTGGAAGCTGTCACAGTCAGTTATAAAAAATGTAAGTCGCTGTTGACCGCAAAAGATCGAAGCGAGATAGAAAGGATTGCTGTCATAGCGGAAGACAGCATGACGTGGCCGCGCAATGTGGATAAAGCAGTCAAGCGGCTGCTTGAAACCTTGTCAGCGGAGGAGCAGGAAAAGATAAGGGTGATACCAGAGGATGACCTTGCCGGACTTCATTTCGGTTTGGGACTGTGGATTCGCAATGAATTTGGCCTCTGGCGTGGCAATCGGGCTCTGAGCGACTCTATGTGCAAGGAAATCTATTGCCATCCAGATGATCTTTCCGGAAGGATCATCCGAGCAACCTGGTATCAGTTGCAGCAACAGCCGGCCACTCCGGAGGTGCCGTGAGCATTGTCATGGATACAGCTACGCTGGGTTTTGCCCCGGTGAGAATCCCGCTCGGGCAGGCGCTCAAGTACGCCTGCCATCACCCTGGTGGCAATACCGATGCCGACTACATGTGTGCCATTTGCCGGGCTGGCGTCGAATACTTCGAACCCAAGGGGCTGATTGCCTCGCATCTGTGCAGTGCCATCTACGGCCTGTTGGCCGACTGCGATGAACAATACCAGGGGGAAACGCCCGATCGACACACGGCCGACGACCTGCCATCTGCCATGCGACTACTTGCCCTGCAATCATGAACCGCCTTTCGACTACCTTTCAAAACCTGCAAGCCCAGAGCCGCAAGGCGCTGATTCCGTTCATGAGTGCAGGCGATCCGTCGCTGGAGGCCACGGTGCCACTGATGCACGCCTTGGTGGCAGCCGGTGCCGATGTGCTGGAGCTGGGCGTACCGTTTTCCGACCCGATGGCCGATGGGCCGGTGATCCAGCAAGCCTCCGAGCGTGCCATCGCCCGTGGTGCCGGCCTTGCCCATGCGCTGCAAAGCGTCAAGGCTTTCCGCGCCAGCGATAGTCAAACTCCAGTGGTGCTGATGGGCTATCTGAATCCGGTGGAGATTCTGGGGGCGGAAATCTTTGCCCAGCGTGCTGTCGATGCCGGCGTGGATGGCGTGCTGCTGGTGGACTTGCCGCCGGAGGAAGCCGATGCCTTGCAACAGGCATTGCAGGCATATGGCATCGCGCTGATCTGGCTGGCATCGCCAACCACCGATGCGGCGCGTCTGGCAGCACTCAATGCCCGCGCGGCGGGCTATCTGTATTACGTCAGCTATGCCGGTGTGACCGGCGCCAATCACTTGAGCCCTGCCGACGCAGGCGCACGGCTTGCAGCCATTCGCCGTGATTGCCCGGTGCCGGTGGTGGCGGGCTTTGGCATCAAGGATGCACAAAGCGCAGCGGCCATGGCCGCTAACGCCGATGGCGTGGTGGTCGGCAGCGCCCTGGTGGCGGCACTGGCCGACAGCGCCAGTGTCGAAGAAGCCTGCCAGCGTGCCGCTGAGTTTCTTGCGCCACTACGCAACGCGCTGGATGCTTGTTTGGAAGCTTAGCGCCTGTTCAAGGGATCTTATTGCTGTCCTTTGCGATGCAACCCACTGGGCAGCATAAGAATGGCAAAGACGACAAAATGTAATCCTCCCAACACGTCTGGTAGTCGCTCGTTATCACAAGGCGTCTGCCCCCGGCGAGTGCCGTAATCACCTCGCCGAAAGTCCTGCTTTTGAAATGTATGTTTGACGGGGAAGCTTGCGGGTCACTTTGCGGGTGGCTTAGGTGTTCAGTCTCATCATTAGATGGCTCGGCGCAATCCTAAAGCGTTCAGGCTGTGCGTCCCACTGTTTGCAGATGAATTCGTAGGGCGTGAGCCCTTTCAAGGTCTTGAGTCTGCGGGCGAAGT
>NWQT01000031.1 GCA_002798295.1 Lysobacteraceae bacterium NML07-0707 | reverse complement strand
TGTAGGCGTCCATGAAGCCGGCCAGGTGTTGTTGCAGCTGTGCGTGATCGTCGTAATGGAAGCGTTTGACGGTGGCCTCCTTGATGGTTCGGTTCATCCGTTCGACCTGTCCATTCGTCCAGGGATGCTTGAGCTGGGTCAGACGGTGCTCGATGCCATGCTCTTTACACACCCGGGTGAAGATGTGCTCCAGGCAATACCGGTCACGACGGCGGTTGGTGAATTGGATGCCGTTGTCGGTCAGCACCGTATGGATGTGGTAAGGCACGGCACCAATCAAATTGCGCAGAAACTGCGCTGCTACCATCTTGGTGGCGCGGCGATGCAGCCCGGCGTAAGCGAACTTCGACGTTCTGTCGATGGCAACAAACAGGTAGAGCCTGCCTTCAGCGGTATGCACCTCGGCAATATCGACATGGAAGTAGCCGATGGGATAACGCTTGAAGGTTTTTTGACGGGCTTATCGCCTTCAGGTTCAGGCAGCCGAGAGATGCCATGGCGCTGCAAACAGCGATGCAGCGAGGAGCGCGTCAGATGCGGGATGGCCGCTTGCAAGGCATACAGACATTCATCCAGCGGCAGCAGGGTGTGCTTGCGGAAAGCAACGATGGCGGCCTCTTCCTCAATGGACAACACGGTAGAGCGCGGCTGCCTGGGGCCGGTAGGCAGGTCGGCCACCGAGGTGCGTTTCTTCCACTTGGCCACCGTTTTGATGTTGATGCCATAACGCTTGGCCAGCGTTCTCAAGCTCTCTTGACTATGTTGTATCGCTCGGCGGGTTGCCTCTGTCGTCGTGGCGCTTGCATGAAGAATCTGGCCCATAGTCCTTCCTTCCATTCGGGGGAGAAGATTGAACCATCAAAGTCTGGGATCAAACATATGTGCGAAGCCGCCTATGGATGGATGCTCGAATACCACCACAGACCCGTCCCCATTTGGTCATCTCCCCCCCACCGAATAGCGCAATCACCTCGCCAGAAGCTCTACTTTTGAAACGTATGCCTGACGGGGAGGCTTACGCAAACACTGGCTATGACCAGATATTTGCGTTAGTATCGCGGGCTGCCATCTGCGTATGGCTCGCCCTGCCGGGCGTCACCGGCAAATTCACACCTGCTGTTAAAGACCGCGCCGGGGTGTTCTGGCTTGCCAGAATCTGTCGCGGAAGCAGCAGGGAGGCCTAACCCCGGAACACGTCAAGCCCGCCAAATTATTGGGCAGGTGTTCCCTATCTTTGAGGAAATCCAAATGCCCCAGATCACCATGCGCCAGATGCTGGAAGCCGGCGTTCACTTTGGTCACCAAACCCGTTACTGGAACCCCAAGATGGGTCCGTACATCTTTGGCGCCCGCGGCAAGATCCACATCATCAACCTGGAAAAGACCGTTCCGCTGTTCAATGACGCGATGAACTTCATCTCCAAGGTTGCGCAAAAGAAGGGCGTCGTGCTGTTTGTCGGCACCAAGCGCAGCGCGCGTGAAGCGGTGAAGGAAGAAGCCGAACGCTGCGGCATGCCGTTCATGACCCAGCGCTGGCTGGGCGGCACGCTGACCAACTTCGCCACCATCAAGAAGTCGGTGGCGCGTCTGAAGGAACTGGAAGCGGCCGAAACCGATGGCACCTTCCAGAAGCTGGTCAAGCACGAAGTGCTGGGTCTGCGCCGTGAGCGCGAAAAGCTCGAAGCCAGCCTCGGCGGCATCAAGGACATGAACCGTCTGCCGGATGCGCTGTTTGTCATCGACATCGGCCACGAAGACATCGCCATCAAGGAAGCCAAAACCCTGGGCATCCCGGTGATTGCCGTGGTGGATACCAACTACGACCCGAATCTGGTCGATTACGCCATCCCGGGCAACGACGACGCCATCCGCGCCGTGCAGCTGTACGCCCGCGCCGCTGCCGATGCCGTGCTCGAAGGCAAGGCTGCCGCCCCGAATGCGGCCGTGGTGAGCGAAGAAGAATTCGCCGCTGCCGCCGAAGAAGCGCCGGCTGCTGAATAAGCCTTGCAGCGCCGCCATGCACAGGCATGGCGGCCTCCCCCCTTCACCCCAGCAGATGCCATGCGCATTTGGCGCAGGCGCTGCGATTGAACACAATCTGAGGAATGACAATGGCTGAAATTACTGCCTCCCTGGTCAAAGAACTGCGCGAGCGCACCGGCGCCGGCATGATGGAATGCAAAAAGGCACTGACCGAGAACAATGGCGATATCGACGCCGCTGCCGAATGGCTGCGCAAGTCCGGTCTTGCCAAGGCCGACAAGAAGGCTGACCGCGTCGCCGCTGAAGGCCGTATCGCTTCTGCCCAAAATGGCGGCAAGGCCGTGCTGGTGGAAGTCAACTCCGAAACCGACTTCGTGGCCAAGGACGAAAACTTCCTGGGCTTCTCCAACACCGTGGCCGAAGCGGCGCTGGCCGCCAATGCTGCTGACGTGGAAGCGCTGAAGGCCGCCAAGCTCGCCTCCGGCGAAACCGTGGAAGAAGCCCGCGCTGCCGTGATTGCCAAAGTGGGCGAAAATGTGCAGGTGCGCCGTCTGGCGCGCATGGACAGCAGCAACAACGTGGCTGCCTACATCCACGGCGGCAAGATCGGCGTACTGGTCGAACTCAAGGGCGGCGATGCTGACCTGGCGCGTGGCCTGGCCATGCACGTAGCGGCCATGAACCCGCCTTACAACAAGCAGTCCGACGTTCCGGCCGACTTTGTTGCCAAGGAAAAGGAAATCGAACTTGCCAAGATGAGCGACAAGGACAAGGCCAAGCCCGCCGACATCCTGGAAAAAATCATCTCCGGCAAGATTGCCAAAATCGTCAACGAAGTCAGCCTGTACGGCCAGCCCTATGTGCTGGATACCGACAAGACCGTTGAAGCCGTGCTGAAGGCCGCTGGCGCCGAAGTGGTCGGCTTCCAGCGCCTGGTGGTCGGCGAAGGCATCGAAAAGGTGGTCGAAGATTACGCCGCCGAAGTGATGAAGCAAGCAGGCCTTGCCTGATTGCTGCATCCTCAGCAATACCCAAAAAAGCCCGCCATTTGGCGGGCTTTTTGCTTCTTTCCGAGAATCAGTTGGTAGTCGTCTGAAAGCTGTTTTCTTCGTATGGCTGCACCACAACCCAGCCCTCACCCGCAAATTTGAGCTGGATACTCTCCCCCGAAGTGCGCCCAATCAGCGTCCCCAGGGAGATATCGGTGATGATTTCCGGCTGCAGATTGCCCGACCAGGCCACCGTGGCATTGGGGTCGGTAAATACAGCCCCACTGGCAGCACTGACCCTCAGCGTAAGCGGCTCATAGTGAGAAGTCACCGCCACAATCCCATGTCCGGACAGGCGCACATTGAACAAGCCCCCCGCCATCATCCCCGCCACCCGTCGCATCATGGTGATTTTGTTTTCAATCCCCTCCTCGAAGGCCAGCACATCATTGCCGTTGACGAAAATCGATTCCCCAGCCAAACGCAGCAGGGTGATTTTCTTACCCGTATCAGCCAGATAGGCACGCCCCTGCCCTTCCATCTTCATCAGCTGCATGCCTTCACCACTGACGGCTTTCTTCAGCAAATTGCCAAGCCCTTGCTCCAGAACCCCCTGACGGGTGAATTTCACATTGCCGGTACGTGCCACCATCGCGCCGGCCTTGGCCCAGATACACCCATTCAGACGCACCTCCAAAAGGCGCTCGCTCTCCAGCTCAAACGGCTCACCGCTACTTGCCTGATCACGCTCCTGCGACTGCGCCAAAAAATCCTGCAAGCTTTTTACTGCCATGGTCTTACTCCTGATTGGGAACACCCATCATATTGCAGACACTCGGCAGCACACGCGCTGCGCAGTAGAATAAGCCTCCCCATTTCTTGTCCGGAGCCATCATGTCCCAGCTTGCCTATCGCCGTGTCCTTCTGAAACTCTCTGGCGAGGCATTGATGGGCGATGAGGATTACGGCATTGACCCCAAGGTCTTGCACCGGCTGGCCGCCGAAGTGGTCGAAGCCCAGGAAGCCGGCGCCCAGGTCGCGCTGGTCATTGGCGGCGGCAACATCTTCCGCGGCGCCGGGCTTGCCGCAGGCGGCATGGATCGCGTCACCGGCGACCATATGGGCATGCTGGCCACGGTCATCAATGCTCTGGCCATGCAGGATGCACTGGAAAAACTCGGTGCCAAGGCGCGGGTGATGAGCGCCATCAAAATCAATGATGTTTGCGAAGACTACATCCGCCGCCGCGCCATACGCCATCTTGAAAAGGGGCGCATCACCATCTTTGCCGCAGGTGTGGGCAGCCCGTTCTTCACCACCGACTCGGGCGCCGCCCTGCGCGCCATCGAAATCGGTGCAGACCTGCTGCTCAAGGCCACCAAGGTCGATGGCGTGTACGACAAGGATCCGAAAAAACACGCCGATGCGGTGCGTTTTGACAGCCTGGGCTATGACGAAATCATCAGCCGCAATCTGCAAGTGATGGACACCGCTGCCTTCGCATTGAGCCGTGATGCGCGCTTGCCGATGCGCATTTTCGACATGGATCAGCCTGGCGTGATTTTGCGCATCTTGAAGGGCGAAAATATCGGCACGCTGGTTCAGTCCGGCGCTGCCCAATAAACCATGCCCGCTTCCCGGCCACGGGTACTGTTGAACTTTGCCGAACTGGAGTTTTGGCCTGCCTGGTTGCTGCGTGCACGCCGCAATGCCCACGCCCGCCAACTGGCCAAGGCGACTTGGCTTGTACGTCACAAGCGCGATGGCGCTTATCTGGCCTGTCTGGATGCCCAAGGCCAGGCAAGCCTCATCGCCCCGCGCATGCCAGTGGCTGGGCAAACAATCATCTTGCCTGCCTTGCAGCAGGCTTTGCGGCGCATAAAGCGCCCGCCCCGCCCACTCCCCTTTCATGCGCTAGAGAAACGCCTGACATCATTGGGACTGGATGCCAAGCACTATGCCCGCAGCAGCGGCCTTGCGCGCATGGCTGAACCAGACTGGTTGCAGCTTGCCGGTTTTGACCGCTATCGCCGCCCGTTATGGCTGCAGCCTGCGGCTGCACGCGCCTGGCAACGTATGCAGGCCGCCGCTCGGGAAGATGGCATCATGCTGGAAGCGATTTCCGGCTATCGCAGCCATGACTACCAGCTCGGCATTTTCCAGCGCAAACGCGCCCGTGGTCTTGCGGTCGATGCCATCTTGCAGGTCAATGCCGCCCCCGGATTTTCCGAACACCATACCGGGCGGGCACTGGATATCAGCACACCGGGCGAGCCGGCTGCAGAAGAAAGTTTCGAGCACAGCCCGGCGTTTGCCTGGCTATGTGACAACGCCGCACGGTTTGGTTTCCACCTCAGTTATCCGCGTCACAACCTGCACGGCATTTGCTACGAACCTTGGCACTGGTGCCACTCACCTCATCATTTCTTTGCATCATGACTCCCCCATCGCCCTTCCCCATCGAAGCCAGCGCCGCCCAGGCACAGGCCGCCATTGCCGAAGAATTTTCCCTGTTTGCCGACTGGTCGGAGCGCTATCAATATCTGATTGACCTAGGACGCAAACTGCCGGACTTGCCTGCCGAATGGAAAACCGATGCCTATCGCCTGCATGGCTGCCAGTCCAATGTCTGGATTGTGGCCGAAGGCGATGCCACGCACCTGGATTTTCATGCCATCAGCGACTCAGCCATTGTCTCCGGCCTGATTTACCTGGCCTTGCGCGTATATTCCGGCCGGCCGTCGGCGGAAATCCTAGCCACCACACCGGACTACATCGCCGCCATCGGCCTTGCCAAACACCTCTCGCCCACCCGCAGCAACGGCCTGGCCGCCCTCCTGGCATTCATTCAGGAAAAGGCGGCGAGAGTCGCGCAATAAAGCCGATTGCGTAGTCTCGAATCGATAGTTCAGAATCATGATCATGAGCTTTTATCGCACCATCCACAGCGCTTTTCCCGCCTTGCCCGAGTCAGATGACTGTGATGCGGCACCCGCAACAATCGCAATGACAATTTCTGCTACAGCGGGTCACAGGTCGATGTGTGAGTAATGTTGAACCTTGCCAAGCCCACCCCTGGTAATACGCGCCTTCAGTCCGGCATGTTTGTCTTCGCTTTGCTGCGCGACAAACTCGAGGCTTTCAACAGGTGCGCCAATGCATGGCTTTGCCTCAATTCACACACTACTTGCGCTTTTTTTGCGCAGCCTGATGCAAGGCCTGCAATTTTAGGTAGGCCACCTCCGCATGCAGATATTTGACCTCTTTCAGCAGCGCGTTGATCGGCTTGGGAGATTGGGTGTTCGGCATCTTCTTGACCTTTTCCTCGTGGCTTGGGCTACAAGCCCGCCAAACCCTGCGCATGATACTGGCGCTGCCAGTCGGAGATGACGCGGGTACTGCCACGGATAATTGAATAGCACCAGCGCCTGACCAGCTTTATGGGCACCTATAACTTTGCTCGCGAGCTCAAGACCTTGAAGGGGCTCACACCCTACGAATTCATCTGCAAACAGTGAGATTCCCAACCTGAACGATTTAGGGTTGCGCCGGCCGACTAAAACTGGGACTGAACATCTAAAGCACGACTCCCCTGATGCGTAGCTTTGCACTACGCACAGCTTGAATGTCTCACTGTGCTTCGCCATGAAAAACACCCCAAAGGTTGGATGGGTGTCCAACTTTTGGGGTGAAGTTCAGCACACCGAAGCCTTTGATTCAAACTCTGGAATCCAAAGATGATCTTTCGGGATTTATACCGGCTCTACAGCGTCAGCTTGCAAGCCTTTTTGACCCTCAACAACAGTGAAAACGACCTTTTGGCCTTCTTTGAGCGTCTTGAAGCCCTGCACCTGGATGGCGCGGAAATGCACAAACACATCTTCACCACTTTCACGACTGATAAAGCCAAATCCCTTGGCATCGTTGAACCACTTCACGGTGCCTGTTTCACGGTTCGACATCGAACTTTGCTCCTTGGATCATTGCTGATTGAACACCCCCGGCCGGGGGCAGGTACTGCTGGTTGCAAAGGAGATGGAACAGGTCAGACAGTGCAGCTAATTTAAGCCAATCAACCCCACACGCCAGGCCACGATTCACAGTGACCCTTGAAACTCAGCGGCTCAAAGTTAACGCCGTCAAAACGAAAATGCAAACAGCTCGCATCCTTGCAATACTGCCTGCTTTCCACCTGGAAGCTGACCTTGCCTAACCCGACGTTTTTCACCTTCTCGCCGCCCTTCTCATCATTATCGGCGTTGCGGGTATTTTCCTGCCTGCCTTGCCCGGCCTGCCGCTGGTGTTTGCAGGCCTTCTGCTTTCTGCCTGGATCGATGGCTTCGAACATGTGCATTGGGGCTGGCTGCTGTTTTTTGGCCTGGTGACCGCATTTTCGCTGCTACTGGATTTCTGGATGAGCGCTGCTGGCGCCAAAAAGCTGGGCGCCAGTCGGCTGGCCACCTGGTGTGCGTTATTGGGCACGGTCATTGGCCTGTTCTTTGGCTTGCCGGGCGTACTGGCAGGGCCGTTCATCGGCGCAGTTGCAGGTGAGCTCATCAGCCGCCGCAGCCTGAAAAATCAGGATATTGGCGCAGCCACCAAGGTCGGTATCGGCACGTGGCTGGGCTTGGTGGCAGGGACGGTGATGAAGCTAGCACTGGCCTTTGCCATGATCGGCATGTTCATTTTGCTTTGGTGGCTGTAGATGCCTGTTTGCCCCAGCTCGTGCGATAATCGCCAACTTCGCCCCCGTAGCTCAGCTGGATAGAGCGTTCCCCTCCTAAGGGAAAGGTCGTGCGTTCGAATCGCGCCGGGGGCGCCATTTCGCGGCCGGTCATCCGGCCTTTCATGTGCACACTTGGAGTTCTTGTTCATGTCGCATCCCGTTCTTGAAAAGCTTGGCCTCTCTGCCGTTGAGTCCGGCACCTATCTTGGCAATGGTGAGTGGTCCAAGACCACTGATGCCGGCGTGCTGGAGCCGGTCAATCCGACCACAGGCGAAGTGCTGGGCAAGGTGCATGCCTCCAGCCGCGCCGATTATCAGCTCATCATGGAGCGCGCCGAAGCGGCTTTCAAAGTCTGGCGCAAGATGCCGGCTCCCAAGCGTGGCGAGGCCATCCGCCTGTGCGCCGATGCGCTGCGCACCCACAAGGATGCACTGGGCTCGCTGGTGGCGCTGGAAATGGGCAAGTCCAAGCCCGAGGGCGATGGTGAAGTGCAGGAAATGATTGACATCGGCGAGTTTGCCGTGGGCCTGTCCCGCCAGCTGTATGGCCTGACCATGCACAGCGAGCGCCCCGGTCACCGCATGTACGAACAATGGCATCCGATTGGCATCGTCGGCGTGATTTCCGCCTTCAATTTCCCCGTAGCAGTCTGGGCCTGGAACAGCTTCATCGCTGCCATCTGCGGCGATATCACCGTGTGGAAGCCCTCGCCCAAGACTCCGCTCTCGGCGATTGCCAGCATGAAAATCTGCAACGAGGCATTGAAGGCCGGTGGCTTCCCGGACATCTTCTTCCTGTTCAACGATGCCGGCACCGAGCTGGCGCAGGAATTTGTCGATGACAAGCGTGTGGCGCTGGTGAGCTTCACCGGCTCCACCCGCGTCGGCCGCATCGTCGGTGAGCGCGTCGCCCGCCGCATGGGGCGCAGCCTGCTGGAGCTGGGCGGCAACAATGCCATCATCGTCGACGAAAGCGCCGATCTCAAACTCGCCATCCCGGCGATCGTGTTCGGCGCGGTCGGCACCTGCGGCCAGCGCTGCACCACCACCCGCCGCCTGATTGTGCATGAGTCGATTTATGATACCGTGCTGGAAAAGCTGATCGCCGCCTACCGTCAGGTGGAAGGCAAGATTGGCGACCCGACCGATGCGGCCAATCTCGTCGGCCCGCTCAATTCGCAAGAAGGCGTGGATGCGTTCCTGGATGCCATCGCCAAGGCCAAGGCTGCTGGCGGCAAGGTGGAAGTGGGCGGCGAAAAGATCGACGGCAAGGGCTTCTTCGTCAAACCGGCAATCGTCACCGGCCTTGGCAACGATGCCGAGGTGGTGCAGCACGAAACCTTTGCGCCGATTTTGTACGTGATGAAGTATTCGGACATCGACGAGGCAATCGACATGCAAAATGCCGTGCCGCAGGGTCTGTCTTCGGCGATCTTCACCACCAACCTCAAGCGCGCCGAAGCGTTCCTGGCCGCCAGCGGCTCGGACTGTGGTATCGCCAATGTCAATATCGGCACCAGCGGTGCGGAAATCGGCGGCGCCTTTGGTGGCGAAAAGGAAACCGGCGGCGGCCGTGAGTCCGGCTCCGATGCCTGGAAGGCGTATATGCGTCGCCAGACCAATACCATCAACTACTCCGACGCACTGCCGCTGGCGCAGGGCATCAAGTTCGATCTGTAATGGCACTTCGCCCCTGCCCGTATCGCTGATGCGGGCAGGCGGTACAAGCCCAAGTCATAATGCTGGCTCAACCTGAAAAACAGCTCAATACATTTGCCATCACCGGCCTGATTGCCGCTGTTTGCGGGCTGCCGCTGGAATTTTTCCCGTGGAAACCGCCAAGCTGGGGCTATGCATCATTCGGGCTGTTTTTCGCCCTGCTTGCCACTGCCAGCGGTATCGCTGCCTGTCATTTTGCACTGGCGGAAATCCGCAAGTCCCCGGAGCAATACAAAGGCCGCGCACTCGCCTTTTCCGGCTTGGTTATCGGCTATCTTTCCATCGCCGCCTATATCGTGATGACACTAGCTTCCGGAGGTATCCAGCCATGAACCTGCCCCCTGCCTATCCTCGCCAAACCAGCGGCCTGGCCATTACCAGCCTGGTTTGCGGAATTTTGGGCTTTTTCACCGGCATCACGGCGATTATCGCCATCGTCACCGGACATATGGCGCGCAGTGAAATCCGCCGCACTCCAGATCGCTATGAAGGCGATGGTCTGGCGCTTGCCGGATTGGTGATGGGCTATCTGGTTACCGGGCTTTATCTGCTTGCGCTTTTGGTCGTACTGCTGTTTTTTGGCGGCCTGCTCGGAGTCGGCCTGCTTTCACACTAAAACCTTATGTACGCCGCACTACGCCCCTATCTGTTCCGCCTTGACCCCGAGCACGCCCACAAGCTGGCATTGCGCTGGGCCGATATCGCCGCTGGCAGCGGTATTGCCGGGCTGTTGCTGCCCAAGCCTGCCAAACCATTCCCGGTCAATGCCTTTGGCCTGACATTCCCCAATCCGGTCGGTCTGGCAGCGGGGCTTGATAAAAACGGCGACCATATCAAGGGGCTGTTTGCACTCGGCTTTGGCTCGGTGGAAATCGGCACCATCACACCGCGCCCGCAAGCGGGCAACCCGGCGCCACGGCTGTTCCGCCTGCCCGAGCATCAGGCCATCATCAACCGCATGGGCTTCAATAACGATGGCGTCGATGCCCTGGTACGCAATGTCGAAGCGCTGCAACATCGACCCGGCATCCTCGGCATCAATATCGGCAAGAACAAGGACACCGAAAACGAAAACGCCGCCAGCGATTACCTGCACTGCATGCAGCGCGTTTATCCGCTGGCCGACTACATCACCGTCAATATCTCCTCGCCCAATACCGCAGGTCTGCGCGAATTGCAGGAAGAGCAGCAACTGCGCAGCCTGCTCGGCGCACTGCGCGAGGCACAGGAGCGCTTGGCCAGCCAGCATGGCAGGCGGGTACCGCTGCTGGTGAAAATCGCCCCCGACCTCAGTGATGAGGATCTGGATGCCGCCGCACGGGTGCTGGCCGATATGGCCGTGGATGGCGTCATCGCCACCAATACCACCGTATCGCGGCAGGAGGTGCAGCAGCATCCACTGGCACAGCAAGTGGGCGGCCTTTCCGGTGCACCGCTGCTCTCACGCTCCACCGCCTGCTTGCGCCGCCTGCGCACCCGCTTGCCTGAATCCATCCCGCTGGTCGGCGTCGGCGGCATTGTTTCCGGCGCCGATGCAGTGGCGAAAACCGTCGCCGGCGCGCAACTGGTGCAGGTTTACAGTGGTCTTATCTATCGCGGCCCAGCTTTGGTCAGCGAATGCGTGGAAGCCATCCGCCGCCGCAAGGAAGCGCCCGCCAGCGGCCGAGTGCCAGACTGATGGCCAGCCCAGGTTTCACTGCACTGCCCGATCACCCGCTTGCCAACAGCTTTGCCCTGCCCGCGCGTGCCTGCTGCCTGTATCAGGTTGATGATGTCGATGCCCTGCCCGAAGCGCTACAGCAGGCAGGCTCTGCTGCGCTGATGCTGGGCGACGGCAGCAATCTGCTGTTTGTCACCGAGCAAATCGACAGCGCCGTGCAGGTGCTCGACAGGCGCATCGAAATATCTGCAAACAATGATGAGCGTATCAGTATTACCGCCTGTGCCGGGGTGATTTGGCATGCGTTTGTCATGCACTGCCTGGCCGCCGGGGCTTATGGCCTGGAAAATCTGGCGCTGATTCCCGGCACGGCGGGCGCCGCCCCCATCCAGAATATCGGCGCCTATGGCGTGGAAGTGATGGATTTGATTGAGCAAGTGCAGGTGCATGACCGCCATAGCGGACAAACCCGCTGGTGGTCGCATGCCGAATGCGGTTTTTCCTACCGCGACAGCGCCTTCAAGGCTGACCCGCAGCGCTATGCAGTGCTGCGGGTGAAGTTCCGCCTCTGGCGCCAGCCACGGTTGCAGCTGGCCTATGCCGGGCTGGACAGCGAGCTTGCCCGGGCAGGCATCAGCACACCGACCCCACAAGATGTGGCCGCGGCGGTGATACGCATCCGCCAGCGCAAACTGCCCGACCCGCAACGCATCGGCAATGCCGGCAGCTTTTTCAAAAACCCGATCGTGCCGCAGTCCAAGGTCGATGCCCTGCGCGCGCAGTATCCGAGCCTGCCAGTATTTCCCGCAGGCCAGTCCGGCTACAACAAACTCTCCGCCGCCTGGCTGATTGAGCAATGCGGCTGGAAAGGCAAACGCCAGGGTGATGCCGGAGTTTCGGCCGAACATGCCCTGGTACTGGTCAACCATGGCGCGGCGCGCGGCAGCGAGCTTCTGGCATTGGCCCGCGAAATCGCCGCATCAGTTGCAACGCGCTTTGGCGTCGCCATCGAGCCCGAACCCCGCCTGATTGGAGCACACTGGTGAGCCAGCATCTGCGCGCCGCCCTGTTGATGTTGACCAGCACTTTGAGCTTCGGGGTGATGGCGCTCAGCATCCGCCTGGCCTCGGCCAGCACGCCCACCTGGGAAATCGCCTTCTTCCGCAATGCCTTCGGCTTGATTTTCCTGCTGCCGCTGCTGTTTGCCCCTGCACTGCGTTCGGCACAACCGCTGTCGCTGATGCGCCAAACCATCCACACCCGGCAATTGCCGCGCTATTTTTTCCGCTGCCTGATTGGCCTTGTCGGCATGTTCTGCATGTTCTGGTCACTGGCGCATCTGCCACTTGGCCAGGCCATCAGCCTGTCCTATTCCTCGCCGATTTTCGTCACCCTGTTTGCAGCCTTGATGCTCGGTGAAGAAGTCCGCATCCGCCGCTGGCTGGCGGTGCTGGCGGGCTTTATCGGCGTGCTGGTGATCGTGCGCCCCTGGTCGGGAGCATTTTCCCTCGGCCTTCTGATGGCGGTTGCCGGAGCGGTGATGAGCGCGCTAGTGGCGATCCAGATCAAGCAGCTATCACGTCAGGACAGCGCCAATGCCATCGTGTTCTGGACTTATGTGTTCTGGGTGCCGATGTCGCTGATTCCGGCACTTTTCGACTGGCGCTGGCCAGACAGCGGCGAAGTCTGGCTATGGCTGCTTTTGACCGGATTTTCTGGCACGCTGGGACAGGTGCTGTGGACGCGCGCACTGAAAATCGGCGATGTCTCGGCGCTGACACCAATCAGCTTCGTGCAACTGCCATTTGTCAGCTTCTGCGGCTGGCTGCTATTCGGCGAGAAAATCGACCGCTGGACGCTGATCGGCGCCGCCATCATTCTCGGCGCTACCACCTATATCGCCCATCGCGAAGCGCGCTTGCGCAAGCAAGGCCGTCCGCCGCTGATGCCGCGCTGAGGCACGGGCAGCGGCCTCGCTTGCCCTGCCTATCGGCGCTGTCGCAATGACAGCAGCCAATCGACAAGGCTCACCCAGGCCAGTGCGGCTGCCCAGCCAGCGAGGACATCGCTTGGGTAATGCACCCCCAGATAGATCCGTGACGCACCGACCAGCACCACAAACACGGCGCCCGCCGCCCATACCGTCCGGCGTCGCCAGCCCGTCCCCAGCAAGACCAGCAACACCGCCAGCAGCGCCATCGAGCCCATGGCATGACCGCTGGGAAAGCTCCAGGTCGGCTCAGGCGCAATCGACGGCCATACATCGGGGCGTGCGCGGTTGAAGAGCCGCTTCAATGCCATATTCAGAAGGCCGGAACCGGCCAGTGCGAGTGCCGCAAATCCAGCTTCCTGCCAGCGCCGCCGCCAGGCCAGCCACAGCACCAGCAGCACCGAAGCCGGTACCACGCCCCAGCCATAACCTGCGGCAGCGAAAAACAAAAAGCATTGATCCCGCCACGGCGCGTGTTGCTGCTCGGCCCAGTGCAGCAGCGGCAGATCAAACGGCAGTGCAATGCCTGCGGCCACACAAACGGCAAGCATTGCAAACATCAACAGGCATAGCCCGGCCAATAGCAGCGGGCGGCGAGCCCGGACGGATGATGGTTTCATGCATGCCTGCGGAGCAGTGCCCGCACCCTCAGATGCCCGCCTGATAGCGTCTGGCAACATAGTCATCAATCAGCGCGATGAATTCGTGGGCGATGTTTTCACCGCGCAAGGTGACGGCTTTCTCGCCATCGATGAATACCGGCGCAGAAGGCGCTTCGCCAGTGCCAGGCAGCGAGATGCCGATATTGGCATGGCGCGACTCCCCGGGGCCATTGACCACACAACCCATCACTGCCAGCGTCATGTTCTCGGCACCAGGATGCTTGATTTTCCACTCCGGCATACGCTCGCGCACATGTGCCTGCACCACCTTGGCCAGCTCCTGGAAAAACTCGCTGGTGGTACGGCCACAGCCCGGACAGGCGGTCACCATCGGCGTAAAGGCGCGCAGCCCCATGGTTTGCAGCAGCTCCTGGGCGACAATCACCTCCTGGGTGCGCGACTGCCCCGGCTCGGGGGTGAGCGAAATGCGGATGGTGTCGCCAATGCCTTCTTGCAGCAGCACCGCCAGTGCGGCGCTGCTGGCGACAATCCCCTTGCTGCCGATACCGGCCTCGGTCAGCCCCAGATGCAGGGCAAAATCGCTGCGCCGCGCCAAATCGCGGTACACCGCAATCAGCTCCTGCACGCCGCTGACCTTGGCACTCAAGATGATGCGATCGCGCCCAAGGCCAAGCTCGACGGCGCGCTCGGCCGAATCCAGCGCGCTGCGAATCAAGGCTTCGCGCAGCACCCGTCCGGCATCCCAAGGCTCGGCGCGTCCGGCATTTTCGTCCATCAATGCAGCTGCGAGGCTTTGGTCGAGCGAGCCCCAGTTGGCGCCGATGCGCACCGGCTTGCCGTACTGGATGGCAAATTCGATGAGCTGGGCAAACTGGGTGTCCTTCTTCTTGCCAAAGCCGACATTGCCGGGGTTGATGCGGTATTTTGCCAGCCGCTCGGCACAGGCTGGCTCATTGGCCAGCAAGGTATGGCCGTTGTAATGGAAATCGCCAATCAGCGGCACTTCAATGCCCATCATCGCCAGCTTGTCGGCAATGCGCGGGATGGCGGCGGCGGATTCGGCATTATTGACGGTGAGCCGCACCAGTTCCGAGCCTGCCCGCCACAGCGCTGCCACCTGCTTGACGGTGGCAGCCACATCGGCGGTATCGGTATTGGTCATCGACTGCACCGCCACCGGCGCATCGCCGCCCACGCGCACGCCGCCAATCTGTACGCTGCGCGTTACATGGCGGGGCATCGGGCCAAAAGAAAAAGTCTGGGTCTCATCATTCATGCGCGCATTGTAATTGCCCGTATCCTTATCGCCATGCAAACACCCGCTGCCGACCAGATTCTGACCCCATCGCAACTCAACACACTGGCGCGCGGCCTGCTGGAGGACAGCTTTCCGCTGCTCTGGATTGAAGCAGAGCTGGGCAATGTGGCGCGGCCAGCTTCCGGGCATTTGTATTTCAATCTCAAAGATGCCCGCGCTCAGGTGCGGGCGGCGATGTTCCGTGGCCGGGCGGCCAGCTTGCGCTTTGCCCCGCGCGAAGGCCAGAAAGTGCTGGCGCGCGGCAAGCTCACCCTGTACGAGCCGCGCGGCGATTACCAAATCATCATCGAGCAGATGGAAGAAGCCGGAGAAGGCGCACTGCGTCGCGCCTTTGAGGCCTTGAAGGCACGACTGCAAGCCGAAGGCCTGTTTGCCGCCGAGCGCAAGCGCCCGCTGCCGTTTCTGCCGCGCCGCATCGCGGTACTGACTTCACCCAGCGGCGCGGTGATACGCGATATCTGCTCGGTGCTTTCGCGCCGCTTTCCGCTCATCGAGCTGGAGCTGCTGCCCATTCCGGTGCAAGGTGAAGGCGCGGCAGCACAGATCACCCAGATGCTGCAACGCGCCCATGCCAGCGGTCGTTATGACCTGCTGCTCGTGGCGCGCGGCGGCGGCTCGCTGGAGGATTTATGGGCGTTCAATGACGAGCAACTGGCGCGCGCCATTGCCGCCTCGCCCATCTCGGTGGTCAGCGCCATCGGCCATGAAACCGACTTTACCCTGGCCGATTTTGCCGCCGACCTGCGCGCGCCCACGCCTTCAGCCGCGGCCGAGCTGATTGCCCCTGACCAGCAGGCCATTGCCCAGCGCCTAGGCCGTGCCCGGCAGCAGCTGCAAGCCAAGGCGCAGCATCAGTTGCAGCAATCCATGCAGCAGCTTGACCATGCCCGTCTGCGACTGGAAGCGGCCAGCCCAAGCACCCAGCTGCAATTTGCCCGGCTGCGCCAGCAGCAACTATGGCAACGGTTGCGCAGCGCACTTTCGCAACGGCTGCAAACCGCCTTGCAGCGCACCACACAGGCAGTACGCGCACTGGAAGCCCACGCCCCGGAGCGCCGTCTGGCCTTGCTGGCCACCCGCCAGCAGGCGGTGGGACATCGTCTGCAACAGGCCTGGCAACACAGCTGGCAACGGACACAGCAGCGCTGCCAATCTGGCGGGCAACGCCTGCAACAGCAGCACCCCGGCGCACGGCTGCAATACTGCCAACAGCGCCTTGCACAACTGGCACCCCGCCCACAGGCCGCCATCGCCCAGCAACTGCGGCTGCAACAGCAGCAGCTACAGGGTCTGGCACGCGCCCTGCATGCCATCAGCCCACTAGCCACACTCGGGCGCGGCTACAGCATCCTGCATAGTGCCGATGGCCGGGTGCTGCGCAGCGTTCACGCCGTGCAGCCCGGTGATGCCCTCAACGCCCGCCTTGCCGATGGCACTTTGCAGCTGCAAGTCACTGCCCGCACTCCTTTGGAGCCTTCCTGATGCCCATCGCCCCACACTACCCGCTTTATCTTGCCAACCAGCCGCTGACCACCACCGCGCGGCTGGATGTAGCCGACAAATACACGGGCAAGCGCGCCACGCAAACCAGCTTGGCCGATGCGGCCATCATCGAGCGTGCGATTGCCGCGGGTGTGGCCGCACGTTCAAGCATGGCCGAGCTGCCCGCCGATGTGCGCCGCGATGTACTGCTGCATTGTCTGCGCCGTTTTGAAGAACGTCATGAAGAACTGGCGCAACTGCTGTGCATCGAAGCGGGCAAGCCAATCCGCGATGCCCGCGGCGAAGTCACAAGGCTTGTCGATACTTTCCGCATCGCCGCCGAAGAAGCCACCCGCCTCAACGGGCAAACACTGGAGTTGGCGGTTTCACCGCGCAGCCGCGGCTATCGGGGTTTTACCCGCTACGTGCCGGTGGGGCTGTGCAGCTTCATCACCCCGTTCAACTTCCCGCTGAATCTCGTCGCGCACAAAGTGGCACCGGCGATTGCCGCAGGCTGCCCGTTCATTTTGAAGCCGTCGAGCAAGACCCCGCTGGGGGCGCTCGTCATCGCCGAGATTTTGGCCGAAACCGAGCTACCGCCGGGCGCCTTCTCCATCCTGCCCTGTCACGATACGGAGGCCGCGCCACTGGTGGAAGACCCGCGCATCGCGCTGTTCTCGTTTACCGGCGGGCCGGTTGGCTGGCAGCTCAAGGCGCGCGCCGGGCGCAAGAAGGTCACTCTGGAGCTGGGCGGCAATGCCGCATGTATCGTGGATGCCGAACCCGGCGCCTCGCTTGAACATATCGCCGAACGGCTGATATTCGGAGGCTATTACCAAAGCGGACAAAGCTGCATCAGCGTGCAGCGCGTGCTGGTTCATCAACGTCACTACCCGGCGCTGAAAGCCTTGCTCAAGGCGCGACTGGGGCAGCTTGTTGTCGGCAACCCGCATCAGGAAAACACTTTTATCGGCCCCCTGATTGACGAAGCGGCCGCCCGGCGTATTGAAGGCCAAATCACCAAAGCGCTTGAGCATGGCGCAACACTGATTCACGGCGAAGCGCGGCGTGGCAACTTGCTGCCCCCGCAACTTCTGGAAAACGTGCCCACCCATCTGCCGCTTTACCAGCAGGAAGCCTTCGCCCCGGTGATGCTCCTGGAAGGCTTTGAAGACTTTGACGAGGCACTCGCGCGCGTCAACGCCAGCGATTACGGCCTGCAGGCAGGCGTGTTTACCGCCCGCCTCGACCATGGCTTGCGCGCCTGGGACCGGCTGGAAGTGGGCGGCGTCATCATCGGCGATGTGCCCAGCTTCCGTGTCGACAACATGCCCTATGGCGGCGTGAAGGCCTCCGGCAGCGGCCGCGAAGGCGTGCGCTCGGCCATCATCGACATGAGCGAAGAACGCCTGCTGGTGCTGCGCGGCTAAAACTTCACCGCTGCCAACCCCACATCTCGTTTTCATGCGTTTGCCATGTCAGACCCTCAACCGGAGCCTGTCATGTTGCATGTTTCTTCTCTATCGTTTTCTGCCCTTTCATTGGTTGTGGGACTGGCGATTTCGCCCGCGGCATACGCTTATCGTCCGGCTCCGGCAGATGCGCTTGATTGCGCAGCGCTGGGTGAGCAGCTTGCTTCGCCGGAAATGGTCAGTGCCGCACGTTCACGCAGCGTTGGTAAAACAGCGATCTATGCGTCAGCGCCGCCACCGTCCCCAAAGCCAGCCAATACGGCGTGGATCGAGGTTGCAACCCCGGTCTATACGCCGCCGCCTGCGCCGCCCTCACCGCCGTTGCAAGCGCCCACCAATACCGAGCGTTATGGCCATTATGATGACAATCCGGTCAAACGCGCGCGGGAAACCCCGCTTTCGACCTTCTCGGTAGATGTGGATACCGGCAGCTTCACCAATGTGCGGCGTATGTTGAACCAGCAGCAGCGCCCACCGGCCGATGCCGTGCGTGCCGAGGAATTCATCAATTACTTCGATTACGGCCTTGCCAAACCGCGCAGCCGCAGCGAGCCGTTACGGCTGGAAACCGAGCTTGCGCAAAGCCCCTGGAATGGCCAGCGGCAGTTGCTGCGCATCGCCATGACCGGCTACGCGCCGGCGCAAATGCCCGCGGCCAATCTGGTGTTTCTGGTGGACACCTCAGGCTCAATGGGCAGCGCCGACAAACTGCCGCTGGTACGCCAGGCGATTTGCCAGATGCTGCCGCAGTTGCGCGCCCAGGACCGCATCAGCATCGTGACGTATGCGGGCACTGCCGGGCTGCATCTGGCGCCAACGCCGGGCAACCAGTCGCGCACCATTTACAACGCGCTCAGACAATTGCACGCCAGCGGCAGCACCCACGGCAGCGCCGGGATTCAGATGGCCTATGAACAAGCCCGCAAACATTTCATCCGCGGTGGCGTGAACCGGGTATTGCTGGCCACCGATGGCGACTTCAATGTCGGTACCGTCAACCAGGAAGCGCTGGAAACCCTGGTGGCCGACCAGCGCAAGCATGGCATCGCACTCACCACGCTGGGGGTGGGCAGCGGCAATTACAACGAACATTTGGCCGAGCGTCTGGCCGACGTCGGTGATGGCAATTACAGCTATCTCGATAGCCTGGAGGAAGCGCACCGGGTGCTGGTGAAAAACATGCGCAGCACGCTCTTGACCATTGCCCAGGATGTAAAGCTGCAAGTGGAATTCAATCCCGCCGTGGTGGCCGAATACCGCCTGATTGGCTATGAAAACCGCCTGCTTCGTGATGAAGATTTCCAGAACGACCGGGTGGATGCCGGTGATGTCGGTGCCGGCCATCAGGTCACGGCCTTGTATGAAATCGCCCGGGTCGGCTCCGGCGGAACGCAGCTGCCTGCACTGCGCTATCAACCACCTGCCACTGCTCCCGCTGGCAGCAATGAGCTTGCCACCGTAAGCCTGCGCTACAAGCTGCCCGGGCAAAGCCAGAGCCAGCTGCGCCAGGTGCGTATCGCCAACCATGTACAGCGCGGTAGCGACGCCATGAATTTGGCGGCGGCGGCGGCAGCTTTTGCCGATGCTCTGCGGGGCGGTGAGCGTATCGGCATGCCATTTGCCGACATTGCCCGCCTTGCCAAAAACAATCGCTCAATTGCCGATGCCGAGCGCACCACGTTTGTGGACATGATTGGCAAAGCCGAGCGTCTGATTGACGGCGAATGATGCACGCAGCCAGCGCCCCGGCCAATATCGGAAATCGCCGCCCTGCCGGGGCGGCTGGCTTTAGACTATGGCGCATGGATAGCCCCGCAGCCCAAGATGCCGCCAGCCCGGATGACCAGCAGTTGATGCTGGCCTATATCGCAGGTGATGAAGCTGCATTTGCCACGCTCTACGCGCGTCACCGCCTGCCGCTATACCGGTTTTTGCTGCGCCATTTGCGTGATGAGGCTCTGGCCGAAGAGCTGTTTCAGGATATCTGGCAGAAAATCATCAGTGCACGTCTTGGCTGGAAGCCGGATGCGCCATTCCATGCCTGGCTGTACCGCATCGCGCATAACCGCCTGAATGATTACTGGCGCGCCCGGAAACATCGACCGGCTGCACCGGAAGACGCCGATGCGCGCATCGCCAGCCTGCACGATGAACATACGCCCGAGCATGCGCTTTCCGAGTTTGAGGAACGCCGACGCCTGCAACTGGCGCTGGAGGCCTTGCCCGATGAGCAGCGCACCGTGTTGCTGCTGCGGCTGGAGCAGGAAATGACCCTGGAGGAAATTGGCCAAGTCACAGGTTATGGCCGGGAAACCGTGAAGTCCCGGCTGCGCTATGCCATGGACAAACTGCGTACGAGGTTGAAGCCATGAGTCGGGCACCTTTAACCGCCGAAGAATGCGCACTGGCCGACAAGCTCGCCCGCATTGCCCCGCGCGGCGAACCCTCCGCTGCACTGGATGCCAAGATTCTGGCGATGGCCGCCGAGGCGCATGCGCAGGCAACCACCGCACCGGCAAAACCTCGCCGCTGGCTGCCGTCACTGGCACTGGCCGCATCGCTGGCGCTGGTAGCCGGTGTCATCTGGCGGGTACACCCGGTGCTGAATCCGCAAGATACGCCCTCACCAACGGCCATCAGCGAAGCCGATGCAGCCGCAGCGCTTCCACCCATGCCGGGAACGGAAATGATGACAGAAGCGCCTGCCGAGCTTGCAGATGCCGCTGCCATGCCCAAAACCCATGCTGCTTCTGCTGCAATCGAAATGGCTCCGCCGCCGCCGGCCCGCAAAGCGGCGCCTGTCGCCATGAGTGCACCTGTTGCGGAAGAGCCGCTGCAACTCCCGCCGATGGCCTTGCCCGCTGCCGCGCCACCGCTTGGGCAGGCACAGCAAGCTCAAGCGGCCGAGGCACAAAGGGCACGACAAAAAGTCCAGGAAAGCCATAGCGCAAAATCTACCTCCACAATGCCAAGCCACGCAGCAGCGCGTAATGCAGAACTTGCAGCCCCCCCGCCGCCGCCTGCTCCACCAGCCCCTGCAGCGGCAGTAATGATGGAGCGCGCAGCGCCTGTTGCTGCCGATACCTCCGAATCATTGGATAGCATCACAGTCACCGGTACTCGCCTCCTGCCCGGCGAGCTGGAAATCGCCCGTATCCGTGGGCTTATCGAACAAGGCCATACCCGCAAGGCACGCCGCGAACTTAAAAAGCTCATGCGTCGCCATCCCGATATTGAAATCCCCGACGATTTGAAAGAACTATTGGATTGATGATGAACCGCCAGCGTTTCCTTGCCCGTTTTTTTGCACTCGCTGCAAGCCTGTTGCTGCTGGCCGCCTGCGGCGGCAACACGCCCCGGCAACAACCGCTGCCGGCTTCGGCCACCGTGCTGGCGCTGGGGGATTCACTCACCTCGGGCGTCGGTGCCAGTGAGTCTGGCGCCTATCCGGCACAACTGGCCAGGCTGACCGGCTGGCAAGTCATCAATGGCGGCGTTTCCGGGGATACTTCGGCGCAGGCACTGGCACGCCTGCCCGAGCTGCTCAAGCAAAAACCGGATTTGGTGCTGGTTGGCATCGGCGGCAATGATTTTCTGCGTCGCCTGCCGGAAGAGAAGACCCGCGCCAATATCAGCCAAATCATCACCACGGTACAGGCCGAGAACATCCCGGTGGTGTTGATTGCCGTGCCACAGCTCAGCGTTGGTGCACTGTTTGGCAGCCTCTCCGACAGCCCGCTTTATCAAGACCTTGCCAAGCAACATCAAGTGCCGCTGATGAAAGACGGCTGGTCGCAAATCCTGAGCGACAAAAGCCTCAAATCCGACCAAATCCATGCCAATGCCGAAGGTTATCGTTTGTTTGCCGAGAAAATGGCCGAATTTTTGCAGCGTGAAGGCTTCCGCTGATGTCCGAGCCGATCACTCGCTACCGCACCATCGAAGCCCCGGCCAGTGCTGAAGTCAAAGACCGGGGGAGCCGTTTTATCGGCTACGCCTACCCGATGGCAAGTACTGAAGCACTGCGCAAGCATCTGCAAGCCCTGCGCGAAGCGCATCCCAAAGCCTGTCATTGGTGTTATGCCTATCGCCTGGGCGCAGATGGCAGCCAGTTTCGCGCCAATGATGATGGCGAGCCTTCCGGTAGCGCTGGCCGCCCGATTCTGGGGCAGATTGATTCGGCAGGCCTTAGCGATGTGCTGATCGTGGTGGTGCGCTACTTCGGCGGCACCCTGCTGGGCGTCCCCGGCCTGATTGCCGCCTACAAGGGCGCCGCCGCCGCCGCACTTGCCGCAGCCAAACCCCTGGAAAAAGACGTCACCCGCACCTTGTGGCTACGCTGCGACTACCCGCATCTGAGCGATGCCCTGCGCATCGCCAAACAGCACCAGGCCGACGTCCTGAGCCAGGAACTGCAACTCGATTGCCTGCTGCAACTGCGCATCCCCCTGCAACACTACACCGACGCCATTCAAGCCTTCCAAAACACCCGCGTGATGCAGTTGCAGACAGAAAACGAGCCTGCGACAGCTGGATAAAGCCCCTACGTGTATTGATAAGGTCTATCAACCCGTTACTGATACATGAACTTCTTTTCCTCTCATGCCCCGGTTTTTCTTCTATCGGCTGGCAATGTGCGGCAACAGGTATTTGTCCGCCTCAACCAACTGCTACCGATTCAAACCGCTAAATATTGCAATCCGCAATATTTAGCGGTATTACTACACACATGAACACCAACCTCACCGACACCCAGGAAGCCATCCTCGCCTATATCGCCGAGCGCATTAGCCAGGATGGCTATCCTCCATCCCAAACTGAAATCGCCCGTGCTTTTGGCTTCAAGGGGGTGCGGGCTGCGCAATACCATCTGGAAGCGCTGGAAAATGCCGGGGCCATCGAGCGTCGCCCTGGTGTGGCGCGCAGCCTGCGCATCCTGCGCCCAGATGTCCTGCCCAGGAGCAGCCCGTCGTTATCGGCTCTGGATGAAAACACCATCCAGCTGCCGGTATTGGGGCAAGTGGCGGCCGGCGTGCCGATTGGCGCAGATATTGGTTCCGACCAGGTGCTGATTCTCGATCGCGTGCTGTTTTCGCCCAAGCCCGACTATCTGCTCAAGGTCAAGGGTGACTCGATGATTGATGAGGGCATTTTCGATGGTGACCTCATCGGCGTGCATCGCACGCCGGAGGCGCACAACGGCCAGATTGTGGTGGCGCGCATCGACGAAGAAATCACCGTCAAACTGTTCAAGAAGACCCACGACCGCATCCGACTGTTGCCACGCAACCCGGACTATGCACCCATTGAAGTGCTTCCGGGTCAGGATTTCGCCATCGAAGGGCTGTACTGCGGCCTTGTCAGACCCAACCGATAGCCGTTTTCCGACCCTCGCTGCTGGTTTTTCCACTTTCGGCACGCGGACAGGAAAAATATTTTGACTGCATCAGGCCTAGTCGCAGCTTTTGCGACAGTCATACCGCAAACTCTCCCATCATCCCAATCACATAAGGACAGTCCCATGGACGAGAACCGCAAACGTGCACTCAGTGCCGCACTTACCCAGATTGAAAAACAATTCGGCAAAGGTTCGGTGATGCGCATGGGCGACCGTGCCATCGAGCAGGTGGAAACCGTCGGCACCGGCTCATTGATGCTTGATCTGGCTCTTGGCATTGGCGGCCTGCCCAAAGGCCGGGTGGTGGAAATCTACGGCCCCGAGTCTTCCGGCAAGACCACGTTGACCCTGCAAGCGATTGCCGAATGCCAAAAGGCCGGTGGCACTGCAGCGTTTATCGATGCCGAGCACGCGCTCGACCCCATTTACGCCGCCAAACTCGGCGTGAAAGTGGATGACCTGCTGCTCTCGCAGCCCGATACCGGCGAGCAGGCCTTGGAAATCGCCGACATGCTGGTGCGCTCGGGCGCGGTGGACATGGTGGTGGTGGACTCGGTGGCCGCGCTCACCCCCAAGGCCGAAATCGAAGGCGACATGGGCGATCAGCTACCCGGCTTACAGGCGCGACTGATGAGCCAGGCGTTGCGCAAGCTCACCGGCAATATCAAGCGCAGCAACTGCCTGGTCATCTTCATCAATCAGCTGCGCATGAAAATTGGCGCAATGATGCCCGGGCAAAGCCCGGAAACCACCACCGGCGGCAATGCGCTCAAATTCTATGCCTCGGTACGCCTTGATATCCGTCGTATCGGCTCGGTCAAAAAGGGCGAGGAAATTATCGGCAACCAGACCCGAATCAAGGTCGTCAAGAACAAACTGGCACCGCCGTTCAAGCAAGTCGTTACCGAAATCCTTTACGGCGAAGGCATCAGCCGTGAAGGCGAGCTGATTGAAATGGGTGTCAATGCCAAGCTGGTGGAAAAAGCCGGTGCCTGGTACAGCTATGACGGTGAGCGCATCGGCCAGGGCAAGGAAAACGCCCGCGGCTATTTCAAGGAAAACCCGCAAGCTGCAGCCAAGCTCGAAGCCCAGCTGCGCGAGAAATTCATTCCCGAAGATGCGCCGCGCGACGAAAGCAGCGACAGCGACGGTGCAGAGGAATGAGCCAGCCGCCTGCCGATGGTGAAGCGCCTGCCCGCCGCCGTCGGCAGCGGCGCGAGCAGACCCCGGCGCAGCGTGCGCTGGGGCTTCTGGTTCGCCGCGAACATTCCCGCAAAGAACTGTTGCTCAAACTCCAGGCGCGCGGCATCAACCATGAAGAAGCTGCCAGCGCCGTTGAGCAAATGGCCGATGCAGGCTGGCAAAGCAACACACGCTTTGCCGAAAGCCTCGCCCGCAACCGCGCCATGCAGGGCTATGGGCCATTGCATATCCGCGCCGAGCTTGGCGCACACGGGCTGGAGAGCGACATCATCCAGCAAGCCCTTGATTCAGTTGAAGAAAGTTGGAGCCAATTGGCGCATCACTTGGTACAGCGCCGTTTTGGCGAAACGCTGACCCATGACCCGGCACGCCAGCGCAAAGCTGCCGACCTGCTGCTGCGTCGCGGCTTTACCCGCGAACAAATGCGTCAGGCCATCAGTGGCGAGCTGTTTGACGACGACTTCTGACTTGATTTTCAGTCGCTATACCCGCAAATAGCGGCCAAGCCCTGTTAATCTTGGCAACCTTGTGCAAGTCCTGCCCGCCCGTCCCAGCCGGGACGCTGCGGGCAAGTTCGTGCTTGCCTGCCAGACCATTCTTTTGTCCAGCCATGAAAACCACTGCCGAAATCCGCCGAGAGTTTCTCGATTTCTTTGCCGCCCGCGGCCATACCATCGTGCCTTCCGCCCCGCTGGTGCCGGGCAATGATCCCACCTTGCTGTTCACCAATTCCGGCATGGTGCAGTTCAAGGACGTGTTCCTTGGCGCAGAAAAACGCAATTATGTCCGTGCTGCCGATGTGCAGCGCTGTCTGCGCGCCGGCGGCAAACACAATGACCTCGATTCGGTCGGCTATACCGCACGCCACCACACTTTCTTCGAGATGCTGGGCAACTGGTCGTTCGGCGATTACTTCAAGAAAGAAGCCATTAGCTGGGCTTGGGAATTGCTGACCGAAGTCTGGAAGCTGCCCAAGGAGCGCTTGCTTGCCACCGTATATCACACCGATGACGAGTCCTTTGCCATCTGGCGCGATGTGATTGGCCTGCCAGAAGAGCGCATCATCCGTATTGGCGACAACAAGGGCGCGCCGTTTGCCTCGGACAACTTCTGGCAGATGGCTGACACCGGCCCTTGCGGCCCCTGTACCGAGATTTTCTACGACCACGGCGAGGCTTACGCCGGTGGCCCGCCTGGCTCGCCGGATGAGGATGGCGATCGCTTCATCGAAATCTGGAACAACGTGTTCATGCAGTTCGATCGCGCTGCCGACGGCACACTGACCCCGCTGCCCGCGCCCTGCGTGGATACCGGCATGGGGCTGGAGCGCATCGCTGCGGTGTTGCAAGGCGTGCATTCCAATTATGAAATCGACCTGTTCCAGACCCTGATCCGCCGCACCGCCGAGCTGACCGGCACCGCCGACCTTGACAACAAATCGCTGCGCGTGATTGCCGACCATATCCGCGCCGCCAGCTTCCTGATTGCCGATGGCGTATTGCCCTCCAACGAAGGCCGTGGCTATGTGCTGCGCCGCATCATCCGCCGCGCCCTGCGCCACGGCTGGATGTTGGGCGTGCGCCAGCCATTCTTCCACAAACTGGTGGAAACCCTCGACGGTCTGATGGGCGAAGCCTATCCGATTCTGCGCAATGAACGCGCCACCATCGAGCGCGCCCTGAAGGCTGAAGAAGAACGCTTTGCCGAAACGCTGGACGCCGGGATGCGCATCTTCAATGAAGTGGCAGAAAAGTCCGCCGGCACCATCCCCGGACAGGAGGCCTTCCGCCTGTATGACACCTACGGCTTTCCGGTAGATTTGACCGCCGATATCGCCCGTGAGCGTGGACTTTCGGTGGACATGGAGGGCTTCAATGCCGCCATGCAGCAGCAAAAAGACACCGCCCGCGCTGCCGGCAAGTTCGGCGGCGGCATTCAACTCCCGGCTGAATTGGTTGCGCAACTTTCGCCGACGCAGTTCACCGGCTATACGCATATGCAGGACGACGACCTCACCGTCATTGCCCTGCTCAAAGATGGAAAGCCCGTAAGCGAGGCGACCGCGGGTGACGAGCTGGTCGTGATTCTTGACCGTACCCCGTTCTATGCCGAATCCGGCGGCCAGGTCGGCGATACCGGCACGCTGGAAAACGCCAGCAACCACATCGATGTGCGCAATACACTGAAGCTGGCTGGACAGTTTCACGGCCATATCGGCCAGCTTGCTTCTGGCACACTGAAAATCGGCGACAGGCTGCAAGGCCGGATTGATGCCGAACGCCGTCAGGCCACCGTGCTTAACCACAGCGCCACCCACCTGATGCACGCTGCCTTGCACCAGGTGCTGGGCAGCCACGCCCAACAAAAAGGCTCGCTGGTGGCTCCCGACCGCCTGCGCTTTGACTTCGCCCATTTCCAGCCGGTCAGCGCCGCGGAAATCGCCGAAATCGAACGCCGTGTCAACGCCGAAATCCGCGCCAATCATGCCGGCGAAATCCACCATATGGGCATGCAGGAAGCGCTCGACTTCGGCGCGATGGCGCTGTTTGGCGAAAAATATGGCGATGAAGTGCGCGTGCTGAAGTTCGGTGAAGGCTCCATTGAGCTGTGCGGCGGCACCCACGCCCAGCGCACCGGCGATATTGGCCTGTTCAAAATCATCTCCGAGAGCGGCGTCTCTGCCGGCGTGCGCCGTATTGAGGCCGTCACCGGACAGGCGGCACTGGATTACATCGCCGAGGAGCAACAGCGTCTTGGCCAAATCGCGGGGCTCCTGGGCGGTGCCGCCAGCGATAGCGTGGACAAGCTGCGTCAGCTTCTGGAACAACAAAAGAAACTGCAACGCGAACTGGAAGCCATCAAGGCCAAGGCCGCCAGCGGTGCTGCCCGTGACCTGGCCAGCCAGGCGCAAGATGTCGGCGGCATCAAGGTGCTGGCCAAGCGGCTGGAAGGCTTCGACGCCAAGGCGCTGCGCGAAGCCATGGATAACCTGAAGCAACAACTGGGCGATGCCGTCATCATCCTGGCCGGTGCCGATGGCAGCGGCAAAGTGGCATTGGTCGCAGGGGTTTCCGGCAGTGCCCAGGGCAAGTTCAAGGCCGGAGAAATCCTTGGCAGCGTCGCCCGCCGCATCAACGGCAAGGGTGGCGGCCGCCCGGATATGGCACAAGGCGGCGGCGAGGACAGCCCGGCGCTTCTTGAAGCCTTGGCTGAACTGTCCGCATCGCTTGCCGCGTCCAGCTAAAAATCCTGCGCCGCGGCTCTCACAGTACTGTTATGCTTTTCCAACAAGCGCTTAAATGTCTATAATGCAAAAAAGTGTGGGACAGCCACACAGGAGCTTTACACCATGTTGATTCTCACCCGCCGTGTTGGCGAAACCTTGATGATTGGTGACTCGGTCACCGTCACCGTATTGGGCGTCAAAGGCAACCAGGTTCGCGTAGGAATTACCGCCCCCAAGGATGTTGCCGTACACCGCGAAGAAATTTATCGCCGCATTCATGATGAAGCCAATAATGGCGGCGCAAAAGAATATTTGCCCTCTGGCGAATAACTTGTTATTCTAGCCAGCCTGCTTACGGCAACGTCAGCAGAACATATTTCAGGAGACTTGCCCGAGAGGCCGAAGGGGCTCCCCTGCTAAGGGAGTATAGGGTCAAAAGCTCTATCGAGGGTTCGAATCCCTCAGTCTCCGCCAGAAAGTGACAAGCCCGCCTATGAAGCACACCCCAAAAGTTGGACACCCGTCCAATCTTTGGGGTATTTTTCATGGCGAAGTACAGTAAGGCATTCAAATTCCGCGTAGTGCAAAGCTACGCATCAATAGGATAGGCTTTGAAACCACAGCGCAGCATCATGGCCTTGACCATGCAACGGTCAGGAGCTGGGTCAAGGCGTATCAAGTGCATGGTGTACAGGGGCTTGGCAAGAAGCTCAGCCACTACAGTGCAGACTTCAAGTTGTCGGTGCTGCAACGGATAGCGCAAGAGGAGCTGTCGGCACGCGAGGCGTTAGCGCTATTCAATATCCGGGGTGGTACCCGCGTCATCTCCGGTTGGCAGCGCCAGTATCATGCGCAAGATCTGGCGGGTGTTTGCAGCCCGAAAGGTCAAGAAGATGTCGAACACCCAATCTCCCAAGTCGTTCAACGCGCTGCCCGATGCGCAGCGCTACTGGCTTCAGTATCAAAGCGTTGTCGATAGCAAGGCACTCCCAAGACAAACAAGTCCAGCAAACGATGCTTGACCTTGGCAGGCAGTCGCACTCAATCCCATACCGGTGTCCAGCTCAAGCCGTAGCCTTCCCCGTCAAGCAGACAGTTGTAAAGGAGAATTTGCCCGTTCGCATTGTTGGCGAAAGACGCTCGGTGGCAGGTTGCCGAGCGACTCATGCGGGCGTTCTTCGTTGTAGCTTTGCAGCCAAAGGTCGGTGATGTCGCGCACCTGCTCAAGATCCTCGAACAGGTGCGCGTCCAGCACTTCGGTGCGATAGGTTTTGTTGAATCGTTCAATGTAAGCGTTTTGGTTCGGCTTGCCTGGCTGGATGTAGCGCAGTTCGACGTGATGCTTGCGACACCAGTCGACCAGGCTTTGTGCGGTGTATTCAGGGCCGT
>NWQT01000030.1 GCA_002798295.1 Lysobacteraceae bacterium NML07-0707 | reverse complement strand
AGCGCCGTGGGGCGCTCTGGTGCGCCTAGTAAGGATTCAGGCTGCTAAACCCGGCAGCGGGATTGACCACTGCCCGGACAGTACAGCGCAGCGATTGCTATTTGTCAAGCGCATATCGTCCCAGTGCATCCCGGGTTGTCTTGTAGGGTGAGTGTTGTCACAATGACAACATGCAGGCTGAAGTTATCCAGAAAGAACGCTTTCAAGTCAGCGAGCGGGGCTTTGTTGAGATTGTGATTTGGGCTGTGCCTGCCCCTATTCCGCCCTCTGTTCATGGCTACAAGTATCGGCTGGCCTATGTGCTGGATGGCGTTTGCGTTGTGCGCTTTGACAACGAACGCGGCAAGGGCGACCACTATCACCGGGGCAGTGAATGAAGTGCCGTACCGCTTCACCACATTGGCGGCGTTGCTGGAAGATTTTTGGGCGCAAGTTTCCGACTGGAGGGAATGAAGATGGATATGACCACATTGACAATCGACATTGGCGATTTTGAAAGCATCAAGGCGCGGCTGTGCAGCGGCAAGCCAGATAGCACGCCACGCTATACCTTCCCATCTGCTGAAGCGATGGCGCGCACGCTCACGCCCGGGCGCTGGGGGCTATTGGCGGCCTTGACCGGCTCCGGATACATGGGCGTGCGTGAACTGGCGCGGCACTTGGGGCGCGATGTTCGGGCTGTTCATGCCGATGCACAAGCATTGGTGCTGTGCGGCCTTGTGGACAAGTCCGAAGATGGCAAGCTGCACTTCCCCTATGACGCGGTGCATGTGGATTTCATGCTGAAGGAAGCGGCTTGATTCGCTAATCCTTTGTTTTCAGGGCTACATTTTTTTGTGTAGCAGCCAAGGGGCGTTCTCGACACCCGCGCCCGATGGCCACGGAAAAACAGGCGGCAAGCCCTTGTTTTCCAAGCTAAACGCAAATTTGCGCTCTGTTGTCATGAGTGACAACGGCAGGCCATGCCGGTGATGGATTACGCGCGCGCAACTGTGCAACGCTTCAGGCGCTGCGCTTGAATGGGACGACCTTCCCAGCTTCGGCTTCCTGCAGGCTGTCCAGATAATCCGCCCATGCCTGCATCATCTCCCGGCGCTGTGGCAGGTATGAGGTGCGGTTATAGGCGCGTCCGTTCGCACCCTGTACCGCGTGCGCTAATTGATGCTCGATAAAGTCAGGCCGGAAGCCCAACACTTCATCCAATACCGTGCGAGCTATTGCCCGGAAGCCGTGCCCGGTCATTTCGTCCTTTGCATAGCCCATGCGCCGCAGGGCGGCCAATACCGCGTTACTGCTTAGCGGCTTGTCCCCGCCTCGCCCGCCTGGAAAGACGTAGCGGCCACGCCCGGTCAGTGGGTGAAGCTCTTGCAGAATATCCACGGCTTGCCTGCACAGGGGCACAAGGTGCGGTTCTCGCATCTTCATCTTTTCCGCCGGTATGCGCCATTCACACGCCTTCAAGTCAATTTCCGCCCATTCGGCATTGCGCAGTTCACCCGGTCGGACAAACAACAAGGCAGCCAAGCGCAAGGCGCAGCGCGTGACGAGGCTGCCCTTGTAACCCTCTATGGCACGCATCAGCGCGCCAATGGCTGCCGGGTCAGTAATGGCCGCGTGATGCTTTTCCGGCGTTGCCGTGAGCGAGCCGCGCAGATTGGGAATGGGGTTGGACGTTGCCCGCCCGGTGGCGCAGGCGTAACGCATGACTTGCCCGCAGTTTTGCAGGATGCGATGCGCAGACTCTATCGCCCCGCGTTGCTCTACCCGCTGCACCACGGCCAGAAACTCCGGGGCTTGTCAGGTCAGCAACAGGGCGCGCGCCTATCCACGGGAAAACATCCTTTTCAAACCATGCGGTCACCTTGACCAGATAGCCCGGAACCCAGCTCTGCTTCGCCAGCCACTCCCGCGCCACCGCCTCGAAGCTGTTAGCCGCCAGTTCTGCCCCGGCCAGCTTCTCGGCCTTGCGCTGTTGCCCGGGGTCGATGCCGTCTTTCAGCAGCTTCTTGGCTTCCTCCCGCTTGGCTCTGGCATCAGCTAGGGAAGTCTCCGGGTAAGTGCCAAAGGCCAGCAGATTTTCTTTTCGCGTGACAGGCCGCCGATATTTGAACCTCCACCATTTGCCGCCGGTGGGGGTAACAAGCAAAAACAGCCCACCACCATCTGCCAGCTTGTAAGCCTTGGCTTTCGGCTTCGCCTTGCGTATTGCGGCATCGGTCAGCATTTGGGGGTAACTCCTTTCGGGGTAACAGCAGTTACCCCCAAAGTTACCCCCACTTACCCCGGGATTCAACGGGATGGCTTGGGACGATATACACCAATGAAAAAGGCCGAAACCCTTGTGTTTATTGAGGATTCCGGCCTTTCTGGTACGTCTTGGGACGTTGTATTGGTGGAGGTGGGCGGAATTGAACCGCCGTCCGAAGGCACTCCATGCCCGGCACTACATGCTTAGCTCGCCGTTTAGTCTCGGCCTGTGGCAACACGACGTGCGAAGCACGCCACAGGACATACCCGCTTTGTTTAGATGCTGGTTGACGGGTCGCCGCCAGCACCGATCCTGTGATAATGACCCTACGCCGCGAGCACAGGCACAAGCGGTTTCGGGGCTAGGCCTTAGGCGGCCAGAGCGTAGTTGTCGTCGTTGGCAACTATGTTTTTTGCAGCTGGATTAGCGAGGAAAGCTACCCCCTCGGCATGCGCCAGACGATTTCGCAACCCCCGTCGAAGCCAGTGCACCCCCGGGAAATCGTGTCATCCGACGGCGGCGAGTATAGAGGTAATCGCCGCCCGCGCCAAACCATGCAAGATTGCAGATGACCTGCCGTTCAGCCCGAAGTTGCTGAGTTATCGGCCAATGCCGCCGCTTCCAGGGTATTGCGCATCAAGGTGGCGACTGTCATCGGCCCTACCCCACCGGGCACCGGGGTAATCCAGCCTGCCCGCTGCAAGGCCGCATCAAAGCCGACATCGCCCACCAGGCGGCCATCATCGGTGCGATTGATGCCCACATCGATGACCACCGCGCCGGGCTTGACCCATTCACCGGGAATCAAGGCCGGTTTGCCGACCGCCACCACCAGGATGTCGGCATTGCGCACGGAAGCCTCCAAAACCTCGGGCGGGGTGAAGCGGTGGCAACAGGTCACGGTGCTGCCGGCAATCAGGAGCTCCATCGCCATCGGCCGGCCGACATGGTTGGATACGCCGACAATGGTGGCATTGACGCCGCGAACCGGCTCGCCAGTCTGTTTCAGAAGGTGCATGATGCCGCGCGGCGTGCAGGGGCGCAGGCCGAACTGGCGCAGCGCCAAATGGCCGACATTGGCAGGATGAAAGCCGTCGACATCCTTGTTCGGGTCGATGCGCTCGATCAGCCGGGCGGCATCGGGAATGCCCGGCAATGGCAGCTGCACCAGAATGCCGTGCACCGCCGGATTGGCATTGAGTTCATCAATCAGCGCCAGCAATTCATCTTCGCTGGCCGATTCCAGGTTGTAGTCGAAGGTTTGAATGCCGACGATTTCCGCAGCGCGGCGCTTGTTGCGCACATAACTTTGCGAGGCCGGATTGTCGCCCACCAGCACCACGGCAAGCCCCGGCCTTGATTGGCCCGCTGCTACCCGCGCCTCCACCTCTTGTTTCATTGCCTGCAATGCTTCGTCGGCGATGCGTTTGCCATCAAGGATTTGGGCGCTCATGGGGAAGTCTTCAGCTGTCAATCGGGGGGCGCATTATCACCGCTGCCCCCCGTTGCTTGCCAGTGATTGCCGCATTCAGCCGCCGGCACTACTGCCTGCGTGAATGCCGCCGCGCGTAAGCAGAAGCGGGTTGAGCAGGCGCTCTAGCTGTTCCCGGGAAAGGCCACTGTCTTCGACGGCCACTTCCAATACCGGACGGCCTTCGGCATAGGCGCGCTTGGCAATCGCCGCGGCTTTTTCGTAGCCAATCACCGGGTTCAGTGCGGTCACCAGGATCGGGTTGCGGGACAAGGCCGCGCTGATGATGTCCTCGCGCACACGCAAGCCAGCGATGACCTTGTCGGCCAGCAGGCGCATACCGCTGGCCAGCCATTGCCCGGCATCGAGCAGGTTGTTGGCCAGCAGCGGCAGCATCACATTCAACTGGAAATTGCCGCTGGCGCCGGCCACGGTATTGGCCGCATGCAGCCCCATCACCTGGGCGCAGACCATCAGCAGGGATTCGCAAATCACCGGATTGACCTTGCCGGGCATGATCGAGGAGCCCGGTTGCAGGGCGGGCAGTTCCACTTCTCCCAGCCCCGCCAGCGGGCCGGAGTTCATCCAGCGCAGGTCATTGGCGATTTTGGTGAGCGCCACTGCCAGCGCATTCAACTGCCCGGAAAGCTCCACCAGGTCATCCTGCGCGGCGATGCCCTCGAACTTGTCGTCGGCTGCCACGAAATCCGCGCCAAGCCGCCGGGAAAGCGCCTGACATACGCGCGAGGCGAATTCGGGATGGGCATTGATACCGCTGCCAATGGCGGTGCCGCCGATGGGCAGGCGGGCAACGCGCTTGAGACTGTCGGCAATGCGCGCCCTGGCGGACGCCAGTTGCGCGCCCCAGGCAGAAAATTCCTGCGCCAGGGTCAGTGGCATGGCATCCATCAGGTGCGTACGGCCGGTCTTGACCACCTGCCCGAAGCCTTCGGCGCGCGTTGCAATTTGCGCATGCAGATGCGCCAGGGCAGGCAGCACTTCACGCACCATCATCTGCTGCGCAGCCACGCGCATGCTGCTGGGAATCACGTCATTGGAGCTTTGCCCCAGGTTCACATGGTCATTGGCATGCACCGCCAGCGTCGCGCTGCTGGCAAGATGCGCAATCACCTCGTTGGCATTCATATTGGTGGACGTGCCCGAGCCGGTCTGGAAGCGATCCAGCGGAAACGCATCCGTATGCTGCCCGGCGGCGAGCTGCTCTGCGGCCTGCACAATCGCCTGGCCTTGCGCCTCATCCAGCAGCCCCAATGCCGTGTTCACCTCGGCCGCGCTGGCCTTGACCATGCCCAGTGCGCGGATGAAGGCCGGGTGCATTTTCAGACCGGATACCGGGAAGTTCTCCACCGCGCGCTGGGTTTGCGCGCCCCAAAGCGCGTTGGCGGGCACTTGCAGCTGCCCCATGCTGTCACGCTCGATACGAAAATCGCTCATCGTCATTCCTCAAATAACAGGTTCAAGGGATGCAGAAGCCGGTTTTCGTGGGGATGCCTGCGTGATGCCGCCCTGCGCGGATATTTTCGGCAGTTTTTCAGCCACCGTGGTTAAGCAAGTGTTTTTGCAGCGCGCCAGGCAGCAAACTCACTAAAATAGTCCGGTTTCCCATCCAAGAGCCTGCCATGTCCCATACTCTGACCGCCCTTTCCCCGCTGGATGGCCGCTACAGCGGCAAAGTGGATGCCCTGCGCCCGATTTTTTCCGAATATGGCCTGATCAAGGCGCGCGTCAAGGTGGAAGTGGAATGGCTGCTGGCGCTGGCCGCGCATCCGGGCATTGTCGAGCTGCCGGCCTTCAGTGCCGCCGCGACCGAACGCCTGCAAGCCTTGGCGCAAGGCTTCAGCGTGGAAGACGCCGCCCGCGTCAAGGCGATTGAGGCCACCACCAATCACGATGTCAAGGCGGTGGAATACTTCATCAAGGAGCGCCTGAAAGACGATGCCGAGCTCGCCCCGGCGCTGGAGTTCGTGCACTTTGCCTGCACCAGCGAGGACATCAACAATCTCTCCTATGCACTGATGCTGCGTCAGGCGCGCACCGAGGTGCTGCTGCCCAAGCTGGATGAAACCCTCGTGCATCTGCGCGAGATGGCGCATCAACACGCCGCCCTGCCGATGCTCTCGCGCACCCACGGCCAAACCGCCTCGCCCACCACCGTGGGCAAGGAAATCGCCAATGTGGTGGCACGTCTTGAGCGCCAGCGCGAAGTGCTGGCCGGCCTGCCGATGCCGGGCAAAATCAACGGCGCAGTCGGCAATTACAACGCCCATGCGGTGAGCTACCCGGAAGTGGACTGGCCAGCGTTTTCGCAAGCCTTCGTCAGCGGGCTGGGGCTGGACTGGCAGCCCTATACCACCCAGATCGAGCCGCATGATGGCGTGGCCGAGCTTTGCGATGTGATGAAGCGCATCGACACCATCCTGATTGACCTTTGCCGCGACATCTGGGGCTATATCTCGCAGGGCTATTTCAAGCAGAAGCTCAAGGCCGGTGAAGTCGGCAGCTCAACCATGCCGCACAAGGTCAACCCGATTGATTTTGAAAACGCCGAAGGCAATTTCGGCATCGCCAATGCCTTGTTCGAGCACTTCGCCGCCAAACTGCCGATCAGCCGCTGGCAGCGCGATCTGACCGACTCCACCGTGCTGCGCGCGCTCGGCACCGCCTTTGGTCATGCCCTGATTGGCTTTGATGCCTTGAAGCGTGGCCTTGGCAAGCTGGAAGTGAATCCCGAGCGCCTCGCCGAAGACCTCGATGCCAACTGGGAAGTGCTGGCCGAAGCGGTGCAAACCGTGATGCGCCGCCACGGCCTGCCCGAGCCGTATGAGCAGCTCAAGGCGCTGACCCGTGGCCAGGGCATCCGCGCCGAAACCCTCAAAGTCTTTATCGAAAACCTCGACTTGCCCGCTGAGGCCAAATCCCGCCTGCTGGCCATGACCCCGGCGAGCTATACCGGGCTGGCCCAGCAGTTGGCTGAGGCCATCTAAGTTGAACCCCTGCCAGTAACGGTTCAGCCAAGCCAGCGCAAATGCTGCTTCAATCGGAGGCTCCCTGACCCAAGGAGCCTCCGATGTCCCGTCCAGCCCGCACCCTTTTCGCCCTGCCCTTGCTACTCGCCGGTATCAGCGCCTGCCAGCCGGCAGAGAGCGCCGATACCCCAGCTCGCGCCCAAGGCAGCAGCCAAGTTCGCATTGACCCGAGCGGCGGGCAGTGCAATGGACAGGACATCCATATCCGCAGCGACAATTTTCGCGTTTTGATGAGTGATCCCTGCGGCGATGTCACCATCAGCGGCAACAATGTGCGCATCAATGTGGAAAAAGCCCGCAGCATCACCGTGGAAGGCAACGATGTCCGCGTCCTGAACCGCGAGGTGGAAACCCTCACCGTCAGCGGCAACCGCAATACCCTCAACATGACCCGGGTGGGACATGCCGAAGTCGGCGGCTCGGACAACGGCCTTCTGGGACGCCACTATGACAGTGTGCGCTTTACCGGCAGCAATAACTACGTCAATACCGACAACAGCCCGAAAGTGGAGGATCGCGGCAGCCGCAACCGGGTGCGATAATTTCCATCCCAAAAGTGATGGAATCTTGCGTGAGCGTCCCTGTCCCGTTTGAAATTGATGCCAGCGGCAAAGGACTGCTTGGCATGCGTGCCGAGCAGTTCCTGCGTGATTACTGGCAGAAAAAACCGCTGCTGATCCGCAATGCCTTTCCGGCATTTGCATCGCCGCTGCAACCCGAAGACCTGGCTGGCCTCGCCTGTGAAGAAGGCGCCCTGGCGCGCATCGTGCGTCATGACTGGCAGGCCGATACCTGGCAGGTGGAGAACGGCCCATTCCCGGAAGAAAAATTCCCCGACATGCCGCATCAGGACTGGACGCTCCTGGTGCAGGACGTGGACAAATGGGATGCCGATGTGGCCGCTTTGCTGGCGCATTTTGATTTCCTGCCGCGCTGGCGCATGGACGACATCATGATTTCCTTCGCCGCCCCCGGCGGCTCGGTCGGCGCGCATATCGACAACTATGATGTATTCCTGTTGCAGGCACAGGGTCATCGCCGCTGGCAAATCGACACCCGTCCCCATCCTGACGAGACTTACCGCGACGATGTGCCGCTGCGCCTGCTCAAGCACTTCAACCCCGATCAGGACTGGGTGCTGGCACCGGGCGACATGCTCTACCTGCCGCCGGGCGTGCCGCATCATGGCGTGGCCGAAAATGCCTGCCTCACCATCTCCGTTGGCCTGCGCGCGCCATCGAGCGCCGAGCTGCTCGACCATTACGCGCAGACGCTGGCCTTCGATGCCGATGAGCGCATCCGCTATACCGACCCCGACCTTGCCATGCCGGGCGACCCCAACGAAATCGACGAAGCCGCACTGGATCGCGCCATCCATGCACTGGAGCGGCTGAAGCTGCAAGACCGCGAACAACTGGGTGAATGGTTTGGCCGCTTCATCAGCGCCTACCGGGTGGCCGAAGGCCAGGCGCCCAGCCCCGAAGATGCTGCCGGCATCGACATCGTTGCCAGCCTTGCCAGCGGACAACCCTGGCAACGCCATCCCTACAGCCGCATGGCCTGGCGCAAATCCGGCGACGGCGCACTGTTGTTTGCCAATGGCGGCGCCTGGCCAGCCAGCATGGCCGATGCCAAACGGATTGCCGCCGCCGAACTGCTCGATGCGCAGCTCGCTTCGCAATTGAGCCCGCAAGGCCAGGCACTGCTGCAAACCCTGGCCGATGCAGGGCACTATCAACCGCAGACAGATGAGTGGGATGAAGATGAATGATGACAATACGCGCGCAGAAGGCATCGAAGCCCTGACCCAGGCGCTGGCCGAGGTTAGCCAGCACAGCCTGCGCCAGATCAGCGTCTATATCGCCCAGCCCTTGCCTGCCCTCTGGAACAGCACGCCCGCACTGGATACGCTGCGCCGCTTCGCCACCGAGCGTGCCATGCGCGAAGTGCGGCTGCTGTTTGCCGAGGCCGAAGGCATTGCCCGCGATTACGGCACATTGGTGGCACTGGCACAGCGCCTGCCCAGCCATATCCTGCCGCGCCAAATGGCGGCAGAGTTCGCGCCACCGGCAAGCCAGAGCTTCATCCTCGGTGACAGCGCGCTTGTACTGTTTGATAGTGGCGAGCGCCCGGCTGCCACCTACACCCGCAGCAGCCAGCATCTGCGCCCCCTGGCCGAGCGCTTTGCCGATGCCTGGGAGCGCGCCCGCCCGATCAGCGAAATTCGCGCTTTGGGGATTTAAGTTTGGGACTTAGGAAGCAAACACCTCAAAGAGGGTCGCCTCTGAGCAGTTTAAGCAGGATCTTGTAGAGATCAAGGTGGCGATGGTTGAAGCGAAATTCGGTTTCCTTGAGATGCAGTTCGAACTTGTCGCGCCGTACGCCATGAAACTGCGCCAGTCGATGTTTGGTATAACTCCAGAAAGACTCGATACCGTTGACGTGCCTGGAGCCTTTGACGAACTCGTTGTTGCCGTGATTGACCCGAAAGTGCTTGTCCAAACCCAAGTCAACCAGCCCATCGTAGCCTCGCCAGCTGTCGGTGTGGATGATGTTGTTCGGGTTCACTTTACCGCGGATGATGGCTTGCAAAGTGGTTTTGGAGGCATCGGGGACGATTTCGGTATAGACACAATCACCGCGCTTGAGTCGGCCAAAGACGATGGTTTTTCCACCTGCGCCACGTCCACGTTTGCTCCGGATGCGCTTGGGGCCGAAATAGGATTCATCGGCTTCAAGCTCGCCCGAGAACGGAGACTGCGCAGCGCATTGCTGAGCAGGCGGACACGGATGCGTTGCTACACCGCATTGACCGAACGCACGGAGAGACTACGCAACTGTGTGACATCCGTGGCGGTCAAATCCATGGCAAACAGGCGCAAAAGGTGTCGAAACTTGGCCTCACTGATTTTTGAATGGCGGTAGTACTTGTTTTTACTTGTCATTTCACGAAGTTAGTATGTGACATGACACATGTTTGCTTCCTAAGCCCCTAAGTTTTCCCCATAGCTTATTTCAATTTTCTAACCAACGCCGAATTCTCAAGCATCGATCCTTTCAAATCAGGGCAAGGCGATCACTAAAAAGTGAAAAAGCGTAAAAAACAGGCTGCGCACAGTTCAGCGGCTCTGGAAAGCAAAAACGGCGTAACCGGAGCATTGGGCACGCCATCAATACTTCTATAAGTGGTAGCGGGGGCAGGATTTGAACCTGCGACCTTCGGGTTATGAGCCCGACGAGCTGCCAGACTGCTCCACCCCGCAGCAGAGATTGGAAATTATAGGGGCTTTGCAGAAATTTGCAAGCCCCCTGTAACATTTTTTTACGCGCCAGTGATGAAAACCTGATAACACCAGTCAAGCAGCGGGTTGACTGCCACGGCGATACCCAGCAGCAGCAAGGCATTGACGGCAAAGCTGGTGCGCATCAGTGCGCAGCTGCGCGGGTTGGCAAGTTCGGTCACGCCCTCCTCCGGCGCCTCCAGGTACATGGCCTTCAAGATGCGCAGGTAGTAGAACATGCCGATGACGGCGCAGACGATACCGACAATGGCCAGCCACAGCAGGCCTTCATTGACGGCTGCGGCAATCACCGCCACCTTGGCGAAGAAGCCGATAAACGGCGGCAGGCCAGCCAGTGAAGCGACCACGCACAGCACCAGGAAGGCCATCCACGGATGACGTTTGCCAAGACCGCGATAGTCGGCGATTTCGTCGGCCTCGAAGCCCTTGCGCGACATCAGGATGATGAGGCCGAACGAGGCCAGCGAGGTGAAGGCATAGGTCACGGCATAGAACATGGATGCGCCATAGCCCTGGGCATTGCCAACGGCCACACCCATCAGCAGAAAGCCGATATGCGAGACGGTGGAGTACGCCAACAGGCGTTTGAGATTGCTCTGCCGCAGTGCCATCAGGTTGCCGACAATCAGTGAAAGCCCGGCAAGGCCAGCCACCATCGTGCCCCAGATTTCCGCATGCGGCGCCAGGGCGCTGAGCAGGCGATAGGCCATGACGAAGGCGGCCAGCTTGGGCGCGGCACCAATGAACTGGGCAACCGGGGTCGGTGCGCCCTGATAAACGTCGGGCAGCCACATATGGAACGGCGCGGCACCGAGTTTGAAGGCCACACCGGCGACCATGAAGGCAGCGCCGGTCATCAGCATCATGCGCTCTGCACTGACGCTGGAAGCCTCCAGCAACGCATCCAAATCCAAGGTGCCGGTGGCGCCATAGACCAGCGACATGCCGTACAGCAGCAGACCCGAGGCCAACGCGCCCAGCACGAAATACTTCATGGCCGCTTCGGTGGCAACCGGGCTGTCACGGTTGATGGCCACCAGCGCATAGGAGGAGAGCGCCAGCATTTCCAGGCCGACATAGACCATGATGAGGTTGGCCGAGGAAGCCAGCACCATCATGCCCAGTGTGGCGAACAGCATCAGTACCGGCACTTCGCCCTTGTAGATACCGCGCTCTTTCAAATACGGCAGCGCGTAAACAAAGCCCAGCGCAGCAACCAGACAGATGAAGCCCTTGGCAAGGTCGGCCGCAGCATCGCGGATGAACATGCCGTTCAGCACAGCACCTTCATGCGCCGGATGGCCGCCGGCGCCGGTAAACACCAGCACGGCCACAACCAGCAGCAGCAGCATCGACAGCCAGTGGGTGATGCCTTTTTGCTTGCTGTCAAAGAACAGGTCAAACAGCAGCAGGGCGAATGCGCCAGCGGCCAGTACCAGCTCCGGCAGCAGATGCCACAGTTCAGCGGAATCGAATACAGGTTGCATGGTTTCCATCGATTACGGTCCGGTCAGCTTGCTGATGGTCAGTTGATTGACCAACTGGGCGATGGAGGGCTCCATCAGGTCGGTCAGCGGCTTGGGATACAGGCCAATGGCCATCACGCCCACGGCAAAGGCAAACAGCACCAGGCCTTCGCGCAGATTGATGTCCTTGAGTTCGGCCACCTGCGAGTTCACCACGTCGCCCCAGATGATGCGCTTGGTCAGCCACAGGCTGTAGGCCGCGCCGGTAATCAGGGTGGTGGCCGCGCCGATGGCAAGCCACGGGCTGTGCTGGAAGCTCGCCAGAATCACCATGAACTCACCGACAAAGCCGGAGGTCGCCGGCAGGCCGGAGTTGGCGAAGGCAAACAGCACGAAGAAGAAGGCGAACCAGGGCATGGTATTGGCGACGCCACCGTAGTCACGAATCATGCGGGTGTGCATGCGGTCATACAGCACGCCGACGCAGGAGAACATCGCACCGGAAATGAAGCCGTGCGACACCATCTGCACCATCGCCCCCTGCAGCCCCAGCCGCGCGGCATCGGTCTGGCCGGCATCGCGCATCAGACCAAGGGCAATGAAGGTACCCAGGGTGACAAAGCCCATATGCGCAATCGAGGAATACGCAATCAGCTTTTTCATGTCTTCCTGCACCAAGGCCACCAATCCCACATAGATGATGGCAACCATCGACAGCAGGATGACCAGCCAGGCCAGTTCATGGCTGGCATCAGGGGTAATCGGCAGGTTGAAGCGCAGGAAGCCGTAACCGCCAATCTTCAGCATGATGGCCGCCAGCACCACCGAGCCTGCGGTGGGCGCCTCGACGTGGGCATCCGGCAACCAGGTGTGAACTGGCGCCATCGGCACCTTGACCGCGAAGGCGGCGAGGAAGGCAAAGAACAGCCAGGTTTGCTCGGCCATCGACAGCGGCAATGCGGCCATGTCGGCCATCTGCCAGCTACCGCCCTTGAGGTACAGGTAAATCAGGCCAACCAGCATGAATACCGAACCCAGGAAGGTGTAGAGGAAGAACTTGACCGAGGCATACACACGGCGCGGGCCGCCCCAGACGCCGATGATGATGAACATCGGAATCAGCATCGCCTCGAAGAACACATAGAACAAGAGTGCATCGGCAGCGGCGAATACGCCGACCATCATGCCTTCGAGAATCAGGAACGCGGCGTAATACTGGTTGACGCGCTCGTCAATCGAGCCCCAGGCGCCCAGCAGCACCAGCACGCTGGTGATGGTGGTGAGCACAATCAGCGCCACGGCAATGCCATCGGCGCCCAGGTGGTAATAGATGTCAAACGCCTCAATCCAGGCTTTCTTTTCCACGAACTGCAAGCCGGCATTGGCGTAGTCAAAGCCGGTCAAGAGCGGCAGCGAAAGCGCCAGCGTGATGAGCGAGACCGCAAGCCCTGTCCAGCGCGCGGCATTGGCCGGCATCCGCCCCATGGCAAGCAGGGCTGCACCACCCAGGATGGGCAGCCAAATCAACAGACTGAGCAAAGGCAGTTGCGTCATTGGGCAGCCTCCCCGGTTGTCGGCATCAGGTTCATCGTTTCAATCTTCATGTTCAGTTCGCGGTGCGGATGAGCCAGGCAAGCAGCACAATCAGGCCCAGAATCATGGCAAAGGCATAGCTGTAGAGACGGCCACTCTGCGCACGGCGCACCAGTGCCGCAATACCGCCGACGCTTCTGGCCGAGCCTTCCACTGCGCCGCGGTCAATCACGGTGGCATCGAACCAGCGGAACGCTTTGCCAAGCAGCAGGCTGCCACCGGCAAAACCGTTAATCCACAGCTTGTCGAAACCGTATTTCTCTTCAAGGATGCGGATTGGCAGCTTGAAGATGCTTGCCACCTTGCCGGCAAGCTCGGGCTTGATCAGATACATCAGCGTCGCCAGCGCAAAGCCAGCGAAGGCCAGCCAGAACGCCGGGGTCACAAAGCCGTGCAGGGCGAAGGCCACCGGGCCATGCCAGTCATCGGCCGCCATCTTGGCCAGCACATCGCGGGCTTCATTGACGAAGATGATGTTGGCAAAGAAACCTTGTTGCGCTTCCTTGCCGCTCCAGTCGGTGCCAAACAGCATTGGTCCTGCGGTAAAGAAGCCAATCAAAATAGACGGAATCGCCAGCAGAATCAGCGGCAGGGTCACCACCCAGGGCGACTCGTGCGGCTCGTGCGCACCATGACCATGGTGGTCATCGTGGTGTGCGTCATGATGCGCATCGCGGAAGCGCTCGGGGCCAAAGAAGGTCAGGTACAGCAGGCGGAAGCTGTAGAAGCTGGTGACGAAGGCGCCGAGCAGCACCGCCCAATAGCCGTACTGGGCGATGAAACCGCCCTGGGTGTGGGCGTTTTCTGCGGCGGCGACGATGATCGCGTCCTTGGAGTAGTAGCCGCTGAAGAACGGCGTGGCCACCAGAGCCAGGGTACCGATGAGGCTGGTGATGAAGGTAATCGGCATGTATTTGCGCAGGCCGCCCATCTTGCGCATGTCCTGCTCGTGGTGCATGCCGATGATCACCGAGCCGGCTGCCAGGAACAGCAACGCCTTGAAGAAGGCATGGGTCATCAGATGGAACACCGCGGCCGAGTATGCCGACACACCCAGCGCCACGGTCATGTAACCCAGCTGCGACAGCGTGGAATAGGCCACGACGCGCTTGATGTCGTTCTGCACCATGCCAATCAGGCCAGTCCAGAATGCGGTGGTGGCGCCGATGAACAGCACGAAATTGAGCGCAGTCAGCGACATTTCGAACATCGGCGACATGCGCGCCACCATGAAGATGCCTGCGGTCACCATGGTCGCGGCGTGAATCAGCGCCGAAATCGGCGTCGGCCCTTCCATCGAGTCCGGCAGCCAGACATGCAGCGGCACCTGCGCGGATTTGCCCATGGCGCCGATGAACAGACAAATGCAGATGAAGGTGACCGCCGACCAGCTCTCAAAGCCGGGCACGGTTTGCCCGTCCAGCACCGACAGCTTGGCGAACACGGTGGCATAGTCGAGCGAGCCGAACCAGTACAGGATGCCGCCGATGCCCAGCAGGAAGCCGAAGTCACCCACGCGGTTGACCAGGAAGGCCTTGAGATTGGCGAAGATGGCAGTGGGCTTTTTGAACCAGAAGCCAATCAGCAGGTAGGACACCAGGCCGACCGCTTCCCAGCCGAAGAACAGCTGCAGGAAGTTGTTGCTCATCACCAGCATCAACATGCTGAAGGTGAACAGCGAGATATAGCTGAAGAAGCGCTGATAACCCGGGTCTTCTTCCATGTAGCCGATGGTGTACAGATGCACCAGGAGCGATACGAAAGTGACCACCACCATCATCATCGCGGTGAGCTTGTCCACCATGAAACCGACATGGGCGGAATAGTTGCCGATTTCAAACCAGGTATAGATGTTCTGGTTATAGGCCTCGGCGCCCTGCCCCACCAGCTGCCAGAGCACATGCACGGACAGTGCACAGGCCACGGCGACACCGGCGATGGTGACGGTATGCGCGCCCGCGCGCCCGACCTGGCGGCCAAACAGGCCAGCAATTATCGAGCCGAGCAAAGGCGCCAGCACAATCGTCAGGAGTTGGGTTGTCGATAGGGTCATGTCGGAATCACCGTGTTACCGGAAGCTGCCACTTGTGTTGTCAGGTTGCGAGGCCGAGATATCAGCCCTTGAGCGTATCGAGCTTCATCACTTCAATGGTGCGGCGGCTGCGGAACAGCGCCACCAGGATGGCGAGGCCAATGGCCGCTTCGGCGGCCGCCACGGTGAGGATGAAGAACACGAAAATCTGCCCCTGCGGATCCACCATGTGACGCGAGAACGCCACGAAGTTGATGTTCACCGCCAGCAGCATCAGTTCAATCGACATCAGCAGGATGATGACGTTTTTGCGGTTCAGGAAGATACCGGCCACGCTGATGCAGAACAGCATCGCGCCCAGCGCCAGGTAATGCCCAAGGCCTACGGGGATATCGAACATCAGTTGGCCTCCTGTTGTTGTTGGCTGGCGACGGGCTTGACCGCATCCATCTTCACCATGCGCAGACGCTCACGCGACTTGACAGCGGCTTGCTCGGACGGGTTCTGGCGGCGTGCGCCCTGGCGCACCCGCAATGCCAGCATCACCGCGGCAATCACCGCCACGGTCAGAATCACTGCTGCAAGTTCAAAGGGCAGCAGGAATTTGGTGTACAGGGTTTGCGCCAGCCATTTGCTGTTGGCGATACCGGCATTTTCCACCGTATCGGCAGAGAAACCGCCGAGCTTGGCCTTGATGCCGACGAGGGTGAGGATTTCCACCAGCATCACCACCGCAACCAGCAGCCCCACCGGCAGATAGCGCACAAAGCCCTCGCGCATCGGCGTGGTATCGACATCCAGCATCATCACCACGAACAGGAACAGCACCATCACTGCGCCGACGTACACCAGAATCAGGGCAACGCCGAGAAATTCGGCACCGGCGATGATCCAGGTGCAGGCCACCGAGAAGAAGGTCAGCACCAGAAGCAGCGCGGCATGCACCGGGTTTTTCACGCTGATGACGCCCACGGCGGACATCACCGCCAGGGCGGCAAACACATAGAAAGCGGACAAGATGATGGTTTCCATATCGTCCTCAGCGATAAGGCGCATCTGCGGCGCGGCGCTCGGCGATTTCGGCTTCCAGACGGTCACCGATGGCGAGCAGGGTGGGCTTGGTCAGGATGTTCTGGCCACGCTTGTCGAAGTGGTATTCATACACATGCGTTTCCACGATCGAATCCACCGGACAGGATTCTTCACAGAAGCCGCAGAAGATGCACTTGAACAGGTCAATCTCGTAGCGCGTGGTGCGGCGGGTGCCATCCTCACGACGCTCCGAATCAATGGTGATGGCCAGCGCCGGGCATACCGCCTCGCACAGTTTGCAGGCAATGCAGCGCTCCTCGCCATTGGGATAGCGGCGCAGTGCATGGATACCCCGGAAGCGCGGCGACTGCGGGGTCTTTTCCATCGGGTACATCAATGTGTACTTGTCGCGGAACAGATATTTCAGGGTCAGCCCCAGCCCTTGCAGCAGCTCCCACAACAGCAGGCTCTTGAAGTAATTGGTGATGCGATTCATGGCTTACACCCCTGCCTTGATGACACCGTAGAACACCAGCAGGGCGGCCACGGCAATCCAGGCGATACAAATCGGGATAAACACTTTCCAGCCCAGGCGCATGATCTGGTCATAGCGGTAACGCGGGAACGAGGCGCGGAACCAGATGAAGCAGCTCATGAAGAAGAACACCTTGGCAAACAGCCACGGCCAGCCGCCGGCCCAGATCCAGTTGACGCTCCAATGCACATCGCCCAGATCCAGCCAGCCTTGCAGCGGCGAGAGCCAGCCGCCCAGGAAGAACAGTGCGGTCAGGAAGCTGACCAGAATCATGTTGGCGTATTCGGCCAGGAAGAACAGCGCGAACTGCGAGCCGGAATATTCCACCATGTGACCGGCGACGATTTCCGACTCGCCTTCCACCACGTCAAACGGCGCGCGGTTGGTTTCGGCCACGCCGGAGATGAAATACACCACAAACAGCGGCAGCAGCGGCAGCCAGAACCATTCCAGGAACCCGGCATTACCGGCCTGCGCCTCGACAATCGCGGTCAGGTTCAGGCTGCCTGCGGCAATCATCACCCCGACCAGGGCAAAGCCCATGGCGATTTCATAGCTCACCACCTGCGAGGCCGAGCGCATCGCGCCGAGGAAGGCATATTTGGAGTTGGACGCCCAGCCAGCCAGAATCACGCCGTACACGCCCAGCGAGGTCATCGCCAGCAAGTACAACAGGCCGGCATTGGCATTGGAGAGCACCACTTGCGCATCGAACGGAATCACCGCCCAGGCCGCGAACGAGGGCCCCAGCACAATCAACGGCGCCAGAATGTAGAGTAGCTTGCTGGCCTGGGTGGGCTGCACCACTTCCTTGAACAGCAGTTTGAAGACGTCAGCAAACGCCTGGAAAATGCCAAAGCCCACATACATGGGCCCATGACGCACGTGCATCCAGCCAATGAGCTTGCGCTCCCACACCACATAGAAGGCCACGGTGATAATCACCGGCATGGCGATGGCGAGGATTTTCAGCACGATCCACAGCAGCGCACCGATATCGCCCAACGACAGGAACCACTGGTGCAGGGAATCAATCATCGCAGTCACGGGATTCATACGGCTTTGGCCTCCACACGGCTTGCGGCCAGCGGCGCGGTCGCGCCATAGCCCGATTCCACCCAGACCACGCCTTCGGCGATGCGCTCACTGAGCAGCACCTGCAAGGTGGCAGTCCCGGCGGCGGTCGAGAATTTGCCCATCGCGCCATGCGCAAGGCCGGCTGCCGCTGCGGTGGCCGGATGCAGCACGGCGTATTCGCCCACGGTCAGCGGATGCGCCTGCAAGGCCGGAGCGCGGCGCACGGTGGCATCGACGCGATAGATGGCCTGCGACACGGCAAGCTCCAGCCCCGGCTTGCCGGAAGCGGCGACATTGCTGGCGCTGACCTTGACGCTGCGCGGCTTCATGCCCGCGCGCAGCTGGGCAAGGTCGATAAAGGCAAATCCCGGCAATTGCAGGGCATCGGCCAACGCGCGCAATACCCGCCAGCCTTCGCGGGCTTCGCCCTGCGGCTTGCCGCCAGCCTGGGCAAACTGCACGCTGCCATCAAGATTGGTGAGGCTGCCCTCCATTTCCGGCAGCAGGGCGATGGGCAGAATCACATCGGCCACAGCCCGGGTGGAGCGGCAGGCATAATGGCTCAAAGCCACGGTCTTGGCATTGCCCAGCGCGCGCATCGCCACGCCCTGGTCGGCAAAATCCAGACCCGGCTCGATGCCGTAGATCAGATAGGCCGCGCGTGCTTCGCGCAGCATGTCCTGGGTGCTGCGTGCGCTGGGCAGTATGCCGTACTGCGCCAGACCCACCGCATTGGCGCCCTGCGGAATGCGGCACAGCCGCGCACCAGTGCGGACACAGAAATCAGCGGCAGCGGCACGAATCGCCGAAGCATGCGCGCCGTTTTCGGCAATGCCGCCAATAATCAGCGCCACGCGCTCGGCCTGACCGATATCCAGCGCAGCCAGAGCATCGGCCAAATGCGAAGGGGCGACGATGGCTTTGCCAGCGGCCTCGAAAGTGAACTCGAAATCCACCGGATTGATGACATGGATGTGCGTGCCCTGCTTCCAGGCCTTGCGCAGGCGCTGGTGCAGCAGCGGCAGCTCATGGCGCAGATTGCTGCCCAGCACGACGATGACTTCGGCCTGCTCAATATCTTCCAGCGCCACGCCAAAAGGTTCGGCCACGGCGGCATCGGCAAGGTCGTGCTGGCTCAGGCGATGGTCGAGATTGCCGCAGCCAAGCGCTTGGGCAAGCTGCGCCAATACCGCGCCTTCTTCATTGCTGCTGGACGGATGCATCAGCATGCCCAGCGCATCGCCGCTGTTTTCGCGCAGGATTTGCGCGGCCACGGCCAGCGCTTCGTCCCAGCCTGCTTCGCGGAAGGCTTCCGGCTCACTGCCCTCGGCCACGCGAATCATCGGCTTCCGCGCCCGGTCACCGGCATACAGCCCCTGATGGGCGTAGCGGTCGCGGTCGGACAGCCAGCACTCATTGACCAGCTCGTTATCGCGCGGCACCGCGCGCAGCACTTCGCCCCGGCGCACATGCAGGAACAGGTTGCTGCCCATGGCATCGTGGAAGCCCAGCGAGGGCTTGGCAGTCAGCTCCCAGGGGCGCGCCTTGAACTGGAATACCTTGTTGGTGAGTGCGCCCACCGGGCAGACATCAATCACGTTACCCGACAGCTCGGTGGTCAGCGGTTTGCCATCATAAGTGCCGATTTGCAGGTTTTCGCCGCGCTGCATGCCGCCCAGCTCGTAAGTACCGGCGATTTCCGCAGTAAAGCGGATGCAGCGGGTGCACTGGATGCAGCGGGTCATTTCGGTGGCCACCAGCGGCCCCAGGTCTTCATCGGCGACCGAACGCTTGGTTTCGGAATAACGGCTGATGCCGCGGCCATAACCCATCGACACGTCTTGCAGCTCGCATTCACCGCCCTGATCGCAGACCGGGCAGTCCAGCGGATGGTTGATGAGCAAGAACTCCATGACATTGCGCTGTGCCTTCAGCGCCTTGTCGCTGCGGGTAAACACCTTCATGCCATCCATCACCGGGGTGGCGCAGGCCGGCAGCGGCTTGGGGCTCAGGCGCCCGCCCATTTCCGCTTCCACCATGCACATCCGGCAGTTGGCGGCAATCGGCAGCTTTTCGTGATAGCAAAAACGCGGAATCGGAATGCCAGCCTTGTCGGCAGCATGGATAATCATGCTGTTTTTGGGGGCAGCCAGCTCGACGCCGTCAATGAAGACGGTGACGTGATCCGGCGGCAGGTTCGGTTTTTCCGGTTGCGCACTCATGCAGCCACCTTCTCAATCACTTTGCCATCGCGGATGTCGTCCACCAGGAAACGCTTGTTGACGATGGCGTATTCAAACTCGTCCCAGAAGTGATGCAGGAAGCCCTGCACCGGCCAGGCCGCGGCTTCACCGAAGGCGCAAATGGTATGGCCTTCAATCTGCCCGGCCGCCGCCCGCAACATGTGCAGGTCATCGAGCGTGGCTTCCAGATTGGCGATGCGGCTCAGCATCCGGTACATCCAGCCGGTGCCCTCGCGGCAGGGCGTACACTGGCCGCAGGACTCCTTGAAATAGAAGCGGGAAATGCGCTGGCAGGCGCGCACCATGCAGGTGGTCTCGTCCATCACGATGACGGCGCCGGAGCCCAGACCGGAACCGGCCTTGCCGATGCTGTCATAGTCCATGGTGCAGCCCATCATGATGTCGGCAGGCAACACCTTCATCGACGAGCCGCCGGGAATCACCGCCTTGAGCTTGTGGCCATTGCGCACGCCGCCGGCCATTTGCAGGAGTTCGGCAAACGGCGTGCCCAGGCGAATCTCGAAATTGCCGGGGTTGTTGACATGACCGGAAACCGAAAACACCTTCGGCCCGCCATTGTTGGGGATGCCAAGCCCGGCAAACCATTCCGGGCCATTGCGGATGATGGCCGGCACCGAGGCGTAGGTTTCGGTGTTGTTGATGGTGGTCGGCTTGCCGTACAGGCCGAAATTGGCCGGGAACGGCGGCTTGAAGCGCGGCTGGCCTTTTTTGCCTTCCAGCGACTCCATTAACGCGGTTTCTTCGCCGCAGATATAGGCGCCGGCGCCCAGCGCACCGTAAATATCGATATCGACACCGCTGCCGAGGATGTTCTTGCCCAGCCAGCCATGCGCATAGGCTTCCTGCAGCGCCGACTCGAAATGCTCGAACGGCTCGTAGTGGAACTCGCCGCGCAGATAGTTGTAACCCACGGTGCAGCCAGTGGCATAGCAGGCAATCGCCATGCCTTCCACCACCGCATGCGGGTTATAGCGCAGGATGTCGCGGTCTTTGCAGGTGCCAGGCTCGGATTCATCCGAATTGCACAGCATGTACTTCTGGCCATCGCCCTTGGGCATGAAGCTCCACTTAAGACCCGTCGGGAAGCCTGCGCCGCCACGGCCGCGCAGGCCGGAGGCCTTGACCATCTCGATGATGTCGGCCGGCGGGATTTTTTCTTCCAGAATCTTGCGCAGCGCCACATAGCCGCCGGTCTTGAGATAGTTCTCATACGACCAGGGCTTGTCGAAATGCAGCGTGGTATAGACCACATTGTGCGCCTGCGGCGCAGGCCCGACCGGGCCGTAGCCTTCCGAATAATGCGAATGTCCGGCCATGTTATTTCAACCCGTCCAGAAGCGCGTCCACCTTCTCGGTGGTGAGTTTTTCGTGGTAATGACCATTGATGACCACCACCGGCGCGCCGCAGCAGGCCGCCACGCATTCTTCTTCGCGCTTGAGATAGACCCGGCCATCGGCAGTGGATTCGCCCAAGCGGCAGCCGAGTTTCTTTTCTGCGTGCTCAACCAGCTTTTCTGCGCCATTCAACCAGCAGCTGATATTGGTGCAGAACGCCACATTGTGGCGGCCGACTTTTTCGGTCTCGAACATCGAATAGAAGGTGGCGACTTCATACGCCCATACCGGCGGCAGCCCCAGGTACTTGGCCACCGCTGCGATGATTTCATCCGACAGCCAGCCGCCGTTTTGCTCCTGTGCCGCATGCAGCCCCTGCAATACGGCAGAGCGCTTGCGGTCGGGCGGAAACTTGCTCAGCCAGTGGTCGATATGCGCGCGGGTTTCGGCCGACAGCACCACCATCGGATCGACATTGCGCGCGTTTTCGAAATTGCCGGTGGCTTTCATCGGTCAACCTCACCAAACACGATGTCATAAGTGCCGATCATCGCCACCACGTCGGCCAGCATATGGCCCTTGACGATGGCGTCCATCGACGAGAGATGGGCAAAGCCCGGAGCGCGCAGCTTGCAGCGGAACGGCTTGTTGGCGCCATCGGATACCAGCCAGCAGCCAAACTCGCCCTTGGGCGCTTCCACCGCCGCATAGGTTTCACCTGCCGGCACCGAATAGCCTTCGGAGAACAGCTTGAAGTGGTGAATCAGGGCTTCCATGTCGTCCTTCATCGCTTCGCGGCGCGGCGGGGAAACCTTTTTATTGTCCAGCATCACCGGACCTGGGTTTTCCTTCAGCCACTTCACGCACTGGGCGATGATGCGGTTGGACTGGCGCATCTCGGCGATGCGCACCAGATAGCGGTCATAGCAATCGCCATTGACGCCCACCGGGATGTCGAAATCGACTTCGGCGTATTTGGCGTAGGGCTGCTGCTTGCGCAGATCCCAGGCCACGCCCGAGCCGCGCAGCATGGCGCCGGTCATGCCCCAGGCATAGGCCTGCTCGGGCGAAACCACGCCGATGCCGACGGTACGCTGCTTCCAGATGCGGTTATCGGTGAGCAGGGTTTCGTACTCGTCCACGCGCTTGGGGAAGTCGCGGGTAAAGGCTTCCAGATAGTCCAGCAGCGAGCCTTCGCGGGCTTCGTTGAAGCGCTTGAGCTTGCCGCCCTTGCGCCATTTCGATTCCTTGTACTGCGGCATGCGCGCAGGCAGGTCGCGGTACACGCCGCCGGGGCGGTAATAGGCTGCGTGCATGCGCGCGCCGCTGACCGCCTCGTAGGCATCCATCAGCTCCTCGCGCTCGCGGAAGGCATACAGCATCACCGCCATTGCGCCCAAGTCCAGCGCGTTGGAGCCAACCCACATCAGATGGTTCAGGATGCGGGTGATTTCGTCGAACATGGTGCGAATCCACTGCGCGCGCTCGGGAGCCTCCACGCCCAGCAGGGTTTCGATGGCACGCACATAGGCATGCTCATTGCACATCATCGACACATAGTCGAGCCGGTCCATATAGCCGATGGACTGGTTGAACGGCTTGGATTCGGCCAGTTTTTCCGTACCGCGATGCAAAAGGCCGATATGCGGATCGGCGCGCACGATGGTTTCGCCGTCCATTTCCAGAATCAGGCGCAATACGCCGTGCGCGGCCGGGTGCTGCGGCCCGAAGTTCAGCGTGTAATTGCGGATTTCCTGACGGGCTTCTTCGGCATTGCTGGCCAAGAGGCCATGCGGCGGCAGATGCGAGTTGGCGTGATTCATCGCGTAGCGCCCCCCAGTTTCAGGTCTTTGTCTTCGCCTTCGGCCGTGGCAAAACGCGCATCATCGCGCACCACGCGCGGCACACCCACGCGCGGCTCCACCGATGTCACCGGCTCGTACACCACGCGCTGTTTCTCGGCGTCGTAGCGCACTTCGACATTGCCAATCAGCGGGAAGTCCTTGCGGAACGGATAGCCGACAAAACCGTAATCGGTGAGGATGCGGCGCAAGTCCGGGTGACCACGGAAGATGATGCCGAACAGGTCAAAGGCTTCACGCTCGAACCAGTTGGCGCCCGGCCAGACGCTGGTCAGCGAATCGACCATCGGCATATCGTCATTGGCGCAGAACTCGCGCAGGCGCAGGCGCTGGTTGCGGCTGATGGACAGCAAATGCGCCACGGCGGCAAAACGCTGCGGCGGGCGGGCATCAACGCGCTCGATGGCCTGCGGCTGCGGGGCTTGCTCGCTCATTGCCTGCCCCCATTTGAAGCGGCCGACATTGGCGCCTTCCACCCCACGGGAAAAGCCGCGCGAGGACACATCGGTATCCCACTCGTCGCTGCCATAGCCCATATAGTCGATGCCGCTGATGTCGATGCACTGCTCAAAGCCGAACGCATCGCGCAGCGTGCGCGCCACCGCCAGCCATTGCCCGGCGGGCGCGTCCAGAGTGATTTCACCACGCGGCTCGGCCACCCGCACATGGCAGTCCGGAAAGCGCTCGCGCAGGGCATCTGCGAAGTTCGCGGAATTGGAATTCATGCCTTTGATGCTCAGGAATGCACAAGGGAGTGCGCAGCTTCGGCCTGCTTCTTGCCAAATACCGTGCTGCGGCGGATTTTCTTTTGCAGCTGCAAAATGCCGTAGGTCAGCGCTTCGGCCGTGGGCGGGCAGCCCGGCACATAGACATCCACCGGCACCACGCGGTCACAGCCGCGCACCACCGAATAGGAATAGTGGTAATAGCCGCCGCCATTGGCGCAGCTGCCCATGGAAATCACCCATTTGGGATCGGGCATCTGGTCATACACCTTGCGCAGCGCCGGCGCCATCTTGTTGACCAGGGTGCCGGCCACGATCATCACGTCCGACTGGCGCGGCGAGGGGCGGAACACCACGCCGAAGCGGTCCATGTCGATACGCGCACAGCCGGCATGCATCATTTCCACCGCGCAACAGGCCAGACCAAAGGTCATCGGCCACATCGAGCCGGTGCGCGCCCAGTTCCAGAGCGCATCCATGCTGGTGGTAACAAAACCCTGCTGCATCACCGGATTGTCATGCTCGGGGCGCAGCAGATCATCCAGCCGCCCTTCCGGCAGCGGATTGAAGAATGGCGTATGGCTCACTCCCATTCGAGCGCCCCCCTCTTCCAGACGTAAACAAAGCCGAGGAACAACATGCCGACAAACAGCCCCATGGTGACCAGGCTGCGTGCGCCCAGCTCCATGAATACCTGTGTCCACGGCACGATGAAGATGATTTCCAGGTCAAAGACGATGAACTGGATGGCGATCAGGTAATAGCGCACGTCGAACTGCATGCGCGCATCCTCGAAGGGCAGGAAGCCACACTCGTAAGGAGAGAGTTTCTCGGCGCTGGGCTTTTTGGGCCCTACCAGGTTGCCGATGACGATCAGCGCAACGCCGATCCCGGTGGCAACGATCAAAAACAGCAGAGTCGGCAAGTATTGTGCCAGCACGGCTAGTCTCGTCGGCTAGGCCGCGCGAGGTACGCGGCGTGGCTAATAGGCATCCGGGCCTCTTGAGAGGCCCGGATACGATACAAGTGGTGCCCAAGAGGGGACTCGAACCCCTACGACCTAAGCCGCTACCACCTCAAGGTAGTGCGTCTACCAATTCCGCCACCTGGGCAAGTTTCCCGAAATACTCAAGCGCACTGCGGGAAGCGCGATATTGTAATCCGAAATTATCCTTCTTGTGCGCTTTTTTCAGCAGAATTTTCTGCTTTTGGCGCATCAGGCGCTGCTGCGGGCTGCCCGGCAGGCGCCACCGGCGCGGTCGGGATGGCAGGCGCGGCATTTTCGGCGGGGGTCGCCGCTTCTTGCGGCAGGTTCGCCATCACACCCAGATCGCCGCCTTGTTGCCCGGCATTGCGCGCGCCCTGCATATGCATCCAGGCCATGCCAAGGGTCATGCCGAAAAACACGATCGCCAGCCATTTGGTGGACTTGGACAGGAAGTTGGAAGCGCCGCGCGCACCAAACACCGTGGCCGAAGCCCCGCCGCCAAAGCCTGCGCCTGCTGCGGCACCCGAGCCTTGTTGCAGCAGAATCATCACGATCATCGCGATGGCGACCAACACATAAATGATATTGAGAATCCAGAGCAGCATGTATCTAAACTTCCGTCAGGCATTCGCCGCAGCGATGATGCCGTTGAATTCGGCGGCCACCAGCGAGGCGCCGCCCACGAGACCGCCATCGACATCCGGCTGTGCGAACAGCTGGGCAGCATTGTCGGCCTTGACGCTGCCGCCATAGAGAATCGGCAGCGAGCTGGCAATACTAGCATCCCGGCGCGCCACTTCGCTACGGATGAAGGCGTGCACTGCCTGCGCCTCATCCGGCGTTGCGGTTTTGCCGGTGCCAATGGCCCACACCGGCTCATAGGCCACGATGGCATCGGCCAGGGCTTTTTCACCCAGCTGCGCAAATACCGCATCCAGTTGCTCGGCGATGCGTTGTTCGGTCTGCCCGGCTTCGCGCTCGGCAAGCGTTTCGCCCACGCACAACACCGGCACGATGCCGGCAGCCTTGGCCGCGGCAAATTTCTGCGCGACCACGGCACTGCTTTCGCCGTGATACTGGCGACGCTCCGAATGCCCTACCAGGGTGTGGGTAGCCCCGATGTCCTTGAGCATCTGTGCGGAAATTTCGCCGGTATAGGCGCCCTTTTCATGGGCACTGACATCCTGGGCGCCAAAACCGATGCCCGGATACTTGCCGACAAGTTCAGCCAGATAGAGCGCCGGCGGGAATACCAGCACCTCGGCCTTGCCGTCCGCCCCGGGGGCATCCAGCGCAGCCAGAAGCTCGCAGGCAAAGCTACGGCTGCCATTCAATTTCCAGTTACCGGCGGCGATTTTCTTGCGCATGTTTCAGCTCCTTGATGTTCAGGCCAGTTTGATTTCACGCAGGCGTTCCATCAGATAGCCATGCGCGGTGATGGGTTCAGGATAGCGGTTGGGGTTGTCGGCGCTGACGCACTGCGGCAGCACATCAATCAAAAAGTCCGGGTTCGGGTGCAGGAAGAACGGCGTGGAATAACGCGGCTGGCGGGCTTCGTCCCCCGGCGGGTTGACCACCCGGTGTGTGGTGGAGGGATACACATGGTTGGTCAGGCGTTGCAGCATGTCGCCGATATTGACCACGATGGTGCCCGGCGCAGCGGTGTACGGCACCCACTCGCCCTTGCGCGAGAGCACTTCCAGCCCGGCCGCGCTGGCGCCAACCAGCAGGGTGATGAGATTGATGTCTTCATGCGCCCCGGCACGCACATTGGGGATATCGGGCGTGGTGATCGGCGGGTAATGAATCGGCCGCAGGATGGAGTTGCCGCTATCGGTCTTGTCGGCAAACCAGTCTTCGGGCAAATCCAGCGAGAGCGCCAAAGCCGCCAGCACCTGCGAACCGAGCTTGTCCAGCGCCTGATACAGGGCATAGCCGTTTTCACGAAAACCCGGCACTTCTTCCGGCCAGACATTGGCGGGCATCACTTCGGCATGCCGGGATGCGCGGTCGATTTCCCGGCCGATATGCCAGAACTCTTTCAAGTCGTGATGCTGCGCGCCCTTGGCCGTTTCAATGCCAAACGGGGTATAGCCGCGCGCGCCGCCCTTGCCTTCGAGGTGATAGCGCTTTTTGACGTTTTCTGGCAGGGCAAAGAACGCCTGAAAGTCGGCATAGGCCGCATCCACCAGTTCATCCGTCACATCATGACCGCAAATCCCGGCAAAGCCCCACTCACGGTAGGTGGCGGCCAGCTCCTGCACGAATGCAGCGCGGTCTTCGGCGCTGGCGGGGTGATTGAAACGGCGAATATCAAGCGTGGGGATATGACTCATGGCGATAGTATTCAGTAACGTCAAAACAGGCGCGCTATTCTAGTCCGTACGCCCCGGTTTGGATTGCGGCAAATCAAGCTGCGGCAGCCGCAGCCTGCACCGCCGCCGCCAGGGCATCGAGGGTGTCCTGCATCAGCGCGGCCTCGTCAGCTTCCACCGTCACCCGCACCACCGGCTCGGTACCGGAGGGGCGCAGGAAAGCGCGGCCGCGCCCGGCGACACGCTGCTGTGCATCGGCAAGCGCGGCCTTGACCGCATCCAGCTCAGTCACGGCAACGCCTGGCGCGATGCGGATATTGCGGGTTTGCTGCGGCAGCTTCTCCATCCCGGCCAGCGCATCGGCCAGCGAGATATCGCGCTCGCGCAATACCTCCAGCACTTGCAACGCGGCGATGATGCCGTCCCCGGTACTGGCGCGATCCAGACAAAGCAAATGCCCGGAGGCCTCGCCCCCCAGGATGCCCTGCTTTTGCAGCAGCATCTGGTGCACATGGCGGTCGCCGACCTTGCTGCGCAAAAAACCAATGCCGGCGCCGGCCAACGCACGCTCCAGCCCGTAATTGCTCATCAGGGTGCCGACCACCGGGCCTTTCAGGCGGCCTGTGTTTTGCCAGTGCGAGGCCAGCACCCAGAGCAGGTCGTCGCCATCGCGCACCTGACCCTGGCCATCGACAAACAGCACCCGGTCGCCATCGCCATCAAAGGCGATACCCAGCGCCGCACCACGCGCCCTGACTTCGGCGACCAGCGCCTCCGGATGGGTGGAGCCGACACTGTCATTGATATTCAGGCCATTGGGCGAGATGCCGATGGCATCCACCTGCGCACCCAATTCACGCAGCACCAGCGGCCCGAGCTTGTAATTGGCGCCATTGGCCGCATCCACCACCAGATGCAGGCCGTTGAGGTCAAAGCCGCGCGGCACCGAGTTCTTGCAGGCTTCCACATAGCGACCGATGGCATCCTCGGTGCGCACCGCCCGCCCCAGCCGCTCCGAGGGCACGGTGAAGAACGGTTTCTCCAGCGCCGCTTCAATCGAGAGCTCATCGGCATCGCTGAGCTTTTCACCATCGGCAGAAAAGAATTTGATGCCATTGTCATGATGCGGGTTGTGCGAGGCAGAAATCACGATGCCGCCATCAGCGCGCAGCGAACGGGTCAGATGCGCCACGGCAGGCGTGGGCATCGGCCCCATCAGCTCCACATCCACGCCCGCGGCAGAAAGCCCCGCTTCCAGCGCCGCCTCGAACATGTAGTTGGAAATGCGGGTGTCCTTGCCGATCACCACTTTCGGCTTGCGCCAGCCCTCGCCACGGCGCTCGCACAGTGCATGACCATAGGCATTGCCAAGGCGCAGCACAAAATCTGCGGAAATCACGCCATCACCGACCCGGCCACGGATGCCATCGGTACCGAAGTATTTGCGTGCCATGCTTGGCTCCTTTGGATGACTTGGGTTATGCGACCAGTTCGCTGTCTTCCGGCGGCTGCGGCTGCTGCATCAAAAGTGACGAGAGCTCGGCAATCCGGTCACGCATTTCACGGCGGTCACAGATTTGGTCGATCGCACCGTGCTCAAGCAAAAATTCGCTGCGCTGGAAGCCCTCGGGCAGCTTCTCGCGCACGGTCTGCTCGATGACACGCGGCCCGGCAAAACCAATCAGCGCTTCAGGCTCGGCGATATTGATATCGCCGAGCATGGCGAAGCTGGCCGACACCCCGCCGGTGGTTGGATGAGTCAGCACCGAGAAATACGGCAGCCCCTTGGCGCGCAAGCGCCCCAAGGCTGCCGAGGTCTTGGCCATCTGCATCAGCGAAAACAGGCTCTCCTGCATGCGCGCGCCGCCGCTGGCCGAGAAGCACACAAACGGCGCGCCAATTTCTGCCGCACGCTCGGCGCCCAGGGTGAAGCGCTCCCCCACCACCGAGCCCATCGAGCCCCCCATGAAGGCAAAATCAAACGCGCTGGCCACAATCGGACGGCCTTTGAGTTTGCCCTGCATGGTCACCAGTGCATCGCGCTCGCCGGTGGACTTTTGTGCGGCCTTGATACGCTCGGCATAGCGCTTCTGGTCGCGGAATTTGAGTACGTCGGTTGGCCCCAGCTTGCCGCCCAGCTCACGCCCCGTGCCAATATCCAGAAAAGCCGCCAGACGGGCGCGGGCGCGGATGGGCATATGGAAGCTGCACTTGGGGCAGACCTCCTGATTGGCCTCCAGCTCCGGGCGATACAGCACTTCACCACAGCGCCGGCATTTCTCCCATAGCCCCTCAGGCACGCTGCGCTTGCGCTCACTGGCGGTTTCGGTACGGATGCGGGGACTGGTGAGTTTTTTGAGCCAGGACATTGCACGGACTCCTGCAAGTGAAGCGCGGCAGTTTAGAGCTTGCTCAGGGCCTTTGCCTAGTACCCACAAGGCTCATGCTACTTTCAGGCACATATACAACACCGTATAAAGCTTGAACCGTATAAAGCTTGAGTTGAGTGGTGTCGCAAGCATCACGTCGAGCTGCGCCACATCCAACCGGGCAAGCGGAACCAAAACGCCTACATTGAACGATTCAACAAAACCTATCGCACCGAAGTGCTGGACGCGCACCTGCTCGAAGACCTTGAGCAGGGGTGTGACATTACCGACCTTTGGCTGCAAAGCTACAACGGAGATCGCCCGCATGATTGGCTCGGCAACCTGCCGCCGAGCGTCTTTCGCCAACAATGCGAACGGGCAAATTCTCCTTTACAACTGTCTACTTGACGGGGAAGGCTACGGTGGGTTCCACATTACATGAACTCGGACATGCGATGGCAGTCGGCGATGCCACATACATGCCCCAAACACCAATGAATATGCACAAGGCAGAGCAATGTATGGGACTAAAGCGATTCAATTTGCCTACGATGGCATCGCAGAGCTAAAGGCTAAAAATCCAAAACTGAACTTGACCGCACAAGAGGCTGGTTACGTTCTTGACCCCCAAGCAGAAATCTTCTACCAAAGTTGCTTAGCGGGGATTGAAGTAATAAACCATTTGGTTAACCATATTAAATCTTCGAGTCCAGCGCCAAGTCTGGACAGAAACCCTGATCTGAGCAGCGATGGAGTCATTATGTACTGAGCCGCCTACTACAATACAAGAGGCAGCCTGCCTGAGCCACCCCTAACTCAGTCAAATGGCGGCAATGGCAGAGGATTTTATGAGCAAACCCCTTAGCATTCTATTTCCAATTTTTCTTTTGGTGGGCTGTACTACACCCATGCATTCAAAAGAAACGTTTTTAAAAAAGCTAGCACGAGCAAGTGTGGCATTGGCAAGTGAAATTAATAAGGATGGAATAAGCGAGTCTGAGTACGCCAGAATTGTCAACACACATGGGCTCCGCAAGTTGAAAGGGGTTGCTTTATCAACTGGCTCTGCCGTTTCCTTTGATCTTGAAGAGATGCACTGCATCCCTTCAAATCTGCTAGAAAGTGAACTAAAAGCATCTGGATACCAAGTGCTTGAATTCTCTACACCCTACCCTAGTCCTCCAAGCAGACGAGTCAGCTTAGGCTCCAGCGACTCAAATATTCATATACATATATTTCAGAATATCAGCATGAATTGCGTGAAGTCAGTTAGCATCAATAAGTAAGGGGCTTAGGAAGTCATCGAAGGATTTGATGACATGTCCTAAGTGTTTGATCCCAGACTTTGATGGTTCAATCTTCTCCCCCGAATGGAAGGAAGGACTATGGGCCAGATTCTTCATGCAAGCGCCACCACGACAGAGGCAACCCGCCGAGCAATACAAAATAGTCAAGAGAGCTTGAGAGTGCTGGCCAAGCGTTATGGCATCAACCCCAAAACGGTGGCCAAGTGGAAGAAACGCACCTCGGTGGCCGACCTGCCTACCGGCCCCAGGCAGCCGCGCTCTACCGTGTTGTCCATTGAGGAAGAGGCCGCCATCGTTGCTTTCCGCAAGCACACCCTGCTGCCGCTGGATGACTGTCTGTATGCCTTGCAAGCAACCATCCCGCATCTGACGCGCTCCT
>NWQT01000004.1 GCA_002798295.1 Lysobacteraceae bacterium NML07-0707 | reverse complement strand
CGAATATATGGACTACTACAATCACGAGCGTATCAGGACAAAACTCAAAGGCCTGAGCCCGGTGCAGTACCGGACTCAGGCCTCGAACACTTAACCCGTAACTGTCCAAGTTTTGGGGGTCAGTTCAAAGCGCCCCGGGGTTTTTGCAAGCTGACCATAGCGGTGTAGTTTGGGTGGACTTGAATCGCATCCATACAGGCGCGCATGGCGGGGTTGATTGCCTAAACTCGCTACTTTATTCACAAAGTGCAGGATGATGCCAATGACTCGCCCTTCCAGTTTCGACCGCGAAGCCCTCATGGCGTGCTCGCGTGGCGAGTTGTTCGGTGAAGGCAATGCCAGGCTGCCGGCGCCGCCGATGCTGATGTTTGACCGTATCACCGAAATCAGTGAGATCGGCGGGGCTTATAACAAGGGTGTGATTCGTGCCGAGTTCGACATCCATCCCGAACTCTGGTTCTTTGCCTGCCATTTTGAAGGTGACCCGGTGATGCCTGGCTGTTTGGGGCTGGATGCGATGTGGCAGCTCACCGGATTTTATCTGCCATGGCTGGGCGAGCCGGGTCGTGGCCGGGCACTGGGGGTGGGCGAGGTCAAGTTTACCGGGCAAATCCTGCCGGCTGCCCGCCAAGTGCAGTATGAAATCAATATTCGCCGCGTACTGCGCGGCAAGCTGCGTCTGGTCATTGCCGATGGTCGCACGCTGGTGGATGGCCGCGAGATTTACACCGCCAAAGACCTGCGTGTGGGTCTGTTCCAGTCCACGGAGGATTTTTGATGCCCCGTCCTGCTTCGCAACGTGTGGTGATTACCGGCTTTGGCATCGTTTCACCGCTGGGTAATCGTGCAGATGATGTGGCGCGCGCCCTGCGTGAGGGGCGCAGCGGTATCCGCGCCATCCCCGAATATGCCCAAATCGGCATGCGCTCGCAGGTGGCAGGGGTATGCGATATCGACCTTGAGGCGCGTATTGACCGCAAGCAAAAGCGCTTTATGGGTGACGCGGCGGCCTATGCGGCAGTGGCGATGGAAGAGGCCATGCTGGATGCTGGATTGGCACCTGATGCCATCAGCCATCCGCGCATGGGCGTGATTGCTGGTAGCGGCGGCGGCTCGCCTGAATGGCAAATTGCCACTGCCGATTTGATGCGCGAAAAAGGCGTGCGCAAGGTCGGCCCCTACATGGTGCCACGCACCATGTGCAGCACGGTGTCTGCTGCGCTGGCCACGGCTTTCAAAATCAAGGGCGTGAGCTATTCGCTGTCTGCGGCCTGTGCCACCTCTGCGCACTGTATCGGTGCGGCAGCCGAGCTGATTCGCCATGGTGTGCAGGACATCATGTTTGCCGGTGGCGGCGAAGAGCTGCACTGGGGGATGAGCTGCCAGTTCGATGCGATGGGGGCATTGTCCACCCACTTCAATGAAGATGCCGCGCGCGCTTCGCGTCCGTATGATGCTGACCGTGATGGCTTTGTAATTGGCTCCGGCGGCGGCATGCTGGTGCTGGAGAGCCTGGAGCACGCACAAAAGCGCGGCGCCCGCATCCATGCCGAGCTGCTTGGCTATGGCGTGACCAGTGACGGCGCGGATATGGTCGCGCCCAGTGGTGAGGGCGCGGTGCGCTGCATGCAGATGGCGATGGCAGGCATCGACCGTCCGGTTGATTACCTCAATACCCACGGCACCTCCACGCCGCTGGGCGATATCACCGAGCTTGCCGCGATTGCGGAGGTTTTCGGTGACGCCATGCCGCCGCTTTCCTCCACCAAGGCGCTGTCCGGCCATTCATTGGGGGCGGCCAGTGTGCATGAAGCGATTTATTGCCTTTTGATGATGCGCGATGGCTTCATGGCGGCCTCGCACCATATCCAGCAGCTGGATCCGCGTTGTGAGGGCTTTCCCATCCTGCGTGAAACCCGCATGACCCGGCTCGATACGGTGATGTCCAATAGCTTCGGCTTTGGCGGCACCAATGCCGCACTGGTGTTTGGACGCATGCCCGAATGAGCCCGCCTGCGGCGTCAAGGCGCGACCTGTTTTAGCGCTGGGTTATGATGCTGAACTGGTCTTGAAGAAGGCGGGTAACCCATGATTCGGAGCGGGACACTGAGCCGTAAAGAAAAGTTTTTGGCTTGGGGGCTGCCGTTCCTGGTCTTGCTGCTGTTGGGGCTTTTGGGAACTTGGTTCTGGCAAATCACGCGCGAGCGCAGGTTACTGTCTGCGCGCAGTGATTTTGAGCATCATGCGACCAGAACCATTGATACCTTGAGAATGCGGCTGAACTCATATCAGCGCGTACTTATGGCTACACGCGGCGTGCTGGCTGCCTCGCCTGATATCAGCCCCGGAGACTGGAAAAAGTATGGCGAGCATCTGGATATTTCCAATAATTATCCCGGCATTTGGGGGGTGACCTGGGCGCCTGTTGTCAGCCCGGACAATATTCCGGTGCGCTATGTCGCGCCGCTCAATGACAATACCCGCAATGCGATTGGCTACAACATGCAGGCCGAATCCATACGCAGGGTGGCGATGGCAAAGGCGCGCGATACCGGACAAGCCGTACTCTCACCGCCTCTGTATTCGCAAACCATGCCCGAGGCATTGAGCAAAAGTCTCAGCCTGATACTGTTTGTTCCGGTCTATTCGAACAGCGAAATCCCGCAAACCTTGCAGGCGCGTCGTGAGCGGTTGATTGGCTTTGTCAATGCAGGCATTCATATTCCAACAATGATGCAGGCGGTGGTGAATCTGCCCGAGGGAATGCGTGTTTGCCTGTATGAAGGCGCAGGGGTCAATAAAGAAAAACTGCTTTACGGCAATTCGAAACACAATGCCGATGTCGTGCCGACTTTCTCGTATGTGAAACGAATCGACTTCAACGGCCATCCGTTCACATTGCGAATGGAATCGCCCTCGATGCAGTTGATGCCGCAGTTATTGGGCATGGACTTGATGCTGCTTGCTGTCTGGCTGCTGGCTTTCATGTTGGCGGCCTTGATTCGCCAGCTTGCCAGCATGCAGTTCCGCGCCAAGGTGATTGCGGCCAGGATGAGTGCCAAGGCGGTGAAAAGCGAGCACGAAATGCGCCTGATCCTGGACAATGTACCAGCCATCATTGCCTATGTTGACCAGGATAATAAAATCACGTATGCCAATAAACGCCATGCGGACTGGGCATATACCGATATCGAGAAACTCGTGGGCGAGTCGTTGGATGAAAAATTCCTGACTGCAGGTGAAAACAGCCCGCATCTACCCGCCATCAATAAGGCCATGCACGGGGAAGTGCAGCGTTATGAGGCCGAAATTCCACCAGACCGGGTGCTGGATGTGAGCATTATTCCCAACCAGATGAATGGCAAAGTGGAAGGCGTGTTTTTGTTTGCCAGCGATATTAGCGAAACGCGCGCCATGGCCGACCGCATGTCGCATATGGCGCAATATGACCATTTGACAGGACTGCCCAATCGGGCTTTGTTGCAAGAGCGCCTGCAACAGGCCATGTTGCACAGCAAGCGTGACGAGCGATATATCGCATTGATGTTCATTGACCTGGATAATTTCAAGAACATCAATGATTCACTGGGGCATGCTTTTGGTGACCGGCTGCTGCAAAAAATCGCCAAACGCCTGCAAAGCGCGGTACGCGAAGAAGACACGGTTAGCCGTCTGGGTGGTGATGAATTCGTTATCTTGCTGACGCGGATAAGCTGTGCATTGGATGCCAGTCGCGTAGCGTTGCATGTCCTTGGTGAAGTGGCGCGCCCGGTTTATGTCGATGGGCATGAATTGCATGTGGGCGCCAGCATTGGTATCAGCCTGTATCCACAGGAGAACACCACAGCTGATGATTTGATGAAGCAGGCTGATACCGCGATGTATTACGCCAAGCGCAATGGTCGTGGTTGCTACCGGTTTTTCTCCGAAGAAATGAGTATCGCCGCTGACCGGCGTTTGCATCTGGAGCGTAGCCTGCGTACGGCCATTAACAATAATGAGCTTTGCCTGTATTTTCAGCCCAAAATACGTGCTTCTGACAACGCATTGATTGGCCTGGAGGCGTTGGCGCGCTGGTATTTACCCGATGGCAGCGAAATTTTGCCGGCAGAATTCATTCCACTGGCCGAAGAAACCGGTCTTGTGCGCGAGCTGGATGCCTGGGTATTGCGCGAGGCCTGTTACCACTGCAAGCAGTGGCATGAGCTTGGTTGGACACATTTGAATGTGGCGGTCAATATCTCGTTGACTAGGCTGGATATTGAAAGCCTGCATCGCTCGGTTCAAATGGCGTTGAAAGAAAGCGGATTGCCACCGGGCAAGCTGGAAATCGAACTGATTGAAAGCGAAATGCTGCGCAACAGTGAAAGCAACCATATCTGGATAAGCAAGTTGAAAGATTTGGGGGTGAAAATCGCCATTGATGATTTTGGCGTGGGCTATTCCAATCTGTCTTATCTGCAAAACTTCGGCTTTGACGTACTGAAAATCGACAAGAGTTTCGTGCAGGCATTGGAATACTCGGCTGATACCTACCACCTGATTCGCGGCATTATGGCCATGTCACATGCACTGGGGTTGCAGGTGGTTGCAGAAGGTGTGGAAACCGAATATCAGGCAGCCATTTTGCGTGGTGAGGACTGCGACATGCTGCAGGGCTATTTGTTCCATGTCCCCATGCCGGCAGCCGATATCAAGAAGTTGCTGAAGTCAGCCAATGAAACATCAACCCGGAACCCGGAACCCGGAACCCGGAACCCGGAACCCGGAACCCGGAACCCGGAACCCGGAACCCGGAACCCGGAACCCGGAACCCGGAACCCGGAACCCGGAACCCGGAACCCGGAACCCGGAACCCGGAACCCGGAACCCGGAACCCGGAACCCGGAACCCGGAACCCGGAACCCGGAACCCGGAACCCGGAACATTATAACAGGCTCCGGCATTATCGAGACCGAAGCTGGCTATAGGCGCCGCTGGTCAGCAGCGGATTTTTCCATCTGAATTTCTGCCTTTTCCCGGGTCGCCGCCAAAACCAGTCTGGTCAGGCGTGGGTTGCCTGACAAGTGGGCTTTTAGCCTGCAAGACTTCCGGTTTTCAGGATGTTTTCAAACCGGCCTGTCCATGGCGCCAGGTCAATAGCGCGCTCATCGCGCCAGGCCGCGTCATACAAGGTGGCGGCATAACGCTCGCCGCGGTCGCACAACAAGGTGACGATGCTGCCGGTTTGACCGGACTGCTTCATTTCCGCAGCCAATTGCAGGCAGGCCACGAAATTGGTGCCGGAGGAGCCGCCATAGCGGAAGCCGAGCAGGCGCTCCAGGAGCAGCATTGCGGCGATGGAGGCGCTGTCTGGCACTTCGATTACCCGGTCCACGACATCGAACTGGAAGCTGGGTTCGACTTTCTGGCGGCCAATGCCCTCAATCAGGCTCAGGCATTCGACTTGTGCATCACGGTCGCGCGCATGCCAGCCCTTGCCAAATACCATGCCCTCGGGCTCGGCAACGCAAAGCCGGGTTTCAAGTCCGCGATAACGCAGGTAGCGGCCAATGGTGGCCGAGGTGCCGCCGGTGCCCACACCGCAGACAATCCAGGCCGGGTGCGGATGGGCTTCTTTTTGCAGCTGCCCCAGGATGGACTCGGCGATATTGTTGTTGCCGCGCCAGTCGGTAGCGCGCTCGGCCAGGCCAAACTGGTCAAGAAAACAGGCGCCATCGGCAGCGATTTCACGTGCCCGCGCCTGGGTGCATTTGCCTGGCGGGGTGAGGTCAGCCTTGCCGCCCAGGGCGCGCACGGCTTCGATTTTTCCCGGTGCGGTGCAGTCTGGCATCACCGCAGTGAATTCCAGCCCCAGCATGCGTGCAAACCAGGCCTCGGAAATCGCCGTGCTGCCCGATGAGGCATCTACCACTGCCTGCCCCGGCTTCAGGCGGCCATTGCACAGCGCATACAAAAACAGCGAGCGTGCCAAGCGGTGTTTCAGGCTGCCGGTGGGATGCGCGGCTTCGTCTTTCAGGTAGAAGTCCATGCCGGAAAAGCCGGGCAAACGCATATGCAACAAATGCGTATCAGCCGAGCGCGAGGCCTCGCGCTGCAATGTGGCGATGGCGTCACTCACCCAGCGGCGTTGTTCGGAAAGCGTCATGGCAGCTCCACAAGGTCAAACATTGGCAGGCAGCAACAATAGCAGCGCTACGCCCAGCAGCACACGGTACCAGGCAAATGCGGTAAAGCGGTGGCTCTGGATATAGCGCAGCAGCCATTTCACCGCCACAAAGGCGGTCACCATCGAGGCGAGGAAGGCCACGGCCAGTGCGCCCCAGTTTTCGTTGGCGATGCCGCCGCTGCGCCACAGGCTGATGAGTTCATAGCCGGTAGCGGCAAACATGGTGGGGATGCCGACCAGAAAGGCGAACTCGGTGGCGGCGGCACGTGAGGTGGTGCCGGCCAGTAGCGCCACGAAGATGGTCGAGGCCGAGCGCGAGGTGCCGGGAAACACCCCGGCCACCACTTGTGCGATACCCACCAAAACGGCGGTGAACCAGGCGATTTCATGGCGCTCGCCGATGGCTTTGGCGCGTTGCGCGGCAAGATGCTCGGCAAGCAGCATCCAGATGGCGCCGATAATCAGCGCCCAGGCAATCGGGGTCACGTTATCGGGCAGTTGCCAGCCCAGTTTTTTCACCAGCAAGCCGCCGATAGCGGTCACGGCAAAGGCCAATGCCAGTTTCATCAGGTAATTGCGCGCGCCGATGACATGGGCAGCTTCACCTTCTGCGCCGGCCAGCGGGCGGCCGGCAAAAGCGGCGACAAGTGCCAGCAGCTTGCGCCAGTAAATGAATACCACGGCCAGAATCGCCCCGGCCTGGATGGCGATATTGAACAGGTCGCTGCGCGCGCCCAGCCAGTATTGGGCAATCAGCAAGTGCCCGGTGCTGGAAATGGGCAGAAACTCGGTAATGCCTTCGATGATGCCCAGCAGCAGGGCGGAGAGCAGGTCGGACATGGGCGTTGCGGGAGTGAAGCAGATGCGGGGCGGAAGGTTAGCAGGCTCTTGGATGGCGTGCGAAAAACATCCGCAAAGCGCGCGCCGCGCGGGCTTGGGCAAAGTAAAATCAGCCGGTCTTGCAAAGACTGCCCCCAATCCCCTTCCTGCCGGTGCCTGCCATGTCGTTTGAACACGTTGAAAAGCTCATTGCCGAACATCAAGTCGAATTCGTTGACCTGCGTTTTGCCGATATGTGCGGCGTGCAGCATCACGTGACTTTCCCGGTGTCCATCGTCGATGAAAGCCTGTTTGAAGATGGCCGCATGTTTGATGGCAGTTCGATGAAGGGCTGGCGTGGCATCCAGAACTCGGACATGGTGCTGCTGCCCGATGCGGCCAGCGCGTTCATCGACCCGTTCATGGCCGACCCGACGCTGGTGATGATTTGCGACATTCTCGACCCGACCACCATGCAGGCCTATGAGCGCGACCCGCGCGGCGTGGCCAAGCGCGCCGAGGCGTTCCTGAAGGCCAGCGGCATCGCCGATACCGGCTTTTTTGGCCCGGAGCCTGAATTTTTCATTTTCGATTCGGTGCGCTTTGGCAACGACATGGGGCATGTGTTCTTCGAGGTGGACTCCGAAGAAGCCGCCTGGAACTCCAAACGTGACTATGCCCATGGCAACAGTGGCTACCGGCCGATGGTGAAGGGCGGTTATTTCCCGGTACCGCCGCTGGACTCGCTGCACGATATTCGCGCGGAAATGTGCAAGGAGCTGGCGCGGGTCGGCATGGAAGTGGAAGTCCACCACCATGAAGTCGCCACTGCCGGGCAGTGCGAAATCGGCGTGCGTTTTGACACGCTCACCAAGAAGGCCGATGACCTCCTGACCCTGAAATACATCATCAAGAATGTGGCGCACCGCTACGGCAAGACCGTGACCTTCATGCCCAAGCCGCTGGTCGGTGACAACGGCAGCGGCATGCATGTGCACATGAGCCTGGCCAAAGGCGGGCAGAACCTGTTTTCCGGCGATGGCTATGGTGGCCTGAGCCAGATGGCGCTGTGGTACATCGGCGGCATCTTCAAGCACGCCCGCGCCATCAATGCCTTTGCCAACAGCACCACCAATAGCTACAAGCGTCTGGTACCGGGCTTTGAAGCGCCGGTGATGCTGGCTTATTCGGCTTCCAACCGGTCGGCTTCCTGCCGTATCCCGCATGTGTCCAACCCCAAGGCGCGCCGCGTGGAAATGCGCTTCCCTGACCCGATGAACAGCGGTTATTTGATTTTTTCCGCACTGCTGATGGCCGGGCTTGATGGCATCAAGCACCAGATTGACCCCGGCAGCCCCAGCGACAAAGACCTCTACGACCTGCCGCCGGAAGAAGAAAAGAACATCCCCACCGTCTGCCACAGCCTGGACCAGGCGCTGGAGGCGCTGGACAAGGATCGCGACTTCCTGAAGGCCGGCGGTGTGTTCAGCGACGACTTCATCGATGCCTATATCGAGCTGAAAATGCGCGAAGTCACCAGCTTCCGTGCCGCCACCCATCCGCTGGAATACCAGATGTACTACACCTTGTAAGTTGTCAGGCCGCTGATTGATCGCCGGGTCATCAGCGGCCTTCAAGTTTTCGGGGAGCCATCATGAACATCAAACCCGTCATCGCTCTGACCCTGACCGCAGTGCTGGCCGCATGCAGCACCGCGCCGGTACGCAATCCGCAGGCAAAGTGGGTGCCTTCGCCCAATCAGGACGCACGCCGTGCGCTGGTCATCGTGCTGCACTACACCCAGCAGGATTCGGTGCAGGAAAGCCTGAACACCCTGCGCACGGCCAATAGCCAGGGCAAGGTCAGCGCGCATTATCTGCTGGGCAAGGATGGCCGCCTGTATCAGCTGGTGGCCGACAGCCAGCGCGCCTGGCATGCCGGTGGCGGGCGCTGGGGCACGATCACCGACCTCAACAGTGCGTCCATCGGTATCGAAATCGACAATAACGGTATCGACCCCTATCCCGATGTGCAGATCGAAGCGCTGATTGCACTGCTGCAAGACCTGACCACGCGGCTGCGCATCCCCAGGCACCAAATCATCGGCCATTCCGATTTGGCGCCCAGCCGCAAGGTTGACCCCGGTGCACATTTCCCGTGGAAGCGCCTGCATGAAGCTGGTTTCGGTATCTGGCCAAGCGGTGAGCTCACCGATGCGCCTGAAGGGTTCGACCCCTGGCTGGCGATGGCGGCGATTGGCTATTCGCTCAGCGACCGGCCTGCGGCGCTGCGCGCCTTCCGCATGCGTTTTCGCGCCATTCCGGCCACGCAAGTGCTGTCGCCCGAGCCTGATGACGAAGACCGGCGCATCCTGTATGCCTTGAGCCGCGAGCTGCTGCGCTGACTTTCCCTCACTACCGACCCTTGACCATGACCCAGATCAATAACCGTACTTTTGATGAAATCGCCATCGGTGACAGCGCCGAATTGACCCGCACCGCCACACTTCAGGACATTGCGCTGTTTGCGGCGGCCTCCGGCGATATCAATCCCTCGCATATGGATGCCGAATTCGCCGCGGGCGAGCGTTTCGGGCAGGTGGTGGTGCACGGCATGTGGACCGCCTCGCTGATTTCCGCATTGTTGGGCACGGAGCTGCCCGGCCCGGGTACGGTCTATCTGGGGCAGGATTTGCGCTTCAAGCACCCGGTCAAACCCGGTGATGTGGTCACCGCACGCGTCCAGGTGCGTGAGAAGCGCGCAGAAAAGCAGGTGGTGGTATTTGATTGCCTGTGCAGCAATGCAGCGGGCGAAGAAGTGCTGAGCGGCACTGCCGAGGTGATTGCCCCCACGCAAAAGCACGCACTTGACCGCGCGCAGATGCCGGAAGTGCAAATCAACCGCCACCGCATTTTTGACCTGGGCATGAAGCGTGCCTATACGCTACCGCCCTTGCGCACTGCCGTGGTGCACCCCACCAGCGAGCGCTCCATCCGCGCCGCAGTGGAGGCCAATGATGAGCGCCTGTTCGTGCCGGTACTGGTCGGGCCGCGCGCGCGCATCGAGGCGGCTGCGCAGCAGGCGGGTGTTTCGCTTGAAGGCATCGACATCATCGACGTGCCGCATAGCCATGCCGCCGCACAAAAAGCGGCGGAAATGGCCGGGCGCGGCGAAGTGGACGCCATCATGAAAGGCAGCCTGCATACCGATGAGTTGCTGGGCGCCATCGTCGCCCGTGAGAACGGCTTGCGCACCGACCGCTGGCTGAGCCATGTATTCCTGTTTGATGTGCCGGCCTATAACAAATTGCTGATGGTCACCGACGGTGCCATCAATATCGCCCCGACGCTGGAGCAAAAACGCGATATTGCCCAAAACGCCATTGACCTGGCCTGCAAGCTGGGCGTCAAAGAGCCAAAGGTGGCGGTGCTGGCCGCGGTGGAAACGGTGAACACCAAAATGGCCTCTACCCTGGATGCGGCGGCACTGACCGTGATGGCTGCACGCGGCCAAATCAAGCGCGGTCTGGTGGACGGGCCGCTGGCCTTTGACAACGCCATCGACATGGATGCGGTGAAGGAAAAAGGCATCGAATCGCGCGTTGCAGGTCAGGCCGATATCCTGCTGGCGCCTGACCTTGAAGCCGGCAATATCGCTGCCAAGCAACTGATGTATTTCGCCCGCGCCGATAGCGCCGGCCTGGTGCTGGGCGCCAAGGTGCCGGTCATCCTCACCAGCCGCGCCGACAGTGTGCGCACCCGCCTGGCCTCGATTGCACTGGCGCGCATCGTTGCCCATACGCCGATGCCGGGGGCGTAAGGTGAGCCGGATTCTGGTTTTCAATGCAGGCTCGTCCACCATCAAGCTGGGCGAGTTCGAATGCCATGCCGAAGGCGTGAAGCGCCTGGGGCATGGCGTGCTCGACTTGCGGCTGACGCCGCTTGAGCTGAAGTTCAAGCAGGCGGGCGAGTCCATCCGCGTGCCCATCAACGCCCCGCTGACCGACGATTTGAGCGCCGTCATTGCCGAGTTGCTGGACTGGCTGGCCGGGCGTGATGCCGGCGGGGAAATCATCGCCTGTGGCCACCGCATCGTGCATGGCGGCATGGATTTTGATGCGCCGGTGGTACTGGATGATGCGTCCATCGAAAAACTCGATGCACTCTCGCCACTGGCGCCGCTGCACCAGCCCGCTGGCCTGAGACTGATACGGGCGATGCGCAAGGCGCGCCCCGGCTTGCCACAAATCGCCTGCTTCGATACCGCTTTCCATCGCACGCATGCCCCGCTCATCACCCGTATGGCCATCCCGCGCGCGCTGCACGATGCCGGAGTGCGCCGCTATGGCTTCCATGGGCTTTCCTATCAGTTCATTGCCGAAGAATTGCAGCGCAGCGAACCGGCGCTTGCCATGCAGAAAATCGTGGTCGCGCACCTGGGCAGCGGCGCCAGCCTGTGCGCCCTGCAAGCGGGCATCAGCCGCGATACCAGCATGGGTTTCTCGGCACTGGACGGCATCCCGATGGCGACCCGCCCCGGCGAGCTTGATGCCGGTGTGCTGCTGTACCTGATGCAGCAGCAAGGCATGGATGCCGATGAGATTCAGCACTGGCTGTATCACCAATGCGGCCTCAAGGGGGTTTCCGGCATCAGCGCCGACAGCCGCGTCCTGCTTGAGAGCGATGCGCCCGAAGCGCTGGAAGCTATCGAACTGTTCTGTTTCCGCATTGCCCGTGGCATCGCCGCACTCGCCAATACCCTGGGCGGGCTGGATGGCCTGGTATTCACCGCCGGCATTGGCGAGCATCAGCCGCCGATTCGCGCCAGGGTCTGCCAGCACCTGGCCTGGCTTGGGGTGGACATCGACCAGCAGGCCAATGCCGCAGGCCAGCGTGTGCTGGATAGCCCGCAAAGCCGCGTTGCCGTGCGCATGCTGCCCACCGACGAAGAACGCATCATCGCCGAGGCCTGCGCCCGGCTCCAGGGAATCGCCCCATGTTGAACCTGCAAGGAAAACGCGGCCTGGTGATTGGCATTGCCAATGCCGACAGTATTGCCCATGGCTGCGCCCAGGCCTTCCGCGCCGCAGGAGCCGAGCTTGCTATCAGCTATCTCAATGCCAAGGCCGAGCCGCATGTGCGGCCACTGGCCGAAGCACTGCAGGCCCGCATTATCGCCCCCTGCGATGTGCGCGAGCCGGGGCAATTGCAAGCTTTGTTCCAGCAAATTGAGCGCCAATGGGGGCAGCTGGATTTTCTGCTGCACTCCATTGCCTTCGCCCCGCGCGAAGACCTGTACGCATCACTCACTGATTGCAGTGCCGAGGGCTTTGCCATGGCGATGGATGTCTCCTGCCACAGCTTTATCCGCATGGCACGGCTTGCCCGTCCGCTGATGAAGCAAGGCGGCGCGCTGCTGACGGTGAGCTTTTTTGGCAGCGAACGGGTGGTGGAACACTACAATCTGATGGGGCCGGTGAAAGCTGCACTGGAATCGAGTGTGCGTTATCTGGCAGCTGACCTTGCCGAGCAGCGTATCCATGTACACGCGCTTTCCACCGGGCCTGTGAAAACCCGGGCCGCCTCTGGCATTGGCCGCTTTGACGAATTGCTAAATCGGGTGCAGGAACGCACCCCGGCACATCAATTGGTGGACATCGCACAAATCGGCCAAATCGCTGCGTTTCTGGCCTCCGATGCCGGTGCCGCCATGACCGGGCAAGTCACCTATGCCGATGCCGGGTTTCATGTGATGGCCTGATCCCGGCACGGTGCAGCCTTGCCTGCATGTATCCACTGGGCGCCGGTCTGGATGCGGTGCGGCGGGTGTGACCCGGCGAAACGGCTGATTCCGCAGACCAAAATTGAACGGGCGTTTCACATACCTGCTTTATCCTTCACGCCATGAATTACACCCCCATCGCTCTTGGCCTGCTTTGTCTTGCCCTGCCGGGACAGGCATTGGCCGAAAAAATCAGCCGTATTGATATCCAGGGTCTTGACGAGGCCATGACCCAAAACGTGCGTGTGGCACTGTCGCTGGAAGATGCGCTGGAGCGCACGGTCACCACGCGGCGGCTGGAATATCTGCTGGAAGTCGCCGAGGACGAGGCGCGCGAGGCGCTGGAGCCGTTTGGTTATTACTCGGCCAAGGTCGGTATCAGCAAAAGCGGCACTGACGATGCGCTGGTGATTGTGCTCAATATCGACAAGGGCGAGCCGGTGCGGGTGCGCCGTGAAAACCTGCGTATCGAGGGGGAGGCCGCCGATGACCGCTATATGAAGCAGGAGCTGGCTGCCTTCAGCCCCAAGGTCGGCGAGATTCTCGACCATACGCTTTATGAAGCGGGCAAGGTGCGCATTACCCGGCGTCTTGCCGAGCGGGGTTATTTCGATGCCGACTTCATCGCCCGCAAGGTGGAAGTGACCCGTGCCGAATACGCCGCCGATATTGACCTGGGCTGGCAAAGCGGTGAGCGCTATGACATGGGCAAAATCACTTTCGAGCAATCCCCCAGAGAAATCATCCGCCCGGAACTGCTGGAAAAGCTGGTGTATTGGGAAGAAGGCGACTATTACCATCAGGGACGCCTTGACCGGCTGCGCAAGTCGCTGACAACACTGGATTATTTCAGCGCCATTGATATTCAGCCGATGCCGGACCAGGCAGAAAATTATCTGGTGCCGGTGACGGTCAAACTCACCCCGGCCAAGCGCAGCATCTACAACCTGGGGCTGTCTTATGGCACCGACAGCGGCGCCGGGTTCACTGCCGGGGTGGAGCGGCGCTATCTCAATCGTCGCGGACACAAGGCGATGGCGCAGCTCGATTACGCCCGCAAGCGCAAGGCGCTGACCTTGCAATATCGCATCCCGGCCTTCAAATGGCTCGATGGCTGGCATACCGCCAGTTTGCAGGGTCTGGATGAGCAGACTGATTATGTGGACAGTCGCAAGCTGGAGTTTGTAGCCAGCCGCAGCGGTGAAATCAACCGCCACCTGACGGCAACGGCATCGCTGCATGCGATGCGCGAGCGCTGGTTGTATGCCCATGAAACCCAGCAGAACCCTGCGGCGCCCTATCACTACGCCACCTATGTCTATCCCTCGCTACGTGCCGAATACATCGATGCCGATGACCGCATGTTTCCGCGACGCGGCATTGGCAGCACACTGATGCTGCGCGGCGGTATCGAAGGCGCAGGCTCGGACAGCCATTTCGGGCAAGTACATGCCACCCTGCGCTGGTATCGCGGGCTGGGTGCGCGCAGCCGCCTGATTGTGCGCGGTGAAGTCGGTCATACCTTCTCCGGTGGCAATGCCGACATGCCGCCATCGCTGCGCTTTTTTGCCGGCGGCGACCGCTCCATTCGCGGCTATGCCTGGCGCGAAGTCGGCCCCCGGGTCAGCACCGGCATTCCCGGTGATAACCGCCGTTACGCGGTGGGCGCCAAGAACGTCACCACCGCCAGCGCCGAATACGAGCATTACTTCACCCAATCACTGGGCGCTGCGGTATTTGCCGATATCGGCTCGGCCTTCAATGACCGGCCGAACTGGCGCAGCGGGGTGGGCATCGGCGCACGCTGGCGCTCGCCGGTGGGGCCGGTGCGCCTTGATATTGCCCGTGGCCTGAATACACCGGATTCGGCCTTTCAGCTTTATCTCAGCCTGGGAGCCGACCTGTGAGCAAAACCCGTTGGCAAGAAAGATGGCAGCGTTACCGTCGCTATGGGCTGGAGCCACTGCCTGCCGATGCCAGTGACGAAATGCGCAAAGCACGGCTGGCCGAACTCAAGCAACTGCGCAAACAGCGCCAGCGCAAATACCTGGTGCGCAGCGGCATCCTGACCCTGGCGCTGACCGCTGCCGGTGGCGCTTCGCTATGGTGGCTGGTCAATACACTGGCCGGGCGCGATTTGCTGCTGGCACAAATCAAGGCGCGTCTGCCTGCCAATACCGCATTTGAATGGCAGAGCGCCGATGGCCCGGTGAATGGCCCGCTGACCCTGCATGGCGTCCGCTTTTCCTGGACAGCCTGTGCCGATGCCGATTTTGATGTCAATACCACGGCAATGTCACTGTGCAAGGACACGCGCACCAGTGAGTTCCATGCCAGCCGGGTGATGCTGCATCCGCAACTGGGGGCATTGCTGGGGCGCCGCCTGCGGCTGCGGGCGCTGGAAGTGGACGGCGCGAGGCTGGCGCTTGCCAGCACCGACACCCCGTTCGAGCTGCCGACCTGGCCGGAAGTGCTGCCACGCATCGAGCCGCCACTGGCGATTGAGGTCGATGCGGTGCGCGTCAACGACCTGAAAGTTTTGAACGATGGCGAGCACAGCATCGCTATCCACCGCTTGAATGGCAGCCTGCTGGCCGAATCGGGCCGGCTGGATGTCCGCCAATTGCAACTGGACAGCGACAAAGGCCAGTTTCAGGTGCATGGCCATTACGCGCCGGGCAAGCATTTCCAGACCGACCTGACGGCCACGGCGGTTTTCCCGGCGGCCACCGGACAAACCCGCGGCCGCATCGGCCTGATTGCACGCGGCAATCTTGAAAACATGCAGCTGTTCATCGGCGGCCGCACCCCGGCGCCATTGCGCGCCACACTGAACTTGCGTGCAGACAGCACCCGGGCTGCCGAACAGGGCAAAACCACCTGGACGCTGACCGCGCACAGCGAAGGCTTTGACCCGGCAGTTTTCACTGCCGGACGCAGCGATGCGCTGATGCAGTTCAACCTCGATGCCAAAGGCGAAGGCGGCAAGGCCGAAGTGCAGGGTGAATGGTCGCAGGGCGAGCAACACATCGTGCTGCAACCGTCCACATTGCGGCTGGAAAACCAGACCCTGCATGCCGAGCCCTTGCAGCTTGAGGTGCTGGGTGGCCAACTGGTACTGCAAGGGCATGGGCAGTTCACCGGCGAGCACGCCGAATTTGATTTGGCTGCCCGGGCGCGTCAGCTGGTTTGGGCTGATGCCAGCGGCCAGACACAAATCCAGGCCGATGGCGACTTCAACATCCAGGGCACACAACAAGACTGGCGCGTAGGCGGCACAGCGCAGCTGGCGCGCGGCAAACAAAAAGCTGATGTCCAGCTGGACGGGCAGGGCGATGAAACCGGCCTGACCTTGAAAAATCTGGCCGTGGCAATGCCCGAAGGTCGCCTGGATGCCGGTGGCCGGGTGGATTTTTCGCCCGCGCTGAAATGGCATATCGACGCGACCCTGGCCGGCTTTGACCCCGGCTATTTCGTGCCGGACTTCCCGGGAGCGGTGCGCGGCAAAATCAGCAGCCAGGGACAGATGCAGGCCAATGAGCAACTGCATGCCGATGTGAAACTGGCCGAGCTGGGCGGGCAATTGCGTGGCCGCGCCTTGAGCGGGCAGGCCAATATGGCCATCCGTGGCGATGACTACAGCGGCGATTGGACGCTGGCGCTGGGTAGCAGCCGCACCCAGGGCAAGGCTCGTTATGGGCAGCGCCTGGACGTGGACGCACGCTTTGCGCCGCTGCAATTGAATGACCTGCTACCCTCGGCCAAAGGCCTTTTGAATGGCGAAGTCAAACTCAGCGGCACACCGAGTGCCCCCAATATCCAGGCCAATCTGAGCGGCCAAGCCTTGAGCTTTGGCGACTATCGCGCTGCCAGCCTCAACCTGCGCGGGCAGCTACCGTGGCAGGGCAGCGGTGGCGATTTGCGTGTGGAAGCCCATCAGCTGCAACTGGGCGTGGCACTGGATACGCTGCACGCCCATGCCCGCGGCGCGGTGGAAAACCTGGCACTCGATGCCCGCGCCGCTGGCGAGCTGGGACGTATCCAGCTTGCCGCAACTGCCAACAAGCACGGCCAGGGCTGGCGCGGCGGACTTGCCAGCCTGGACTTCTCGCCGGCACGCGGTGCCGCATGGCGACTGCAAAGCCCGCTGACCTATGCCCAAAGCGGCAACCGCTTCAGCCTCAGCCAGGGCTGCTTCGTGTCTTCGTCCGGTGGCTCGCTATGCGCCGGCGGGCAATGGCCGGGCAGCGGCATTGATGTCGAAGGCCGCGCCCTGCCGCTGCTGTTGGCGACCCCGTACCTGCCCGAGCGCGAGGACGGCAAACCCTGGGTGCTGGATGGCACGCTGGATCTGGATGCCCGCTTCAGCCCGCGCGGCAATGCCTGGGCGGGGACAGCGCAAATACGTTCCGAACGTGGCGCCCTGAAGCTCGGCCAGCGCGATAGCGACGAGCTGATGCGCTATCAGAACCTGCGCCTGAATGCAGCGCTTGACCCGCAGCAGCTCAAGGCACAGCTGGATACCGGCATCAGCCGCGATGGCCGCCTGCGGGCGGAAATCAGCACCGGCTGGGATGAGTTCTCCCCGCTTGCCGGCCGGGTGGATGTGGATATGCGTGATCTGGGCTGGTTGGAAGTCTTCGCCCCGGACATCGTTGACCCGGTGGGCACGCTGACCGGCGCCATCACCCTTGCGGGCACCCGCGCCGAGCCGCTGATTGGCGGTGATGCCGAATTGACCGGCTTGCAGGCTGAAGTGCCGGCCTATGGCCTGGTGCTGCGCAATGGCAAGGTGACGATGCGCGCCCAACCTGATGGCAATGCCCGCTTGAGCGGCAGCATCCAGTCCGGTGAGGGGCTGCTGAATCTGGATGGCACGCTCGGCTGGCAAGGGCAGGACACGCCCATCGTGCTCAATATCCGTGGCCAGAACGTGCTGCTTTCCGATACCCGTGACCTGCGCGCCGTGGTCAACCCGGATGTGACGGTGAAGATTCAGGGCAATGAACCGATGGATGTCAGCGGCACCGTAAGCATTCCTTCGGCGCGCATGGATCTGGAACGGCTGAGCGATGGCGTTTCCGCATCCCCCGATGTCGTCGTGCTCGACCCGGCCAACCCTGCCCGCAGCCGCAGCAGCCTGCTGCTGGATTTGACCCTGGCCATTGGCGATGACGTGCAACTGCGCGGCTTTGGGCTGGATGGCACACTGGGCGGCAATTTGCGCGTGCGCGCCCGCCCGGGCAGCGAAATGCGCGGCACCGGCGAGCTGAGCGTCGAGGGCAAATATGCAGCCTACGGCCAGAAACTGGATATCGACCAGGGCAAGCTCAGATGGTCCAACGACCCGGTATCCAACCCGATTGTGGACTTGCGCGCACGCCGCGTGATTGGCGATGTCAGCGCCGGGATTCACGTCACTGGCCGGGTCAGCGCGCCACAAGCCGAAATCTGGTCCAGCCCGCAGATGGACCAGTCCGAAGCCCTGGCCTATCTGGCGCTGGGACGCTCACTGTCCACCGCCAGCAGCGCCGAAGGCAAGCAAATCAACGCCGCATCGGCAGCGCTCAGCGCAGGCAGCACGTTCCTGGCCTCGCAAATCGCCACCCGCATCGGCTTTGACGATGCCGGGATGATTCAGTCCAACGCCCTGGGCGGCAGCGTATTTGGCGTGGGCAAATACCTCTCGCCGCGGGTGTATGTGAGCTACGGCGTTTCCCTGTTGGGCACCGGCCAGGTACTGACCCTCAAATACATGCTGCGCCGCGGCTTTGACATCAGCATCGAATCGAGCACGGTGGAAAACAAAGCCTCGGTGAACTGGCGCAAGGAAAAATAAGCAAGATCCGTATCGTCCCTGATAGGCCATGGCTGGTGAGTAGTAGCGACTCTTGCTGGTGCAGGTGAGCTTATTTGCTTCTACGGCCAGGAGAGCGGGGGGGCGCGGCCAGTTCGCGGGCATCCAGATAGCCATCATGGTTGACATCCTGCCGTCTGAACCCCGCCTCCAGCGAGGCCAAATGCTCGGTCAGGGTGATGGCTTGGCCACGCCTGCCAGGCAGCTCGCCTGGCTGTAGCACCCCGTCACGATTTTTATCCATGGCATCAAAGCCGTAGCGCATCCATTCCTGGTATTCAGCCAATGACACCCGGTTATCGCCATCACGGTCGATGCGTTGCAGGTAGTCACTGACCGAGGACTGGGCAAATACCGGCGCGCTGGTCAAGATGGCGCAAGTCAATATGAATTTGGCGTGTAGAAGAAGCATCGCAATCCGTGGGCGGGGATGATGGAGCATCATGCGGCTATCGCTTCGGGCTGGCAAACTGCATCCCCCATCTGCCACACCACTGTCATGCCTGAATTGCCCGAAGTCGAAACCACCCGCCGCGGTCTTGAGCCGCATTTGCTGGGGCGCCGCGTGCGTCAGGTGGTATTGCGCCGCAACACATTGCGCTGGCCAATTGCCGAGCAAATCGAGTATCTGTTGCCGGGGCAGACCCTCCAAGCGGTGCGCCGGCGCTCCAAATACCTGTTGCTCGATACCGATGCGGGCAGCGCGTTATGGCATCTGGGCATGTCCGGCAGCCTGCGCGTATTGCCGCAGCAAACCCCGCTGCGCGCGCATGACCATGTGGATTTTGTGCTGGATGATGGCCAGGTGCTGCGCTACAACGACCCGCGCCGTTTTGGCTGTCTGCTCTGGCAGGCGCCCGGCACCACCCATGAATTGCTGGCAGGTCTTGGCCCGGAGCCGCTTTCGCAGGACTTTGATGGCGATTACCTGTACCGGCGTAGCCGTGGCCGCAGCGTGCCGGTGAAAAGTTTTCTGATGAATGCTGCCATCGTGGTCGGCGTGGGCAATATCTATGCGGCCGAAGCCTTGTTCGATGCAGGCATCGCCCCGCAGCGTGAAGCCGGGAAAATCTCGCTGGCGCGCTACCTGCGGCTTGCCGATGCCGTCAAACGCATTTTGGCAAATGCCATTGAGCGTGGCGGCACCACCTTGCGTGATTTCATCAGCCCCGATGGCCTGCCCGGCTATTTCGAGCAGGAGCTGCTGGTCTATGGCCGTGGCGGCGAGGCCTGCAAAGTTTGCGGCAGCCGGCTCAAGGAAACCCGTATCGGCCAGCGCAGCAGTGTCTGGTGTCCACGCTGCCAGCGTTGAGTTGCTCAGCTTTGGTCATTCGTCTGGCGCTACACTGCCTGCATGAGCAGCTCCGGCATTACCCAGTGGTTGGATGAAGCGCGTGGTGGCGACCGCGTGGCGCTCAACCGTGTTTTACAGGCGCTCTATCACGAGCTGCATGCCATGGCCAGGCGCCAGCTGGGTGAGGGCGAGGCGCACACGCTGGATGCCACCGCACTGGTGCACGAGGCCTATCTCAAGCTGGTCGGGCAGGGGCAGGCGCAATTTGCCGACCGCGCCGGTTTTTTCGCCTATGCCGCTTCTGCAATGCGCAGCGTGGTGGTTGACCATGCGCGGGCACGGGTGGCATTGAAACGCGGCGGCGGCCAGACCATGCAGCGTGTGGCCGAGTTGCCCGAGCATGTCGATGGCGGCCTGAAGCTGGATGAGGACCTGCTTTCGCTGGATACCGCGCTGACGCTTTTGCAAGAGCTTGACCCGCAACTGGCGCGGGTGGTGGAGCTGCGTTATTTCGCCGGGCTTTCCGAGCCGCAAATCGCCGAGCTGGTGCAGCGCTCCGAGCGCAGTGTGCGCCGCGACTGGCAGAAAGCACGCATGTTCCTGCTCAGCGCATTGCAGGGCGATGATGGCGCTTGACCGCAGCCGCTGGCAGCAACTCTCTGCGGCGCTGGATACGCTGCTGGATTTGCCGCCCGATCTGCGTGCTGCCCGGCTGGACGATATCGCCGGGCAGGATGCGGCCTTTGCCGATGAACTGCGCAAGCTTCTTGCGCAGCAAGACAGCTGTGACAGCCTGCTTGACAGTCCTTTGGTAACCGCGCCGCCCGGCCCGCGCGAGGGCGAGCGTATCGGCCCTTACCGGCTGGAAAAACTGCTGGGCGAAGGCGGCATGGGGCAGGTGTGGCTGGCCGAGCGTGCCGATGGCCTGTACCAGCGCCATGTGGCGCTGAAGCTGCTGCGCCCGGGGCTTGCCGACCCCAATCTGCGGCTGCGCTTTACCCGCGAGCGGCAGATTCTGGCGCGCCTTGCCCATCCGCATATCGCCAGACTGCTCGATGCCGGCATCAGCGCCGAAGGTCAGCCCTATCTGGCGCTGGAAAAAGTCGAGGGCGAAGGGTTGCTGGAATACTGCCGCAAACGTGGTCTGGGTCTGCGCCAGCGGCTGCAAATTTTTCGTCAGGTGTGTGCCGCCGTCAGTCATGCCCATGCCAATCTGGTGGTGCATCGTGACCTCAAGCCCTCCAATATTCTGGTGACCGAAACCGGCGAGGTGCGGCTGCTGGACTTTGGTATCGCCAAACTGCTGGATGGCAACGAGTCCGACCCGCCCGAGGCCACCCATACCGGGGTGCGCAGCTTTACCCTGCATTACGCCGCGCCGGAGCAAATCCGCGGCAGTGCCATCACCACCCAGACCGATGTGTATTCGCTGGGCGTGGTGTTGTACGAGCTTTTGAGCGGCGAAAAACCTTATCGCCTGAAGCGCGAAAGCCATGCCCAATGGGAAGAAGCCATCCTTGCAGGAGAGCCGTTGCGGCCTTCGGTGACGGTGATGCGGAGCGGCAATGACGAAGCCGTGCCGGGGATTGAGCGGCGCCGCTGGGCGCGCATGCTGGCTGGGGATATCGACAATATCGTGCTCAAGGCGTTGGCCAAGCAGCCCGCCGAGCGCTACCCTTCAGCCGAGGCATTGTCGCTGGATATTCAAAGACATCTGGATGGCCTGCCGGTACTGGCGCGACCGCAGAGTCTGGGTTACCGGCTGCGCAAATTTGTCAGCCGGCAACGCTGGGCGATTCTGGGAACGGCCCTGGTGCTGGCCAGCCTGTTGTCGCTGTTGCTGCTGATTTGGAGCCAGCGCCAACAGGCGGTGCGCGAAACGGCTCGCGCCCAGGCGTTGCAAGACTTTGTTATCGCCCTGTTTGACAATGCCGGCGCTTCGGGCGGCGGCCTGCCACTGGATGTGGAGTCACTGCTGGATGCGGGCGAAGCCCGTGGCGAGCGCGAACTGGCGCGCCAGCCGCGTGCGCATGCCGAGCTGTTGGGAGTGATGGCGCGTATCCGTATCGCATTGGGACAGTACGAAGATGCGCGCGCCCTGCTGCTGCGGCAAGAAAGCGTATTGGCGACAATGCCGGACATTCCGCAGGCGCTGGCGCTGGATGCCAACACCCAGCGCGGCCGTTTGCAGCGCCTGCTGGGGGATGCCGCTGGCTGTATCAAGACCTTGCAGCCCTTGCAGGGCGAGGCGCGCAGCGTACAGGCGCAGCTGCCTGCTTTGGTGGCTGACTTCTACTCGCAGCTGGCGCGCTGCCAGCGCAGCGTGGGCGAGCGTGGCATGGCACGACAGCTGTTCGAGCAATCGCTGTCATTACGCCGCAGCGTGCTCGCCGATGATGTCGGCGTGGTCGAAAATCTCACCGACCTTGCCGCACTTTCCGTGGATGCCGGCGATTACCCGCAGGCTTTGCGCGGCTTCCAGAACGCATTGGCGCAGCTGCGGCAAATTGCCGGCACACGGCATCGGCTTGCCATCGACATTCTGCGCTCCATCGCCACCACCCAGCAGCAGATGGGGCAAAGCGCCGCCGCCGCACACAGCTATGGCGAAGCGCTGCAATTGTCGGAAGAACTGCTGGGCATTGCCCATCCCGGCAGCATTGGCTTGCGCCGCCAGGAAGCCAGTCTGTTGCTGGTGCTCGGGCAGCTACAGCAGGCAGATGAAAAGCTGCACCTCAACCACGGGCTGATTGGCCAGCGTTTTGGCGCAAACAGTGCAGAAATGGCAGCCTCCTGGGACGCGCTTGGACAAAGCGCCCATGCGCTGGGCAAGCTGGATGCAGCCCATCAGCACTACCTGCGCGCCCAGCGACTGATGCGCGGGCTGAAACTGGGCACAGCACTTGCCGACACTTTGCAGCGCGATGCGCAGGTGTTGCTGGAGGCAGGCCGCAGCGAAGCGGCCTTGAAAAACCTGCAACAGGCCAGTCGCCTGCGCGACACGCCCACAGTGGAAAACCTGATAGGACAGGCACAGGCATCAATGCAACTGGCACACTTTGCCGATGCTGCCCAATTGCTGGGTCAAGCCCAGATGCTGGAAAAGGCGCAGGCTCCTATTTGGATTGCCAAAGCCCGCCTGCATGCGCTTGACCCCGATGCCAACGCAGCGGCCCGCCAACAAAGCGAGGCTGACTTGCAGGCACTTTTGAAGCGGGAGGTCAAAGACGAAAAAGCCCTGCAGCAGCACTGGCAGGCACAAGCGGCACTTGCCAGCCTGATATGCGCGCGCGACCGGCAGGCCGGGCTTGCCGCCTACCAGACTTTGCTTGAAACACTGGCCGAACTGCGTCCGCAGGGTGGTCAACTGATGCGGCAAGTCGAGGCTGACAAGGCCGTCTGTATGGAGACTGCGGCAAGCGCGGGATAAATTGCGTACCTGATTCAGAGCAACGGCGGTTGCAAGGGCTGGATCTCGCCTTCGCCGCGCATCACTTTCTTGAACTCGCGGCGGCTGACCGAGACATAGCGCTCGTTGCCGCCAATTTCCACTTGCGGGCCTTCGGCCACGGCCCGGCCCTGGGCATCGACGCGCACATTCATGGTGGCCTTGCTGCCGCTATGGCAGATGGTCTTGATTTCCTGCAATTCATCCGCCCAGCCCAGCAGTGCAGCGCTGCCGGCGAACAGTTCGCCGCGAAAATCGGTGCGCAGGCCATAGCACAGCACCGGAATGCCAAGCGCATCCACCACTTCGGAAAGCTGCCATACCTGTGATTTGGACAGGAACTGCGCCTCGTCCACCAGTACGCAGTGCAGCCTGCCATGCCGGGCAATATCGGCACGAATCAGCGCCTCCAGATCGTCCTGCTCCGCAAAGCGCGTGGCTTCGGCTTCCAGCCCGATTCTGGAGGCGACCTTGCCGCTGGCACGGGTATCCAGGCGCGGGGCAAGAATGGTGACGCGCATGCCGCGTTCGCGGTAATTGTGTGCCGATTGCAGCAGGGTGGTGGTCTTGCCGGCATTCATTGCCGAGTAATAGAAATAGAGCTTGGCCATGTAGCGGCAGGTCGAGACTTGGAGCAGGCTCTGACAGAATACGCGCCCGCCGACTTGCTTTCACGCCCATGCACGGATTGAACCCGCCCCAACGCCAAGCTGTACTGCATACCGAAGGCCCGCTGCTGGTGCTGGCCGGGGCAGGGAGCGGCAAGACCCGGGTGATTGTGGAGAAGATTGCGCATCTGATTGCCACGGGGCGTTATCCGGCCAGGCGCATCGCGGCGATTACCTTTACCAACAAGTCGGCCAAGGAAATGCGCGAGCGTGTGGCCAAGCGCCTCAAGGGCGATGCTGCCGATGGCCTCAACATCTGCACCTTCCACGCGCTGGGGCTGAAAATCGTGCAGATAGAACATGCCCGGCTGGGCCTTGCGCGCGGGTTTTCGGTGTTTGATGCCGATGATGCGCTGGCGCAGGTCAAGGACTTGATGGCCGGTGCCAAGCCTGATGCGGTGCAGGCAGCGCTGGGGCTGATTTCGCGCGCCAAGAATGCCGGGCTTTCCCCCGGGGAGGCGCTGCGCGAGGCGCGCTCCACCCGCGAGCTGGAGGCCGCGCGCCTGTATGGCAAATATCAGGCGCGGCTGGAAAGCTTCAATGCGGTGGATTTTGATGACCTGATTCGCCTGCCGGTGACGCTCCTGGAAACCGATGAAGATGCGCGCGCGGCCTGGCGCGAGCGTATTGGCTATCTCTTGGTGGACGAATGCCAGGACACCAATGATGCGCAGTACCGGCTGCTGAAAGCACTGGCTGGCGAGGCCGGACAATTCACCTGCGTGGGCGATGACGACCAATCCATCTACGCCTGGCGCGGCGCCAACCCGGAAAACCTGATGCAGATGGCGAGGGACTATCCGGCGCTTGAAATCGTCAAGCTGGAACAGAACTACCGCTGCTCCAACCGGGTGCTGCGCACGGCCAATCATCTGATTGCGCACAATCCGCACGAGCATCTGAAAACCTTGTGGAGCGACTCGGCCGATGGCGAGCGCATCCGCGTCTGGGAATGCCGCGACAGCGAACACGAGGCTGAAAAGGTCGCGGCAGAAATCCATTTCCTGCACAGCGCACGCAATGCGCCGTGGAGTGATTTTTGCATCCTGTTCCGCGGCAACCACCAGTCGCGGGTGCTGGAAAAAGCCCTGCAATTGCTGCGCATCCCCTATCACCTCTCTGGCGGCACGGCGTTTTTGGAGCGCGCTGAAGTGAAGGACGCACTTGCCTGGTTGCGGCTTCTGGTCAATCCCGACGATGACGCGGCGTTTCTGCGCGCGGTGCAGTCGCCCCGGCGTGAAGTGGGGCAAGGCACGCTATCGCGCCTGGCAGAACTTGCCCGGGATGCGGGCATGCCGATGCTGCGCGCCGCCGAATCACTGGGGATGCTGCAACAACTGCCTGCACGCGCAGGCAATGCGCTGCACGGCTTTACTGAAATTGTCCAGCGCCTGCGCCAGGAGGCAGCCGAGCTGCCACCGGCAGACCTGGTGCGCAGCCTGGCGGTGCGCTCCGGGCTGGATGCCATGCTCAAGGCGCAGTGCAAAAGCGAGCAGCTCTACCGGATTCGCAGCGGCAATCTGGAAGAGCTGGCGCAGTGGTTTGAAGGCGCCAAAGGCACCGGGCTTGGCGATTTGGCCGCGCAACTGGCGCTGGTATCGCGCAATGACAAGGACGATGCCGGCAACCAAGTACGCCTGATGAGCCTGCATGCCTCCAAGGGGCTGGAGTTCCGCTATGTATTCATCGTCGGCATGGAGGACGGCAATCTGCCGCATGAGGCCAGCCTGGACGAAGGCCGGTTGGATGAGGAGCGCCGCCTGCTGTATGTGGGCATTACCCGCGCCAAGGAACAGCTATGGCTATCGCACTCAAAGCGCGCCACCCGCTGGGGCAGTGTGGTGAAACTCACGCCCTCGCGGTTTTTTGAGGAACTGCCTGCGGCCGAGTTGCAACGCGATGGCGCTGACCCGGTGGCCGATGCCGAGCGCAAAAAAGAGCGCGGTCGCGCAGCGCTGGCTGCCATCGCTGCGCTGTTTGACGATTAGGATGCAGGCTGTTCAGGAACTGTGATGCCGTGCGCAACTTGGCAAGTTGCCCGGCGAGATGGCGCGACAGTGTTTGCATCGGCCGCGATAAAGGCGCAATCTCCCCGCGTATGGGCTGCGGCTTCCGCTCCCCAAGATGCCCGGTCAAGGAATTCCCGGATCCCCCTGTTTCGTCCTTGCCGGGCATCACTCCATGCGCCGATTCCGGATAGGAAAATGAAAAAGAGCCGGACGTCCCCCGACATCCGACCCCCTTGCTCCCTCGTCGTGCGCAATGCCGGTCCCTGCTCTAATATCGGTGCGTCCATGATGGACGTTGCCACGTCGAGTGTATATTTGGCAAAGCAGAAACCGTGCCAGAGTTTTCAGGCGGCATATCCGTCGCAACCCCGCGGCAGCGCGGCTCAGGGACATGCATAATGCGCCGGGAAAGCAGCTTGATAAGGTCACTTTGTGTCACATATGCACCGCAACACCATGAATACGTAGCCGTATTGATGATGAGCTGGACGGATGTCCGGGGGCTTGGTGCAACTCCGGTTGAATACAGCTGTTGCAAGACATGGTGGCTATTGCAAATGACATGAAAGCATTTGGTTACATTCTGATTTTTCTCATCATCCTGATGACGATGGTATTTGCTGTCCCGCTTTATGCTTCCGGCAAGGTCATGGGCATGCTCATCCTGGTTGGAATTGCACTGGCGCTGAGTTTCGGGGTTTGTCTGGCTTATGCGCCATGGCATGCGCGCTATCTGCAGATGAGCGTATCTGTGGCTTACTGGTTTTTTCTTGCACTTATTCTTCAGACATCCTTATTCTTCATTTATCGCGCAGCAGAAACGGTTTTTACCCAGCATTGCAAATGGCTGGAAGAGATCGGGCGAGGGGCTTTATACGGCAAGCTTATCAATGCCTCATGCACATACTTCGGCATTTATGCCTATGCCGCTTTGCATCTTCTTTTGGGGCTTTTGGGGCTGTGGTTGATGTGGGGGGTGAAGAAATATCCTGACCGCATCAAATACACACTGAGAACCAGCAGAACATGGCCGGAGCAATGAACATGAGTGTGGATTTTTACCGTTTTGATGTCATCGTGATTGGCGGCGGTCATGCCGGTACCGAGGCGGCGCTGGCCGCAGCGCGGGCGGGTAGCCGCACGTTGCTTTTGACCCACAGCATCGAAACCGTGGGCGCGATGAGCTGTAACCCGGCCATTGGCGGCATTGGCAAGGGGCATCTGGTCAAGGAAATCGATGCGCTTGGCGGAGTGATGGCACGCGCTGCCGATGCGGCGGGTATCCAGTGGCGCACGCTCAATGCCAGCAAGGGGCCGGCAGTGCGCGCGACCCGCGCCCAGGCCGACCGCAGCCTGTACCGCGCCTTTATCCGTCGCGCGGTGGAGTCGCAGCCGAACCTGACGGTATTCCAGGCCGGGGTGGACGATATCGTCATCGAAAATGATGCCGTGCAGGCGGTCATCACCCAGACCGGGCTGACCTTTCATGCACCGGCGGTGATTTTGACCGCTGGCACTTTCCTTGCGGGCAAGGTGCATATCGGCCAGACCCAGTACGCCGCCGGGCGCATGGGTGATCCGCCTTCCACGGCACTGGCGCACAAGCTGCGCGAAGGCCGTTTTGTGGTGGATCGGCTGAAAACCGGCACGCCGCCACGCATCGATGGCCGCACCCTGGATTATTCGCAGATGAGCCCGCAGCCGGGCGATACGCCGCGCCCGGTGTTTTCCTTCATGGGCAGCCATGCCGACCATCCTGCGCAGGTGAATTGCTGGATTACCCATACCAGCGAGCGTACCCACGACATCATCCGCTCGGCGCTGCACCGCAGTCCGCTGTATTCCGGGCAGATTGAGGGCATTGGTCCGCGCTATTGCCCGTCGATTGAAGACAAAGTGGTGCGCTTTGCAGAAAAACCCAGCCACCAGATTTTTGTCGAGCCTGAGGGGCTGGACGTGGTGGAAATCTATCCCAATGGCATCAGCACCTCGCTGCCGTTCGATGTGCAGCTGGCGCTGGTGCGCTCCATTACCGGCTTTGAAAACGCGCATATCACCCGTCCCGGTTACGCCATCGAGTACGACTTTTTCGACCCGCGCGGGCTGAAAGCCACACTGGAAACCAAAGCCGTGTCCGGGCTGTTTTTTGCCGGACAAATCAATGGCACCACCGGCTATGAGGAGGCTGCCGCACAAGGGCTGCTGGCCGGTATCAATGCCGCCCGGCAAGTACAGGGCAAGGACGGCTGGAGCCCGCGCCGTGACGAGGCCTATCTGGGCGTGATGGTCGATGACCTCATCACCCAGGGCACGCTGGAGCCGTACCGGATGTTTACCAGCCGTGCCGAGTACCGCCTGCAATTGCGCGAGGATAATGCCGATGCGCGCCTGACCCCGGTGGGGCGTGAGTTGGGGGTGGTGGACGATGCCCGCTGGGCGGCTTTCAGCGCCAAGCGTGAAGCGGTCGAGGCCGAAAGCGCGCGCCTCAAGGCGCTGTGGGCAGTCCCCAATAACCCGCTGGGGCAGGCATTGGCACGCGATATCGGGCTGGAGGTCAGCCGTGAAACTTCGGCCATGGACTTGTTGCGCCGACCGGAGCTCGACTATGTTCGTCTGATGCAGGCCGAGGGCATTGGCCCTGGCGTGGCCGATGCCAAGGTCGCCGAGCAGGTGGAAATCGAGGCCAAGTATTCTGGTTATCTGGAGCGCCAGCGTGAAGAAATTGCCCGCGCACGCCGCAACGAGGACAGTCCGATTCCGGCAGGTTTTGATTACAGTGCCGTGCGTGGCCTTTCGGCAGAAGTGCTGCAAAAACTGCAACGGGTGCAGCCGGAAACCATCGGCCAGGCGCAGCGCATCCCCGGCGTGACTCCGGCCGCGATTTCATTGCTTCTGGTGCACCTGACCCGCGCCCGCCGCAGTCAGGCTGCCTGAAGCCGGGGCGCAGCAGGCGTAGAGCCTGTTACAGCCGCGCCTGATGATCCAAAAGTGCGCGCACCTGCTCAAACTGGGCGGTAGCCGCCTGCGGCGTTTCATCAATGCTGACCAGACCGAGCTTGCCATACCGGGAAAGTGCGCCGATCAAACTGAACACCGCGCCGCGTTGCCGGGTCTGATCAAAATGCAGGCGGTGCTGCACAATCAGGTCGACCAGATCATGCGGGATCAGGCGGCGGTAATCGGGGTTCACCAAATTATCGGTGGCGTGATAGCAGCGCACTAGCCCCGATGGGGTGATGAACTGCGCAGTTTCTGCACAATAGTTGCCATCGGTTAAAAATTGCAGCATCTGATAGGGCAAAGTCGTCCCGCCCTTGCGCAGGTTGATTTCGATGGCATGGTGCTGCCAACCATCCGCTGTCGGCACACTGATGAAATCCACCGAAAAGCGGCCGATCACGCCACGCTCGCGCAGCACTTCACCCACCCGCACCGCCAGCGGATGCAGCTGCCGGGCATATTCGGCTGAAGCCGGAAACTGGCTGCCGAGAAAGACCTGCCCGCTTCTGCCGCCCATCAACTGCTCGTGACTGGAAATCAACTCAATCCCGCCGAGCGGATTGATCCGTGCCTGTACCGAGGGTGTACGCTTGCCCTTGCCCTCAATCCAGGCCTCAACGATGCCGCCCTGACGTTGATACAGCTGAGCAAACTGGCAGGCATCGGTATCGTTGGCTTCTGGTTGCAATTGGCTTTGCAGTAATTGGCGGATGGTCGATAGCGGCAGTTTTCCAGGCGCTTGCGGCAAATTCAGCAAGGCATTGCCGTCGCCAGAAAAGCCCTGATCGATCTTCAGCACCACCCGACGTAAATCGGGAATTTGGCTGCGCAAAACCGCAATCGCCTCGGCAGCATCCTCCAGATCACGTAGGTCTTCGGCACCCGGCGGCAACGAGATGCCAGCCTCGCGGAAGGCGCGTCGGCTGCCAGACTTGCCGCCCCAATAGCCCAGCTCCGGATCGCAGGCATACATCGGGATGCCCAGCGCCACCGCCAGCGAGACTTCATCACAGGTGGAATTGAATACCGAAAGATGCGCCGTGGCAGGATTTTCGATCGCTGCGCGCACCCGTGCCAGCAGGCGCGGACGGGACAAGAGCTTGCGGGTCAACGACTGCGGCGAGCCATCATGCGGGGAAAACAGGAACAGCCGCTTGCGCGCATGCATCGGCGGCACCCCGCCAAGCAGATGCAGGTAGTAATCAATGGTTACTCCGGAGATCGGCTCACTGGAGAGAAACAACAGCCGCAAATTGGGCAGGCGCAGCAGCATCAACATGCTCAACATGCGCTCTTCGTAATGCTGGACGCCATCGATCTTGCCAAGTACGTCCGGATCCAGACTCAAGCCCGGCACCACCACTACGGTACGCGGTGTTAGCTGGTCGCGGAAGATTTCATCAAACAGCTGTGGCAGGCGTGCCTGCAGGCGCTCGAACTCGGCGCGTTCAGCGGGGCTGCCCGGCGCGGGCAATGGTGTGGCAGCGTGCATGGAGAGCCTCCTTGGGAAATCTGCCTGTCTGCGATCATAGCCCGCTCAAGCAGAAAATGGCCGCTGAATGCGGCAAACTTCACCTTATGCAAAAGAGCATCTTGCCGTTTCATTATTTGCCGGGTCGCCGTCAGGATCTGTTGCTGCTTTGCGATCACGCCAGCTGCGCGATTCCCGAGCAATATGCCGGGCTGGGACTGAGCGAGACCGATCGCAGCCGTCATATCGCCTGGGATCCTGGCGCCGAGGGCGTGACCCGCGAGTTGGCGATGCGGCTGGATTGCCCAGCCTTCCTGGGTGGTGTTTCGCGTTTGCTAGCTGATCTCAATCGTGCACCGGATGCGCCCGAGCTGATTCTGGAAGAGAGTGATGGCAGCCTGGTGCCGGGCAATCTGGGACTGAGCGATCTCGACCGCGAGCGCCGCATCGCTGAATGGCACAGCCCCTACCATCGCGCCATTGAGCGCCATCTGCATACACGGCTACGTGAAGGCTGGCGGCCTATTGTGCTATCCATCCACAGTTTCAATCCTGAATTACATGGCCGCGCTCGCCCCTGGCCTGTAGGTCTTTTGTGGAAATACCGCGAACCCTGGCTTGATACGTTATTTCAGCAGCTGCGGCAGCAGGGTCTTGAGGTGGGCGACAATCAGCCTTACGACGGTCATGTCATGATGGGCTACAGCCTGGAGCGCCACGCTATCCCCAACGGCTTGCGTCATCTGCTGGTCGAGGTGCGCAACGATGGCCTTGCCACCCAGGGGGGGCAACGCGAATGGGCTCAAAAACTGCATGCTGCCCTGGATGTTGCAGGTTTTTTTACCCCTTGATGACATAAAATCGGGGGGCTTTTATCCGCTGCCTGTGTAATGACCCACTGATTTCCTGCTCAGGTGTTACCTTCACTAGAGGAGACACCCAATGAGTGCAGTAATGGACGAAGCAATCAAACGTTGGACAGCACGGCGCAAGTCGGCGCTGGTGCTTGAGATCATCCAGGGCAAGACGACGGTGGCCGAGGCAAGTCGTCAATTTGACCTGACCCCGGCAGAGGTTGAGGCTTGGGTAGAG
>NWQT01000003.1 GCA_002798295.1 Lysobacteraceae bacterium NML07-0707 | reverse complement strand
CGAATATATGGACTACTACAATCACGAGCGTATCAGGACAAAACTCAAAGGCCTGAGCCCGGTGCAGTACCGGACTCAGGCCTCGAACACTTAACCCGTAACTGTCCAAGTTTTGGGGGTCAGTTCATATTGACCTGTTGCCGATTTTATGTGCGGCGCACAAACTTGCGTGCCATGACCTTTGGCACCTGTCTGCAGCGGGCAAAGGTGATTTACTTTTGTACAACACCCAATAACATCCCAGTCGAGTTTTCCCATGCCAGCCTTTCGCAAGCAAATTTCTCATCCGGGTCTTTTGGTTTTGAGCATTGCCGTGTCACTGGCGCTTGCGGCCTGTTCGCAAGCGCCTTCGGCAGAAGACAAAAAGGACAGCCAAACCGAGACAAAAATCGAGGCCGTGGTGGTGGAAACCGCCACGGTGGCGCGTCGCAACCTGAGTGCCAGCCATGTAGGTACGGCCGCGCTGGAGGCGCGTGCCGAGGCACAGGTGGCGGCCAAGACTTCTGGCGTGGCTTTGCAGGTGCTGGCCGAAGAAGGCCAGGCCGTGCGGGCCGGGCAGCCATTGGCACGCCTTGATGGCGCGCGTGCCAGCCTGCAAGTGGCGCAAACCAATGCCCAAGTGGCCAAGTTGGAAGCCAATTATCGCCGCGCGGCGCAACTGGCCGAGCAGCAATTGGTCAGCGCCAACGATGTCGACCAATTGCGCTTTGATTTGCAGAACGCCCGCGCCGCCAACCAGATGGCGCGCCTGGAGCTGTCCTACACCACGGTGCAGGCGCCGATTTCCGGGGTGATTGCCAGCAAGTCGATCAAGCCCGGTAACTTCGTGCAAATCAACTCGCCGGTGTTCCGCATTGTCGATACCTCGCGACTGGAGGCCACGCTGAATGTTCCCGAGCGCGAGATTGACCGCATCAAGCAAGGCCAGCCGGTGGTATTGCACGTGGACGCGCTGCCCGGGCGCAGTTTTACCGGGCAGGTGCAGCGCATCGCGCCGGTGGTGGACGCAGGCAGCGGTACCTTTCGGGTGATTGCCGGTTTTGCCGGTGAGGGCAGCCTGCAACCGGGGATGTTCGGGCGGCTGTCCATCCAGTACGAGCAACGCCTGCAAGTGCCGGCGATTCCGCGCAGTGCGCTGCTGGATGAAAGCGGCGAGGCCAGCGTATATGTGGTGCGCGATGGCAAGGCCGAGCGCGTGGTGATTGAAACCGGCCATAGCGAAGATGGCTATCTGGAAGTGCGCAAGGGGCTGGCTGTGGGCGATCAGGTGGTGATTGCCGGCAAGAGCGCACTGCGCGAAGGCAGCCCGGTGCAGGTGATTGGTACGACGACTGCGCCCACGGCTGAGACCTCGGCGCCTGCCCAGCCTGCCAATAACTAAGCGGAGGCCAGGCATGAAAATGGCAAGCGGTTTTGACTGGGTGGAATTTTCCACCCGTCGCCGGGTCACCGTGCTGATGGCGACCCTGACGCTGGTGTTGTTTGGCCTGATTGCCCTGAGCGGCCTCAAGGTCAACCTGTTGCCGGATTTGAGCTATCCCACGCTCACCATTCGCACCGAATACACTGGCGCGGCGCCTGCGGAAATCGAAACCCTGATTACCCGCCCGGTGGAAGAAGCCGTGGGCGTGGCGCGCGGCCTGCGCAAGCTCAAATCCGTCTCCCGCACAGGCCAGAGCGATGTGGTGCTGGCCTTTGCCTGGGGTACCGACATGGACAAGGCCAGCTTGGAAGTGCGCGACAAGATGGAAGCGCTGCAACTGCCGCTGGAGGCCAAACCACCGACGCTGTTGCGCTTCAATCCGTCCACTGCGCCGATCATGCGCCTGGTGATTTCCAGTAGCGAAGCAGGCGGCAGCCTGCCGCGACTGCGCCGCTATGCCGATGATGATTTGAAGCGCAAGCTCGAAACCGTGCCGGGCGTGGCCGCGGTCAAGGTTGCCGGGGGGCTGGAAGATGAAATCCGCGTGGATATCGACCCGCAGCGGCTGGCCGCGCTCAATATTCCGCTGGAGACGGTCATCAGCCGCCTGCAACAGGAAAACGTCAATCTCTCCGGCGGCCGGCTGGAAGATGGCAGCCAGCGCTGGCTGGTGCGCACCGTCAACCAGTTCGCCACGGTGGAAGATATTGAAAACCTGCTCCTGACCAGCCAGCGCAGCGGCGGGGGCGAGGCCGAAAGCGCCGCGGCGCAAATGGCGCGGGTGGCTGCGGCCAGTGGCGATGCCGCCGCGATGTCGGCAGCCGCTTCGGTGCAATCGGCCACCGGCGGCAGCCAGGCTGCGCCCGGTGGCGGCCTGCCGGTACGGCTGAAAGACGTGGCGCAGGTCACGCAGGGCTACAAGGAGCGCGAGGCGATTATCCGCTTGGGCGGTCAAGAGGCAGTAGAGCTTGCCATCTACAAAGAGGGCGATGCCAATACCGTGGCCACTGCCGATGAGATCGAAAAGGCGCTGGCGACCATCCGCAAACAACTGCCACAGGATGTCAGCCTGACCATCATTGAGGATCAGTCCGGCTTCATCCGCAACGCCATCGCCGATGTCAAATTCGATGCGCTGCTTGGCGGTGCGCTGGCGGTGCTGGTGATTTTCCTGTTCCTGCGCGATGGCTGGAGCACCTTCGTGATTTCGTTGTCGCTACCGGTGTCCATCATCACCACCTTCTTTTTCATGGGGCAGCTGGATCTGAGCCTGAACGTGATGTCGCTGGGCGGTCTGGCACTGGCGACCGGGCTGGTGGTGGACGATTCCATCGTGGTGCTCGAATCCATCGCCAAGGCGCGCGAGCGCGGCCTTGGCGTATTGCAGGCAGCGATAGCCGGCACCCGCGAGGTCAGCCTGGCCGTGGTGGCGTCCACACTCACCACCATCGCGGTGTTTTTGCCGCTGGTGTTTGTCGAAGGCATCGCCGGGCAATTGTTCCGCGACCAGGCGCTGACCGTGGCGATTGCCATCGCCGTTTCGCTGGTGGTGTCGATGACGCTGATTCCGATGCTCTCCTCGCTCAAGGCGCGTGCACCGCTGGAATTTCCGGACGAGCCATTGCCGCCTGCCGCACAGCGTGAAGTGCGCGGCTGGCGCAAGCCGTTGGTGCTCGCCGGGCGCGGCATCAAGGGGCTGATTCCGGCGCTGGCCTATGCCTTTGCCTGGCTGCTGGTGCGCGCATGGCGGCTCATCGTGCGGCTGCTATCGCCCATCATGCAGCGCGCCAGCGATTTGGCGATGCGCCCCTATGCACGCGCAGAAAACGGCTATTTGCAGCTATTGCCCAAGGCTTTGGCCTATCCCGGCAAGGTGCTGTTGCTGGCCGCCATCGCCTTTGCCATCAGCATGTGGATGCTGCCGCGCCTGGGCACCGACCTGATTCCGCAACTGGCGCAAGAGCGCTTTGAAATGACGGTGAAACTGCCGCCGGGCACGCCGCTGCGCGAAACCGATGCGCTGTTGCAGCGCTTGCAGGCCGAACATGGCAAGGCCGAGGGCGTGCGTGCGCTGTACGGGGTCAGCGGCAGCGGTACGCGGCTCGATGCCAATCCCGCCGACAGCGGCGAGAACATCGCCAAGCTCAGCATCGTGATGGAAAACGGCGGCAGTGCGGCGCTGGAGAGCCGTTTGAGCGAGCGCCTGCGGCAAAGCCTTGCCGGGCAGAAAGACGTGGCGGTGGATTTCAGCCGCCCGGAACTGTTTGCACTGGCCGCGCCGCTGGAAATCGAAATCTCCGGCAGCAGTCTTGAAAGCGTGGAGGCCGCTGGCCGCGATTTGGCCGAGCGCCTGCGCGCGCATCCGCATTACACCGATGTCAAAACCACGGTGGAGCAGGGCTGGCCGGAAGTGCGGATCCATTTTGACCAGAGTCGTGCCGCCGCCCTGGGGCTGACCACCCGGCAGATTGCCGATGCGGTGGTCAAGCAGATACGCGGTGAAGTCGCTACCCGCTATCACCTGCGCGAGCGGCAGATTGATGTGCGCGTGCGTGCCGAGCAAGGCCAGCGCAGCAGCGTTGACGATATCCGCAACCTGCTGGTGAATATCGGTAGCGGCACGCCACTGCGGCTCTCTGCGGTGGCGGAAGTGGAGGCAGGTCACGGCCCTTCGGAAATCCATCGCGCCGACCAGGCGCGGGTGGCGCTGGTATCGGCCAATCTGCACGGCATCGACCTGGGTACGGCGATGGCCGAGGTGCAGCGCATGGTGGCCGAAAAACCGCTGGGTGCAGACATCGCCCTTGCCATTGGCGGCCAGGGCGAGGAGCTGGAAGGCTCGCTGCGCTCCTTGCTGTTTGCCTTCGCGCTGGCGGTATTTCTGGTGTATTTGGTGATGGCCTCGCAGTTCGAGTCGCTGCTGCATCCGTTCGTGATTTTGTTCACCATCCCGCTGGCGCTGGTGGGCGCGGTGCTGGCATTGTTCCTCACCGGCCACGCGGTTTCGGTGGTGGTATTCATCGGCCTGATTCTGCTGGTCGGGCTGGTCACCAAAAACGCCATCATCCTGGTGGATCGGGTCAATCAGCTGCGCATTGCCGGGCTGCCCAAGCGCCAGGCCTTGCTGGAGGGCGCGCGCTCGCGCCTGCGGCCGATTGTCATGACCAGCGCCTGCACCCTGTTTGGCTTCTTGCCGCTGGCTCTCGCCATGGGTGAGGGCGCGGAAGTGCGCAGCCCCATGGCCATCACCGTGATTGGCGGGCTGATTGTCTCCACCTTGCTGACGCTGCTGGTCATCCCGGTGATGTATGACCTGCTCGATCGCAAATCCGATGCCGATTACGCCGCGCGCGCGCAGCGCGAGCATGCGGAAAACCGCGCCCTCTCGGACGCGCTTGAGACGGAAGGAGGCGCATCATGAGCATGGCCCGGCTCAGTATCCGCCGCCCGGTGACCACCATCATGCTGTTCGTGTCGATGGTGGTGGTCGGGCTGATTGCCGCCGTGCGTCTGCCGCTGGAAGCGATGCCGGATGTCTCGGCGCCGTTTTTGTACGTGATGCTGCCCTATGCCGGCAGCACCCCGGAGGAGAACGAGCGCAACCTGCTGCGTCCGGCAGAAGAAGCGCTGGCCACCATGAAAGGCGTGAAAAGCCTGCAAGGCAATGCCAGCGCGGAAAGCGCCGGGGTATTCGTGGCGTTCTCCGACTGGGGGCGGGACATTGCCCTGGCGAGTGCCGAGGCGCGCGAGCGCATCGATGCCATACGCAGTGACTTGCCCGATGATTTCCGCCGCTACATGGTGTTCAAATGGTCCAGCGCCGACCAGGCCATGCTGCGCCTGCGCCTGTCCAGCCAGACGCTGGACTTGACTGGCGAATACGAGCGCATCGAGCGCACCTACAAGCGTCGCCTGCAACGCATCCCCGGTGTTGCCAAGGTGGAAATCTTCGGCGCCCCGGCCAATGAAGTGGAAATCGCGGTATCGCCCGAGCGCATGAATGCCCACGGCATCAGCCTGAACGCATTGGCCGCGCAGTTGCAGCGCGTCAATTTTTCCGTCTCCGCAGGTGAAATCGACAATGGCCTGCAAAAATTCCGGGTGCAGCCGCTGGGCGAGCTGCATTCGCTACAGGCGCTGCGCAGCCTGCGGCTGGATGCGCGTGGCACCACGCTTGCCGATATCGCCGAGGTCAAGCTGAAGCCGGTTGAGCAGCGCAGTGAACGCCGCCTGGACGGGCGGCCTTCGGTGACGCTGGAAGTATTCAAGGAGCGCGATGCCAATCTGGTGGAAGTCTCGCGTGCGGTGAAGGCGGAAATCGCCGCCATCAATGCGCAAAGCGGACAGGCGGATATCCATCTGCGCGTGGTCGAAGACCAGGGCGAGGCGGTGCTGAAGTCGCTGCTGTCGCTGGCCGAGGCCGGCGCCATTGGCCTGATGCTTTCGGTCATCGTGCTGTATTTTTTTCTGCGCGACTGGGCGGCGACGCTGATGGTCACACTGTCCATCCCGATTTGCTTTGTGATGACGCTGGGCTTCATGTACTTCGCCGGGCTGAGTCTCAATGTGCTGTCGATGATGGGCTTGCTGCTGGCCATCGGCATGCTGGTGGACAACGCCGTGGTGGTGGTGGAGTCAATCTGGCAAGAGCGCGAGAAAACACCCCAACATCCGCGCCTGGCCGCCATGCTCGGCACCCGCCATGTGGCGATTGCGCTTTCGGCCGGCACGCTCAGCAGCTGCATGGTGTTCCTGCCCAACCTGTTTGGCGAGCGCAATGTCATCTCCATTTACCTGGCGCAGATTGCCTTCACCATCAGCGTGTCCTTGCTGGCCTCCTGGCTGGTGGCCGTCAGCCTGATTCCGATGCTGGCCGCACGCCTGAAAAGCCCGCCGTTGCTGCAACAGCGCCGCGGCCTGATTCATGGCCTGCAACTGCGCTACGAAAAGCTGCTGCGCTGGACGCTGGCGCACCGGCGCATTTCGGTCGCGGTCATCGTGCTGGTATCGCTGCTTAGCCTGATACCGATGAGTCAAACCAAGAGCGATATGTTCGGCGGTGAGGAATCGGGCAGCGCCTATGTCAACGTGCAGTGGAACGATGCCTACAGCCTTGCGCAGATGCGTCAGGAAATGCTGCGCCTGGAAGCGCATCTGGAGGCGCGGCGCGAGGAATACGGCATCAAGCAAATCTCCACCCGTTTTGGCGAAGGCGGCGGTGCCGGTATCCATCTGGATCTGGGCGATGAGGTGGATGCGCAGACCACCAGCAAAATCACCGAGGCCATCCGCAAAGACCTGCCGCAATCGGCGATGGCCACCTTCAGCATGGGCTGGCAAGGCGGGCAGGGCGGACAGGCGCAGATGCAAACCCTGGAAGTACGCCTGGTGGGCGACTCCACGCAGACCCTGAACGAGCTGGCCGCCGACATCCTGCCCATGCTTGAGCGCCGCAGCGAATTGCGCGATGTGCGCGTGGAGATGGGCGAGCGCAATACCGAGCTTTTGCTGCGCGTGGATCGTGAGCGCTCCGCCGCGTTTGGCTTCAATGCCCAGGAGGTAGCAGGCTTTGTCGGCATCGCCCTGCGCGGCCAGCCACTGCGGGAAATGCGCCAGGGCGATAGCGAGGTCGCAGTCACCTTGCGCTTTGCCGATGCCAACCACACCACCTGGCAGGCGCTGCAAGCCTTTACCGTCAAAGCGCAGGATGGCCGCGAACTGCCGTTGTCGGCACTGGTCAGCATGCAGCCGCAGCCTGCGGCCAACATCATCACCCATACCAACCGCCAGACCACGCTCACCCTGAGCGCCAAGGCCGCGCCAGAAAGCACTGCGCCTGAAGCGCGCCAGGCGATGCAGGCCGTGCTGGACAAGGTCGCCTGGCCTGCCGGTTATCACTACAGCTTTGATTCGGTCAATGTCTTTGACGGCGAAGAAGCCGGTAATCGCATGATGTTCAACCTCATCATTGCGCTCATCATGATTTATGTGGTGATGGCGGCGGTGTTCGAGTCGCTGCTGTTCCCCAGCGCCATCATGAGCGGCGTGGTGTTCTCGGTATTTGGCGTGTACTGGCTGTTCTGGCTGACTGGCACCGACTTCAACATCATGGCGCTGATTGGCATCCTGGTGCTGATGGGCGTGGTGGTGAACAACGGCATCGTGATGATTGAGCACATCAACAACCAGCGCCGCGCAGGCTTGAGCCGCACCGAAGCGCTGGTGGCCGGCAGCCGCGAGCGCCTGCGCCCGATTCTGATGACCATGGGCACCGCCATCCTTGCCATGATTCCAATCGCCATCGGCGATACCCGCATGGCCGGCGAAGGCCCCAGCTACTACCCGATGGCACGCGCCATCGCCGGCGGCCTTGCCTTCTCCACCGTGGTCAGCCTGCTCTTTTTGCCCACCATCTACGCGCTACTGGACGACTGGCGCATCCGCAGCCAAGCCCTGTGGCAACGCGCCCGCGGCAGCGGCCACAAACCGGCAGCGCTGACGCCAGCAGCGTAGTTGTGGCCGTATTGCCAGATAGAGAAGCCCGACTTGCTGACTGTTTCGCCTGCTGGGGCAAGGCCATGCCCGGGCCGGATGGGAGTTAGGGGATCACTATCTCGTCGTTTTGTTTGCTGGTGCTATATGAATACAAGAGTTGATGACGAACTTGCCAGAGCAAGTTATCTGCATGAAATTTTCCGATTTGCCACCCTATGCCCTCTGGATCTAGATATGAAGTATCAAGCGGTTGTTCTCGGCGTGGGCAGTCGGCTCATGGGCGGTAGGGGGGCGATGCCATGGTGTGGTCGGTGCCAGTTGTAGTGGTGTTGCCAGCTGAGCAACGTCTGGGTGCGTTGGACTGAGTTCTGATAGGTTTAGTCGTATACCCGCTCGCGCAAGGCCGACTGGATGAAGCGCTCGGCCTTGCCGTTGGTCTGGGGTCGGTAGGTTCTGGTGAGCTTCTGTACGATGCCATGCCGGGTGCAAACAGCGCGGAAGAGCTTGAAGCGAAACGCCGAGCCGTTGTCGGTCAGCACGTGCTTGATGCGCATGTCCAGGCTTGCGTAAACTCTCAGTCAATGCCTTTGATTGAGTCGCGCCGGTGACCCGTCACCCGGTGACTGAGTTGCTCGATGCGCCCGAGCTTCTTGATGTCGATGTGCAGCAGATTGCCCATGGCTTCGTGCTCATAGCGCTGCACGGGCTCGCGCGGTTGCAGATCCAACAGCCGCGACAGTCCGGCACGAGCCAGCACGCACGCTGGACTGGGCGGCTGGCGATATTTGGTCTGCCGCGTCAATACTACACATGATGGTTGGCACGATGGCGGGTTTTCAGGCCAAGTGGTCGCAAGGCATGGCTGTGCGGGAGCTTGAAATATGGGAAATTCGAGATAAAGGCAAATTGGCTGAGAAAAGTGGGAAAAGCTTTATTTAATGCGGGTTTCTGGGTATTTGATGGCTTTAGGAGTCGTCATCAATTCATCCAAATGATGGCCGAGACCAAGCGGATGGCATCGAGCCAGCTAATGGTGTGATTGACCATCCAAGCAGGCTCAGCTCATCAGCCGCCCCAGCATCTTGGCGCCGCCCAGCCATACGCCGAGGGCGGTGCCGAGGTTGGTGAGGAAGAATACCAGCATGATGCGGGCAACACGGTTGCGATATACCCCGCGTAGTGAGCTGATGTCATCGCGCAATGCCAGGAAGTCGGCATAGGTCGGCTTGCGCAGGCCGGCTTCGGCCAGTGCGCTGATCATGCCCGAGGCCAGTGCCGGGTGCAGGGGGGTGATTGGCGAGGACAGCGCTGCTGCCAGCACGCTCAATGGGTGTCCGCCTGCGGCAATGCAGCCCAGGGCGCCAAGTCCTGCGGTCAGCGCCAGCCAATACAGCACAAGTTCGCTGCCCACATCCAGTCCGCCTTGCCAGAAGCCCCAGGCGAAGCCGCCGAGTACGAATACGGCAAGAAAAATCGTGAACCAGGGGATGCCCGATTTGGGTTTGAGTTTGGCGAGCCTGGCAAGGGTGTCAGCCGGAGTGTCTGTGCTCTCTTGCAGATGCTTGGCGGTGCCGGCCAAGTGGCCTGCGCCAATGACTGCCAGCACATGTCGGGCATCTCCTGCGCTTTCGCGCAGGCGTGCCGCCATCCAGGCATCGCGCTCGGCAATCACCGTGTCATACAGGGCCGGGCTGTCGCTGGCAAATTCGCTGAAACTTGCTTCGAGCATGTCGCCCTGTTTCAGCTTTTCGATGGCATCGTCTTCGACTTTTTCGTTGACGATGAGCGAGGCCAGAATGCCGCTGCCAAGTTTCAGGCGCTGCCACCAGCCAAGGCGTTCGGCGGCGCGCTTGAAGGTCAGGCCGACATCGCGGTCAATCAGGTGCATGGGCAGGCCATGTGCCTTGGCATCCTGCGCGGCGGCTTTGAGCTCGGCGCCGGGCTCAATGCCCAGCTGTTCGGCCAGGCGGCGCTGGTAGGCGGCAAGGCCGAGATTGGCGGCAAACATCGGGATGCGGTTTTCGCGGATGACTTTGACGATATCGAGCCGGGCCAGTTGCTCGGGGTCATTCATTGCCGCATGCCGCTGGGCATCCAGCTCGACGGCCACGGCATCGAATTCGCCGCTGGCAATCGCGGCTTTGACCGCATCGACACTGGCCTGGGAAACATGGGCGGTACCGAGCAGGGTGTAGCGCACGCCATCGCGCTCGATGACGGTATGCGGCTGGCTGTGCCAGTCAAAATCCGTTGGCATGGCAGTTAGTCGCGGTAGCGCAGGGTCAGATCGCCATAGGCATCAATGCGCCGGTCGCGCAGGAACGGCCAGATGCGGCGCACATGTTCGCTGCGCTGCATGTCCACATCGGCGTACAGAATGCAGGCCTCGGTGCCTGCCTCGGCAATGATTTCGCCCTGTGGCCCGAGCACGATGGAGTTGCCCCAGAAATCGATGCCGGATGCGCCCAGCGGCGAAGCCTCATGACCGACCCGGTTGCAGGACAGCACCGGCAGGCCATTGGCAACGGCATGGCCGCGATGCGACAACACCCAGGCATCGCGCTGGCGGGTTTTCTCGGCTTCCTCATCGTCCGGATCCCAGCCGATCGCGGTGGGGTAAAGCAAAAGATCGGCGCCGGCCAGTGCCATCAGCCGGGCAGCTTCGGGATACCACTGATCCCAGCACACCAGTACCCCAAGGCGGCCGACGGAAGTTTCAATCGGCTGGAAGCCCAGGTCGCCGGGGGTGAAGTAGAACTTTTCGTAAAAGCCCGGGTCATCGGGGATGTGCATTTTGCGGTATTTGCCTGCCATGCGGCCATCGGTATCGAACACCACGGCGGTGTTGTGATACAGGCCGGTGGCGCGTTTTTCAAACAGTGAGCTGACCAGCACTACGCCATGCTGGCTGGCGAGCTGGCCAAGGCGCTCGGTGGACGGGCCGGGGATGGTTTCGGCCAGGTCAAATTCGTCCACCGATTCGTGCTGGCAGAAATAGGCGCCGTTATGCAGCTCCTGCAACAGCACCAGTTCGGCGCCCTGTTTGGCCGCCTCGGCTACGCGGGTTTCGATGACGGCCAGGTTGGCGGCGGCATCGCCGTGGTTTTTTTCCTGAATCAGGGCAACACGAAGTGTTTTGATGGACATGGGGTATCCGTGATGAAAAGAGGTTATTGAATCAGGCCTGCGGGCAATTGCATGGTGATGCAGTGCAGGCTGCCGTTTTGCCAGATCAGTGGGCGGCAGGGCACTTGCACAATTTCGCGGCCGGGAAAGGCCTCGGCCAGCACGGCGGCGGCTTTCTCGTCGGCAGCATCGCCATAGGCGGGCATCAGCACCGCGCCGTTCAAAATCAGGAAATTGGCATAGCTGGCAGCGAGGCGGCGCTCGCCATCAAGAATCGGCTGCGCCCAGGGCAGCGGAAACAGCGTATAGGGCTTGCCATCAGCGGTACGCAGCGCGGCGATTTCATCGGCCATGGCCTTGAGTTCGGCATAGTGGCTATCCGCTTGGTCATCGCAGGCCTGGAACACGATGGCATCATTCGGTGCAAAGCGGGCGAGGGTGTCGATATGCGCGTCGGTATCGTCGCCTTCCAGATAGCCATGGTCGAGCCAGATTACGCGCGATTGTTGCAGCCAGTCGGCAAGTTTGGCGCTCAACTCTTCGCGGCTGGCATCGGGGTGGCGCACCGACAGGCACTGCCAGGTAGTGAGCAGGGTGCCTTTGCCATCAGTATCAATGGCGCCGCCTTCTAGCGCAAAATCAATGTTTTTCCGCGTGGCATTGCCCAGCTTGCCGGCAGCATGCAGGCGTTCGACAAGCTGGTCGTCATCGCTGGCCTCAAACTTGCCGCCCCAGCCGGTGAAGCGAAAATCAAGCAGCCTGAAGGCTTGCTCATCGCCGATGAGGGTGATGGGGCCGGAGTCGCGCAGCCAGGTGTCGTCATAGGGCACGGTGACGAAACGCACCCGTTCCATATCGACACGGTTGGAGCGTAGCCGGGCATCGGCATAAGCCTCTACATCATCATCGGCGACACAAATGATGACGGGCTGAAAACGGGTGATGGCCGCCACCAGGGCGATATAGGTGTCCTCCACCTCACCCAGGCGCTCGGCCCAGTCGGTATCGGCATGGGGCCAGGCAATCAGGATGGCGGATTGGGGCTCCCACTCGGCAGGGAGGCGCAAACGGTTTTCAGTCATGGGCAAAAAATCATGTGCCGGGTTGCACGGCAAGCAATTGGAAAAGATGAATCAGCGAACTGGCGGTTTGGGCCCGGCTTCTTGTGGTGAGGCCTGGTTCAGCACCACATCCACGACGCGGTTGCGCTCGAAATACACGGTGTAGTCGGCATATACCCAGCGATGGATAGTCGGCCACTGGCGCTTCTGTCCGCCACGGGGTTCAAGACGGGATTGTGGGGCGCCAAAGCGCCGTTCAACTTCGGCCATGTTCATGCCGCGAGCCGGCTTGGGGGTAGCGCTTTCCTGTTTGACGCGGTCAACCAGCAGTACATCACCTGCATGAGCAGGCGAGCAGGCAAGCAACAGCGCACAGGCAGCAGCAAACGTCAACTGGCGGGACATATCCGGCTCCTTGAAGTTTTGAACGGATTTGATTCTACGGCGGGGGTGGCATTGTGTACACATGAAAAAACCGCCTTGCGGCGGTTTTTTCGTTACAGTCGGTTGGGCAAGTCCCAAGGTTTCTCAGCGCTGACGTGCCTTGAAACGCGGATTGGACTTGCAAATCACGAAGACCTTGCCGCGACGGCGGACGACTTTGCAGTCGCGGTGACGGGCCTTCGCCGACTTCAGGGAGGACAGGACCTTCATGACTAAACCTCTGATGGCGAAAAGTGGAAACGAATGTAGCCCAGCATGATAGCAGTAGGTTTAAGTGCAATCAAGCTGCAGGATGAGTGATGCGCCCATCCGAGGCTGGCAGCCGCTAAACTTGGCGGATGACTCAAGACGCTCCCTTTTTTAGCAATTCCATCCCCGTGCTTGCCATTGACGGGCCTTCCGGCTCCGGCAAGGGCACTATCAGTCGTCGTGTGGCCCGGCATCTGGGCTGGCATTATCTGGACTCTGGGGCACTGTACCGGGCGGTCGGTGTTTCCGCCATGAAGCAGGGGATTGACCTGTGTGATGCGCAGGCTGTTGAAGCCTGCGCGCGCCGCACGCAAATCCGCTTTGCCGATGATGCCCAGGGGGAGGCGCGGGTATGGGTCAATGGCGAGGATGTCACCGACGAGCTGCGGCTGGAAACAACCGGTGCGGCGGCCTCTGCAATCGCTTCGATGGCGGGGGTGCGCGCGGCGCTGGTGCAGATGCAGCATGATTTTCGCGCAATGCCGGGGCTGGTGGCGGACGGGCGCGATATGGGCACCGTGATCTTCCCGGATGCTTTTTGCAAGGTGTTTTTGACCGCCAGCGCCGAGGAGCGTGCGATCAGGCGTTATAAACAGTTGATGCAAAAAGGGGTTTCAGTTAATCTCGATAGCCTGCTGGGCGAGATTGCTGCCCGTGACGAGCGCGATGCCAATCGGCCACTTTCACCACTGAAACCTGCAGCGGATTCGGTGTCCATCGACACCACCGGTGTGGCGATTGATGCGGTGGTGGCGCAAGTGCTGGCGCTCGTGGAGAAATCCGGCCTGCTGCCGGAAGCCTCCTGAGCGGCAAACCCATTCAGCAGAACCCGCCCCGCAGGTCACAAACCTGCGGTCAATCCACTTCAACACTCACACGGCCAATGGGCAATCCCGCCCGCGCCGACAAAACGGGTGGAGCGGGCGCACAGCGGTACGCGCCTGCTCTGAAGATCAACCTAGAGAATAGAAATGACTGAATCATTTGCCGAACTGTTTGAACAGAGCCAGCAACAACTGGCCAAGCTGAAGCCCGGTGCCATCGTGACCGGCACCGTCGTTGCCGTCACCAACGATGTGGTGGTCATCAATGCCGGCCTGAAGTCCGAAGGCATCGTGCCGATCGAACAGTTCCGGAACGAAGCCGGCGAAATCGATGTGGGCATCGGCGACGAAGTAAAGGTGGCGCTGGACTCCATCGAAAACGGCTTTGGTGAGACCGTGCTCTCGCGCGAAAAAGCCAAGCGCGCGATGGTCTGGGACGAGCTGGAAGAAGCGCTGGAGAAGGGCGAAATCATCACCGGTCGCATCAGCGGCAAGGTCAAGGGTGGTTTCACCGTCGATATCAAGGAAGTCCGCGCATTCTTGCCGGGTTCGCTGGTGGATGTGCGCCCGGTGCGCGACCCGGTGTACCTGGAAGGCAAGGAGCTGGAATTCAAGCTCATCAAGCTTGACCGCAAGCGCAACAATGTGGTGGTCAGCCGCCGCGCGGTGGTGGAAAACGAGCATTCCGAAGAGCGCGAAGCGCTGATGGAAAAGCTGGTGGAAGGCGCCAAGCTCAAGGGCGTGGTCAAGAACCTCACCGATTACGGCGCATTCGTGGATCTGGGCGGTATCGACGGCCTGCTGCACATCACCGACATGGCCTGGAAGCGCGTGCGTCATCCGTCCGAAGTGGTCGAAGTTGGCCAGGAGCTGGACGTGCGCGTGCTCAAGTACGACCGCGAGCGCAACCGCGTCAGCCTCGGCCTCAAGCAAATGGGCGAAGATCCGTGGGACAACATTTCCCGCCGTTATCCGGCCAATACCCGTGCCTTCGGCAAGGTGTCCAACGTCACCGATTACGGCGCCTTCGTTGAAATCGAAGCCGGCGTTGAAGGTCTGGTGCACGTTTCGGAGATGGACTGGACCAACAAGAACGTCAATCCGTCCAAGGTAGTGCAGGTCGGTGACGAAGTCGAAGTGATGGTGCTGGACGTGGATGAAGAGCGTCGCCGCATCTCGCTGGGCATGAAGCAGGTTTCCAGCAATCCGTGGGAAACCTTCGCGGCCACCCACAAGAAGGGTGACAAGGTGGAAGGCCAGATCAAGTCGATTACCGATTTTGGCATCTTCATCGGCCTGGAAGGCGGCATCGATGGCCTGGTACACCTGTCCGACCTCAGCTGGAACACCAATGGCGAAGACCTGGCCCGCAACTACAAGAAGGGCGACACCGTGCAGGCCGTGGTGCTGGCGGTTGACCCCGAACGCGAGCGCATCAGCCTTGGCGTCAAGCAGCTGGAGCAAGACCCGATGGGTCAGTTCCAGGCCTCCAATACCCGTGGCTCGGTGGTCAAGGGCACGGTGAAGGAAGTCGATGCCAAGGGCGCAGTGGTTGAGCTGGCTGACGGTGTGGAAGGCTATCTGGCTGCCCGCGACATCTCGGTTGACCGCGTCGACGATGCTTCGCATGTGCTGAAGGTCGGTGACGAAGTGGAAGCCAAGATCATCGGTACCGATCGCAAGAGCCGCGTGGTGCAGCTCTCGGTCCGCGCCAAGGATCAGGACGAGATGAACGAAACCCTGGCTGAGTACAACCGCAGCAATGCGGAAGCTGCCAGCGGCACCACCCAGCTGGGTGCCCTGCTGCGCGAGCAGCTCGGCAAGGGCGAGTAATCCCCGCAGCCGGAGTCCAGTACACGGGGCTTCCCGATGTACTGGCTCCGGCTTTTGTTTTGCAGTGCCGGCCTGCTTGCGACCGGCATTTGAACTGCCCAGCGGTTTGGGCTTAGGGTTTTGTTGGCGATGACCAAATCGGAATTGATAGAAATCCTCAACCAGCGCCAGCGTCACCTCAAGGTAGAGGACGTTGAGTTTGGTGTGCGCACCCTGCTTGAATTGATGAGTGCAAGCCTTGCCACCGGCACCCGGATTGAAATTCGCGGCTTTGGCAGCTTCTCGCTGCATTACCGCAAGCCGCGCACCGGGCGCAATCCCAAGACCGGCGCAGCGGTGGATTTGCCTGCCAAGCATGTGCCGCATTTCAAGCCCGGCAAAGAGTTGCGTGAGCGCGTCAGCGAAGTGACGCCGGTGGTTGAAAACGAATAAAAATTTCAGTGCTGCGCTTCGCGCGTGGCCTCATCTATCCTTCATGGCAGTGGCGCCATCGTGCAACTGCCTGGCCTGTTTCCTTGCTTATGGATACCCGCCATGGCCTTTATCGAACAATGGTTCTGGTTTGTTTTGCTTCTGCCCGCTGCTGCGGTAATGGGCTGGGTGATCGGCAGGCGCGGCGGCGAGCGGCATAGCGATAGCCAGGTCAGCAAGCTTTCGACGACGTACTTCCGCGGGCTCAACTATCTTTTGAACGAGCAGCCGGACAAGGCGATTGAGCTGTTCCTGCATATTGCCGAACTTGACAAGGAAACTTTTGAAACGCAATTGGCCCTGGGGCATTTGTTTCGCCGCCGTGGCGAGGTTGACCGCGCCATCCGCCTGCATCAGGCCTTGGTTGAGCGCAAGGATCTGAGCGATGCGCAGCGGGTGCAGGCATTGCTGGCCCTGGGCGAGGACTATATGAAGTCTGGCCTGCTTGACCGGGCGGAAACGGTATTTGTGGAACTGGCTGAAACTGGTCATCGTGCACCGCAGGCGCTGCGGCATTTGATTGATATTTTCCAGTCCGAGCGCGACTGGAATCGCGCTATCGAAAGCGCGCACCGTTTTGAAGCCGCCACTGGCGAGCCGATGGGCAAACTGATTGCCATGTATGAATGCGAGCTGGCCGAACGCCACCGCACCAATGGCGATGTCACGGCAACGCGTGAGGCGATTGCCAGAGCCTATGCGGCCGATTCCAATGCCGTGCGTGCCGGAATGCTGGAAGGCCGGCTGGAGGCAGCTGCGGGCAATGATGAAGCGGCCATCAAGGCGCTTGAGCGTGCGGCTCGCCACGATGCTGATTATTTGCCGGATATTCTGCCGACCTTGTTGCAATGCTATGAACGCACCGGCGATATCCCCGGTGCGCGGCGTTTTCTTGCGGAAATGGCCGAGCACTATGCAGGTGTGGCGCCGGTGTTGGCATTGACTCACCTGGTCGAACGTGAGGAGGGCGTCCAGGCGGCGCGATTGTATCTGACCCAGCAATTGAAAGACCGGCCTTCGGTGCGCGGCGAAGCGGCGCTTATCGACCTGGCACTACGCGATGGTGCCGATATCCTCGGCACCTTGCAGGCCTTGGGGCGTATCAATGACCAGTTGTTGGTGCGCAATCCCAGTTATCGCTGCAATCACTGCGGGTTTGGCGCGCGCTCGCATCACTGGCAATGCCCCAGCTGCCGGCAGTGGGGCGTGGTCAAACCATTGCTCAATTACGCGCTGGTATGAATAGCCTGTGGCTCTGGCTCGCCGGGGCTGTGCTGGCCAGCCTGCTGGGTACCGGGCTTGCCCGCCGTTATGCCTTGCATCGACAGCTACTGGATATGCCGGGGGATGCGCGCCGCAATCATCAGCTGGCAACGCCGCGCGGCGGTGGCATTGCCATGGCGCTCTTGATGTGGCTGGCCTGTCTGGGGCTGGCCATGGCCACAGGACAGTGGGGCTGGGGGCTTTTGGCTGCCGGTTTGGCCGCGGTGGCGGGTGTTGGCTGGTGGGACGACCACAGACCGCTCTCAATACGCCTGCGCTTTGCCGTGCATCTGCTTTCAGCAGGCTTGCTGGCATTGGCAGGCATTGGCTTTGGCTGGCCGCTCTGGCTATGTATGTGTGGGTTTATTGCCGCACTGGCGCTGACCAATATCTGGAACTTTATCGACGGTATCAATGGCATCGCCGCATCGCAGGCTCTGCTGGTGACCTTGCTGGCCGCCTGGCTGATGACAGGGGCGGGACAGATTTTTGCGCTGCTGCTGCTGGGCGTGTGCGCCGGGTTTTTGCCCTGGAATTTTCCACGGGCGCGAATTTTCATGGGCGATGTGGGCAGCGGCGCACTGGGATATCTGTTGGCAGCTCTTTGGGCGATGGCCGCTGCGACTGAGCTGCGCTTGGGCTGGCTGCTGGCACTGCCATTGTCTGCCTGTGTACTGGATGCCACGCTGACCCTGCTGCTGCGCATCCGGCGTGGTGAAAAATGGTGGCAGCCACATTCGACCCATAGCTACCAGATATGGGCGCGCCGCCTGGGGCGGCATACGCCCGTGACTTTGGCGTATGCGTTATGGTCATTGATTGCCGTGCTACTGGCTTTGGCATTTTTGCGTAAGATGCCGCTGGCGTTTTTGCCGCTTGCCTGTATCTTGTGGTGTACAGCAGGGGGAATGGGCTGGGCGCGTTTGCGTAAACCGGTACTGAATCGGAATCAAACATGAAGCTCTCGCACAAAAAACGTCTTTGGCTGTCTTTGCCGCGTGTTGCGGTCATCAGCCATGATTTGCTGATGGTAGTGCTGGTATGGCTGGGATTGCAGTGGCTGCGCTACGAAATGCAGCCGGCGGCCGAAATGCCGGCGCCGGACTGGATTGAGCTACTGCTGGTGGTGGGTCTGCAGGGCATCGCCTTTCGCCTCTCGGGGCTGTATAGCGGCCTGTGGCGCTTTGCCAGCACGCCAGATCTTATCAATCTGCTGAAAGCCTCTGCGCTGGGGCTGGCGGCCATTGTCGGTGCACTGTTTCTCTACAAGCGCCTGGAAGGCGTGCCACGCTCGACCCTGGCACTGTATCCGTTTGCACTGGTGATGCTGCTGGGTATGCCGCGCTGGCTGTACCGGATTTGGAAGGACGGAATCCTTCAGGCCAATCGTCATGAGGCGGCAACCCGGGTATTGATTCTGGGCGCCGGGCAGGCCGGTGAAAGCTTGTTGCGCAATTTACGCAATTCTGAAACCTATGTACCGGTCGGCTTTTTGGATGATGCCCCCAGCCTGAAAGGAATCCGGCTGCATGGCGTACCGGTTTTGGGGCGGATTGACGAGGCTGGAGAAATCGCCCGTGAAACCGCGGCTGGAATGTTGGCCATTGCCATGCCCTCGCTGGGGGCTGATGCCATGCAGCGTGTGATCGCGCTATGCGAATCTACCGGGCTGCCCTTTCGCATGGTGCCGCGTGCCGAAGATCTGTTGGACAACGGTCTCAATGCCGGTGGCCTGAAGGAAGTGGCGATCGAGGATTTGCTGGGGCGCAAGCCGATCACGGCCAATTGGCAGGAGATTCGCAACTGGCTTGGCGGACGCAATGTGCTGGTGACCGGCGCCGGGGGCTCGATTGGCTCGGAATTGTGCCGGCAATGCGCGCGCAATGGTGCAGCCTCGATCATCCTGGTTGAGCAAGATGAGCTTTCCCTGTTGCGTATGGAGCAAGAGCTGCGGCGTGATTTTGCCGATATCAGCTGCATACCGATACTGGGGGATTGCGGCGATCCGGCAGTGATCACCCATGCACTGCAAAAAAGCCAGGTAGAAGCAGTATTCCATGCCGCGGCCTACAAGCAGGTACCGGTGCTGGAGGGACAGTTGCGCGAGGCAGTGCGCAATAATGCGCTTGCCACTGATACGGTGGCGCGGATTTCAGCTCAAATGAATGTCGGTACTTTTGTGCTGATTTCTACCGACAAGGCGGTAAATCCGGCCAATGTCCTGGGGGCGAGCAAACGCCTGGCGGAAATGGTCTGCCAGCTGCATGCCCGGCAAAGCCGCACGCATTTTGTCACCGTGCGCTTTGGCAATGTACTGGATTCGGCGGGCAGCGTGGTGCCGCTGTTTCGTGAGCAAATCCGTCTGGGCGGCCCGGTCACGGTGACCCATCCGCAAGTGACGCGCTATTTCATGACGATTCCTGAAGCCAGTCAGCTGATTCTGCAAGCGGCAAGCATTGGCGCTCACCATGCCATCTACACCCTGGATATGGGCGAGCCGGTGCCAATCCGTGTGTTGGCCGAACAAATGATTCGCCTGGCCGGCAAACAGCCCGGGCGTGATATCGCCATTATCTATAGCGGGCTGCGCAGTGGCGAAAAACTGCATGAAGTGCTGTTTCATGATGAAGAAAGCTATCGTCCGACCGTACATCCGAAGATCTTGCAGGGCAGGGTGCGCCAGGTGGAGCTGGAGTCATTGCAAGCTTCGCTTGGCGTTTTGGCGGCGGCCGCTGCCCGATATGATGAAACAACCCTGGCAGAAGCTTTGAAAAAGGCCGTGCCGGAGTTTGAGCCTGCCCATCATCTGGCCGAAGCTAGCGCCCCGGTCATCGTGCCTTTTCCTGGCCGTCGCAACCGCAGAGATTAATGCATGAGTCACTCCCGTATCCGCAAAGCCGTATTCCCCGTGGCAGGTCTTGGTACCCGTTTTCTGCCCGCCACCAAAACCGTTCCCAAGGAAATGTTGCCGATTGTGGACAGGCCGCTGATTCAATATGCGGTGGATGAGGCGATTGCTGCGGGCTGTGACACGCTGATTTTCATCACCAACCGTTACAAGCATGCGGTGGCCGATTATTTTGACAAGGCTTATGAGCTTGAGCAGCGGCTGCAAAAAGCCGGCAAGGAAAAGCAGCTCCATGCAGTGCAAAACGTGCTGCCCAAGGGCGTGCGGGCGATTTTTGTCACCCAGCCTGAAGCCCTGGGGCTTGGACATGCGGTGCTGTGCGCCAAGGAAGTGGTGGGCAATGAGCCTTTTGCGGTGTTGCTGCCCGATGACCTGATTTACAGCAGGGGCGCTGGTGCGCTGGCGCAAATGGCCGACCATGCCCAGAAAAGCGGTGGCAGCGTGATTGCGGTGCAGGATGTGGCGCATGAGCAAACCGGCAGCTATGGCATTGTCGATGCCCCGGATTTTGATGGCCGTGCCGGGGCAATCAAGGCCATCGTGGAAAAGCCGCATCCCGATGACGCCCCCAGTGATCTCGCGGTAGTGGGGCGTTATGTGCTTTCGCCGCGTATTTTCCAGCTGCTGGAAAATACCGGTGAAGGCGCAGGCGGCGAGATTCAGCTGACCGATGCCATCGCCCAGCTATTGCAGCAGGAGCCGGTCGATGCGTTCCGCTTCCAGGGCACCCGATTTGACTGCGGCACCCATCTGGGATTGATTGAGGCCACGGTGCGTTATGCGCTTGACCATGAACTGTTGCGCGGCGAAGCCAAGCGCATGATGCAGGCGGCGCTGGACGAATTGGGCGTGGTGGAAACATGAGCGCCGAATCGGCACCGATCAGCTGGGAGGATTTCCAGCGCGTGGCGCTGCATGCCGGTACCGTGGTGCGGGTCGAGCCTTTCCCCGAAGCACGCAAGCCTGCCTGGAAGCTATGGGTCGATTTTGGTGCGCATGGCATCAAGAAAACCAGTGCACAGATTACCGAGCTGTATTCGCCCCAAGCCTTGCTGGGGAAGCAGGTGCTGGGGGTCATCAACTTCCCGCCCAAGCAAATTGCCGGTTTCATGTCGGAGTTTTTGCTGACCGGCTTCCATACCGAGCACGGCGTAGCGATTGCCCGCTGCGAGCGCCCGGTTGCCAATGGCGCCCGGCTTGTCTGAAAAACAAACCCCGCCGTTGCAAGACGGCGGGGTTGCTGTTTGCGGGACTTGGCTCAAACTGCTTCGAAAATCCCGGCAGCACCCATGCCGGTGCCGATGCACATGGTGACCATGCCGTATTTTTGCTTGTGGCGACGCAGGCCGTGCACCAGGGTGGCGGTGCGAATCGCGCCGGTGGCGCCCAGCGGATGCCCCAGAGCAATGGCGCCGCCCAGCGGGTTGACACGGGCAGGGTCGAGTTTGCAATCACCAATCACGGCAAGAGCCTGTGCGGCAAAGGCTTCGTTGAGCTCGATCCAGTCCAGTTGCTGCTGGTCAAGACCGGCTTGTTGCAGCGCTTTGGGAATGGCAGCCACAGGGCCGATGCCCATGACTTCCGGGGGAACACCGGCCACAGAGAAGCTGACAAAGCGTGCCAGCGGGGTCAGGCCGTAATCCTTGATGGCTTGCTCTGAAGCCAGCAGCACGGCGGCGGCACCATCGCTCATCTGCGAGCTGTTGCCGGCAGTCACCGTGCCGCCAAACTGGCCATTGCGAAATACTGGCTTGAGCCTTGCCAGGGCTTCCATCGAGGTGCCGGGGCGCGGGCCTTCGTCGGTATCGGCCAGGTGGCCGACAGTGCTAATGCGATAGTTATCAAGATCGGGCTGATAGCTGCTGATCGGGTAGGGGGTGATTTCGTCCTTGAATTCGCCCCTGACAATCGCTGCCAGGGCTTTTTCATGCGAGGCCACGGCGAAGGCGTCTTGCGCCTCGCGGCTGACTTTCCACTGCTCGGCGACCTTTTCCGCAGTAATGCCCATGCCATAGGCGATGGCGGTGTTTTCATGGCTGGCAAACACTTGCGGCGAGAGTGCCACTTTGTTGCCCATCATCGGCACCATGCTCATCGACTCGGTGCCGCCAGCCAGCATCAGGTCGGCTTGCCCCAGACGAATCTGATCGGCCGCCATGGCGATGGCTTGCAGGCCGGAGGAGCAAAACCGGTTCACGGTTTGTGCTGCCACGGTATTGGGCAGCCCCGCCAGCAGTACGCCGATGCGAGCCACATTCATGCCCTGCTCGGCCTCGGGCATGGCGCAGCCGATGATGGCATCGTCAATACGCGAAGTATCTATACCCGGGGCTTGCGCCACCACGGCGCGCAATACATGCGCAAGCATGTCATCCGGGCGGGTGTTGCGGAACATGCCCTTGGGCGCTTTGCCGACCGGGGTGCGGGTGGCGGCAACGATATAGGCGTCTTGGATTTGTTTATTCATAATCTTTTCCATGGGGTTCAGTTGCGCAGCGGTTTGCCGGTATTGAGCATGTGCGCGATGCGCGCCTGGGTTTTCTCTTGCCTTGCCAGCTGGACAAAATGTTGGCGCTCAAGGCGAATCAGCCATTCCTCATCAACCAGCGCATGCCGGTCGATTTCACCGCCGCAGATCACGGTGGCGATGCGCTCGGCAATTTCGGCGTCATAGGGGCTGATGAAGCGGCCTTCGAGCATGTTCACCAGCATCATCTTGAAGGTGGCGATACCGACATTGCCAGCCACGCGAATGGCGCGTGCCGGCAGCGGCGGGCGATAGCCGCCCTCGGCCAGCGAGCGCGCTTCGGCCTTGGCCACATGCAGCAGTTCATGGACATTCATCACGATGCGGTCATCTGCGCGCAAAAGCCCAAGACTTTTGGCTTCCAGTGCCGAGGTGGACACTTTGGCCATCGCGGCGGCTTCAAAGCCTTTTTTCAGCGCAGCAAATACATCGCCGTTTTCGGCGGCCTTGGCGGCGCGCAGCGCGAACTCCTTCAGGCCACCACCGGCGGGCAGCAGGCCAACACCGGCTTCCACCAGGCCGATATAGCTTTCCAGATGCGCCACGGTGCGTGCCGAATGCATCTGGAATTCGCAACCACCGCCCAGCGCCAGACCCTGCACCGCAGCCACCACCGGCACCAGTGCATACTTGATGGCCTGGCTGGTGCGCTGGAAGTTGGCGACCATGGCCTCGAATTCGTCAAAACGCCCCGCCTGCAACAGCCCCAGGGCGCCGGCAAGGTCAGCGCCAGCGGAGAACGGCCCCTGGGCTTGCCAGATCACCAACCCTTTGAAGTCGCTCTCGGCGATGCGGACCGCTTCCTGGATGCCATCGAGCACATGGTCGTTGACGGTATTGAGCTTGGTCTTGAAGCTGATGACGGCGATGTCTTCGCCTTCGTCCGCCCAAAGGCGCACGCCGGGGTTTTCCCAAAGGGTCTTGCCGCCTTCGTAAACCTCGCCCAGTACCGGGTCGGGAAAGCGCTGGCGCTGATAGACCGGCAGTGCCGAGCGCGGCAGCAGGGCATCCTGGCTCGGGCTGTAGCTGCCAGCGGCCATATGCACGCCATCGCGCTGCATCACCCATGCCGGCAGTGGCGCGGCGCTCATGCTCTTGCCCGCTTTAATATCCTCGGCAATCCACTCGGCAATCTGCTTCCAGCCGGCGGCCTGCCAGGTTTCAAACGGGCCGGCCTTCCAGCCATAGCCCCAGCGGATGGCAAAGTCCACATCACGGGCTGTTTCGGCAATATCGGCCAGATGGTAGGCGGCGTAATGGAACAGGTCGCGGAAAATCGCCCACACAAATTGCGCCTGCGGGTGCGCACTGGCGCGCAGTGCGGCGAATTTCTTCACCGGGTCTTTTTCCTTCAGGATGGCGATGACTTCTTCCGCCGCAGCGCCGCTTTGTGCGGCGTAATCGCCCGATGCAAGATCGAGCACATCAATCTGCTTGCCCTGTTTGCGGTAGATGCCGATACCGCTTTTTTGCCCCAGTGCGCCTTTTTCAATCAGCGCATCCAGCCACGCAGGCGCGCTGAAAAAGCCATGCCAGGGGTCTTGGGGCAGGGTGTCGGCCATGGTGTTGATGACATGCCGCAAGGTGTCAAGCCCGACCACATCCGCGGTGCGATAGGTGGCAGATTTCGGACGCCCGAGCAAGGGGCCGGTGAGGGCATCAACGGTATCGAAGCCAAGTCCGAACTTCGCGGTGTGATGCAAGGTGGCGAGAATCGAGAACACGCCGATGCGATTGCCGATGAAGTTCGGCGTATCGCGGGCAATCACCACGCCTTTGCCCACTTGCGTGGTGAGGAAAGTCTCCAGCCCGGCAAGCAGCTTGCTGTCGGTATGGCGGGTGGGAATCAGCTCGACCAGATACATATAGCGCGGCGGATTGAAGAAATGCACGCCGCAAAAGCGCGGGCGCAGGGCTTCAGGCAGCGCATCGGCCAATTTTTCGATGCCAAGCCCCGAGGTATTGGAGGCCAGCAGGGCATGTGCCGGGACATGCCCTGCGATTTTGCGGTACAGCTCTTGCTTCCAGTCCATGCGCTCGGCAATCGCCTCGATGATGAGGTCGCAGCCTTCCAGCAGTGCCAGGTCGGTTTCGTAATTGGCCGGGACGATGGCTTCGGCCAGCGACTTTTCCGCCAGCGGTGCCGGCGAGAGCTTGGCCAGATGGGCGATGGCTTTTTTTGCAATCGCGCTCTTGTCACCCTCTTGAGAGGGCAGGTCGAACAGCACGGTATCGACGCCGGCATTGACCAGATGGGCGGCAATCTGGGCGCCCATCACGCCTGCGCCCAGAACGGCAACACGGCGGACAAGTAATTTTTCGGACATTTCAGGCTCCGGTGAGGGTGGATGGGAGAAGGCTCAGGCTCTCAGCCCGGCCACGGCGAAAGCAATCAACTCCTGCGTGGCGCGTTCGCGATGGGCGGCCTCGCTGATGCCGGAAGGGCGCTTGATGACCCCGAAATCCGACATCGCATAAGTCAGTGCACCGATGACAAAGTCCAGCCGCCAGTACAGCTGCTCCTTGGAAATCCCGGGCAGGCAAGGGGTCAATGCCTTGGCAAATTCACGCAGCACATGGCCATAGCGCGCCGACAGAAAGGTGCGCAGACTGTCGTTTTTTTCCGCATAGGCACGGGCAATCACGCGGATGAAGGCCACCCCGCCGCGCTCGGTGGAAACGCCAAGCGCGGGAATAATGAAGGCGCGCAGGATGGCCTCAATCTGGCCGGGCTGCTCAGCCTCGGCAGCTTTCAAAAGCGTCAGCCGCGCCTGGCTCATCTCGTCCATGCGCCGCCGGAATACTTCGTTGACGAGATTTTCCTTGCTGCCAAAGTGGTAATTGACCGCAGCGATATTGACATCGGCACGGCTGGTGACTTCACGCAATGAGGTCGCAGAAAAGCCCTGCTCGGCGAACAGGGCTTCTGCGGCATTGAGAATCCGGTCTTTGGTGCTGAACTGGATGGCAGCCATGGAAGTCAATCAATTCAAACGATTGATTGATTCTAGACCTGGCGTATTGCACAAGTCATGCTGCGCCGCGCAAGGGGGTTATTGGGTTTACTTGAGTGCTTGCAAGGGGCGAACCACCGGATAGCGGTGCAGGTCACGGTCATAGGCCGGGTGGCGGCGGTAGAAAAATTCCAGGCGTTTTTCAGCCGAGGCGGCAAATTCGGGATCTTCGGCCAAGCGACGCTGGAATTCGGCTTTCAGCGTTGCATCCTGCGCCAGCATCTTGCGGGCTTCGGCCTCGGCGACATAGTCCTCCATGTATTCTTTGCGCTCAAAGACATTGTTCATTTTTCCCCAGGCCGCCAGGGCATCCGGGGCTTGCGGCTCAAGAAGGTGCATGACAAGACGCGCCTTGGCCTGGCGGATCGGCACCCACAATGCACCGGGCGCCAGGCTCTGGCGGCCTTCAGCCTGCCACTGGCCTTCGATATTGAGCCGTTGCTGGCCTTCCACGGAGGTCTTGGCGAACTCGGCTCGGCTGGCACGGAAAACTTCCACCGGAATATCGGCAAGTGCCTGCTCGATGCGACGGTATTCGATGCCATGCAGCGCCAGTTTGGGCTGGAAGAGGCTGGCCCAGGCGGCGGGAATCAGATAGCCGTTCTCCGGGGCAGTGACTTCCAGTGCCGGGGCGACCTGGTTGCGCAGCGGCACACGCCAGACTTGTGGCGTGGTTTCGTCATAGCGGGTCATCAGGGCGCCGGAAATTTCTGATGGGGTGCGGGTATAGGCATAGCCCTGGAAGTCGATGGTTTTGGCCTCTTCCAGCACTTTCCAGCTCAACGGTATGTGCTGACCGGCAAGGGCGGCGCTGCGGGCATCGGTGGCTGCGGCCACGCTCTGCCAGGCTTTGCCGTGGCGGGCCATCTGCCCAATCAGGCTTTCCACGCTGATGCGGGTTGCGCGCACGCGCTCGGGATAGCTGCGCCAGCTATGGGTTTCGACCAGGATGCCGATGCGGTTGCGCAGCCAGAAATAGCCATGCGAAAAGCGCGGGCTGGGTACGCCTTCGGAAAAGCCCGAGGCCGGATTGTCGTATTCGACAAAGCTGGGGTAGAAATCCACCGGCATCGAGCCATTTTTGCCAAGCTCGGCGATGATGCCATCGCGCAGGCTGCGCCCCACATGTGCCAGCGCCGCATCACCAATATTCACCGGATGTGCGGTGATGGAAATATCGTGTTGGAACTGTGCGCCATCGGTGGCATGCAGGTCGATTTCCACTAGCGGATCCCATTGATTGACCAGCCGCAGCATGGCCTGCATCTCCGGCGAATCGGCCTTCAGATAGTCGCGGTTGAGGTTGTAGCGCTGTGCGGTGACGCGAAAACCCATTTGCTCCGGGCCGCGCTGGTTGGGACGCTGCCAGGCGCGGAAGTTTTCATGACCATCGACATTGAACACCGGCACAAACAGCATCACCTGCTGTTGCAACAGCGCCATCTTTTGCGGGTCTTCAAGCCATTCGCGCAGCAACCAGAACACCGCATCCTTGCCGTCGATTTCACCGGCATGGATGCCGCCTTGCACCAGAATCACCGGCAAATTCCGGGTGCGGGCAGTTTCTGCGTCCAGCACACCGCTGGCCGATACCGCCAATGCCTTCATCGGCCGGCCTTCAGGTGTGCTGCCAAAGTCAAAGCAGCGCACCATGTGTGGATACGCTTGCGCAAAGCGCTCGCACAGCGCAATCACTTCTGCATAACGGCCGGTTTGGGTAAAGCCGCTGCGTTCGGCATGGGTGGAAAGGGGCGGGGCGGCCATCAGCGAAAGCGGGGACAGCGCCATCAGGCTGGCAAGGGCAAGCGCATTGAGACGAGGCATACAGGCATCTTGGTTGGGAAACCCGCTGATATTAGGCGGCTCAAGCCGGCGGTGGTAGTCTTGCCGCCCTTGCAAATTTGGACAGTAGGCATGATTAACCCCGATACCTGGCGTGTCTTGATGTCTTGTGGGGGCAGGCCATGAGCATGATCCTCATCATCATCGCCATCACCGTGCTGGTTTCATGGCGAGCCTTCGATGACGAGCGGCTGTTGGATCGGCTGATGTTGTGGCCGGCGCTGATGGCGCGCCGCAAGCAATACGAACGCCTGCTCACCCACGGCTTCATCCATGCCGACTGGATGCACCTGATCTTCAATATGGTGACGCTGTTCTTTTTTGGTCGCCAGATTGAGCAGGTGTTCGGCGAGGGACTCTCCGCAGCGGCGGGGTTTGCGTTTTTCTATCTCTCGGCCATCGTCATGGCCGCCCTGCCAGCCTGGCTTGGGCACCGGCAAAACCTGAACTATCGCAGCCTGGGCGCTTCCGGTGGCACCTCGGCAGTGCTGTTTGCCTTCATCCTGTTCTCGCCCTGGTCGAAACTGGTGATTTTTCCCATCCCGGTGCCGATTCCGGCCATCGTTTTCGCGGTCTTGTATGTGGCCTATTCCATCTGGATGGAGCGCCGTGGCAGTGACAATATCGCCCATGGCACCCACTTGGCCGGGGCGGCCTATGGCGTCTTGTTCATGCTGCTGACCCAGCCGGGTTTGGCAGGACATTTTTTCCGACAACTGGGCGTTTGAAATGACTCAAATCGTGCACGATGGCGCTGCTGGACAATTCTGGTTGCAAGAAGACGGATATCAGGCCAGCCTCCATTACCGCAAAGAAGGCAATAGTGTGGTGATTTTCCGTACCCATGTGCCCGCAGAAATTGGCGGGCGCGGTCTTGCCGGAAAACTGACCGAAGCCGCCCTGCAATGGGCGCGCGCCGAAGGCTTGCAGGTCAATCCGCAGTGTTCCTATGTGGATAACTGGATGAAGCGACATGCTGAATACGCGGATTTGCTCGCATCAGGCTGATGTTTTTGCCCAAAGCGTGAAAAACCTCCCCCTTCTTGTACGGCTTTGGTGTATGGTGCGCATACTGTTTCAGCGGGATCACGGAAACATAGTGATCCGATGTGTTTGATCGTGCGGTCAGCTTCATCGCTTGCGTGTTGCCCCTTGTCTGACAGTCCGGCCTTGCGCCGTGTTTTCATTCAATTGTTTCCAAGGAGTAACAACATGTCCGATCGTCAGACCGGTACCGTCAAATGGTTCAACGACGCCAAGGGCTACGGCTTCATCACCCCCGAAAGCGGCGCTGATTTGTTTGTCCACTTCCGCTCCATCCAGGGCACCGGCTTCAAGTCGTTGCAGGAAGGCCAGCAGGTATCCTTCAAGGTGGTGCAGGGGCAGAAAGGCCTGCAAGCCGACGAAGTACAGGCGCTGTAATCGCCTCTGCATGAAAAACCCGGCTGCGGCCGGGTTTTCTTGTGGGCAAAGACAAAAGATATTCATGAGTAACGTTGCCATGATGCCGACCTCACATTCATCATGGCATGATGCTCTCATCCAGTTTTCAGCGTAAATCCCATGTTTTTGCGAATTGTGCCCGTATTGATGCTTTCCGTCGTACTTGCCGGGTGTCGGGTAGAAGCACCATCGGTGGACAAGGAATCAGCCGCCGCTGCCCAGCCTGCCGATGAACAACCGTCTGCGCAGACATTGGCCTTGCCGCTTCAGGATGTGACCGAGCGCAATTCCAAATATCTCATCGGCATTACTTATCCTGCAGTTGCCAATCAGCATCCCAGGCTTGCCCAGGCGCTGTTTGATTACGCCAAAAGTGCCCAGCAAGACCTGGATGATGCAGTCAAACTGGCGGGCGATTCTGTCGGCGGCGGTAATACTTATGACCTGAGCCTCAATTTCATTGAGCTGATGAATACCCCCGCTGCGGTAGTGGTGGCCGTCGATGGCAGCCTGTATACCGGGGGGGCGCATGGCATCCCGCTGATTGCACGTTTTACCTATCTGCCGCAGGAAGACCGGATGCTCGCCCCGCAGGATCTGGTGTCCGAGCGTTCTGGTTGGCAGGCCATATCGGATTATGTGCGCAAACAATTGGGTGCCCAGGTAGAGGCGCGTCTTGATGAAGATGAAGTGCCTCTACCGGAGCGCGCTGAAATCATCCGCAGTGCCAGCAATATGATCGAAGAAGGCACCATGCCTGATGCGGCCAACTTTGCCCAGTTCGAGCCGATTCCTTCGGCCGATGGCAAATGGTTTGGTTTGCGGTTTGTATTCCCGCCGTATCAGGTCGGCCCATATTCCGATGGCACCCAAAATGTGGAAGTGCCTGCCTCCGTGCTGCGCCCGCATTTGAGTCCCCAGTACCGCGCCATGTTCACTGGCGGTTGATACGCTTGTCGGCTGACAGCACTTACACATAGCACACTTTACATGGTCAAAATTTCGCATAATTTTTAGACTGTCAACTTTGGCAGTCAGGGCAGGGGTTGCAAACGCATCTGACGGCAGCAGGGCGCTTGACAAGCCAATGGCTATCATGATAGCGGCGGCAACTTTCCCGAATGACAACCAAAACTGCCGCATTTGTGGGGTTTTTGCCTGCTCGGCGCGGTGTTGTCTGACGGCTTCTTCGGGATTTTCGCCAATCATTTCGGCCAGTGCGACGATTGCATCATCTTCTGCGCATCGTCTGCCTGTTTTGTAATGGCTGAATTGTGCGCTACTGAATCCTAGGCTTTTACACGCTGCTGCATCGTTCTGCGTGGCCTTTAACACGCCCTTTATTAACCGCTCCTGAACCGATGTGCCTTTCATACTAACACCTGTTTGCAAATTGATGCTAACGACTGTATAACAGTGCACGCTTACAGATGTTAGCACAACCCCGGCAGCGAGCCCCGAGCGCTGACCGGGGTTCTCTCGGGACGGGGCAGGGGTGATAGACATGACACGCGAGCAGTACTACAACGAGCGCTATTTTGCCCGTTTGCATCGGTCGCTTTTCGGCAGCACCTTTGATTTTGACGTTTTTGGCCGTCCGCTTTCTGATGAGGTTGCCGCATCTCTTGACTGTGAAGAAGAGATTTTGATGGTAAACCTTCACGGCTCTTTTTCCAGTCTGCAAGTTCGCGTTTTCCCGGCTCCCTTGGGGGTGCTGCCATGATGAGCAATGCCCGCCTTGCATACCTGCTGCATTTTGAGCCGGATTTTTTGCGCGAACTGCTCGACGGCGATTACCCAGCATGTGACCCGTATCACAGTTTGAAGCGTAAAGCGATGATCGCATCCAACGATATGCGTTTGCGCCTCCATGAGCGAATTTACCTACGCAAGCTTTCGCACTGGGCGGCTGACAAGGCCGCCGCTCTTCCGTCCCTGCTTGTCCTGAATGGCTATGTTTCGGAGGCTGCCAGTGTCTGACGGGACTTTTCACCGCTCGTCTGCGGGAATCGCGCCGATTGGCCCGAACAGTAACACGGGCCAAAAGTCCAACTTGAGCCGGCCTATCATCGACGCGGTAACGGTCGTTTTTTCCTCGGATGAAGCAAAGGCCGCGTTCCGCAAGATGCCGCTGACGGAAATCCTTCGTTACGTTTTCGGCACCGGCAGTTCAATCGCAGTGGGCGGCCTTCAAGACAAGCCCTTCAATTTCTACCCGCGTTCGGCGGTGATGGTCGATACCACCGGCAAGATTGCCGGGAAGATTGGTGTCAACGATCAGGGGCATATCTGCATCTCGATGATGGGGCAGGGCTGCCAGCATGTGCCGAACTGGCGGCATGTCGCCGATGTGCTGGATGCCGTTAAAGGCCGCATCACCCGCACGGATATTGCCGTTGACGACCTGACCGGCGAAACCTTCAACCTTCAGACTTTCCTCGACATGCACGCCGCTGGCGAGTTCGTCAGCAATGGCCGCCCGCCGTCGTCGCAGTTTGTCGATGACATGGGGAGCAACAAGGGTTGCAGCCTCTACATCGGTCAAAAGGGGCATAAGCAGCTCAATATCTACGAGAAGGGCAAGCAGCTAGGCGACCCTGAATCACTGCATACGCGCTGCGAACTGCGCTTGTATGCCAAGCGTTTGGAGTTGCCGAATGATGTCCTTCGCAACCCCGGCCAGTATTTCAAATCAGCTTACCCGGCATTGGTCGGGTTTGTTGTCGGTGAGGCTACGCGCCTGCTGGTCAAGCACCGAATGATTAATGCATCGTGGAAGGCCGCAGAGCGCTTCCTGCGTACTCAAGGCGGAACCATGCTCAATCTGTGCTTTGAAGCACTGGGCGAGGATGCTACCCAATATCTCATTCAATCCATTGTCCGGCCAGGTCGCCCCGGGCGGTTTAAAGGTTTTGTAGGCGACCTATCAGCACATATCAGAGAACAGGTAGAGGTAAAAAATGAAAATCACGATTGAAAGCGCAGAAGTGAATGAAAAGTCTTGGCAGAAGGGCGACCGCTCCGGGATTATCCGCACACAAGATGCCATTGCCGAGAACAAACGTAGCCTTCCCCGTCAAGCAGACAGTTGTAAAGGAGAATTTGCCCGTTCGCATTGTTGGCGAAAGACGCTCGGTGGCAGGTTGCCGAGCGACTCATGCGGGCGTTCTTCGTTGTAGCTTTGCAGCCAAAGGTCGGTGATGTCGCGCACCTGCTCAAGATCCTCGAACAGGTGCGCGTCCAGCACTTCGGTGCGATAGGTTTTGTTGAATCGTTCAATGTAAGCGTTTTGGTTCGGCTTGCCTGGCTGGATGTAGCGCAGTTCGACGTGATGCTTGCGACACCAGTCGACCAGGCTTTGTGCGGTGTATTCAGGGCCGT
>NWQT01000036.1 GCA_002798295.1 Lysobacteraceae bacterium NML07-0707 | reverse complement strand
CGAATATATGGACTACTACAATCACGAGCGTATCAGGACAAAACTCAAAGGCCTGAGCCCGGTGCAGTACCGGACTCAGGCCTCGAACACTTAACCCGTAACTGTCCAAGTTTTGGGGGTCAGTTCATACCGGGGCTTTTGTATACTGCCTTGCAGCTTTTGCGCCGCAGCCTTGAACAATGCCGCGCGTTGTAGCTGGTCGCGCTGATGCTTGTTTAACCATTTTTTCGGCCAGCGCCACGAGACTGCATCTATCTGTGCTGCGGCATCGGTAAGCGCTTGGATTGCAAGATCGAGGGCGCTTTTGTAAGTGATTGATTCTTCTGACATAAAGCCTCCTTCTACGACTTCGCATAATTTTTATTATGTCAAATATACGGATGCGTATTGAAAAGCTTATGGGCGGCCTTCGGGCTTTCGTGCAAGCATGGAGCCTCGGTCTCCACCATCCGGCATCAATCCCGGCCGCAAAAGCATGCAACTCCCTCACGCACTGAAAATCGCCATAGAAGCGTTAGAAGCACAAGTCCAGGAATTGGAAAAGCTGGAAAAGCGCCTGCCCCTGCATAAGTCGCTCGCGCAAGCCGAAAGCCTCCAGTCCCTGAAAAGCAAACGCGCAGCACTCAAAACGCTCAAACACTGCGCGCCCATCTGTAAAGGTCAAGCCGCTACGCGGTTGCTGCGCAAACCTTGACAGATGGCCTTATGCGCAGCGTTCAACGGTGGCCATGGTGTTGTTCGCGGGGCATGCCTTCCAGGCCAGCCACCACGAACAACACCATTTCACCTACAATCGCCCCAAAGGAGGCCAAACATGAGCAACGTAGAAAACCTTGTGCCCCGGATGCTATCGCTTATCCGGGAAGACCTGAAGAAAATGACCGATTCGCTCGATACGCTCACGCATCGGGTAGGCAGGCTGGAAACCGCTATCGCCGCAGGCCGCCGCGATGTTGTCATGGCCGAAGAGGCCAACGCAGAGCAAAGCGTCAGAATCGACAAAATCGAAAGCCGGATCGCCAAAATCGAACGACGGCTAGAAATCGACAACTAACCGATAAGCCCGCGCAAGCGGGCTTATCTCATCCCAAAAACTATCGGTGAAAAATGGAATACGACCCGAACACCCCCATGAATTTCAGCAAGCCAATCCATGTCACGCCCCCAAGGTCAAGGATAAAAGTGCTCGACATTTATCTAGCTGTGTTTTTCGCAGTGATACCCCACACGCTTCTGATAGGCGCATATATCAAACATCTAGACGCGAAAAACAAGGTAGAAATGGAACAGAAGTTTGAAGAGCAACACCAGAAGATAAAACGGACGATTGAAGACGAGTTCGAATTTACAGGCATGTACTACATCGACCCCAAAAGCAGACCCCAAACATCCACAGCACCCAGAACGTTAGGCATCAACGAACGTTGCATTAATGGGGTCATCCTGCGCAAACAAGGGAACACATGGGAACAGGTTGGACGCTGCTAAATCCCCAAGCGCCCATAATCCGGCGCATGCTCAGCGCCAGGCACGACCACGGCGCTTTGTGATTGACCGCCGCCAACAGCCGAAACGCCCCGGTCGCCGTTGATCCGGTCAATTGCCCGCCAATTGGTTTCAACGGTCGCTCGAGCCCCCGCCCGCTCCTGCTGCCCTTCATCGCGGAAAGGCTCGTATTGCCCCCAGCGTGCAATATGCCGGCACAAGTCATCACCCATTTCGTAGCGCGTCCCCTGCTCCGTCATACAGGTGCACGACTCGCCGCGATATACCCCGTCAGCGCGCAGACCCGCGCTACTACTCATACACATCACCCGCGGCGCTTCAGGCGGCACCGTCAGATCATCGTAGATTGGCGCGCTCCACGGCTGGGACGGTATGCGCGGCGTGAAGCGTGCGAGATAATCCGCTGCACTCATCACAGCAGCCGCGGGCTCGCGGGTATCGCCTCCGTCGCTGCGCTCCGTATGCTCACCCGGCGCCCCGCCCTGCCCGGCCTGAAGCGCTGCAACCTCTCCACCGCCAAGCCGCTCGCCCATCCCGCCCAGCCGCCACCAAAAGAACCCCAGCGCCGTAGGAACCCCCAAAACAAACGCGATGAAATACCACGGAATACGGCGCTCGACCGTATCGAGTTCCGTAGATTTATATAAGCCAAAAACCTCTTTCGGCAAGCGCACCCGTTTAATTGTCAGAGGCGTGGCTTTCTCGGGGTTTTTCTCGTAACGGTCAAATGTGCGCAGATGCACGAACTGCGTACCAAAACGACGCCGAACATGAATATGACGCTCAATCAAATCATGGACGAAAATATCGCACTGTTTATCCGGTGACTGGCAGATGAAAATGAAGTCAAGACCGCGGTGGCGATGTTTCGCCAATTGCTCGACATGCAACGGCACGCGAGCACTCGGCGGACGCTTCGGCAGCATATCATGCTCATAGCATTCGTCCACCAGCGCGACCGCGCCATCAGGCAAAAACTCCATCCAGTTACGAAAGTCTTCCGGCGTCATTTTCAACATGCCTGATTTCTCATAATCGAAATCCCGCACATTGCAAACGTACACCATGCGACCCTGTGCCTTGAACTCAAGCGCTCGCTTGATTCCGTGGAGCGTTTTACCGTGCCCCGGCTGCCCTGTATACCAATAAATCATTGAGACCCCACAGCATCAGCCGCAGCTTTCGGCACAATCAACACTTTCCACGCAAAGCGGATTGTCAATGCGGAAAAAACCATACTCATCGCCTGCCCAAGTCCAATCGCGCCTAAAAATTGCGCAGCCTCCGCAGGCATACCCGATACAAACTGCATCACAAACGCCTTGAGTTGCGGCAACAACACCTTGAAAGAAATCATCGACAGGCCAAAAAACGAAAGCGCCTTGGTCACAATCCCGCCGATTCCGCCCGACAGCGCCGTAACAATCTCAGAAGCAAAATCCTTCGCCCATTCGTATATCTTCGCCACCGCCATATCAGTTCCTGCCGTACAAAATCATCAGAGCCGTGTATGTCCCCATTATCAGCACCACGGAACGCATGATGCTGACAAGGCGACACCACGCCGGAAAATCTGACGTTGAAAAAGTCGCATTCATAATCGTCACCGTGAACGTGGGGCATGCGCCCGCCCCGAATATGTTTTCCGTGTCCAACATATCCGGACCAAACCCAAGCCCGAACCGCGTAGACTCGCCGTCATCGCCATCACCACCACCGTTACCGCTGCCGGTATCCGGCTTATCCCCCTTCGCCCACCACGGTTCACCGCATATCTTTTCACGCAAAGCGCGCAAGTTATGCACTTGGGCGCTAGTTCCGGTCACGCTGAATGGAGAATCACAATTCTCTACATCCCCCGTCACCTGAATATCGTTCAAACGCTCTACCGCGCAGCGCGTTTCCCAAGCTTGACGAGCAATCATCATTGACACCGCGTCACCCGTCATCACGGGCGGCGTATCACAATCGCCACCGCCTCCGGCTGTAGAGCCGTCATCGTCACCATTGTTACCCCCCTGCCCGCTTGACGACTGACCCGCATCGTTTGACGGATTACCGGCACTCGCTCCCGAATCGGTCTTGTATCCGGTAATCGTGGTCACAGATGATCGCCCGTCCGGCGTTATCTGTTTCACGCGAATATCTTCGCCCTGCTGATTAGCAGTGTCGCCGTTATTCAGCGTGATACGAGGCGGACCCGGAGAATCTCCCGGCTTTTTCTTCTGTACGTGATCGCGGTCTGTCTTTGTGCCCGTCTCATGCGGACGCCAGCATATTTGCCTGCCCGTAGACGCGCTTGCACAATGACTGCCATCCGGCTTGACGCACAAAGTTTGCCCAGGAACAGGCGCGCACTCATTCGGATCCTGAACCGGCTCCGGTTTCGGCGCATCCGGTGGCGGCGCATCTGGTGGCGGAGGTTGATTATCCGAACCGAAAGAACACTGACCGCCCGTATATTCAACCTCCCCCGAATACCAACAGGAATCCGCACCCAGCCCCTTCACGCAGGTTCCGTGACTGGCTCCACGCTTCCAAGAAACCGCACAGCCAGCCACACACCAGCTTTTACTCGGCCCCTGCCTATCTCCTGACGTAGCGCCATCCCCATTCCTGTCCCGGCACACGTCCGGAGATAGGCACTGCCCAGGGTTCGACGGGTCTGGCCATTCTCCAACACCGCAAGAATGATCAATATCCCATTCACGCGTAACGATAAAACCATCCGCCCCCCCAGAATCACAAGGATTATTCCTTAGTCGATAAGATCCGAAAGAAATTTGACAAACATACGCATAACCCATATCTGATTTAAATTTATTCGCTGCACGCCGTGCCTGTAACCCCGCATCCGACTTGTACTGACATATAGCATAAGATACCCCCATATCAGAGCAACCAGAATAACGAGAGTCCGAAAAAGCAGTAATCGGGAAAAACAAAATCAAAAACAAAAAAAGATACCGCATCTCAAATCCCGTCAAATGCAAGCCAGCAAGCACCGCAGATCGCCAAAATCACAAAGTAGCCCATACCCCATTTCTCCAAAAGAAAAGGGGCATGCGCCCCTTTTCCGATTCCGACATCAACGGGCTTTCTTGATATAGCCCCACAAGATAATAACGCCAAGAATCACAGCAACAGCACCGACAATCAGCATTACTTCAGCCTTGCCACCCGACAATTCCGAAGCAATCGCTTGACCCGGCGAACTGGATTGCGCAGCAGCCATGCCAGAAGCCACCAAACCAGTTGCCGCAACAGCAGCCTTACCACCATAACCCTTCACCGTGTCCCATTTTTCAACGCTCCACGCCTTGGCTTTCTTCACGCACGATACAACAGACATAATCAACACCTTTTCGAAAAACCGCTCACATTCGCGCAGCCCTGAAAACCAGTCGGGCTTTCAGGCCGACAGCCCAAACCCCGACGATTGCCAGCGCCACCATTGACCCTTCAGCAAGCGTGAGCGGCGGTAACACTTGCTGCGGGTATGGCAACCAAACCCATTGCGTGCATGTGCCATCTGATTGCATGTGATTCGATGCACACGCCAGCACATACAGCAAATCGGTCTGGCCGCTCATTACTTGGCTGCCTTATGCCGAAGCGGAATAAGGTCAACGTATCGCTTCAAAATCAGGTCGCCGTATTGACCCAGTGCAAACGATTGAGGATGAATGTCATATTCCCCCGGTTCATACGGCGGCCTGTTTCCGAGACCGACCCGAAACGGCAGATGGAAGCCGTTCCCAAGTTCAAGCCCGGCGGTCTGGCTCCGCATAATGGAGCCGTCTTTCAAACGGGTTTCCTCGACCCCGTTATCACGGATGATGCAAACTGGCATAACTGTTCTCCTCGCACGGGACACCCGGAACGGGCAAATAACTCATTGCCGCGTCCAGTGTTTCCCGTAGCAGTTTTGGGCGCTCGCTCTTCGGTATGCCCCGGAAGCGCGACGGCGCCCCTTCTCGCAGAATCCGGGTTCTCAAAAACTCATCGAATTCATGGCCTAGCGCCTGATGAAGCAGACTCAACGACGGGCCAACCTGCCGCCTCGCCCACTTCACCACCGCATAGCCCGTTGCTTCGACCGTTTTTTTTAAAGTCTTTAGCCGCTCGCATACCCCGGGCAGAATCCCGGAAAACACGGAATATCCGCCGCGCAGGTATTTCATCGGCTGCACGAGTACCTCGCTCGGTATCTCGGCACGCTTCGCGTAAAGACGGAGTTCCAAGCGCACCCACTTGGACATTTCCATTCCCAACTGTTTGCCCTTCTCGTAAACGCACAATTGCTTGTGGCCTTTCTGGCCTACATACAATGTGCAGCCCGTACCGTTACCCCCATCGTCCAAAAACTTCCACTTCGGGGCTATCGGTCCGTCCTGAAACTCCCCCGCACGCGCCCGTTCAAGCATGCCATGCACGCTTAAACGCTCGCCGTCATAATCATCGTGAGCTACATCAACGCGCGTGATTCGGCCTTGCAGCAAATCCAGATAAGTCCTGGCCTTGTGCCAGTTCCGAACCCACTTGCAGCCTTGCCCCGTCAGTGACACGCAAACCGTATCACCATTACCGATGCCGACCTTGCCCGCGACCTCGCCGTCACGGTCGTAAAGCGTGCCGCTGCGTTCAAAGAACTGCCAGCGCCGCGGTTCGATGCGAGATAGCTTCACATCGCCCCGGAAAGAAAAAAGATACTCAAGCAAAAGCCGAGGATCTGCCACGCCGCATTCTGCGAGTCGCTCCCTCTTGAATGTCAGCGTGAGGTAATCCACCAATGCCCCATCGGCTTCGACGCCCTCTACGCCTCCCGGCCATTGGCCCCTGTTAGTAGTCGGGCCAGACACCCCATTCACCGGAATCGCCGTCACCACACCCGGCACAGAATCCGAACTACCGCACACCTGCGGACGCACTTCGCTCACAGACAGCGCACTCACAGAGCACCCCGCCGAGAACGAAGCTCAAAAGAATGACGAAAAGCAATATCCGACCAGTCAGACGCGCGACCCAAAAACTCCCCACGACATTCCGCGTTCAGCGGATGTTCCGCTGCCTTCAACATGCGTTCGCAATGTTGCGCGGCCTCTTGAATGGCCTTGCGAATTTCACGCTCAAAAGAAATAGCCACTGCACTTCCCCTGCCCCGTCCCGAGAGAACCCCGGCAGCTCTCGGGGCTGCCTGCCGGGGTTGCCAGAACAGATGTTCCGGCGGAGGATGATGGTACAGGTGTTCCAAGCAAATTAGAACAGGTGTTCCGATGAAAAGCACAGCTATTCAGCAGCGATTAATAAAGCGCGTGATTCAAGTCACAGAAACAGATGCAGAAGCAGCAAGAACGCTAGGCTGGGACGCAAAAAGGTTCAATCATTACCGCCTTGGAACCCGATGTGCTGATGATGACGCGATTGTCGCACTGGCCGAAATGATTGGCGAAAATCCTGAAGAAGCAGTCAGGCAACATCGCGCCGAGCAAGCAAAAACCCCGCAAATGCGGCAGTTTTGGTTGTCATTCGGCAAGGCTGCCGCAGCTATCATGATAGCTATCTGTTTGTCAACTTTCCCTGCAAAAAATGCTCACGCAGAGAGCTTGACAAATCGCATAGTTTTTATTATGTAAAAACATGGCTTGCATATCTATCTGATAGCTATAGCGTAGCCTTCCCCGTCAAGTAGACAGTTGTAAAGGAGAGTTTGCACGTTCGCATTGTTGGCGGAAGATGCTCGGTGGCAGGTTGCCGAGCGACTTTGGCAGCTCCAGTGTCTGTCGCTCCCGCATTGGCAACCGCTTCTTCGTTCGGCGCGGCAGACACCGCCTGTAATGCCTCAATGACGTCGGCATCCCGCGTCTTTATCGCCGTCACTGCTCGATACCACGCAGCCTTGACCATGCCACTGACGCGGCACGCCCGTTATCGTTCCGGAGCTTGTGCAAATACAGACCCGGTAATTTAAGGTCGTCAGGCTCAGACACCGCATCAATCAATGCCAACAAGCTACGGAATTTAGGCAATTGAGCCGCTGGCAAACGACGATAAGATCCTTGCACTTATTTGCGACAGCCAGTCAGCCGCAAAGTCTGGCCGGGCTGGATGGCGTAGCGCGGGGCGCGGATATTGTTGGCCGAGGCCAGCTGTTGCACCGAGCATTGATAACGGCGGGCGATGGCGTTCAAGGTTTCTCCGCGCGCCACACGATGTGTGCGGGTGCGCTGCTGGCGCTGTTGCGTCCGATTGCGTGCCGGGGCAGTACTTGCTGCCGGTGCGCTGGCACGCTGCGGCGTTGCTTGGCTGGGTGCGTTGGTCGGGGTGAGCTCACTTACACGCACTTCCCCCACCGGCGTGGTGCTGCCATGCACCAGGGCACCATTGACGCTGCTCATCATCAGCTGCCGGGTGGTTTCGGCACGCTTGCCAGTGACGCAATAGCGGTTGTAAAGCGAGGCGATGGTATTGGTCACAGTCAATGTGGTGCCCTCGGGCAAGGGGTCATTGATGCGGTAGCGCGGGTTGAGATTGCGCAGTGCGCGCTGATAGCCATTGCTGCCACGGGCATTGCCAAGGCAGATGGTCAGCTCGTTGATGCTGGTCGCACGCTTGAGCTGGATTTGCGAAACCCGGCCTGCCCCCCAGGTGCGCGGAAAGCGCAGGCCGTACTCGGACGGATGCAGATACAGCCAGGCGGCGGCAATCACCATCGGCACATAGTCACGGGTTTCGCCCGGGAACTGGTTATAAACGCTGATATCCCAGAAGCTGCGCCCGCCGCTTTGGTTATAGATACGCAATGCGCGGCCTTCGCCGCCGTTATAGGCGGCCAGCGACAGTTCGATATTGCCGTTGAGCTGCTCGTAGCGCTCCAGCAAATAGGCCGCTGCGGCCTCTGCGGACATGCGCGCATCAAAGCGGGTATCAAAGCCGGTGCCATCCGGCCCCAGACCAAAACGGCGTCCGGTCGCTGGCATGAATTGCAACGGCCCGCTGGCGCCGGCGCGCGAGCTGACATGCACCTTGCCGTTGGACTCTTTGGCCATGATGCCAAACAACAGCGCCTCGGGCAGGCCGGCACGCTGGAAGGCGGGTGCCATATGTGGGCGCAGGTACTGGTAATTGACATAGCTTTCCATCAGCGCCGGCCGCATATCGGTCAGCCAGCGGCGAATGCCCTCCTGCACCGCGGGATTGAATTGCACCATTTGCACAAAGCGCTTGTTGCGCTCATCCAGCAAGGCATCGGCACCAGCCGCATCCGGTACCGACTGGCCGGTAAAGTTGATGGGGTCTTCGTCTTCATCGCCTTCATCGAGCGCATCCTCATTGGCCTGCACGCCCTCGGCCTGTCCCTTGGGTTGCAGCATGCGGCGATACACCGGGGTCAGCGATTGCACCTGACAGCCACGCACGTCGCTGCACTGGGCAATGAGTTTTTCCATCTCGCTCAATGCCGCTTCCTGCTGCTCGGCATCGCTGGCCTGCGCAAAACGCGCTTCGATGCTTTGTGCCTGGTCAAGAATGTTCTGAACGGCGCGCGAGAGGCGCTGGGCATTGCCTTGAGCCGGCGCCAGCAAGGCCACCGACGCCAGCAAGGCAAGGGAAATTTGAGCTGTTTTTTGCCGTATCAAAACCATTTTTATTGCACAATGCCAAGGAAGCCCCGCAGGGTAACCGCGGCCAGCGCAGCAGACAAGGCGCACAACGGGCAATTGCCGCATAAAATCTGCGCCGTTCAGTCTTCAGGAAAACCGTATGCAGCCAATTATTGTGGGCAAAGCCGTGACTACGCCCGGCGGCGGCCTGATTCAGCTCGACCCCGGATACGGCAATCGCCATGGCCTGATTGCAGGCGCGACCGGCACCGGCAAGACCGTCACGCTGATGACGCTGGCCGAGGGTTTCAGCAAAATCGGCGTGCCGGTGTTTCTTGCCGATGTCAAAGGCGATGTCGCCGGCCTTGCCATGGCCGGCAGCGATAATGCGCGCATCAACCAGCGCGTGGCGGAAATCGGCCTGGAAGGCTTTGCCTACCGCGAAAATCCGGTGGTGTTCTGGGATTTGTGGGGCAAACAAGGGCATCCGGTACGCACCACCGTCAGCGAAATGGGGCCGCTGCTGCTATCACGCATTCTGGAATTGAACGATACCCAGTCCGGGGTGCTGGATATCGTCTTCAAACTGGCCGATGACCGCGGCCTGTTGCTGCTGGACCTGAAAGACCTGCGTGCGCTGCTGAACCTGGTCAACGAAGAGCGCAAGACGGTTTCCACCGAATACGGGCTGGTCAGCAGCCAGTCCATCGGCGCCATCCAGCGCGCGCTGCTGCGTCTGGAGCAAGAAGGCGGCGATGCCTTCTTTGGCGAGCCGGCCCTGGAATTGACCGACCTGATGCGCACCCACCTGGACGGGCGCGGCATTATCAATATCCTGGCCGCCGAGCAATTGATTCTGAAGCCACGGCTGTATTCGAGCTTTCTGCTATGGCTGCTCTCGGAGCTGTTCGAGCGCTTGCCGGAAGTCGGCGACCTTGAAAAGCCGCGTCTGGTATTCATTTTTGACGAGGCGCATTTGCTGTTTGGCGATGCGCCGCCCGCGCTCAAACAGCGCGTGGAGCAGGTGGTCAGAATCATTCGCTCCAAGGGCGTGGGCGTGTATTTCTGCTCGCAATTGCCCGACGACATCCCGGACAATATCCTCGGCCAGCTCGGCAACCGCGTGCAGCATGCGCTGCGCGCCTTCACCCCGCGCGACAAGAAAGCGGTCAAAACCGCAGCCGACACCTTTGTCCCCAATCCGGCATTGAATGTGGCCGATGCCATTTCGCAGCTGGGCACCGGCGAAGCGCTGGTGTCGCTCATCCAGGACAAGGGCGTACCGATGCCGGTGGAGCGCGTGCTCATCGCCCCACCCACTTCCCGGCTGGGCGCCATCAGTGATGCCGAGCGCGCACGCATCCGCGCATCAAGCCCGGTTGGCATGAAATACGAGCAGGCACAGGATCGCGAATCGGCTTTTGAAATGCTGGCCAAAAAAGCCGAGCAACTGGCGCAACAGGCACAGAGCACGACTGCCGCACCGGCAGGCAAGAACCCCCAGGCCGAGCAAGGCGGCTTGGGGCAGAGCATCAAAGATGCCGTTTTTGGCACGGGCCGCAAACAGGGCATGCTGGAAACCATGGCAAAACAAACCGCCCGCACGGTTGGCAACAAAGTGGGGCAACAAATTTTTCGCGGCCTTTTGGGCGGCTTGTTTGGAGGCAAACGCTAATGACAACGCAAACCACGACCGGCAAAAAATATGCCATCGACCGTTTTTTGACCATTGTTGAAAAAGGCGGCAATGCACTGCCGCATCCGGCGACATTGTTCGCCATCCTGGCCATCATCGTGGTGCTGCTGTCCTGGGTGGCTTCGCAATTTGACCTGTCGGTGCCCCACCCCACCACCGGCAAGGAAATCACCCCGGTCAACCTGCTGAGTGTCGAAGGCTTGCAGCGCATCCTGGGCGGGCTGGTCACCAACTTCACCAGCTTTGCGCCACTGGGCACGGTGCTGGTGTCCCTGATCGGCATTGGTGTGGCCGAACACTCCGGCCTGATTGGCGCCGCACTGCGCAAACTGGTGCTGGCCGCGCCGCGCTTTTTGCTGACCCCGGTGATGGTATTTGCCGGGGTGATGTCGAACATGGCCAGCGAAATCGGCTATGTGCTGCTGGTGCCGCTGGCCGGGATGGTATTCATGGCCGCAGGGCGTCATCCGATTCTGGGCATGGCCGCAGCTTTTGCCGGGGTCTCCGGCGGCTATTCGGCCAATTTGCTGCTCGGCACCATCGACCCGCTGCTGGCCGGCCTGTCCGAAGAAGCCGCGCGCATCGTTGACCCAAGCTATAGCGTCAACCCTGCCGCCAACTGGTTTTTCATGATTGTCTCCACCTTCCTGGTCACCGGGCTGGGCTGGTGGGTGACCGAGCGCTTTGTGGCGGCACGCTTCCCCAACGCACCAGTCACCGAAGGCCAGCAACAAGACCAAATCGAGCAGATGAGTGCAGCCGAAAAGCGCGGCCTGACCTTCGCCACCATCGCCAGCCTCGTCCTCACCGGCCTTCTGCTGTGGGGCACGGTGCCGGACAACGGCTTCCTGCGTCTGGCGGGCGAGGACAACCTGCTTAAATCATTGAAGCCCTTCCTGGATGGCATCGTCGCCGTCATCTTCCTGTACGGCCTGGTCGCCGGCGTGGCCTACGGCATCGGCGCGGGCACCATCCGCAACGATAGCGATGTCATCAACGGCATGGGCAAGAGCATGTCCACGCTGGGCGTGTATCTAGTGCTGACCTTCTTTGCCGCACAGTTCGTGGCGTTCTTCAACTGGACCCAGCTTGGCCTGATTTTTGCGGTCAAGGGTGCGGATTTGCTGATTCAGCTGCAATTGCCGGGCATCGTGCTGTTTGCCGGCTTTATCGTGCTGACCGCCACCGCCAACCTGTTCATGGGCTCGGCCTCGGCCAAGTGGGCGCTGATGGCGCCGGTATTCGTGCCGATGTTCATGCTGCTGGGATATTCGCCAGAGCTCACCCAGGTAGGCTACCGCATTGGCGATTCGGTCACCAATATCATCTCGCCGATGATGAGCTATTTCGCCCTGATCATCGCCTTCCTGCAACGCTATGAGCCCAAGGCCGGCATCGGTACCGTGATCGCCGTGATGCTGCCCTATTCCATCGCCTTCCTGATTGGCTGGACGATTTTGTTCATGATCTGGATGTGGCTGGGTCTGCCGATTGGCCCCGGTGCACCGCTGCAATACGTGCCGGCTGGCTGAATTTCCTGAATATTCAGTGTTTCCGTGAAATAATCCCTCGCCTATTCATTCATCCATCCTGCATAAAGGAATTACCATGAAGATGTTTGCACTGCCGCTTGCCATTGCTGCCACGTTGTCGCTGGCTGCTTGCAACAAAAACAATGAGGCTCAAGTACTGACCGAGCCCTCTGCAACCGAAGTGGCTAACAGCATCAACGAAGGCATGCAGCAGTTGAGTGGCAACTTCAAAGGCACCCTGGCCTGCGCCAGCTGCCCCGGCATTGAAACTGCCCTCAGCCTGAATGCCGATGGCACTTACACGCTGGAGCAAACCTATCTGGAAGAACAAGATGGTTACAGCAAAACCACTGGCAAGTGGACGCTGAATGAAGGCCGCGTAGCCCTGACCCCCGATGGTGCTACCGAAGCTGATACCTTCTACGCCGTGGACAGCAATGATGCGCTGACCCAGGTTTCGGCCGATGGCAGCCGCAGCGTCAATGCTGAACTCAACTACACCCTGAAGCGCGGCTAATCGCGCCCTCCGGTCAAGTTTGAACCTCACCGCCGGTGGCTTGCTCACCGGCGGTTTTGTATTGAGACCTTATGAGTCGCTGGCGCCCCCCCTCTCCCGGCAGTACCGAGCTGATTACCGCACAAGGCCATGCCCGGCTGAAAGCCGAACTGGATGATTTATGGCGCGTGCAACGCCCCGAAGTGGTGAAGGCATTGGCGGCCGCGGCCGCAGAAGGCGACCGCAGCGAAAACGCCGAATACACCTACCGCAAAAAGCAACTGGCCGGCATCGACCGCCGGGTACGTTATCTGTCCAAACGCATCCCGGCGCTGAAAGTCGTCGATAGCATGCCCAGCGACCCGGAGGTGGTGTTTTTTGGGGCAGAAGTCGAACTCGAACGTCTGGCAGACGGGGAAGTTCTGCGTTACCGCATCGTCGGCCCGGATGAAACCGATGCCAAGCTCGGCCATATCAGCATTGACTCGCCACTGGCGCGGGCAATGTTGAAAAAACGCCTTGATGATGAGTTCGAAGCCTCAATCCCCGGCGGTGTAGTTCGCTTTTTTATCATTGGCGTGAGCTATCAGACTTGAGACCATGCTTACTGACTTTTTTACTGCTCCAAGTGCGCCAAGACCTTGGCCGCAGCCAGCTGCTCTGCAGCCCGACGCGAGCCGGCAATACCGCTGGCACTCAGGTTTGGCTCGACAAGCGTGCAACTGACCTCGAACTGGCGGGCATGTTCCTCACCGCTTTCTGCCAGGAGTGCATAAACCGGCAGCGGCTTGCCGCGTGCCTGTAGCCATTCCTGCAAGCGGGTTTTGGCGTCTTTACCGACCTTATTGGGGGGCGGCAAGGCCGCCATCAGCGGCTCGAACCACGGCAATGCCATGCGTCTTGCTGCTTCCAGGCCAGCGTCCAGATAAACCGCCCCCACCAGCGCTTCCACCGCATCGGCCAGAATCGAATCACGCCTGTGGCCGCCAGACTTCATCTCGCCAGGGCCAAGACTGAGGCTGCCCCCCAAGTCCAGCTTGCGGGCAATTGTGGCCAGTGCCGATTCGCGTACCAATTCTGTGCGCGCCCTGGTCAGCGCGCCTTCATCGGCTTTCGGCCAAGCGGCATACAGTGCCTCGGCGGCCAGCAGGTTGACCACCGCATCCCCCAAAAACTCCAGGCGCTCGTTATGTGGCTGTCCGGCACTGCGATGACGCAGCGCCTGCTCCAATAGCGCCGGATTGGAAAAATGATGTGTGATGCGCTTATTGGGCACCGGCAGCCTGCTTGGTTTCTTCGGCACGGAACTTGCCAACTATGTCCAGGTTATAGAGCAGCGGCTTGCGCACTTCGTATTCAATTACCACCAATACCCCGCCATTTTTTGCACGCTCAACTTTGACATCCTTGCTACTGACAGTATTGATATAGCCGACGTCAAAATGCCTCTCCAAAGAACGACGGATACTGCCAGGGTCAGCGGATACTGAGCTGTCATTCGCCACACTTTTGAGTGCCTTGGTGACGCTCCAGTATTCCTGATACATCGGGAACAACTTCATGCCTATAAACAGGAAAAAACCGACCACGGCCAAAACCATCAGGAAGCTGGTCAAGGTGATGCCATATTGATGCTTTTTCATAAGATTGCCCCAATCTTCGGAGTTGGTGAAAGACTAGCAGTGTGTACGAGCGTTGGGAGCATCTTAACTTCTTCAACGAATTTTCTCGCCAATACGCGACAAGTCACTGAAATTCATCCACACCAGGAAGGCCTTGCCGCGCAAGTTTTCTTCCGGCAAGAAGCCCCAGAAACGCCCATCCAGGCTGTTGTCGCGATTATCGCCCATCATCAGATAATGTCCGGCAGGCACCACAAATTCACCATCGCCCATGCCGCCACGCTCAAGGCTGATATCAAAATTCTGTACCTGGTGCGCAACTTGCCCCAGTTGCTCCAACATCAACTTGCCGTCCATCAGTGGCCCACTGTCACCGGCGCGGATTTGCACATCCCCCTGCGGCTGGTATTCAAGCGGCTGGCCATTGATGCTGAGCACGCCGCGCTCATAGCGCACCGTATCGCCGGGCAACCCGACCACGCGCTTGACAAAATCAATCCCGGCGTCGGGGTCATCCACGCCCATGCCGGGATAGCGAAACACCACCACATCGCCACGCGCCGGCTCGCCCAATGCCAGTACCTTGGTGTGGATGACCGGCAGGCGCAGACCATAGGCGAACTTGTTGACCAGGATGAAGTCACCGATTTTCAGCGTCGGAATCATCGAGCCGGTGGGAATGCGGAACGGCTCGGCGATGAAACTGCGCAGCAGCAGAATGACCAAAAGCAGCGGGAAAAACGAATTGGAATAGTCCACATACCAGGGCACATCCTGTTCGAGCAGGCTGGCATTGGCACGACGTTTCTCCCAGACAAACTTGTCCAGCGCCCAGAACACGGCCGTGATCGCGGTCAGGGAAACAAGAGCGATTTCAAACCAGCGCATGGGATTCCTTTAAATAGAGAACAGGGCATCAGGGATGAGGCGTCAAGAGGCAACTGATGTTCGCCAACTCCCGCCTCTGGGCTTTGGGTTCAATGGATTTTCTCACCAATACGCGAGAAGTCCTTGAAATTCATCCACACCAGGAAGGCCTTGCCGCGCAAGTTTTCTTCCGGCAAGAAGCCCCAGAAGCGGCTATCCAGGCTGTTGTCACGGTTATCGCCCATCACGAAATAATGCCCGGCAGGCACCACAAACTCGCCATCGCCCATGCCGCCACGCTCAAGGTTGATATCAAAATTCTGTACCTGGTGCGCAACTTGCCCCAGCTGCTCCAGCATCAGCTTGCCACCCATCAGCGGCCCACTGTCACCGGCGCGGATTTGCACATCGCCCTGCGGCTGGTATTCAAGCGGCTGGCCATTGATGCTGAGCACGCCGCGCTCATAGCGCACCGTATCGCCGGGCAACCCGACCACGCGCTTGACAAAATCAATCCCGGTATCGGGGTCATCCGCGCCCATGCCGGGATAAGTAAACACCACCACATCGCCACGCGCCGGCTCGCCCAGTGCCAGCACCTTGGTATTGGTGACTGGCAAACGCAAACCGTAAGCGAATTTGTTGACCACGATGAAGTCGCCAATACGGATGCTGGGAATCATCGAGCCGGTCGGCACCCGGAAATGGTCGATGATGAAGCTGCGCAGCAGCAATATCGCCAGGAGAATCGGGAAAAACGCGCTCGAATAATCCACATACCAAGGCTCGTCCTCGGCCAGCAAACCAGCGGCCTGGCGGCGTTTTTTCAACCACAGCCTGTCAGCCAGCCAGACCAGGCCGGTGACAAGAGTAAGGATGACCATGACAAGTTCAAACCAGCGCATCAGGCCTTCCGCTTATTTGTTATCCACCTGCAAGACCGCGAGGAAGGCTTCCTGGGGAATTTCCACCCGACCCACCTGCTTCATGCGCTTTTTGCCTTCTTTTTGCTTTTCCAGAAGCTTCTTCTTGCGGGTGGCGTCACCGCCATAGCACTTGGCCAGCACGTTCTTGCGCAGCGCCTTGACCGTGGTGCGGGCGATGATCTGGCTGCCGATGGCGGCCTGGATGGCGACATCGAACATCTGCCGCGGAATCAGGTCTTTCATTTTCTCGGTCAGTTCGCGGCCACGGCGGTCGGCGTGCTGACGGTGGCAGATGATCGACAAGGCATCCACCTTGTCGCCGTTAATCAGCGTATCCACGCGCACGAACGGACCGGCATCAAAGCGCAGGAAGTGGTAGTCAAGCGAGGCATAGCCACGGCTGACCGATTTGAGCTTGTCAAAGAAGTCCAGCACCACTTCGGCCATCGGCAGCTCATAGCTGATTTGCACCTGGCTGCCCATATAGGTCATGCCGATCTGGGTGCCGCGCTTTTCCTCGCAGAGCTTGATGACCGCGCCGATGTAATCAGGCGGCGTGAGGATATTGGCGCGGATAATCGGCTCGCGGATTTCTTCCACATGGTTGACCGGCGGCAGTTTGGCCGGATTGTCCAGCGGCATCAGCTCGCCATCGGTCTTCAGCACTTCGTACACCACCGTCGGCGCGGTGGTGATGAGGTTGAGGTTGTACTCGCGCTCCAGCCGCTCCTGCACGATTTCCATATGCAACATGCCAAGGAAGCCGCAGCGGAAGCCAAAGCCCATCGCTTCGGAGCTTTCCGGCTCAAAGCGCAGCGCCGCATCGTTGAGGCGCAGCTTTTCCAGCGCTTCGCGCAGATCGGGATAGTCTTCGGCATCCACCGGGAACAGCCCGGCAAACACGCGCGGCTGCATCTCCTGAAAGCCCGGCAGCGGCTCGGGCGCCGGATCGCCCGCCAGGGTCAGGGTGTCACCGACCGGCGCGCCATGCACGTCCTTGATGCTGGCGGTCAGCCAGCCGACTTCCCCGGCCTTCAGCGATTTCAGCACCTTGCGCTTGGGCGTGAATACACCGACATTGTCCACTTGGTGGGTACGGCCGGTGGACATCACCAACATCTTGTCGCCGGGCTTGAGCTCGCCCTGCATGATGCGCACCAGCGACACCACGCCCAGATAATTGTCGAACCAGGAGTCAATAATCAGGGCTTGCAGTTTTTCGGTTTCGCGCGGCACCGGCGGCGGGATGCGATGCACGATCGCCTCCAGCACATCGCGTACATTCAGCCCGGTCTTGGCGCTGACCGGCACCGCATCACTGGCGTCGATGCCAATCACTGCCTCGATTTCGCCCTTGGCGCGGTCGATGTCGGCGGTTGGCAGGTCGATCTTGTTGATCACCGGAATCACTTCCAGCCCCTGCTCCACTGCCGTATAGCAGTTGGCCACCGACTGCGCTTCCACGCCTTGCGCCGCGTCCACCACCAGCAGCGCGCCCTCGCAGGCGGCCAACGAGCGGCTGACTTCATAACTGAAATCGACATGCCCGGGGGTGTCGATGAAATTCAGCTGATAAGTGGTGCCATCCAGGGCGGTATAGGGCAACGACACCGATTGCGCCTTGATGGTGATGCCGCGCTCACGCTCAATCGGGTTGGAGTCCAGCACCTGCGCTTCCATCTCGCGATCCTGCAGCCCGCCACAGAGCTGGATGATGCGGTCAGCCAGGGTGGACTTGCCGTGGTCAACATGGGCGATGATGGAAAAATTGCGGATTAACCGCATATGTTCTTGATTTTGGGCGGACATCGGAAAAACCCGGGAGCTGCGGCTTACATGAAACGTAAGCGGCGGATTATCGCATGCGCCTTGGTCATGGGCGCATGCACGGAGGAAAATGGCAGGAGACGCTTAACGGTCGCTGCGCAAATACTGCAGGAACGGGTCATTACGCTCCAGCACAATCATGCCCTGCCCGTCCTTGAAAGATTCACGATAGGCATCGAGGCTGCGCTGGAAGGCATAGAAACCGGGGTCTTTGCGCGCGGCTTCGGCATACAGGCGGGCGGCTTCGGCATCGCCTTCACCACGCAATTTTTGTGCATCACGCTCGGCCTCGGACAAAATCACGGCCTGGTCACGCTCGGCCTGGGCGCGGATTTCACGCGCCTGTTCTTCGCCTTCGGCGCGCAGGCGGCTGGCGACCTGGCGACGCTGGGCGCGCATGCGGTTATAGACATCGCCAATCACATCGCTGTCGGTGGGCAATTCAATGCGCTTGAGGCGCAGGTCGATGATGCGGATACCGATGTTCTTGGCGCCGACATTGATGACATCAAGTTGCTCTTTCACCACTTCGGCGCGGTTGCCCGACACCACCTGCTGCAAGGTGCGCGAGTTGATTTCGTTGCGCAGCGCGTCCTTGATGATCGGCGCCAGACGCTGTGCGGCGACATTTTCATCGCCGCCATTGGTGGCCAGATAGAACGCGCGGGCATCTTCAATCATGCCCAGCGCAAAGAAGTCCACGCTCAAATCCTTGCGCTCGGAGTCCAGGTAGCGCTCGGTATCGGCATCCAGCACCCGCAGGCGGCGGTCGAAGACCCGCGCCGATTCAATCAGCGGAATCTTGAAGTGCAGCCCCGGCCCCATATCGGTACGGGCGATGCGTCCCAGATTCAGCACGATGGCGGTTTGCCCTTCACGCACCACATAGAACGAGCCCATCGACAGGAATGCCAGTACCACCAGCAGCGGCAGCAGGCGTGAAAAAATCGAATTCATGACATTGACCCTCAGTTGCCACGCGGCGTGCGGCCGCTGCGGGTGTTGACGGGAGCAGCCGGTGCGGTTTCGACCGGCAGCACTACCGGGGCGGCGGGCTGCTGCGGTGCAACCGGGGCTGCGGCTTTTTCTTCAGCGCCCATCGGCACATAAATCAGCTGACGGCCATCGCCGCCGACCACTTTGCGGTTGCCGGCCAGCACTTCCTGCACGGTTTCCAGCCACAGGCGCTTGCGGGTGACTTCCGGCGCCGCCTTGTATTCTTCCACCAGCAGGCTGAAGCGCTCGGCATCACCCGTAGCGCGGGCAATCTTGGCGGTCTTGTAACCTTCGGCCACGGTGCGGATGCTGGCTGCCTGACCGCGCGCCTCCGGCACCACCTTGGCAGCATAGGCGCGCGCCTCGCTGATGACCCGGTCTTTGTCCTGTTGGGCGCTGTTGACATCATCGAAGGCCGGTTTGACTTCATCCGGCGGGCGGGCGTTTTGCAGGTTGAGGTCGGTGACGGTCAGGCCGGTGCGGTAGGCATCCAGCGAGCGCTGCAATTGCTCGCGCGCCGAAACGCGCAGCGCCGCACGCGCCCCCAGCACGGTATCCAGCGATGCCCGGCCAACCTGCTCGCGCACCGTACTGAGCGCCGCCTGTTGCAGGACATCATCAGCATTGCGGGTGCCAAACAGGTACAGCTTGGGGTCGCCGACGCGGTACTGCACATTGATTTCCACATTGACGATGTTCTCGTCACTGGTCAGCACCGGCACCGTGGTATCCCAGGTCTCGATGCGGGTGGCATTGACCTTGGTGACTTGCTCCAGCGGCCAGGGCAGCTTGAAGTTCGGGCCTGAAGCCATGGTGCGGTGGTACTTGCCCAGCCGCAGCACCACGCCGCGCTCCTGCGCCGACACCAGCACGAAGCTGGAATAGGCCAGCCACAATGCCAAGCCCAGCAATACCCAGCGAACCGGGTTGCCGCCGCCGTCAAACAGGCCGCGCAGCTGCTGCATCAGGCCATCGAATGCGCCGCCACCGCTGCCGGGACGACGTGGCGGTGTGGGAGAAGAATTGTTCGGACTACCGGGCTTGTTCCAGGCCATGCCTGCTCCATCTGGGACCGCTAACGCGGAGAGTGAAACGGGGAATTTTAACGGCGGGCGCAGCGGCCTGCACCGTGCTCAGTACATGGGGTCATCATCGGGCGCGGGCAAGAGGGCGCGAATGGCCTCGGCATCGGGCTCGGACAGCAGCCGCTGGGCATCGCTGCGCGGCAGGTCGATGTGCAGCAGCCAGCCTTGCTCGTCATGGCTTTCGGCACGCACTGCGCCCAAATCGTGCAACCGTGAGCGCAGCCGTGCCGCATGACTTGGCAGGCGCAAGCTGGCGACCAGACGTTGCAGGCCAAAATGTGCGGCGATGCCTTCGCGCAGCGCGTCCAGCCCCAGCCCATCACGTGCAGAGACATAGGCGCGTGGCCGGGTGTCCTCGCCACGCTCAAAACGCGGCAAAACCTGCTCCAGCCGGTCGATTTTGTTGTAAACCAGCATTTGCGGCAAATCGCCGGCACCGATTTCTTCCAGCACCGCATCGACTTGCTGGATGCGCTCCTCACGCAGCGGGTCGGCCGCGTCTATCACATGCAGCAGCAGGTCGGCCTCGCGCGCTTCAGACAGGGTCGAGCGAAACGCCGCAACCAGCTCGTGTGGCAGGTCGCGCACAAAACCTACGGTATCGGCCAGGAGTGCATGGCCGCCGGGCAGGTCGATGCGGCGCACCGTAGGGTCGAGCGTGGCAAACAGTTGGTTGGCGGCATATGCCCCGGCGCCGGTCAGGGCATTGAACAGGGTAGATTTGCCGGCATTGGTATAGCCCACCAGGGCGATACGCGGCAGCGCACTGCGCACCCGGGCGCGGCGCATCTGGGTGCGCTGCACTTCGACCTTTTGCAGGCGTTTTTGCAATTGCTCCACGCGCTTTTGCAACAGGCGGCGGTCGGTTTCGAGCTGGGTTTCCCCCGGGCCGCGCAAACCGATGGCGCCACCGCGCTGGCGCTCAAGGTGGGTCCAGCCACGTACCAGACGGGTCGCCAGATGCTTGAGCTGTGCCAGCTCCACTTGCAGTTTGCCCTCGTGCGATTGCGCGCGCTGGGCAAAGATGTCGAGAATCAGGCCGGTACGATCCACCACCCGGCGCGAGAGCGCTTTTTCCAGGTTGCGCTCCTGCACCGGGCTCAGCGGGTGGTTGACCAGAATCAGATCCGCCTCCAGCGCTTCGGCCATGGCGAGGATTTCTTCTAGCTTGCCGCTGCCAATCAGGGTGGCCGGATTGGGACGGTCGATGCGGGCGCTCACCACCTGCAAAACCTTGGCGCCGGCCGAACGGGCGAGCTCGGCAAATTCCTCCATCAGCTCATCTTCCGGCGTGCTGCCGGTATGCGGCTGAATCAGCAGTGCATGCTCGCCTTTTTTGGATCGGTCAAACAATTCCACCGATCAGCATCCCATACGCTTGCGCATCAGTCCTCGTCACTCAGGTTGCGCTCATCCTCATGCGCCGCAGCAGCATGATGATGGACATAGGATGCCCCCGGCCCCACGCGCACATTGCGTGCCGGCACCACGGTAGAAATGGCGTGCTTGTACACCATTTGGCTGACGGTATTGCGCAAAAGCACCACGAACTGATCGAAAGATTCAATCGTGCCCTGAAGTTTGATGCCGTTCACAAGGTAGATGGATACCGGCACGCGCTCACGGCGCAGGGCATTGAGAAAAGGGTCTTGCAAGGATTGAGCTTTGGACACGGTGTTCCTCGTTGTTCTGATTATTTGTTGTGCTCTGCCCGATGGCAGGCGGGCAAGTGTAACGCCTGGATGTGTAGAGGGCATCATCACCGCAACAAAAAATCCTCTACCGCCCCGTCCAGTGCCTGTTGCTGATACTGCGGGTCGAACCACAGTGCATCGTGCTGGTTGCGCAGCCAGGTGAGCTGCCTTTTTGCCAGTTGCCGGGTGGCGAAGATGGCCTGATTACGGAAGCTGGCCGCATCGCTCTCGCCCTGCAGATGCGCCCATGCCTGGCGATAGCCAACCGCACGGATAGCGGGCAAGTCATGCACGGCCGGGTGCTCGGCCAATTCCGGCAGTGCGCGCAAGGCGCGGACTTCCTCCAGGAAACCGGCCGCCAGCATCGCATCAAAGCGCGCTTCGATGCGCGCATGCAAAACACTGCGCTCGGCTGGCGCCAACACCAGTTTCAGCACTCTGGCGGGGAAGCGCTGGTTACGCCTGCCCTCGGCCTGCCAGCTTGAAATCGGCTTGCCGGTTAGCTGCCAGACTTCCAGCGCGCGCTGGATGCGCTGCGGGTCGGTGGCGTGGATGCGCGCCGCGGCCAGCGGATCGATCTTGGCAAGCTCGGCGTGCAAAGCCGGCCAGCCTTCTTGCCCGGCGCGCGCTGCCAGAGCCGCGCGGATGCCCGGGTCGGCCTCAGGCATCGGTGCAAGCCCGCGCAGCAATGCCTGAAAATACAGACCCGTACCGCCTGCCAGAATCGGCAATTTGCCGCGCGCCAGAATGTCCTCCACCGCGCGGCGGGCATCGGCGGCAAAATCCGCTGCCGAATACGGCTGCCAAGGCTCGCGCAAGTCCAGGAGATGATGCCGCACCCGCGCCTGCTCGGCAGCATCGGGTTTGGCCGAGCCAATATCCAGCCGCTTGTAAACCAGCGCCGAATCCACGCTGACAATCTCGCCGTCATAACGCTCGGCCAGTGCCAGCGCAGCCGCGGTCTTGCCCGAGGCCGTCGGCCCCATCAGCGCCAACGCCAGCGGCCGGGTATCGGCACGCATCAATAACCGGCCTGCTGCAATTCGCTGCGAACCGCATCATGGCGCGCCACGATTTCTTGCGGCGGCGCCTGACTGGCAAGGCTGGCAAGCACCGCGCCGATGCCGGCGATGATGAAGCCCGGCACGATTTCATACACCGGCCATAGCTCATACAGCGCACCAAACAGCCCGCGTCCAATACCGGCAATGGCGCGTGCCAGCGGCGACATTTCGGCCAGGGCCGCCGCTTCCACCGGCTTGGCATTGGCCCAGAGAATCACCACCAGGGCGCCCAGCACGATGCCGGCCAAAGCGCCCCAGGCATTCATGCGCCGCCAGAACAGCGACAGCAATACCACCGGGCCAAATGCCGCCCCAAAGCCTGCCCAGGCATAACCCACCAGTCCCAGTACGCGGCTTTCCGGGTCGCGGGCGATGAAAATCGCCACCAGCGCAACCACTGCCACCATCGCCCGGCCAAACCAGACCAGTTCTTTCTGACCGGCATTGGGGCGAATGAAGCCATGATAAAAATCTTCGGTCAGGGAGCTGGCGCAGACCAGCAACTGCGCCGAGAGTGTGCTCATCACCGCAGCCAGAATGGCCGAAAGCAAAATCCCGGCAATCCACGGGTTGAACAGCAAATCGGAGAGCACGATGAAAACCCGCTCGGGGTTTTCCATGACGGCTCCGGCCTGCTGCGGATGGCTTGCGAAATAGCTGATGCCAAAAAAGCCGACCAGTACCGCGCCCCCCAGGCACAACACCATCCAGGTCATGCCAATGCGGCGCGCACTGGGGATGGTGGCCAAGCTTTCAGCCGCCATGAAGCGCGCCAGGATGTGCGGCTGGCCAAAATAACCCAGCCCCCAGGCTGCGGCGGAAATCACCGCAATCACCCCGCCGCTACCGAGCCAGGCGAGTTTTTCCGGGCTGGCGCCTTCAATCATCGCCAGGCTTGGCGCCACCCCGCCCTGACTCAGGATGACGATCACCGGGGTCAGAATCAGCGCAAAAATCATCAGCGTGGCCTGCACCGTATCCGTCCAGCTCACTGCCAGAAAGCCGCCAACCAAGGTATAGGCGATGGTGGCCGCCGCGCCCCACCACAGGGCGTGTTCATACGACATGCCAAACACGCTTTCAAAAAGCCGCGCCCCGGCAACCACACCGGCTGCGGCATACAGCGCAAAGAACACCAAAATCACCAGCGATGACACCACCCGCAACAACTTGCCGTTGCGCCCGAAACGGTGAGTGAAATAGTCCGGCAAGGTCAGCGCATTGCCGCTGCGCTCGGTATATACCCGCAGCGGCCCTGCCACCAGCCGCCAATTGAGATAGGCGCCGATGATAAGCCCGACTGCCATCCAGGCTTCGGACAGCCCGGTCAGGAAAATCGCCCCCGGCAGCCCCATCAGCAGCCAGCCACTCATGTCCGAGGCGCCGGCCGCCATCGCCGTGACATAGCCGCCCAGCGAGCGCCCGCCGAGGATGTAATCATCAAAATTGCGGGTTCGCCACCAGGCAAAAAAGCCGATGGCAATCATCGCCAACAGATAAAGGCCGAAAGTGATAAGAAGCTGCGGGCTGGCACTCATGGCAGGGAACCGTTTGCAAAGCGCGCAGCTTAACCTGTGATGAGCGAAGTGCGGAAGGTTACTGGCGATCTGGGTTTTGCATCATGCCTTGGCAAGGATACGCCTGCGGGCATATAGCGGGCCTTAAAAATCTTCCGGCCACTCTAGCGTTGAGGCTGTTTTTTCCTTGCGCGGTGGCGCTACTTCTGCCAGCGCCTGCCAAACTTTCAGTGCATCCACGGTAGCCGCCACATCATGAACCCGCACGATGGCAGCACCGCGTTCGACCGCCAGAAGATGCGCAGCCACCGAGCCATGCAGGCGTTCCTGCGGGTTGTCGCGCCCGGTGATTTCCCCAATGCTGCGCTTGCGCGAAAGCCCGGCCAGCACTGGCACGCCCAGCTCGGTAAAGCGCGCAAGCTGCGCCAGCAGCTGCAAGTTATGCGATAGTGTTTTGCCAAAGCCAAAGCCCGGATCCACCACGATTTGCTTGCGGTCGATGCCGGCCATTTCACAGGCAAACATGCGTTCGGCCAGAAACCGGTGGACTTCGGCGACCACATCCTGATACTGCGGCGCCTGCTGCATGCTGCGCGGCTCACCCTGCATATGCATCAATATCACCGGCACGCCAAGCCCTGCCGCCATTTCCAGCGCACCTTCGCGGCGCAACGCATAGACATCATTGATGATGCCCGCACCGGCCGTCACTGCCGCCTGCATCACTTCCGGCTTGGAAGTATCGATACTGATGGGCACCTCGACCTGCGCCGCCAGCCCTTCAATCACCGGGATGACCCGCTGCAATTCCTCTTGCAACGACACTTCGCCAGCCCCGGGACGGGTGGACTCACCGCCAACATCCAGAATATCCGCGCCTTCTGCCACCAGCCGCAGGCCATGGGCGATGGCTGCCTGCACGTCCTGATGCTGGCCACCATCGGAAAACGAATCCGGGGTGACATTGACAATGCCCATCACTTGCGGGCGCTGAAGCTGCAAGATTTTTCCGGCGCAATCGAGTTTGGGCGTGATATCGAACATAAAACATCAAAACCTGTATGCCAAACGCCGGTTTCCCGGCGTTTGGCGAATTGTCTCAGTTGATGCCATCAGGCGTGGTTTGCGGGCCGCCGATGGTGATGCCTTGCTCGGGCGGGTCTTGCGGCGGCGGGGCACTGTCTTTCTTGACCCAGCCGGCCGGCGGCTTGGGTTCGCGCCCGGCCATGATGTCGCGCACTTGTTCGGCATCGATGGTTTCCCATTCCATCAGGGCGCGGGTCATGGTTTCCACCGCTTCGCGGCGTTCTTCAAGGATGCGGCGTGCCACCTGGTACTGCTCGTCCAGAATGCGGCGGATTTCCGCATCCACCTTCTGCTGGGTGGCCTCGGAAATGGTCTTGCTATTGAGGCCGTAATTGCTGTCCTGGGCATCGGCATAGACCATGGTGCCCAGCGCATCGGACATGCCGTACTGGGTGACCATCGCCCGTGCCATCTTGGTAGCGCGCTCAAAGTCGTTGGAGGCGCCGGTGGACATTTCGCCCATGAAGATTTCTTCGGCGATGCGCCCGCCAAACAGGATGGAGATTTCCTCCAGCATCTTGTCGCGGTAGTGGCTGATGCGATCATGCTCGGGCAACTGCCAGGTCAGCCCCAGCGCCCAGCCACGCGGCATGATGGTGACCTTGTGCACCGGATCGGCCTTGGGCAGCGACATCGCCACCACGGCGTGGCCGGATTCGTGATAGGCGGTCATCAGCCGCTCTTCCTCGCGCATCACCATGCTGCGACGCTCCGGCCCCATGAAGATTTTGTCCTTGGCATCTTCAAAATCCTGCATGTCCACCGCTTTTTTGTTGCGACGGGCAGCAAACAGGGCGGCCTCGTTGACCAGATTGGCAAGGTCAGCACCGGAGAAGCCCGGCGTGCCGCGCGCCAGCAGGTCGGGCTTGACATCATCGCCCAGCGGCACTTTGCGCATATGCACTTTCAGGATTTGCTCGCGCCCCTTGATGTCGGGCAGGCCCACCATCACCTGACGGTCGAAACGGCCGGGGCGCAACAGCGCCTTGTCGAGCACATCCGGGCGATTGGTGGCGGCAATCACGATGACGCCTTCGCCGCCTTCAAAGCCATCCATTTCCACCAGCATCTGGTTGAGGGTTTGCTCGCGCTCGTCATTGCCGCCGCCCATGCCGGCACCGCGATGGCGACCGACCGCGTCGATTTCGTCGATGAAGATGATGCAGGGCGCATGCTTCTTGGCTTGCTCGAACATGTCGCGCACGCGGCTGGCGCCCACGCCGACAAACATTTCCACAAAATCCGAGCCGGAGATGGAGAAGAACGGCACCTTGGCTTCACCGGCAATCGCCTTGGCCAAAAGGGTTTTACCGGTACCGGGCGGACCGACCATCAGCACACCGCGCGGAATCTTGCCGCCAAGCTTCTGGAAGCGCGAAGGATCGCGCAAGAACTCGACCAGCTCGGCGACTTCTTCCTTGGCCTCGTCACAGCCAGCGACATCGGCAAAGGTGACCTTGGTCTGGTCTTCGGTGAGCATCTTGGCGCGCGATTTGCCAAAACTCATCGCTCCTTTGGCACCGCCTTGCTGCATCTGCCGCATCATGAAGAACCAGAAGCCGATAATCAGCGCAATCGGCAGCAGGTTGAGCAGGATGCTGACCAGGATGCCGCGCCCGGAAGACGGGGCAGCCTGCACCACTTCCACCTTGCGGCTCAAAAGGTCATCCATCATCTTGTCATCGCGCGGCGCCACGGTGGTGCCGGTGGTATTGTCCTTGCGCTCAAAGGTGATCGTGCGGCCATCCTCGGCGATATTCACCTTGCGCACCCGGTCGTTGTAAACCGTGTCCATGAACTCCGAATACGCCACCGTACCGCCATTGCCAGCTGCGCCCTGGCGCGGGCCAAAGCTCTGGAACACCATCATCAGCACGATGGCGACGGTGACCCACAGCAAGGTATTTTTCATCAGGTCTTTCATGCAGCCTCCGGGCCTTACTTCATCTGCGCCAGCTTGCCCTGGGCCAACGCATACACTTCATTGGAACGGCGGCGCGAAGCTGCCGGTTTGCGGATTGCCACCTTGGCATAACGGCGGCGCAGCTCGCGGACATAATCATCAAAGCCCACGCCCTGAAACAGTTTTATCAGGAATGTGCCGCCAGTACGCAGATGATCGTCGGCAAAAGCCATCGCCAGTTCAGAAAGATACATCGCCCGAGCCTGATCAACCGCATCCACCCCGCTCATATTGGGGGCCATATCGGACAAAACAAGGTCCACCACATCCCCGGCCAGCATCTGTTGGAGTTTGGCCAGCACTTCATCTTCACGGAAGTCACCGTGCAAAAACTCCACCCCGGCCAGCGACGGCATTTCCAGAATGTCCGAGGCAATCACCCGGCCGGTATCGCCCAGCTGCTGCCGCACCCATTGCGACCAGCCCCCCGGCGCTGCGCCCAAATCCACCACCACCATGCCGGGCTTCAACAGCCGGTCGCGCTCGACCAGCTCCTCCAGCTTGAAAGCCGCCCGCGAGCGCAAGCCCGCAGCCTGCGCCTTTTTGACGTAAGGGTCGGAAAAATGTTCGCGTAGCCAGCGATGACTGGATTTACTTCTTGCCATGACAACAGGTCTTTATCGTTCTGCGCATGATACCCTGCCCGCTCCCCTTGCCATTCACGCCTCACCGATGAGTACCGAACTTTCTTCTGCCCAAATCCGTTACCTGCGCGGCGAAGCCCATGACCTCAAGCCCTTGTTGCAGGTGGGCGGCAAGGGGCTGGGTGCCGGTTTGCTTGCCGAGCTTGAGCAGTTGCTGGAAGACCATGAACTCATCAAGGTCAAGGTGGCCGCTGCCGACCGTGAAAGCCGCGATGCGATGATTGCCGAGATGGCCGCACAAGCAGGCGCAGTGCTGGTTCAGCGCATCGGCCATACCGCAGTGCTGTACCGCGCCTCGAAAGAAAAACGCCGCATCGTACTGCCGCGCAACTGATATGCACCTGGTCGAAGAAAAACCGGATTTCCAGTTCTTTTTGCGTGGCGCACAGGGTCATTACGCCCTGGTCAATGAGCGCCGCCTGCAAACCAGCTTCATCCTCTCCCCGCAGCAGCTCATTGAAAACTGGCCGGTCAGGCAGGCTGCCGAACTGGACGCTTCAGCGCTGGCAAGCCTCATCGCGCTACAGCCGGAAGTGGTGATTCTGGGCACCGGCAATACCCAGGACTTCCCGCCCGCCGAAGCCATGGCCGCCTGCCTCTTGCGCGGCATCGGCATTGAATGCATGTCCAATGCCGCCGCTGCCCGTACCTTCAATGTGCTGGCCGGTGAAGGCCGCAAGGTGGTGGCCGGCTTCATTTTGAAGCAGCAAGATCAAGAAGATCAGGGCTAATACCCTGTGAAGTACCATATCAGCGCCAAAAAACTTCGCGCCGATCTACTCTCCCGCGATCACGGTAGTTAAAAGCCCAAAGATCTGCCAGCAATAAGCAAGCCTTTTACCAACACCACGGATTGCCTGTGTGGAATATCTCCGGCAAATTACATAGTAAACGTGGGCTTTTCGCTTTCCATCTTTCCGGCCAGGAGCTTTTCGATCTGGTCTTTCAGCGCCAAACCCTCCCGGGTATCATCAAACTTCACCCCGACACCTGCCGGACGATTCCCCTGTGCCCCCACCGGCGTCACCCAGCACACCTTGCCCGATACCGGCAGTTTTTCCGATGAGCCAGGCAAGGTCACCACCATGAACACTGCCTGCCCCAGCGGCAAACGGTTGGGTGTTTGCGCGAACAGGCCACCGCCCTTGATGAAGGGCATATATGCGTTGTACAGCATGTTTTCGTCGCTGATATTGACCGTCAACATGGTTTGTCTGCTGATGCCTGCTGCAGCGCTCATGAGCTTTCCCTTTGCATTGCTTGGGCAAAGCATAACCGCTACTGCAGCTATTGGCGCACAAAGCCGGGTAATTTGCGCACTATCGGCCCTGCCTGCCCTACACTTGCCCTCCCCTTTACATCACACACGCAACGATGGCCTCCAGCTTTTTCGCCCTGTTCGATGACATCGCCACCATTCTTGATGACGTAGCGGCGATGACCAAACTTGCCACCAAGAAAACGGCTGGCGTGCTGGGCGATGATTTGGCGCTCAATGCCCAGCAGGTCACCGGGGTTGAAGCCAGCCGCGAGCTGCCGGTGGTCTGGGCGGTGGCCAAGGGCTCGATGGTCAACAAAGCCATTTTGGTGCCCGCAGCACTGGCTATCGCCATGTTTGAAAGTTGGCTGCATGGTCGCGGCCACAATATCCCGATCATCACGCCACTGCTGATGATTGGCGGTGCGTTTTTGTGTTTTGAAGGCGTGGAAAAACTCGTCCACAAGTTCTTTCACAAAGAACACGAGCTCGCGCATGCCGAAGAACACCGCGCGCACCTTGCCGATGAATCGGTTGATCTGGTGAAGCTCGAACGCGAAAAAATCAAGGGTGCGATACGTACCGATTTCATTCTTTCGGCGGAAATCATCGTGATTTCACTGGGCACGGTGGCGCTTCAGGCCTTCATCAAGCAGCTCAGTGTCCTGGTGGCGATTTCGCTCATCATGACCGTCGGCGTGTATGGCCTGGTGGCCTTGATTGTGAAGCTCGATGACGCCGGGCTTGCGCTCACCGACCATGGCCGCCGCACCGAAGGCGCGGCCGCTGCCCTGGGGCGCGGCATTCTGGCTGGCGCACCGTGGCTGATGAAATTCCTTTCCGTGGCTGGCACGGCCGCCATGTTCCTGGTGGGCGGCGGCATCGTCGCTCACGGCATCCCGGCGCTGCACCATCTGGGTGAGGCACTCAACCAGTGGCCGCTGGGCTGGCTATGGAACTCACTGTTTGGCGCAGTGGTCGGCATTGTCACCGGCGCGCTGGTACTGGGCGTGGTAAAGCTGGTCAACCGCCTGCGTGGCAAGCCCGGCGGGCAATGAATCAAGGCTGAAATACGCATGATGCGTTTTGCAAAATCTTGGCTGTTTGCGCCTTATCACCTCTTTTTCGTGGCAGGATAGCCCCATGGTCGCGCGTAATCGTCTCCCTCCCTGGCATGAAGAACTCACGCTCAGCAATGGGCGCAAGATTCTGATTCGTCCAATTCATCCGGCTGATGGCGCACCATTGCAAGCCTCGTTTGCCCTGCTGGAACCGGACGAAATCCGCAACCGCTATCTGCACGCGGTACAGGGGCTTTCCAGTGCGGAAATTCAGCGCCTGACCCATCCTGACCCGCGCAGCGAGTTCGCACTGGTCGCCGCCGAGCCCTATCCTGCTGGCGAAGCGCTGCTGGGCGCTGTCGCCAGGGTATATCTCATCCCCAATTCCCGCGATGCCGAATACTCCATCCTGGTCAGCAAATATGTGCGCGCCATGGGGCTGGGGCGGCATTTGATGGTGCGACTGGTGCGCTGGGCACGCACGCAAAAAGTGGAGCGCCTGTATGGTGATGTGCTCGACCAGAATCACCCGATGCTCTGGCTATGCGAATCACTGGGTTTTACCCGGCAGCGCGACCAGGACAGCCCCGGCCTGTTCCGGGTCATGCTGGACTTGCGCGAGCAATACCCGGACAAAGAGTAAAGCGCGGGCTTAAAATCCGCGTCTTATGTCTGAAAACACCGCCGATTTTGCCGCGCTGCTGCCCGGCAACCAACACGCCCGCGCCTGGTGGCGCGCCCCTGAAAGCACTTCGGGGCTTGCCTGGGCGATTGCCGGCGCTGCCCGCGCCCACCCGGGGACGCTGCTGATCGTTGCTGCCGATAACCATCAGGCACACCAGCTCGAAACCGATTTGCACAGCCTGGCCGATGCCGCGACGCGGGCGAGCATCCTGCCGTTCCCGGACTGGGAAGTGCTGCCCTATGACAGCTTCAGCCCGCACCCGGATATCGTTTCGCAGCGTCTGGCTACGCTCAGCCGCCTGCCCTCGCAAAAACAGGCCGTGGTCATCGTGCCGGTACAAACCCTGCTGCAACGGCTCTCGCCCCTGGCGCATGTGGTCGGCGGCAGCTTTCATTATGAAGTCGGGCACCGGCTGGATCTGGATGCGGAAAAGCGCCGCCTGGAAGCGGCCGGCTACCGGCATGTACCGCAGGTGATGGACCCGGGTGATTTCGCGGTGCGCGGCGGCCTTCTGGATGTCTATCCGATGGGCGCTGCCACGCCTTACCGGGTGGAATTGTTCGATGATGAAATCGACACCATTCGCCTGTTTGATACCGACAGCCAGCGTTCTGCCGAAAAAGTGGACAAGGTGGAATTGCTGCCGGGACGTGAAGTGCCGATGGACGAGACCGCGCGCGAGCGCGCCATGCAGGCCTTGCGCGAGGATTTCGCCATCGACGCGCGGCGCTCGGCGCTCTATCAGGACTTGAAAAACGGCCTGGCACCAGCAGGCATCGAAGCCTGGCTGCCGCTGTTTTTTGAAGGCCGGAAAACCGCCACCTTGTTTGACTATCTGCCCGCTGGCACGCTGCCGGTGCTGTGCGAAGGCGTGTTCGAGGCCGCCGACAAATTCAGCCGGCAAACGGCCGAGCGTTACGAGCAGCGCCGTCATGACAGCGAGCGCCCGTTGCTGCCCCCGGATGCGCTGTACCTGTCCGGGCAGCGATTGCGCGAAATACTCAACCAGCATCGCTGCGTGGAGGTCTGCGGCAGCACGCATCCGCGTCATGCCAATGCCAGGCCGCTGGGCGTGCAACCCGCACCGGCGTTGCCACTCTCCGGGCCTGATGCCGCCGTCGCCCTGAAAGCCTTTTTGCACAGCTATCCCGGCCAGGTAGTGATTGCCGCCGAGTCGGCCGGTCGCCGCGAAGCGCTGCGCGAGGTGCTGGCCGCCGCCGAACTGCATCCCGAGCCAGTCAACGCCGCGCTGACTGCCGAGCACCTGCCGCCATTCAGCATCACCGTGGCGCCGCTGGATGATGGTTTTGCCACCGATGCCCCGCTGCGCGCCATTCTCACCGAACGCCAGCTCTACCCCGAGCGCGCCACACAGCCTCGCCGTCGCAAGCGCGCCGGGCGTGAGCCCGAAGCCATCATCCGGGATCTGGGCGAATTGAGCGAGGGCGCGCCGATCGTCCACGAAGACCACGGTGTGGGTCGTTATCGAGGCCTGATCGTGCTGGAGGCCGGTGGTGAGCGCGGCGAATTTCTGGATATCGAATACGCCAAGGGCGACCGGCTGTATGTGCCGGTGGCACAGCTGCATCTGGTCAACCGCTATTCTGGCGCTTCGCCGGAAACCGCGCCGCTGCATTCGCTGGGCGGGGAGCAATGGGCCAAGGCCAAGAAAAAGGCAGCCGAAAAAGTACGCGATGTGGCCGCCGAGCTTCTGGAAATCCAGGCCAAGCGCCAGGCGCGCGCCGGGATTGCGATAGAGATTGACCGTGCCCTGTATGAGCCGTTTGCGGCGGGCTTTCCGTTTGAAGAAACGCCCGACCAGCACGCCGCCATCGAGGCGGTAATTGGCGACCTGGGCTCCAGCCAGCCGATGGACCGGGTGGTCTGCGGCGATGTCGGTTTTGGCAAGACCGAAGTGGCGGTACGCGCCGCTTTTGTCGCCGCCACCGCCGGCAAGCAGGTGGCGGTACTGGTGCCCACCACTCTGCTGGCCGAGCAGCACTACCGCACCTTGCGCGACCGTTTTGCCGACTGGCCGCTGAAAGTGGAGGTGCTCTCGCGTTTCAAATCCGCCAAGGACACCAACAGCGCGCTGGACAAGGTTGCCGCGGGCGAGATCGATGTCATCGTCGGCACCCACAAGCTGCTGCAACCGGATGTAAAGTTCCGCGACCTCGGGCTGGTCATCGTCGATGAAGAACAGCGCTTTGGCGTGCGCCAGAAAGAAGCCCTGAAAGCGCTACGCGCCAATGTGCATCTGCTCACCCTGACCGCCACCCCGATCCCGCGCACGCTGAACATGGCGATGGCCGGGCTGCGCGATTTGTCCATCATCGCCACGCCACCGGCCAACCGCCTGGCGGTGCAGACCTTTGTCAATGTCTGGGACAACGCCCTGCTGCGCGAAGCCTTCCAGCGTGAGCTATCGCGTGGCGGCCAGCTGTATTTTTTGCACAACGATGTGGAAAGCATCGGCCGCATGCAGCGCGAGCTGGCCGAACTGGTACCCGAAGCGCGCATCGGCATTGCCCACGGACAAATGCCCGAGCGCGAGCTGGAGCAGGTGATGCTCGACTTCCACCGCCAGCGCTTCAATGTGCTGCTGGCCTCGACCATCATCGAGTCCGGCATCGACATCCCCAACGCCAATACCATCATCATCAACCGCGCCGACAAGTTCGGCCTGGCGCAGCTGCACCAATTGCGCGGCCGTGTTGGCCGCTCGCACCACCGCGCCTATGCCTATCTCATCATCCCCGAGCGCAAATCCATCACCGAAGACGCCCGCAAGCGCCTGGATGCGATCGCCTCGATGGACGAGCTGGGCGCAGGCTTTACCCTCGCCACCCACGACCTGGAAATCCGCGGCGCCGGCGAATTGCTGGGCGAAGAACAAAGCGGGCAGATGGCGGCAGTGGGCTTTAGCCTGTATACCGAGCTTCTGGAGCGTGCGGTCAAATCCATCAAGCAGGGCAAACTGCCGGATACCGATGGCAGTGAAAGCCGCGGCGCAGAAATCGAGCTGCATGTAGCCGCCCTCATCCCCGAGGACTACCTGCCCGATGTGCATACCCGCCTGACGCTCTACAAACGCATCAGCAGCGCCGCCGATGCCGAGGCCCTGCGCGAAATGCAGGTGGAGATGATTGACCGCTTTGGCCTGCTGCCCGAGGCCACGCAAAACCTGTTTGCCATCGCCGCGCTCAAGCAGGAGGCCACGGCTCTTGGCATCCGCAAGATTGACCTGGGTGAAAAATCCGGCCGCATCCATTTCGAGAAAACCCCGAGCATCGACCCGATGGCGGTCATCCGCCTGATACAAGGCCAGCCACGTCATTACCAGATGGATGGCCCGGACAAGCTGCGGCTGACCGACTTCGACCTGCCCGATGCTGCGTCCCGCATCAAAACCCTGCGCGGCCTTTTGATGTTGCTCAAAACCGGCGGATAAGCCATTCACACCTGGAGCACCCGATGTCCTGCCAAATCCTGTTTGCACGCACGCATCTGCCCAGCGCTGAAGCCTGGCAGGCGATGGCCGCCTTGCTGCCCGGCGATTTGCAGATGGATACCGATATTGAACCGGAAGCCTTTGAAGGCTGGCTGCCCTGCCGCTTGGGTCAAGGTGCAGAAACTGGCTTTGAGTATTGGCTGGATGCCTTGAGCCTTGAAGAAGGCAGTGATTTACAAGACTTGCCGCCTGAATGGGATGCCTGTCTGGTGCTGGAAAATACCGACTGGGACAGTCATCGCGCGGCACTGATTGCCGGAGTGGCCTGGGCGATGGCTGTGCATGGCGGCGTGGTGGATGAAGACCGCAATAGGCTCATCTGCGGCGAAACCAAACTGCGTGCCTGGCTATCGGCACAGCTGGCCGGGCTGGATGCAATGCAAGCGCAAGAGCAACAACATGAAACCCGCCTTGCGCGCCTTGACCAGCAAGACCTGCACGCCGAACTGGATAAGGTGCTGGCATCGCTGATTGGGCAGCGCGTGCTGCTTCGCTATCAGCCGATGATGGGCTTTCTTGAACTGCTGCATCAACAACAACCGCCGCAGTGGCATCTGTTTGCCCGCGCCTGGCAGGCCAAGTACGGCGAGTTGAAGCTCGACGGCAGCCGCGATGCGCGGTTGCAACAGCAGCAATTGCAGAGTGGGCTGCAAGCCCCTGACAGCGAGCAGGATTTCGAGCACTGGCAACAATCAAGAGAGCAGGCAGAAGCCGCCGACCAGCAAGACAGCGAGCAACTGGCTGCGCTGCTTGCCAACCGCGAGCACTGGGTGGTGGAGCAGGCGCACAGGAATGGGCAAGAGGGTCTGCACTTCGTGCTGGGGCCAGCGCCCCTGCTGCAAGTACGCTGGCTCTCATTGGCCGCGGGGATTTCTTTCCGCCATAACGGCCTGCGCTGGTCGATGAATGCCTTCCAGAAACTCGCCGCAAGTTAATACCAGAGACGGCGATGGCTTGAGCGCCCGCCCGCTTGCAGCAAACCATGCGCTTGCGTATTGTTGCCTGCCATGAAAATCACCCCGCGCCTGTTCCGTTTTGGCATCAACCTCTGGCCGCCTTTCCTGTTTGCCGGCATCCATATGACGCATCTTGCCCATGACTGGCGGCGGGCGCGGGTGGAATTGCGGCTACGTCCCTGGAACCGCAACTATGTTGGCACCCAATACGGCGGCAGCCTGTTTTCCATGACCGACCCGGTGTGGATGCTGCTCACCCTGCACGCGCTGCCGCGCGATTATTTTGTCTGGGACAAGGCGGCGGAAATCGAATTCATCAAGCCCGGGCGCAGCACGGTACATGCCGAGTTTGAACTCACTGATGCAGTGCTGGCCGAACTGCAACAAAAAGCAGCCGAAGGGCAAAAGGTGCTGCACTGGTTCGAGACCGATATTGTCGATACCCAGGGCGATGTGGTGGCGCGGGTACGCAAGCAAATCTATCTGCGCAAAAAGCCCGCGCAGCGCTCACAGCCTTGAAGCAGGCAGCGGCGCCTCCCAAGTCTGCCCGCCCGAGCTGATTCTGGAAGAGAGTGATGGCAGCCTGGTGCCGGGCAATCTGGGACTGAGCGATCTCGACCGCGAGCGCCGCATCGCTGAATGCACAGCCCCTACCATCGCGCCATTGAGCGCCATCTGCATACACGGCTACGTGAAGGCTGGCGGCCTATTGTGCTATCCATCCACAGTTTCAATCCTGAATTACATGGCCGCGCTCGCCCCTGGCCTGTAGGTCTTTTGTGGAAATACCGCGAACCCTGGCTTGATACGTTATTTCAGCAGCTGCGGCAGCAGGGTCTTGAGGTGGGCGACAATCAGCCTTACGACGGTCATGTCATGATGGGCTACAGCCTGGAGCGCCACGCTATCCCCAACGGCTTGCGTCATCTGCTGGTCGAGGTGCGCAACGATGGCCTTGCCACCCAGGGGGGCAACGCGAATGGGCTCAAAAACTGCATGCTGCCCTGGATGTTGCAGGTTTTTTTACCCCTTGATGACATAAAATCGGGGGGCTTTTATCCGCTGCCTGTGTAATGACCCACTGATTTCCTGCTCAGGTGTTACCTTCACTAGAGGAGACACCCAATGAGTGCAGTAATGGTCGAAGCAATCAAACGTTGGACAGCGCGGCGCAAGTCGGCGCTGGTGCTTGAGATCATCCAGGGCAAGACGACGGTGGCCGAGGCAAGTCGTCAATTTGACCTGACCCCGGCAGAGGTTGAGGCTTGGGTAGAGGACGGCAAGCGTGGCATGG